>NZ_JBVICQ010000011.1:7288-306487 GCF_055572815.1 Streptomyces sp. NPDC030296
AGTCTCCCGCCCGCCCGAGCCACCCCCTCACCGCCGGCTCACCACGACGCGGTGGTTCCCCGCCCCGTCCGTCCCCGTCACCGTGATCGTCACGCCCGCCCTCGTGTCCTTGAACGTCTCGCCGCGCACCAGCGGCGCGTCCGAGAGTTCCGCGTGGACGTTGGGGCTGCGGGTGCACCCCCCGCTGTCGGGGCGCGCGTCGTGGACCCGGATGGGGCCGTTGCCGGTGTCGACGTCCGCGTCGATCCGGTAGACGAGGACACCGGGACGGCAGACGGCGACATCGTTGCCCGCCCGGGTCCGCAGTTCGACGGCGTACGCCGTGCGGGCCGTCAGCGGCACCACCACCAGCTTCGGCCCACCCGCCTTCGCCAGCGGCGTGAGCGTGTACTCCGCCGCCCCCGGCGCGGAAACGCAGCCGACCTGCGTCGCGTCGAGCCAGCCGAGCTTCCACTTGTGCCAGCCCAGCATGTCGTTGTCGACGCCCCAGTCCTCGCTCATGATGTCCCAGTGCCCGACCGCGCCCCCGCCCTCGTGGGTGTAGAGGTCGGGCAGGCCGAAGACGTGGCCGTTCTCGTGGGGGAGCACGCGGTAGCCGGTCTCGTGGTACGTGCCGGAGCCGTCGTCCTGGCGGCTGTACACGAACGACGCGTTGGCGACGGGGGTGCCGTCCGCGACCGGCGCCTCCCGGTTCCCGGCGAACGTCACGGACAGGACCGTGTCGAGCGCGGAGGGCCCCGCGTTCGGAGTGACGAGGACGTTGACCAGGTCGTACTTGCGAAAGTCGACGACGGGGTCGGCGACCCGCACCATGTCCTGCACCAGCCGCCGGTAGCCGGGCTCGAAGGGGACGCCGCGTTCTATCCCGTACGAGCGGAACGTCTCCGGCATCCGCAGCCACTCGGTGACCGGGGTCTCGGGCCGGTAGTCGATACGGCCGTAGCTGCTCGTCCGGAACCACTTCTGGGTCTGCGGGGCGAACTCGGCGAAGCGGTCCATCGCGCTGCCCTCGCCGGGTGCGTCGGAGAAGTCGATCATCAGGTTGAGGGCGCGGACCGTTCCGGTGGAGCGGGAGTATCCGGGCGGGGTGGGGATGCCCTCGGACATCTGGACGCCGAGCCGGCCGCGGATCATGCACGGGTCGAGGCCGGAGCCGGGAGCCACGGCGACCGCTCCCGCGGCCGTGCTCGTCTCCTTCGCCACGAGGTGCCCGGTGCCGGCCGGGGTGCTGACCGCGAGGGTGAGGGCGGTGACGGAGGCGATCGCGACGGACCGGCGGGGGCGTATACGGCCCATCCCTCCCATACCGCCCATGCCGCCCATGCCGCTCGTCGCACGGCGGCCGTCCGTGCGGCGTGCCCGCCACGCGCGCCGGGGCCGCGGCCGGCCGAACGCGGTCGGCCGGCGCTCGGGTATCCCGCTTCGGCGGAACGGCTGCTGCATGCACGCGCCCTTCGCTTCACGGCAGCCGCCCGGGCCACGGCCGCACCCTTTCGATCACCCTGTGGCGAGGGCGGCGGAGGCGCGCGCTGGATGGGCCGAACGAGGGGTTCCCGCCCGCAGGAGCGTGACCTGGATCACTCCGCCGCATACTTGGGTCGGATGTGACCCAGGTCACGGGAAATCTCTTCGGCGGGGGGAAATAACCGGGGACCGTCTCCCCGTTTAGCCATGTGTCCGAGCGAAACGGGGAAACGCTCCCCGGATCCCGCTCCCTTCGATCGTCAGGAGGCACGCCGTGCAGACCGCCACCCCCGTGCGCAAGGTGTCCCGTCCCCGGGCGGACGCCCTGCGCAACCGGGAGCGGATCGTCACCGCCGCCCGGGAGATGTTCGTCGAGTTCGGCCCCGACGTGCCGCTCGACGAGATCGCCCGTCGGGCCGGCGTCGGCAACGCCACGGTGTACCGCAACTTCCCGGACCGCGACGCACTGGTCCGCGAGGTCGTGTGCTCGGTCATGGACCGTACGGCGCTGGCGGCGGAGGTCGCGCTCGAGGAGACCGGTGACGCGTTCGAGGCGCTGTCCCGCTTCGTGCACGCCGCCGCCGACGAGCGGATCAGCGCCCTCTGCCCGATGATCCAGAGCGCCTTCGACAAGAACCACCCCGACCTGGAGGCGGCGCGCGAACGGCTGGAGGAGCAGATGGCCGCCATCATGGAGCGGGCCCAGCGAGCCGGACAGCTCCGTGACGACGTCAGCGTCGGCGACCTGATGCTCGCCGTCAGCCAGCTCAGCCGCCCCCCGGCCGGCACCCAGTGCGTGGGGGTCGACCGTTTCGTCCACCGTCATCTGCAGCTGTTGCTCGACGGTCTGCGGGCCCCGGCCCGCTCCGAACTGCCCGGCACCACCGTCACGATGGAGGACCTCCGCCGAGCCTGACCTGATCTATCTGATCTGTCTGACTTATTCCGTCCCATCCGTCATCGGCGCAGTGTCGCGCTCCGACGCTTTCACCTGACTTTTTCCGTCACGAAGTCCCGAAGTGGGTACCGCCATGTCTGCAACAGCCCGGAATGTCCCCGAAACGGTGGACGATTCGCACTCCAACCGCTGGAAAGCGCTCGTGTTCATCGCGCTCGCCCAGCTGATGGTCGTCCTCGACGCGACCATCGTGAACATCGCCCTGCCGTCCGCCCAGCAGGACCTCGGGATATCCGACGGCAACCGCCAGTGGGTCATCACGGCGTACGCGCTGGCCTTCGGCGGTCTGCTTCTCTTCGGCGGCCGTATCTCCGACCTGTGGGGACGCAAGCGCACCTTCGTCACCGGTCTGATCGGCTTCGCCGGTGCCTCCGCGCTGGGCGGCGCGGCCACCGGTGAGGCCATGATGCTGGGCGCCCGAGCCCTTCAGGGTGCCTTCGGCGCGCTGCTCGCGCCCGCCGCGCTCTCCCTGCTCGCCGTGATGTTCACGGACGCCAAGGAGCGGGCCAAGGCGTTCGGCATCTACGGTGCGATCGCCGGTGGCGGTGGCGCCGTGGGCCTGATCCTCGGCGGCTTCCTCACCGAGTACCTGGACTGGCGCTGGACGTTCTTCGTCAACATCCCGTTCGCGGTGATCGCCGCGGCCGGCGCGTACTTCGTCATCCGTGAGCCGGAGGGCGGCCGCAACCGTTCGCCGCTGGACATCCCCGGTGTGGTCCTGTCCACCCTCGGTCTGGTCTCGCTGGTCTACGGCTTCACGCGCGCCGAGTCCGACGGCTGGGGCGACTCCCTGACCATCGCCCTCTTCATCACCTCCGCCGTGCTGCTCGCGGCCTTCGTCCTCGTCGAGTCCAAGGTCAAGGCTCCGCTGCTGCCGCTGCGCGTGGTCATGGAGCGCAACCGCGGCGGTGTCTACCTCTCCCTCGGCCTCGCGATCATCGCGATGTTCGGCCTGTTCCTCTTCCTGACCTACTACCTGCAGATCGTGAAGGGGTACTCCCCGGTCAAGACTGGCTTCGCCTTCCTGCCCATGATCACGGGCATGATCGTCGGCTCCACGCAGATCGGCACCCGCCTCATGACCCGGGTCGCGCCGCGCCTGCTGATGGCGCCGGGCTTCCTGCTCGCGGGGGTCGGCATGCTGCTGCTGACCCAGATGGAGATCGACTCCTCGTACGCGGCCCTGCTCCTGCCGGCCCAGCTGCTGCTCGGCCTCGGTATGGGTACGGCGTTCATGCCGGCGATGTCCCTCGCGACCCACGGTGTCGAACCGCGTGACGCGGGTGTCGCCTCCGCGATGGTCAACACCTCACAGCAGGTCGGTGGCGCCATCGGTACGGCCCTGCTGAACACGATCGCCGCGTCCGCGACCACGTCGTACATCCAGGACCACATCGCCTCGGCGACCTCCCGTCCCCAGCAGCAGCTCGTCCAGCTCCAGGGCATGGTCAACGGCTACACCAACGCCATCTGGTTCGCCGTCGGCATCCTGGTCCTGTCGGCCGCCATCGCCTTCACCTTCGTCACCACCGGCAAGCCGGACATGACGGCCACCGCCGGTGCGAGCGAGGACGCGGCGGACGGGGTCAAGGTCCCGGTGATCGCCCACTGACGACGGGACGGGCCCCGCGGTCGGGGCCGACCTGAGGGGCGTGGGGACCCACGCGGCCGGCCCAGTACGGCTCACGGCGGCGGGGGGTCCCCGAGTCCCGGCACCCACTCCCCGTGGGCCGAGTCCCAGCACCCCACTCCCCGAAGGTCCCCGAGTCCCGGCGCCCCACTCCCCGTGGGCCGAGTCCCGGCGCCTCACGCGCCGTGCGGCGGAGCGGCTAACGCAGCCAGGGCAGGTCCGCCCCCGCCTCCTTCGGCTGAAGCCCCTCGGCGATGATCCCCATGATCTCGCCGAGGGCTTTCTGCTGTTCCGGCGACAACCGGTCGAACAGCGCCTGCCGCACCGCCGCCACATGTCCCGGCGCGCTCTTCTCCAGGGTCGCGAACCCGCCTTCCGTGAGCACGGCGAACTGTCCCCGCTTGTCCGACGGACAGTCCTCGCGCCGCACCCATCCGTTCTTCTCCAGGCGGGCGATGGCGTGCGAGAGGCGCGAGCGCGTGATCTTCGTGTGCATCGCCAGTTCGGTCATCCGCAGCCGCCGCTGCGGCGCGCCGGACAACACCACGAGCAGGTGGTAGTAGAGGTGCGGCATACCCGCGTCCCGCTGCAACTGGCGATCGAGGTGGTCGTCGAGCAGGGTCGTGCCATGGACGTAGGCGAGCCAGGTGCGCTGTTCCTCTTCGGTGAGCCAGCGGGGTTCTTCGGCGGCGGACGGTGTCTTCATACCTCCACTCTACGAGCACCCTTCTTGAAATTTGAACAATAGAGATGTAAGGTGAAACTAGAAATATTGAGACTTCAACTACTGGGGAGTGGGGCGAGGTCTCAAGCAACCGATGAGCCTGAAGCGACCCGCCGCGGCCCGCTTGAGGACGACGCGCTCAAGGAGCCGTCCGTGCCGAGGCGTGGCCCCGCCCCTCGCGAGTCGCGTGTGCCGAGGGAGTCACCCCAATGTCCGCCGCCACCGCCGAACGCATGCCGACCCTCTATCTCAGCCATGGCGCGCCCCCGCTCGCCGACGACCCGATCTGGCCCGGCGAACTGGCCGCCTGGGCGAAGACGCTGGCCCGCCCCAAGGCGATCCTCATGGTCTCCGCCCACTGGGAGGAGGCCCCGCTCGCCCTCGGCGCCGTCGAGACCGTCCCGCTGGTCTACGACTTCTGGGGCTTCCCCGAGCACTACTACACCGTCCAGTACCCGGCGCCCGGCGCTCCCGAGCTGGCCGCGTCGGTGCGCAAGCTGCTCCAGGCACCCGGCACGCCGGTCCAGGACATCCCGGACCGGGGCCTCGACCACGGGGCGTACGTCCCGCTCGTCGAGATGTTCCCGGAGGCCGACATCCCGGTCCTTCAGATCTCCATGCCGACCCTGGACCCGGTGAGGCTGATGGACATCGGCCGCAAGCTCGCCCCCCTCCGGGACGAGGGCGTCCTGATCGTCGGCTCCGGCTTCTTCACCCACAACCTCGCCGCGCTCCGCCAGGGCGGCATCCCCGCCTGGTCCGCCGAGTTCGACGACTGGGGCAACCGGGCTCTGGAGTCCCGCGACTGGGACTCCCTCCTGGACTTCCTCCACAAGTCCCCGGCGGGCCGGCTCGCCCACCCTCGCACCGAGCACTTCGCGCCCTTGTTCGTGACCATGGGCGCGGCCGAGGCCACCGGCGAACTGGACGCCCAGCGGTCGGTGATCGACGGCTTCTGGATGGGCCTGGCGAAGCGGTCGGTCCAGTTCGGCTGAGGAGCCTGCCGACAGGAAGGGCCGCGGACAACGGCACCGCGGCCCACCCTGAGGGGCTTCCCGCGACGGGCTTTCCCCTCAGGGCAGGGCGAGTTGCTCCTACGCTGGACGGCGTGACGGATCCGGACGGCGCGAACAACAGCATCAACGACACCACGGTCCACGGCACGGCGTTCCAGGCGCGTGACGTGGACCAGGTGGTGATCAACCACTACGCGACGCCCGCGCCCGACGCGACGGACGGCCTCACCGACACGCCGCTGCCCGGCTGGGCGCGGGAAGTCGCCGACTCCCCGCTCTGGCAACGGCTTCCGCCGACCAGGGGCCCCGCGCCGTTCCGGGCCGCCGCCCGTGACATCGCCGCCGCGCTCGCCGCCCTGCACGACGAGACGGAGTGGGAGGCGACCGGCGACCCCTGGTCGGACCGCTCCTTCCCCACCCGCTTCCACGGCCAGCTCAGCCAGTTGCTGTGCGCGGAGGACGCGCCCGAGGCGGACTTCCACCCCGCCGAGATCCTGCTCCTGACCCTCGCCCCGTACCTGTCGCAGACCCTGTGGGCGCGTACGGCGGCCGACCGGGTCGGTGTCGACCCCACCGACCTCCGCCTGACCGGGGCCGGAGGAGACCGCGGCGACTTCGAGAGGTACTTCGACCGCGGGCACGAACGCCTCGTCCGCCGGGCCCGGTTGGAGCTGCCGGAGCGACGGGGCGCCGAGTCGGACATCGGGTGGTGGCTGTTCCACCAGTGGGTGGACCACGGGCTGCGGGGCAGTCAGGACCACTGGACGGCGTACACGGACCTGACCGCCCGGCTCCCCCTGGGCGACACCGCGCTGGGCGCGCTGTTCCACCGGCGCCGCACCGGTCAACTGCTCTACGGGCTGCGGCTGTCGCTGGGGGAGACGTGCCGCCAGGAACGCCTGGACCGGCTGGAGGCCGTCGCGTCCGTCACCGGCGGCGTCGGCGGTATCGGTGGCATGGGCATGGGCATGGGGGTGCCGCAGCAGGTCCGGGTGAGACGTCTCGCCGTCCTTCTGGCCGTCGCCCGCGCCCGGGCGCTGGACATCCCCGCGACGGGTCCGCTGCTTCCGGCACGCCCGTCGGACGGTGTGCTGCTGGCACCGGGCGGCCGTCGGGGCCGACGCCCTGCTCGAAGCGGATCTTCCCCTTCCAGTCGTCCGGGGCGCCGCCCTCCGACCTTCCGGACCCGGTGGATGTCGATCTGCTGAGGGACGGCCCGCTCGACACCGACCACGTCCCGTTCGACGAGGCGGTGGTGTGGCTGTCCGCCGCCAAGCCGGTGCCGCTGCGCCACTTCCTCTACGCCTACGTGGACCTGGGCCTGAGCGTCACGGAGACGGCCGACCGCATGAGGTCGTACGGCTTCGACGTCTCGCTGGCCGAGACCCTTCCGGACCGCCCGGACCGGACGGACCTCGCGCTGTTGAGCCGGGACGGCGGGGGTGAGGGCGCGTGGTTCCGCGGCGACCGTGAGGTGCCGCCGGGACATGTGCTGTGGAGCGCGGAGCGGACCGGCCTCCCGGTGGCGGAGGTCTGCCGCCGGCTGCGGAATTACGGGCTGGACGTGACCGACCCCCCGGAAGGCGGAGCCCGCAGGACCTGCGGTTGCTCAGCCGCGATCACGACGGCCGGCCGCACTGGCACGCGGTGGGCGCGATCGTGCCTTTCAAGAGCCTTCTGGACGCCGCGGAGAAGTGCGGCATGACGGTCACCGCCGTCGCCGCCGTCCTCACCGCCTACGGTCTGCGCCCAGGGAGTCCCCCGCCGGTCCGGCCGACGGATCAGGACCGCAGACTCTTCGGTTCTCAGGTGTACGAGCAAGCTGAGGACGGGCGGTCCGTGCGCGACCTGAACGTGTGGCACCGGGTATGGGGCAGGGCCGACGATCTGGGGCTGTCCCGGGCAGCCGCGGCGGACAGACTGCGGGAGCTGGGGGTGGCCTGCCCACTGGTCCTGCCCGAGGCGACGACCGAACTCGACCATGCCCTGCTCGACAAGGACCTCTTCCTCTGGCAGACGCTGCATGCGAACGCCGACGACGTCCCCTTGCCCCTACTCCTGATCACCGCGTACGAACTGAGCAGACCCGTTACCGAGATCGGCGCCCGTCCGGAGTCGTACGGGCTGCGGGTGCCGGACTGCTCCGCGTACCCAGCGGCCGACCGGGCCGACCTCTGGGACGACATCGCGTTGCTGAGCAGGGACCTGAGCCGTCCGGAGCTCGGGGTCGTGGCGGTCTACCGGCCGAGTCTCCGTCATTGGCTGACGCCCGGGACCCAGATCCCCCTCCACCACCTCTGCGCCGCCTCGACCATGCTCGGCATCACCCTCGCCGAGGTCGCCGCCCGCCTCCGCCGCCTCGGCATCGACGTGCCCGATCTCGCCGACACCGTCCGCGCCGCCATGGCCCGGATCCCGCGCCCCTCGCGGGAACAGAACCCGGCCTGAAGGATCCCTAGAGCTCCTTCTCGTACCAGGCCACGTCCCAGTAGCGGCCGAACTTCCGCCCGACCTCCCGGTACGTCCCCACGTGGCGGAAACCGAAGCGTTCGTGGAGGCGGGTGGACGGCTCGTTCGGCTGCGCGATGCCGGCGTACGCGCGGTGCACGTCCTCCGTCGCGAGCGCGTCGAACAGCGCCTTGTACAGCAGCGTGCCGACGCCCCGGCCCCCCGCGTCGGGGGCGAGGTACACGGAGACCTCCACGGACGTGTGGTACGCCGCCTTCGCACGGAACGCGCTGCTCGTGGCGTAACCGAGGATTCGCTGTGAATCCTCCGTGGTGGCAACTATCAGGCGATGCCGACCGTCTACAAGGTGGGAGAGCAGCCACGGACGGCGCTCCTCCGGAGTGAGGACGGCGGTGTCGAATGTGATGGGCGTCTCACGGACGTAGTGGTTGTAGATGTCGGTGAGGGGGGCGAGGTCGGCCTCGACTCCTGGTCTGACCTGCACCTCTGCGGACCCCGCGGACATCACGCCTCCTCCTGTGGCCGCACAGGGTACTGCAAGATCAGAAAAATAGTGGGCTTGCTTGGGAATTCTGTCCTGATTCCAGTCGTTGTTTCCTTCGGAAGCCGGGCACTCGGGAGAGTGTCCGAGCGGCCTTGTCAAGACACGTAGGACCAGACACGACCCTGCCAGCCCACCATCGCAAGGGAGCACGCATGGCAACCCGTGCCGTCGCCGCTCGTCGTTCGTCCGCCGCCGGCGGGAGCGACGCGGCAAGCAGCGTTCGCGCCTCTGGCGGCGAGATCGCCGACCGCGACCTGGTCGGCATGTACCTCGACGAGATAGCGCGTACACCGCTACTCGACGCCGCCAAGGAAGTCGAGCTGTCCCAGATCATCGAGGCGGGTGTGTTCGCACAGCAGATCCTCGACGGCGAGGAGGAGGCGAGGGCGGACGCGACCCGCGAGGAGTTGGAGGCCCTCGTCGCCGACAGCGAGCGGGCCAAGGACATCTTCATACGGTCGAACCTCCGCCTCGTCGTGGCCGTCGCCCGGCGGTATCCGCGCAGCGGTCTGCCCCTGCTGGACCTCATCCAGGAGGGCAACGCGGGCCTGGTCCGCGCGGTGGAGAAGTTCGACTACCGCAAGGGCTTCAAGTTCTCGACCTACGCCACCTGGTGGATCCGTCAGGCGATCACCCGCTCCATAGCCGACCAGTCGCGCACCATCCGGCTGCCCGTCCACCTGGTCGAGGAGCTGGGCCGGATCCGACGGGTGCAGCGCGAGTTCAACCGGGAGCACGGCCGCGACCCCGAGCCCCAGGAGATCGCCGCCGAGCTGGGCTCCACCGCGGAGCGCGTCAGCGACGTCCTCGACTGGGCCCGCGACCCGGTCTCGCTGAACATGTCGGTGGACGACGAGGGCGAGACCCAGTTCGGCGACCTGCTGGAGGACACCTCCGCCGTCTCGCCCGAGCAGTCCGTGCTGACCCTGCTGCGCAGCGAGGAGCTGGACAGCCTCATCGGGCGGCTCGACCAGCGCACGGCCTCCATCATCAAGATGCGGTACGGCATCGAGGACGGCCGCGAGCGCACGCTCACCGAGGTCGGCAAGGAACACGGGCTCACCCGTGAGCGGATCCGGCAGATCGAGAAGCACGCGCTGCTCGAACTGAAGAAGCTCGCCCGCGACACGGGCTTCGACGCGGCGGCCTGACCCGCCCGGCCGGGCTACGACGCGGCGGCCCGATCGCGGCCGCCGCGCCCCGCCCGTCCCGCCCCGCCCGTCGCCCGCAGCCGGGACAGGCCCCGTGGGTGGACGCCGCCCCCGTACCTTCGCACCCCCGCACCACCGCCCTTCCGGCCCGCCGCCGTGGCCCGCGTGTCCCGGTTCGACGGCTCGGTCTCCGTCCGGTCCGACGACCGCCGGTTCGACCACCCGGTCTCCGTCCGGCCCGTCGCGCGGACCGTGCCCCGGCGTACGGCCGTACGTCGGCCGTCGGCCACACGTTGGCCGTAGTCCATCGCTTCAACTCCCCGATCCCGGGGCACAAGACTTGCGGGCCCACGACTCCACCGGGCTCGGAGCCCAGCGGCCCGGGACCCGGAGTCAGACGTTCCAGGGGAGCCGGGGGCACCGCACCGCAGCCAGTGCCGCCGTCCGTACGCCGCCGACCGCCGTCCTGCCCGCGCACCGAACCAGCCCCAGCCCCCACACGACCCGCCCCGGTCACCATCGAAGCCAACTGAAGCCGAGTCCCGACACTCTCCCCCCAGTGCCGGGACTCCTCAGAGCCGGGCTTCGGCGCCTCCCCCCCGGCGCCGGAGCCCGGCTCCTTCGTGTGCCGCCTCAGTCCTCCGTGCCGCCGGCCGCCCGGGTCAGCCGTGCGCCCAACTCCCGTACGTGCTCGACCAGTTCCGGCGGCTCGTGCACCGTGAACTCGTAGCCCAGCACGGCGAGCCGTACCGCGAGCCACTCCACCGCGTCGCCGGTCGACGCCCGTACGAGGCAGCTGTGCTCGTCGACGGGTTCGGGGCTGCCGAACCAGGCCGGCAGCCGGGCCGCGACGACCTCCCGGGGCGCGGCGAACGTGACCTCGAACGTGTACGTCTCCTGTCGACGCTGCATCGACTGCTTCAGATACTCCGCCGCGTTCCCCGTCGGCAGTTCACGCGGCGCGAACCGGGCGCCGGTTGCGAAGGGCTCCTGGACGCGGTCGACGCGGAAGGTGCGCCAGTCGGCGCGGTCGAGGTCGTAGGCGACCAGGTACCAGCGGCGGCCGGTCGACACCAGCCGGTACGGCTCGCAGTGGCGCCGCGAGTCCGCGCCGTCGCCGGCCCGGTAGGCGAAGCGGAGACGCTCGTTGCCCGCCACCGCCGACGCGATCACCGTCAGCGTCTCGGGCGTCACCGTCGCCCCGTCGCCGCTGGTCAGCGGGGTGGTGGCGGCCTGGAGCGTGGAGACCCGGTGCCGTAGCCGCGAGGGCAGTACCTGCTCCAGCTTGGCCAGCGCCCGTACGGAGGCCTCGTCCACGCCCTCCACGGCGTGCCCGGCACCGGCCCGCAGCCCCACCGCGATCGCCACGGCCTCCTCGTCGTCCAGCACCAGCGGCGGCATGGCCTTCCCGGCGACCAGCCGGTAACCGCCGTCCGCCCCCATGCTCGCCTGCACCGGATAGCCCAGCTCCCGCAGCCGGTCGACGTCCCGGCGGACCGTCCGCCGCGACACCCCCAGCCGGTCGGCCAGCTCACCGCCGGGCCACTCGCGGGGCGTCTGGAGCAAGGAGAGGAGCTGAAGGAGTCGCGCCGGGGTGTCCGTAGTCATGAGTTCGAGGATGCCGCAGAAGTAGGACACAATCTGACCTACTGGGGTTCTACCTTCGTTCCATGACCTCAACCACGAACGCCCTGAAGGGGCGCGACACCCGTACGGCGCTCGACGCCTCTCCCGACGGAGGCGCCGACCGCAGGCGGTGGATCGCCCTCGCCATCGTCATGACCGCCGCCTTCATGGACCTCGTGGACGTCACGATCGTCAACATCGCAATTCCCTCCATCCAGCGAGGCGAGGCCGCCACGGTCAGCCAGATCCAATGGATCACCGCCGGCTACGCCCTCGCCTTCGCTGCCGGACTCGTCACCGGCGGCCGGCTCGGCGACATCCACGGTCGTCGGCGGATCTTCCTCCTCGGCATCGGCGGCTTCACCGTCGCCTCCGCGCTGTGCGGCCTCGCCGCGAACCCGGAGATGCTCGTCGCCGCACGGATCGCGCAGGGCGCGACGGCCGCGCTGATGGTGCCGCAGGTGCTGTCGATCGTCCACGCCACCTTCCCCGCGCACGAACGCGGCAAGGTGTTCGGGCTGTTCGGCGCGATCGTCGGCCTCGGCGCCGTCTCCGGCCCGCTGCTCGGCGCCCTGCTCATCGAGTGGAACCCGCTCGGCCTCGAATGGCGGGCGATCTTCCTGATCAACCTCCCGGTCGGCATCGCCGGCCTCGTCCTGGGCCGCCGCTTCATCACCGAGTCCAGGGCCCCCCACGCCCTCAAGCTGGACCTCGTCGGCGTCGCCCTCGTCACCGGCGGCCTGCTGATGCTGCTCTACCCGCTCACCCGCGGCCACGAGCTGGACTGGCCGCTGTGGGGCTACGCCCTGATGGCGGGCTCGCTGGTCGTGTTCGCGGCGCTGGTGGCGTACGAGCGGCACAAGACCGCGCGCGACGGCTCCCCGCTGATCGAACTGTCGCTGTTCAAGGTGAAGAGCTTCGCGGCCGGCATCGCCGTGCAGACGGTGTTCGGCATCGCCCTCGGTGTGTTCTTCCTCGTCTGGACCCTCTACCTCCAGACCGGCCTCGGCTGGAGCGTCCTGAAGGCCGGCCTGACCGGCGTGCCGTTCTCCGTCTCCGTCTCCGTCGCTGCCGGGATGTCGGTCCAGAAGCTCGTCCCGCGCTTCGGCCGCAAGGTCCTCCAGACGGGCGCGCTGCTGATGGCGGCCGGGGTGCTGCTCTACCTGGGGGAGTCCGAGCGGTACGGCCTCGCCATCACCCCCTGGCAGATGGCGCTCCCGCTGATCGTGATGGGCGCGGGCATGGGGCTCATCGTCGCCCCGCTGACCGACGCGATCCTCTCCGGGGTGCCGCGTGAGCACGCCGGTTCCGCGTCCGGGCTGATCAGCACGGTGCAGCAGATGGGCAACGCGCTCGGACTCGGCCTGGTGGCCGTGGTCTTCTTCGGCGCCATGGACGAGCCTCTCGTCCCCGCCGAGATCGGCCCCGCCTTCGTCGACGCCTTCGAACACGCCCTCGGCTGGGTCGCCGCGGTGCTCTTCGCGATCTTCCTCCTGATGTTCGCCCTCCCCCGACACCCCGTGACGGCCGAGCACGACGCCCACGAGGCCGAGGGTGCGGCCGAGGTCGCGGGTGAGGTCGAGCGCGAGCCGCAGTTGGCCCGGTGACCGACGACGGTCGGTAGGACGAGTGGGACGGAGATCGGCCCGGCACCTTCGGATGCCGGGCCGATCTCCGTTTGTGTCCGAGTCATGCCCGAACCTGTTTACTTTCTGGAAATCCAGGCGTAGCCTCCCGACCGAAACCACAAAGTCGGGCATCGGTCGGAGGCGAACGGACATGTACGCACCGGAGCGGCAGCAGGAGATCCTCCGGCTCGCCCGTGACGGCGGCCGGGTGGACGTGGTGTCGCTGGCGGAGGAGTTCCAGGTCACGGCCGAGACCATCCGGCGCGACCTGA
Source organism: Streptomyces sp. NPDC030296 (assembly GCF_055572815.1). NCBI lineage: Bacteria > Bacillati > Actinomycetota > Actinomycetes > Kitasatosporales > Streptomycetaceae > Streptomyces > Streptomyces sp. NPDC030296. Next base: position 20,771 of record NZ_JBVICQ010000011.1, read on the forward strand.
AGGCCCTGGACCGCGCGGGCCTCCTCCAGCGGGTCCACGGTGGCGCCATTCCCGCGGGCCGCCTGGACTTCGAGCCCGACCTCGCCGAACGCGAGAGCACGGCCGCCGACGAGAAGGACCGCATCGCGCAGGCCGCCCTCGCCGAACTGCCGATCGACGGCACCGTCGTCCTCGACGCCGGTACGACCGTCGCCCGCCTCGCCGCGGCCATCCCGCTGGAGGCCACGCTCACCGCGGTCACGCACAGCCTGCCCATCGCGGCCCGCCTCGCCGACCACCCGGGCATCCAGCTCCACCTGGTCGGCGGACGCGTCCGCCACCGCACCCGCGCCGCGGTCGACGCGTGGGCGCTCCGCGCCTACGGCGAGATCCGCGCCGACGTGCTCTTCGTGGCGGCGAACGGTTTCTCCCCCGCCCGCGGTCTGACCACCCCCGACCTCGCCGAGGCCGCCGTGAAGCGGGCCGCGATGGCCGCCGCCCGCCGGGTGGTGCTGCTCGCCGACTCCTCCAAGTGCGGCCAAGAGCACTTCGCCCGCTTCGGTGCCCTGAGCGACGTCGATCTGCTGATCACCGACAGCGGCCTGAGCCCCGAGGACGCCCTCGCCATCGAACGCGACGGCACCGAAGTACTACGGGTCCCCGGCGCAGGCGGGGGCACGGGCGCCTCCGCGGGCAACGCCAGGGGCAGGACCGCGGGCAATGCCACGGCTCAAGGGGCCGTCAACGGCTCCGTCGCGGGCCGCACCGCCGGTCGGAAGGCCCGCGCATGATCCTCACCGTCACCCCCAACCCGTCCCTCGACCGCACCTACGAGGTCCCCTCCCTCGACCGCGGCGAGGTCATCCGGGCCACCGGCGAACGCATGGACCCGGGCGGCAAGGGCGTCAACGTCTCCCGCGCGGTCGCCGCCGCCGGGCAGCGCACCGTGGCCGTCCTGCCGCTGGGCGGCGCGCCAGGCGCGCTCGTCGCGGACCTGCTCGACGCGCAGGGCATCGAGGTCGCACGGGTCCCCGTGGCCGGGGCGACCCGCTCCAACATCGCCCTCGCCGAGGCGGACGGCGTCCTCACGAAGATCAACGCGCCGGGCCCCGAACTCTCCGCCGCCGAACGGGAACTCCTCCTGGAGACCGTCCGCACCCAGTCCGTCCACGCCTCGTGGATCGCCTGCTGCGGCAGCCTCCCGCGCGGCCTCGCCCCCTCCTGGTACGCCGAACTCGTCGCCCGCGCCCACGCCGCGGGTGCCCGGATCGCCCTGGACACCTCCGGCCCGGCCCTGCTGGCCGCCCTCCGCGAACGCCCCGACGTGGTCAAGCCCAACGCCGAGGAACTCGCCGAAGCCGTCGGCCGCCCCCTCGCGACCGTCGGCGACGCTGTCAAGGCAGCGGAGGAACTGCGGGAGATGGGCGCGGGCGCGGTCCTGGCCAGCCTCGGCGCCGACGGACAGGTCCTCGTGAACGCCTCCGGCGCCTGGTTCGGCAGCGCCCGGGTCGACGCCGTCCGCAGCAACGTTGGCGCCGGCGACTCCTCCCTCGCCGGCTTCCTCATCGCCGGCGGCCACGGCGCTGACGCCCTCGCCTCCGCCGTGGCCCACGGCGCCGCCGCCGTCCAACTTCCCGGCAGCGTCATGCCGACCCCCTCCGACCTCGACCCGTCCGCGGTGAGGGTGACGACGGAGGTACCGGTGGACCGCGCCCTGAAGGAGCCGGTGGCATGAGCGAGCGAACGCAAACGAACCTTCGTTCTGTATTACTCCCGCCGCGCCCGGGAAGGCGTAGTCTCCCCGGCCCCGGCAGCCCCGTCGGCGCCACCGGCTCCGTCGGCCTCGTCGGCCCCGGCCGGTCCTTCCTCTCGGCCCCCCTGGCCGGCGCCCCCCACACTTCCGTCCCCACCCCCGCCCACCTCACCCCCCGGGCGATACGCGTGCGAAGGAGCCCGCGATGAGCGAGATGATCACCGCGGATCTGGTCGACCTCGACCTGTCCGCCGAGACGAAGGAAGCGGCGGCGCGTGCCCTCGCCGAGCGCATGGTGGCGAAGGGCCGGGTCACCGACCTGGACGGCTTCCTCGCCGACGTGGCAGCCCGCGAGGCCCAGATGCCGACCGGTCTCGACGGCGGTATCGGCATCCCTCACTGCCGCAGTGAGCATGTCACCGAGCCGACCCTGGCCTTCGGGCGCAGCGCCGCCGGTATCGACTTCGGTGCCGCCGACGGCCCCGCCGACCTGATCTTCCTGATCGCCGCCCCTGCCGGCGCGGACGACGCCCACCTCACGATCCTCTCCTCGCTCGCCCGTCAGCTGATGAACGCCGAGTTCACCGAAGCCCTCCGCGCGGTGGACGACGCGGCCCGCGCCGCCGCCCTCATCCGGGGCGACGCGACGGACGAGACCACCGAAGACTCCGCGGCGGCGTCGGGCGGAACGGCCTCCCCCGACGCCGCCGCGGGCGGCACGCCCCCGAAGGAGCCCGCGGCCACGACGACCGCCACGGCGTCGCTCGACGAGGCCCCGCCCGCGGAGCCGCAGACGGGCGCGGAGGACGAGCCCGCCCCCGCCGGCCGCCCCTTCCGGATCGTCGCCGTCACCTCCTGCCCCACCGGCATCGCGCACACCTACATGGCCGCCGAGTCCCTGGAGAACGCGGGCCGGGACGCCGACGGCGTCGAGATCGTCGTCGAGACGCAGGGTTCGGCCGGGTTCAGCCGGCTCGACCCGGCGGTCATCGCCGCCGCCGACGGCGTGATCTTCGCCCATGACGTCCCCGTACGGGAGAAGGAACGGTTCGCCGGAAAGCCCACCGTGGACACCGGTGTGAAGGCCGCCATCAACCGCCCCGCCGAACTGATCGCCGAGGTCCGTGGCAAGGCCGAGCGCGGCGAGGTCACCGCCGCCGCGCGCCCGGGCACCCCCGTGGAGCGCGCGGGCGAACCCGGCGAGGGCTACGGCACCAAGCTGCGCAAGTGGCTGATGACGGGCGTGAGCTACATGGTTCCGTTCGTCGCGGCGGGCGGTCTGCTGATCGCCCTCGGCTTCATGATCGGCGGCTACCAGATCAACGAGGCGAAGTCGGTCACCGAGCACTTCGACTGGGGGCAGATCGACAGCTGGGGCGCGCTGCTGTTCCAGGTCGGCGCCGCCGCCTTCGGCTTCCTCGTCCCGGTCCTCGCCGGTTACATCGCCTACGGCATGGCCGACCGGCCCGGTCTCGTGCCCGGTTTCGTCGGCGGTGCGATCTCCGTGACGATCGGCGCGGGCTTCCTCGGCGGTCTCGTCGCCGGTCTGATCGCCGGTGGTGTGGTCCTCGCGATCCAGCGGATCGAGATCCCGCCGGTGCTGCGCGGCATCATGCCGGTGGTGGTGATCCCGCTGGTGTCGACGGCGGTGGTCGGATTCCTGATGTTCGTGGTGATCGGCAAGCCGATCTCCGAGGCGCAGAAGGGGCTGACCGACTGGCTGAACGGCCTCTCCGGCACCAACGCCGTCCTCCTCGGCGTCCTGCTCGGCCTGATGATGTGCTTCGACCTCGGCGGTCCGGTCAACAAGGTGGCCTACGCCTTCGCCACCGCCGGGATCGCCGTCCAGGACCCCAGCGACTCCGCGATGAAGATCATGGCCGCGGTCATGGCCGCCGGTATGGTCCCGCCGCTGGGCATGGCCCTGGCCACCACGATCCGCAAGAAGCTGTTCACCACCGCCGAACGCGAGAACGGCAAGGCGGCCTGGGTCCTGGGCGCCTCGTTCATCTCCGAGGGCGCCATCCCGTTCGCGGCGGCCGACCCGCTGCGCGTCATCCCGGCCTCCATGGCGGGCGGCGCGGTCACCGGCGCGCTGACCATGGCCTTCGGGTCGACCCTGCGCGCCCCGCACGGAGGTATCTGGGTCACCTTCCTGATCGGCAAGCCGATCCTGTACCTGCTGGCCATCGCCGTCGGCACGGCGGTCACGGCCGGCCTCGTCATCGTCCTGAAGGGCATGCGCAAGACCCAGCCGGGCAGGGCCGCCGAGGCCGCTCCCGCTGCCGAGACGCAGACGAAGGAGTCGGTCGCGGCCTGAGCCCCGCGACCTTCCGCCGGCCGCAGCCCTCCCTCGTGGGGCTGCGGCCGACCGCGTTTCACAGTGAGCCCCATGCGCCCCTTTGGGCGCCTTTGCGACCCCTGTTACTTGTACGCCGTACCTGCGAGATACGTCACCATCCGGGCTCAAAGTCCCGTCTGGTGGTGTCTACTGGAGGGCATGCCTGAGCACGTGTCGATCCTCCAGTTGGTGGGCGTGGCCACCCTCGCCCTCGCGGCGGTCATCTGGGTCGCCGTGCTGGTCCGCGTTCTGCGCCGGGACGGCGAGGCGCATCGCGCCCGCTTCATGGATTTGGCCCGGCGCCGCGGTGGGCGCCTTCGCGGCCTGCCCCACCAGCGCCGCAAGGGCCCGCACGTCGAGCATGTGGAACTGACCCCGGCCGAACAGGACGCCTTCGCGTTCCTGGCCCGTCAGTTCACCGATGACCGTCTGGCCTGAGGGGCCGGCTCCGGACCCTCACGGCCCGGTCCGCTCCCGGGCCCTACCCGAGTAACCCCGCCCGGCGCTCCATCGCGTCTCGGGCCGCGTCCTCCGTCGTGTAGACCTCGCACATATGGCGTCCGTCCGGGGTGGCCGTGTGCTCCACCTCCCACAGGGAGATCTCCTGCCCGTCCGTGAGCAGGAACGCGTGCTCGTAGAGCGAGAAGCTCAAGCCGGGGCGACCGCCCCGGCGGGACCGGCTCGGGCGGCCGAACGCCTGGGTGATCTCATGCGCGAACGCGGTCCGCAGCAGCAACGTGGCGATCTCGTCACCGGGAGGGTCCGGGTTCTCCGCCCGCCGCAGCAGCCGCCGGGCGTGGTCCGCGGAGTCGTCCGGTGTGTACGCGTGGCGCGGCTCGGGGAACGCCGCCAGCTCCACCATCGCGGGCAGTTCGAAATCCGGGGCGTCCGCAGGCAGCGGCAGCCGCGCGGTGGCGGCCCGCAACTCCTCCTCGTCGGTGTACACCTCGTGCTGGATGTCGCTGCCGGGCACCGTGTTGTGCACCAGCTCCCACAGGGTGACCGCGGAGCCGTCGGCGAGCAGCCACGTGTGCCGGTAGGTCGCCCGGTGCAGGCCCGAGCTGTAGTGCGCGGAGTGCAGCGAGCTGTCGTGGGCGAGGGGGCAGTCGAGCTGCCTTATGGTCTCGTCGGGCAGTTCGAAGGAGTTCAGGGCGCGACCGAGGAGCCGCGCGAGGTGCTCCTCCGGAGACTCCGGCGACTCGGCTGGTTCGTACGCTGCCGTCTCGTACGGAACGCTCAAGGTTTCTCCCGGCGTTGCTGCATGTCACCTTGTGGGTGCATACCGTAGCCCCTCGGTCGGACATCATGTCCGGGAACCGAGAAAACGTACGCCCGTGAAACGGCCGCGCCGCGCGGTTTGTTCCCGCGCGGCCCGGCGAACTCTCTGACGGATCCTCAGAAGCCCGAGGTCAGACGACGCTTCCGGCCTTCCAGGCGCTCCAGGACATGTTCCAGCCGTTGAGGCCGTTGTCCGGCGCGACCGTGTCGTCGGGGGAGTTCTTGACGATCACCACGTCACCGGTGAGCGAGTTGTCGAAGAACCACTTGGCGATCGTGTCGCCGTTCGCCCCCCGGACGTCCGCCAGGCCGACGCAGCCGTGGCTGGTGCCCTGCCGGCCGAAGGGCGGGTTGCCCCGGTTGTACCAGTAGTTGCCGTGGAGGAAGGTGCCCGACGAGGTCAGACGCATCGCGTGCGGCACGTCCGGGATGTCGTACTCCCCGCCGAAGCCGACCGTCGAGCCGTTCATCCGGGTCTGCTTGAACTTCTCCGAGATCACCATCTGCCCGTTGTACGTCGGGTTTTCGGCGCTGCCGGCGGAGATCGGCACCGTCTTGATCGTCTTGCCGTCCCGGACGACCTTCATCGTCTGGGTGTCGACGTCGACCGTGGAGACCTGCGACCGCCCGACGGTGAAGGTCACCGTCTTGTCCTGCACCCCGTACAGCCCGTTCGCACCCTCGACGCCGTCCAGGTCGATCTTCATCGTGACCTTGGAACCGGCCTTCCAGTACTCCTCGGGCCGGAAGTCGAGCCGCTGCGCCCCGAACCAGTGCCCGACGACCTCCTGCCCGCTGCTCGACGTCACCTTGATGTGCGACTGCACGGCCTTCTTGTCCGTGATCGCCTTGTCGAACGTGAACGACACCGGCATGCCCACACCGACCGTGGTGCCGTTGTCCGGCGTGTACGTGCCTATGAAGCTGTTGGCGGTGGAGACCGTCGTGAAGATGGAGTTGGCGGCCGACGTCTTGCCCGCCGCGTTCTTCGCCGTCGCGGAGATCCGGTACTTCGTCCCCCGCTCCAGCTGCCCCTTCGGCTGCCAGGAGCGTCCGTCCGCCGCGATCTCGCCCGGCACCTCGGTGCCGGCCTCCGTCGCGGTCATCTTCACCTCGGTCAGCTTGCCGCCGCTGACCTTCACACCGGTCGAGTTGATCGACGCGCCCGTCGAACCGTCCTTCGCCGAGATCGTGATCCGCGCCGCCGAGTCCTTGACCGACGTCTTCTTGTCGCCCCCGCCCTTGTTGTCGGCCTGGGCGTCCCCGCCACAGCCGGTCAGGGTCAGCGCGCCGGCCACCAGCACGGCACAGGCCCCCATCACACGCCGCACAGCTATCTTCGGCCTCGTCACGATCTGCTCCACCTTCTACGCGTCCACGTGATCTACGTCATCCGCTCCAGTACGTGGAGAAAGAGCGACCGGCGGCCGACAGGGTTCCCGACTTCCGCCCCACACGGCATCACGTGACAGAACCGGGACAATCGCCTCCCGTACGAACCCCTACGACCCCCTCAACACCCTGTCCCGGTACTCCTGCCACGCCTCGAACGACGACCGCCGCGACTCGGCGGTGAGAAAGCCCCCGACCCGGCCTCGATGTCGGCCGGTGACTCGGCCTCGGGCGGGAACCGGTAGACGTAGAGATCCCAACTCACGGCCGCAACCCAGCCACGCCCACTGACACTCCGGCCGACCGCCCTCCGCGACCCCGCGTGGCTCATGCCCCCCGCACGCGCCCCCGTACGACTAGTGGCTCCCGTACAACTCCCCGTACGACGGCCACGTCCCGCCCGGTCCGTCCACCGACTCGGCCGCCCGCACAGCCCGGACGATCGCCCGTGTCACCAAGTCCGCGCTCACCGCCAGGAGTTCGTTCAGGGCGAGTGGACCGGAGTCCGGGGCGAGCGGGCGGGCGCCGGTGGCCAGGGTGAAGACCGTGTCGCCGTCGTTCAGCAGATGCACGGGCCGCACGGCGCGGGCGATGCCGTCGTGGGCCGTCCCGGCGAGCTTCTGGGCCTGGGCGCGGGTCAGTTCGGCGTCGGTCGCGACGACCGCCAACGTCGTGTTCAGCGGGGGAGGCGGGCTCTTCGCTGCGGCCTCGGCGATCCTGCGGCGCGCGACCTCGTGCACCTCGGCCGCCGGATACTCCACCCGACCCTGGAACAACTCCCCGTACAACACCCCCGTCTCCGGCTCCATCACCGACCCTGCGGCGTTCGCCACGACCAGCGCGGCCACCGTGATCCCCGAGCCGAGCACGGTGCTCGCGGTGCCGACACCGCCCTTCAGCAGCCCGACCGTCGCCCCCGTCCCCGCGCCCACGCACCCCTCCGCCACCGGGGCACCGAGCCCGCTCGCAGCCGCCGCCTCCACAGCGGCCCGGCCGGTCGCCGCGTCCGGTCTGGCCCGGAAGTCGCCGCCCCGGCCCAGGTCGAAGACACAGGCCGCCGGCACCACCGGCACGACATGCGCCGGATCGGGGCCGACCCGTACCCCGCGCCGCCGCTCCTCCAGCCAGGCCATCACACCCGACGCCGAGTCCAGCCCGTACGCGCTGCCGCCGGTCAGTACTACCGCCTCGACCCTCTGCACCAGGTTCCGCGGGTCGAGCGCGTCCGTCTCCTTGGTGCCGGGCCCGCCACCGCGCACATCCACGGCCGCCACCGCGCCGCCCTCCGGAGCGAGAACCACGGTCGTACCGGTCAGCCAGCCGCCGCCGACCCGGGTGGCGTGCCCGACCCGCAGCCCGAGCACGTCGGTGAGGGCGTCCGCGCGGTGGGCGCGGTCGGAGGACATGGGGGTGCCGGAGGTCTCGGGTGTCATCTGCGTCCTTGTCTGCGACCGGGGCGTGCGTGTGTCGGACCGTGCCTGTGACTCCCTCAACCCTGCCCGGGCGCGGCGGTCCTGGCCCCCTCCGCACCGGCCGTACGTGCCGTGAACACCACGCCGATCGCCACGGTCCCCGCCGCCACGACGCCCGCCGCCAGGACCGCCCAGTGGCCCAGGAACGTGCACAGCACCACCGCCAGCGCGGCCAGCGGCAACACGGCCTGCTGCGCCGTGCCCACCTTGTAGTGACGGGCGTGCAGCGCCCACACCGACAGCAGGTAGAGCGCCGTCGGCAGCGTCACGGCGGCGGACGCGGCCAGCGTCGAGATGTGCGCCTTGTGCACCGCCTCCTCCACCGCGACCTCCAGCCCGGCGCCGATCGCGGCCGCCGAGGCGAAGATCAGGTAGTGGCCGTAACCCCACAGGAAGCTCTCCCTGTTGGAGCGCAGATGGCCGTGGATCGGCACCGTGAAGTAGATCCACCACGCGGAGAACACGATCAGCAGTCCGCCCAGCGCGATCGGCAGCAGCTCGCCCAGCGCGTCGTTCTCGTCCGCGGCCGACTTCACGGCGACCGTGGCCGCCAGGATCGTCTCGCCGAGCACGATGATGGTGAACAGGCCGTACCGCTCGGCGATGTGACGCGGATGCCAGGACGTGGCGAAGTCCTTCTCCGCGTACACCGGGACGCACAGCTCCAGGATCGCCATCCCCAGGAACAGCCACGGTCTGGCCGGCTCGGGCAGGATCAGCAGGCCCAGCCAGCCGACCTGACACACCGCCACACCGGCCGCGTACCGCAGCGCCATGACGCGCTCGGCGCCCTCCGCCGACCGGGCCACCCGCAGCCACTGCGTGGTCATCGCCAGCCGCATGATCGCGTAACCGAGCCAGACCAGCAGGAAGCCGTGGTCCTCGAACGCCCGGGCGATCCCGGCGGCGAGCACCAGCACACCGAATATCTGGACGAGGGTGACGACCCGGTAGAGCACGTCGTCGTTGTCGTACGCCGAGGCGAACCAGGTGAAGTTCATCCAGGCCCACCAGATCGCGAAGAAGACCATCGCGTAGTTGAGGATGCCTTCGGCCGCGTGGGCCTCGGCGACGGCGTGCACCAACTGGACGCCTGCCTGGGCGACGGCGACGACGAAGCACAGGTCGAAGAACAGTTCGAGAGGCGACGCGACCCGGTGGGTCTCCCCGCGCCCACGGGCGACGAGCCGACGCAACGGGAGCCGGCCGGCACCGGAGGGAGAGGCGGATGCCGTGGCCGGGCCGGAGCCCGGGTCGGGGTCCCGCGCCGGGGGTGTCGAGGACGTGGAACTGGACGTCATGGCGCCAAGCACACCAGAAAACCCGGGGGAATTCTCGCTCAGGTGTTCATGAGTGCGCGCGCGGGCCGGGAGAGTGCGCGGAGGGGTCCGGCAACCGGCTCGGGCGGTGGGTGGGGGTGTCCGGAGGCTGGCTCGGGCCGTGGGTGGGGGTGGCCGGTGACTGGGCTGGGGGCGTTCGAGCGGGGGCCCGTACCCTGGAGGCATGAGTAGCGCTCCCGCACCCGAGCCGCGTGACCCCAAGGCCGCGCTGGTTTTCGACGACCCGCTCAGCCGCCCCTCGTCCGACGACACGGACCACGGCTGGGGCGAGCGGCCCGGCGACGGCGGCGACAGCGCGGCCGACCTCAAGCGCTTCCTCGACGAGAAGCCGCCCCACCACCTCTGACCTCGCCGGGCATGCGCCCGTCGTGCGGTTACTCGCGGTCGTGGCCCGAGCCGCGCTGCGCCACCAGGGCGTCGCGGATCTCCTTCAGGACCTCCAGCTCCGTCACCTCGATGACCTCGTGGGTGCCCTCCTTCGCCTTCCGGCGGGCCTCCTGGCGGGCCAGGTACTTGGCCATCGGCAGGACCATCAGGAAGTAGACGACGGCCGCGGTGATGACGAACGTCATCGTGGCACCGAGCACCGAACCCCAGGCGATCTGGATGCCGCTCGTCACCGTGCCGTCCTTGGCGACGTCGCAAGGGCCCTTCAGACAGCTGGTGTAACTGTCCAGGTTCTTGGTGCCGAACGCCCCCACCAGCGGGTTGATGACGCCCTTCACCACGGAGTTGACGATGTTCGTGAAGGCCGCGCCGATGACCACGGCGACGGCCAGGTCCACGACGTTCCCCCGCATCAGGAAGGCCTTGAAGCCCTCCCAGACACTCGGCTCCTTCTTCTCGCTCACCACGAGACCCCTCCGCGCTGGTTGTGGAACAAACGACTCCGCAACCTACGTCAAGGCCCGCTCCGACTGTCCCCTCGGGTCCCACCAACGAGGGACTTGACCTGTGGCCGGGGGCCCGGCGCCTCACCACAGCGTCACCGCCAGGCGGGAGGTCGCGCCCGCGCCGGCCAGGCGCGCCGCCGTGGAGCGGGGCACCGACAGGACGATCAGGGCGCCGCTCTCCGTGGCGCTCGCCGTCGGCACCTTCGTGACGCGGGCGCCTCGCGCGACCACCCGCGCGTCGCCGCCCGTGGCGGACTGCTCCGCCGCGATCACGTCGACGCGGTCGCCGGGGCGCAGCAGCCGTACCGTCGCGCCGTCGGCGATGCGTACCGGTGCGGTGACCGTGCCGGTGGTGGCCCGGCGCTCGGCCACGGGGTGCCCCCTGACCCGTTCTCCCTCCCTTTCCCCTTCACCGGGGCCCGCCCCCGTGGCAAGCAGCGCGGCGGCGGTCACCGCCAGACCGGCCGCCATGGCCCGCCTCCGGCAGCGGGCGAGGCGCCGCAACCGCTGAGCGCCGCCACGCACCCGCAGCGGCGGGAAGTGCGGGACCTCGCAGGTGGGAGGCGCGTCGGCACCGGGCGGCCCGGCGGCCCAGGAGGGCAGGCGGGCGGACACCGAACCGGATGCGCGCGAGGACGGGATCGCCGACGGCATGGAGGCCGAGGGGGACGAGAGGGCCGAGTGCGTGAGCCCAGGCCTGGCCGAGGCCGAGGCCGTGGCCGAGGTCGCGGGCGTGGACGAGAGCGTGGACGAGGGACGGGACATGAGGTCACCACCTGCTGCGTGAGATCGGCTTGCGGTCCCACGATGAGGCTTCGCGGCGGAGCCCGCCGACCCCTGTGGATCGTCCACCGACTGTGGAAAACGCAGCCACCCGAACGGGGCGTTCCGGCGGACCGTCCCCACCAACTCCCGGCCGGTCACCCCGCCGCCGGAACAAGAGGCTCCGGCGTCGCGGCCACCACCGTCCCGCCCAGTCTCACCTGGCCACCCGGCCACACCCCGTCACGGCAGTTCGAACCCCGGGTCCATTCCGCCCAGTGCCTTCGTGCACAGGCAGTCGCGGGTGTCGGTCGGGGGCAGTGCGGTGATCGTGTCGAAGAGGACGCCGCGGAGGCGGTCGATGTTCGCGGCGAAGACCTCGAAAACCTCCTCGTGGGAGACGCCCTCGCCGGTCTCGGCACCCGCGTCGAGGTCGGTGACGAGGGCGAGGGACGTGTAGCAGAGCTCCAGCTCACGCGCGAGGATCGCCTCGGGGTGGCCGGTCATGCCGACGACGGACCAGCCCTGCGCCTGGTGCCAGAGGGACTCGGCGCGGGTGGAGAAGCGGGGGCCCTCCACGACGACGAGAGTGCCACCGTCCACCGGCTCCCACCCCCGGCCGCGGGCCGCTTCGAGGGCCACCCTGCGCCCGGCGGGGCAGTACGGGTCGGCGAGCGAGACATGGACCACGTTCGGGATCGTGCCGTCGGGACGGGGCAGGCCGTCGAAGTAGGTCTGCTCCCGGGACTTCGTGCGGTCCACCAGCTGGTCCGGCACCAGGAGCGTGCCGGGGCCGTACTCGGGGCGCAGCCCGCCCACCGCGCACGGGCCGAGGACCTGGCGCGCCCCCACGGACCGCAGCGCCCACAGGTTGGCGCGGTAGTTGATGCGGTGCGGCGGCAGATGGTGGCCGCGGCCGTGGCGCGGGAGGAAGGCGACCCGGCGGCCGGCGATCTCGCCGATGAACAGTGAGTCGCTCGGCGGCCCGTACGGGGTGTCCACCTGTATCTCGGTCACGTCGTCGAGGAAGGAGTAGAACCCCGAACCCCCGATGACACCGATCTCCGCCCGGTCGGCCGCCGACGATCCCGTCGACGTGGCCGCCGACGCTCCCGTGGACGTGGCCACCGCGTTGCCCAACTGCTCCGTGTTCGCCATGCCCGCACCCTAACCGGGCGGGGGGACGCCGAAGACCCTGCCGTCGGTGAACGACGGCAGGGCCGGAAGGAAGCGCCGCCCGCGTACTACGCGGCGGAGGTGCTGCTGGAGCTGCTGCTGGTCGAGGACGAGCCCGAGGACGACTTCGCGTCGGACGACGACGTCGAGGAGGCGGCCTTCGAGTCCGAGGAGGACGACGACGACTTCGACGACGCCGGGCTGCTGCTCGACGACGAGCCACGGCTGTCGTTGCGGTAGAAGCCGGAGCCCTTGAAGACGATGCCGACCGCGGAGAACACCTTCTTGAGGCGGCCGTTGCAGCTGGGGCACTCGGTCAGGGCGTCGTCGGTGAACTTCTGCACCGCTTCGAGGCCCTCACCGCATTCGGTGCACTGGTACTGGTACGTCGGCACTGGTCTTCCTCCTGGCACTCTCACTCGATGAGTGCTAACGACGGTCCATAGTGACCTATTCCAAGGCCATCAGTCCACTGTCACCGGCACTCGGTGACCGACGACACGCGCGACGGTACGGCTCCGGGGCCGTGCCACCAGGCGTGAACGCAGCGCCAGCAGGGTCACCAGCGCCAGTGCCGTACCGGCCATCGGGACCAGGAACCCGGCGCCGCCCCACAGCCGGTCCTCCAGCTGTCCGGCGGCCGTGACGGCGGCCGCCTGGCCGAGCGCGACCGCGCCGGTCAGCCAGGTGAACGCCTCCGTGCGGGCGCCCGCCGGGACGAGGCTCTCGACCAGGGTGTAGCCGGTGATCAGCGCGGGCGCGATGCACATGCCGACCACGAGCCCCAGGGCGGCGAGCACCACCACGGAGTCGGCGGTCCACAGGGCGGAGGCCACGAGCGCGAGGGCCGTGTACCCGGCGATCAGGCGCCGTCGCGGAGTCGCCTTCCAGGCGATCGCGCCGCAGACGACGCCGGACAGCATGTTGCCGGCGGCGAAGACGCCGTACAGGACGCCGTTCATGCCGGGCTCGCCGATCGACTCGCTGAAGGCGGCGAGTGACACCTGCATGCCGCCGAAGACGGAACCGATGCCCAGGAAGGCGACGATCAGGACGCGCACACCCGGGACCGACAGCGCGGAGACGTGCTCCACGCGCGCGTGGGACGCGAGTACGACCGCGGGTTGAGTGCCCCGCTGCGCGGCGAACAGCAGTCCGCCGACCAGCGTGAGCGCGGCCTCGGTGAGCAGTCCCGCGGCCGGGTGCACGGCCGTGCAGAGCGCTGTCGCCAGCAGCGGGCCGAGCACGAAGGTCAGCTCGTCCGTGACGGACTCGAAGGCCGCCGCGGTCGACAGCAGGGGCGAGCCCTTGAGCTTGACGCCCCAGCGGGCCCGCACCATGGGTCCGATCTGCGGTACCGAGGCACCGGTCGGCACGGCGGCGGCGAACAGCGCCCACAGGGGGGCGTGGGCGAGTGCCAGCGCCGTCAGGGAGAGGGCTGCCACGCCATGGACGAGGATGCCCGGAAGCAGGACGGCGCGCTGCCCGTAGCGGTCGGCGAGACGGCCGCTGTAGGGGGCGAACAGCGCCATGGAGGCACCGGTGACGGCGGCGACGGCGCCCGCCGCCCCGTACGAGCCGGTGGTGTGCTGCACCAGCAGCACGAGGGAGAGCGTCAGCATCGCGAACGGCTGGCGTGCCGCGAAGCCGGGGAGGAGAAACGTCCACGCGCCGCGGGTGCGCAGCAGTTGCCCGTATCCCGGGCGGGACGCCTTCGAGGTGACCGTGGATGCCACGGCCCGTGCCTTTCCGCCGCCTGGTAGCGCGGTCCCCAGGTCGCGGGGCCGGGCGCCGAGAGCTGTCCTCTTGCGCCACTGCGGTAGATGCCGATGCCCGCGGAAGGGGGCGATCCGGCCGCCATACGGTCGCGCCAGCTCTGCGTCAGACAGAGTTGGTCCGATCAAGTGCGCCTTCATCGTACAGGGGGAACGGGCGGTTCACCTGTGAAAATGAGCACTTCTGGCGGTCGGGCCTCCGGATTCGGATGGTGTGAACGGTTGGAAATCTGTTCTTAACGGCCCCTCGTCGGCCCCTCAGCGACCGGACCCGCCGTTCCCGTTGCCCGTGCCCAGCCATCCGGCGAGCTTGCCGCCCTGGCCGACGGCCCTCAGGCGGCGCTCCGCGCTGTCGCGGACGGGGTCGGTGGCGACGACGAGGAGTTCGTCCCCGCGGCGCAGCACGGTGGTCGGCAGCGGCACGAAGGACGTGCCGTCGCGGACGACGAGGGTGACGGCCGAGCCCGCCGGCAGCCGCAGCTCGTTGACCTCGACGCCGTGCATACGGGATCCCTCCGGGATGGCCACCGACAGCAGGTGCCCGCGCAGCCGCTCCAGGGGCGCCGATTCGATGCCGAGGTCGGCGGCCTCGTCGCCGCTGCCGCCCAGCCGAAGCTTCCGGGCCAGCCAGGGCAGGGTCGGCCCCTGGACCAGGGTGTAGACCACGACCAGCACGAAGACGATGTTGAAGATCCGGCGGCTGCCCTCGACGCCGCTCACCATGGGGATGGTCGCCAGGATGATGGGCACCGCGCCGCGCAGGCCGGCCCACGACAGCAGGGCCTGCTCGCGCCACGGGATCCGGAACGGCAGCAGGCCCGCGACGACGCTCAACGGTCGCGCCACCATGGTGAGCACCAGGCCGATGACGAGCGCGGGCCAGATGTCGTCGCCCATCTCGTGCGGGGTGACGAGCAGACCGAGCAGCACGAACATGCCGATCTGGGCGATCCAGCCGACGCCCTCGGCGAAGCCGCGGGTGGCGGGCCAGTGCGGCAGCTTGGCGTTGCCGAGCACCATGGAGGCCAGGTAGACGGCGAGGAAGCCGCTGCCGTGGGCGAGCGCGCCGGTCGCGTACGCGGCGACGGCGATGGCCATGACGGCGATCGGGTAGAGACCGGAGGCGGGCAGGGCCACATGCCTGAGGCCCCACGAGCCGAGCCAGCCCACCGCGAGGCCGATGGCGGCGCCGATCGTCAGTTCGAGGGCTATCTCGCCGATCAGGGCGTACCAGTGCTCGACCGGTCCGGCGGTGGAGAGCGCGGCGACGAGGATGACCACCGGGGCGTCGTTGAAGCCGGACTCGGCCTCCAGGATGCCCGTCACGCGCGCGGGGAGGGGGATCTTGCGCAGCACGGAGAACACGGCCGCCGCGTCCGTGGAGGACACCACCGCGCCGATGATGAGCGCCTGCCGCCACTCCAGGCCGATCAGGTAGTGCGCCCCCGCGGCCGTCACCCCGACGCTCACCGCGACCCCGACCAGCGCCAGCGAGCTGGCGGCCGGCAGGGCCGGCTTGATCTCCTTCCACTTCGTGCCGAGGCCGCCCTCCGCCAGGATGACGACGAGGGCCGCGTAGCCGATGACCTGGGTCAGTTCGGCGTTGTCGAAGTGGATGTCCCCGATGCCGTCCTGACCCATGGCGATGCCGATGCCGAGGTAGACGAGCAGGCTGGGGAGCCCGCTGCGCGACGAGATCCGGACCGCGGCCACCGCGACCAGGAGGACGAGCGAGCAGACGAGCAGGAGCTGGTTGAGGTCATGGACAGTCAGAGGGTCGTACCTTTCTCGCCGAACCGCACGTGGTTCCAGGTGGTGGGCTGCCGAGCACCTGAAGCGGGCACGTGCGCGTGAGGGCATACGAAGCCGATCACGGGAACCGTGCTGTAGGGGTTACTTCAGTGCAAGTACTTCGTTACCTTACCTAACTCTTGACGATTTCTTGACGCTTGCGGGTGCATGATCGAACGTCCGTCTGTGCCAGTTCCCGACTCCGCGTCAAGTCGTGTCGGGCCCTGCGCCTATGGTTGCTCCAGCGTTCAGTACAAAGCACAGCCCGACCTGCCGCTCGTGTTAGGACAGCAAGGACAGCGATGCCCCCCAACACCACCGCCTCCTCCGGCCAGCAGTCCGGCAAGTCCGGCAGGAAAAAGGGGCGCAAAGTACGCCTTCTCCTGATCATCCTGGTTCTGGCCCTCATCGGCGGCGTCGGCTTCGGGGCGTTCTGGTCCATCAGCACGGTCCGCGCCTCGTTCCCGCAGACCAAGGGCTCCATAACCCTGGAGGGCCTGTCCGGCCCGGTCGACGTCAAGCGCGACGGCTACGGGATCCCGCAGGTCTACGCCTCCTCCGACGAGGACCTGTTCATGGCGCAGGGCTACGTCCAGGCGCAGGACAGGTTCTACGAGATGGACGTGCGCCGCCACATGACGGCCGGCCGCCTCTCGGAGATGTTCGGCGAGGGTCAGGTCGACAACGACGAGTTCCTGCGCACCCTCGGCTGGCACCGCGTCGCCGAGGAGGAGTACAAGTCCACGATCTCGGCCGAGACGAAGAAGTACCTGGACGCGTACGCCAAGGGGGTCAACGCCTACCTCGCAGGCAAGGACGGCGCGGAGATCTCCCTGGAGTACGCGGCCCTCGGCTTCGCCAACGACTACCAGCCCGAGGAGTGGACCCCGATCGACTCCCTGGCCTGGCTGAAGGCCATGGCCTGGGACCTGCGCGGCAACATGCAGGACGAGATCGACCGGGCCCTGATGACCAGCCGCCTCGGCCCCAAACAGATCGCCGACCTGTACCCGCAGTACCCGTACGACCGCAACAAGGCGATCGTCCAGGAGGGCACGTACGACGAGCTCACCAAGACCTGGACCGACGGCTCGGGCGCCTCGCGGAACGCCGGCGGTGCCGCGCAGGGCACGGGTGGCACGGGCACCGGCACGGGCGGCACGGGCACGAACACCGGCGGAACGGGCGCGGGCGGCACGGGCACCGGGACCGGCACCGCGGGCGCCTCCTCCGACTCCTCGGCCCTCCAGACCCAGCTGACGGGCCTCTACGACGTCCTGGAGGACCTGCCCGAGGCCGTCGGCGTGAACGGCAACGGCATCGGCTCCAACTCCTGGGTCGTCGCCGGCAGCCACACCATCACCGGCAAGCCCCTGCTCGCCAACGACCCGCACCTGTCGGCGTCGCTGCCCTCCGTCTGGTACCAGATGGGCCTGCACTGCAAGTCGGTCTCCCAGAAGTGCCAGTACGACGTCTCCGGCTACACCTTCGCCGGGATGCCCGGCGTGGTCATCGGCCACAACCGGGACATCTCCTGGGGCATGACCAACTCCGGCGTCGACGTCACCGACCTGTACCTGGAGAAGCTCACCGGCGACGGCTACCAGTACGGCAGCAAGGTGCTGCCGTTCGAGTCGCGCGAGGAGACCATCCAGGTCGCCGGCGGCTCCGACAAGAAGATCGTCGTCCGCACCACCAACAACGGGCCCCTGCTGTCCGACCGCAGCAGCGAACTCGTCCAGGTCGGCAAGAAGGCCACCGTCGACCGGGACGCCCCCGACCGCGGCGACGGCTACGGCATCGCCCTGCGCTGGACGGCGCTGGAGCCCGGCACCACCATGGACGCCGTCTTCGCGATGAACAAGGCCGCCGACTGGAACGGCTTCCGCAAGGCCGCCGCCCTGTTCGACGTGCCCTCGCAGAACCTGATCTACGCCGACACCAAGGGCCACATCGGCTACCAGCTGCCCGGCAGGATCCCCACCCGCGGCAAGGGCGACGGCTCGATACCCGCGCCGGGCTGGGACACCAGGTACCGCTGGAACGGCTACATCGATCAGGACGAACTGCCGTACGAGTACGACCCGGAGCGCGGCTACATCGTCACCGCCAACCAGGCCGTCGTCGACGAGAAGTACCCCTACACCCTCACCACCGACTGGGGCTACGGCACGCGCGCGCAGCGCATCACCAGCCTGATCGAGTCGAAGATCAAGGGCGGCGGGAAGATCTCCACCGAGGACATGCGCCAGATGCAGATGGACAACAGCAGCGAGATCGCCAAGCTGCTCGTCCCGCTGCTGCTGAAGATCGACGTCAAGGACAAGCACGTCCGGGAGGCGCAGAAGCTCCTGGAGGGCTGGGACTACACCCAGGACGCCGACTCGGCCGCCGCCGCGTACTTCAACTCGGTCTGGCGCAACATCCTCAAGCTCGCCTTCGGCAACAAGCTGCCCAAGGAGCTGCGGGTCAAGGGCCAGTGCCTGTCGGTCGAGCCGGTCGACAGCACCGGTCCCGCCGACGAGGACCGCCGGGTGCGCGAGTGCGGCAAGCGCGACGCCGACCAGGCGCAGCCGGACGGCGGCGACCGCTGGTTCGAGGTGGTCCGCCGGATCATCGACGACCAGGACAACGCCTGGTGGTCCACGCCCGCGCTGCGCAACCAGGACGCCGCCGACACCCGTGACGAGCTGTTCGCCCGGGCCATGCGCGACGCCCGCTGGGAGCTGACCGCCAAGCTCGGCAAGGACATCGACACCTGGAGCTGGGGCCGGCTGCACCGCCTGTTCCTGAAGAACCAGACGCTCGGCACCGAGGGCCCCGGCTTCGTGAAGTACATGCTCAACCGAGGCCCCTGGAAGCTCGGCGGCGGCGAGGCCACGGTCAACGCCACCGGCTGGAACGCGGCCGGCGGCTACGAGGTCGTGTGGGTGCCGTCGATGCGGATGATCGTGAACCTGGGGGACCTCGACAAGTCCAAGTGGATCAACCTCACCGGTGCGTCCGGCCACGCGTACAACGCGCACTACACGGACCAGACCGGCAAGTGGGTCAAGGGCGAGCTGCTCACGTGGTCCTTCTCGAACAAGGCGGTCCAGGAGAGCACGAGCGACACGCTGCTGCTGAAGCCATGACCGGCTGACCGAGCGGAACGGCAAGAAGCGGCCCCCACGCGTGCGTGGGGGCCGCTTCTTCGCGTCCGGTCACCGGAAGCGGCGCACCCCCGAAGGGGTCACCGCCGCGTGCACCGGGCGGTCGTGCGGCTCCTCGGGGACCCGGTCCACGACCTCCGTGTCGTACAGCAGCACCACCAGCGCCGGGTCGGCTCCCGCGCGCTCCAGGCGGGCGAGGACACGGTCGTACGAGCCGCCGCCCCTGCCCAGCCGCATCCCGCGCGCGTCCACGGCGACCCCGGGCAGCAGGACGACATCGGCGGCGGTCACCGCGTCGGGGCCGAGGTGCTCGCCGGCGGGCTCCAGGAGTTCCATCCGGCCGCCGCCGTGCCGCACGCGCGCGAGGGAGCCCTCTCCCTCGTACACACCCCAGTCGAGGTCGTTGTCCGGGAGGAGGGCCGGGAGCAGGACACGCGCGCCGCGCGCGCGGAGCGCGTCGAGGAGCGGGAGGGTGCCCGGTTCGCGTCCCACCGAGACATACGCCGCCACCGTGCGCGCCTGCGCCAGTTCGGGCAGATCGAGGGCCCGGCCGGCCAGGGCGTCAGCCGTTCTCCTGACGTCATCGTCCGTCAACCCGTTCCTCACCGAGAGGAACTCTCTGCGCAACGTTGGCTTGGGAGGCTCCGCTTCGCGACCCATCTGACTCACAGGTTGCCCCAGTACCCTTCTAATCTGCTCATATGAGAGCGAATTAACCGGAGCCACAGAATCTTCCTAAAGGCACCGGATATGGTTGCGGACATGACTGAGGCGAACCCCAGGATCAGTAAGGCTGTCATTCCCGCCGCGGGTCTCGGTACTCGCTTTCTCCCGGCCACCAAAGCCACTCCCAAGGAGATGCTGCCGGTCGTGGACAAGCCCGCGATCCAGTACGTGGTCGAGGAGGCCGCGGCGGCAGGGCTCGACGACGTCCTGATGATCACCGGACGCAACAAGCGTCCCCTAGAGGACCACTTCGACCGCAACCACGAACTCGAGTCGGCCCTGGAGAAGAAGGGCGACGGCAGCAAGCTCGCCAAGGTCCAGGAGTCCAGCGACCTGGCGACCATCCACTACGTCCGCCAGGGCGACCCCAAGGGCCTCGGTCACGCCGTCCTGTGCGCAGCCCCCCACGTGGGCAACGAGCCCTTCGCGGTCCTCCTCGGCGACGACCTGATCGACCCCCGCGACCCGCTCCTCCAGCGCATGGTCGAGGTCCAGGAACAGCACGGCGGCAGCGTCATCGCGCTCATGGAGGTCGCCCCCGAGCAGATCCACCTCTACGGCTGCGCCGCCGTCGAGAGCACCGGGGCCGGCGACGTCGTCAAGGTGACGGGCCTGGTCGAGAAGCCCGACCCGGCCGACGCCCCGTCGAACTACGCGATCATCGGCCGCTATGTCCTCGCCCCGCAGATCTTCGACGTCCTGCGCAAGACGGAGCCGGGCCGCGGCGGCGAGATCCAGCTCACCGACGCCCTCCAGCAGCTCGCCGCGGACGAGAAGGTCGGCGGCCCCGTGCACGGCGTCGTCTTCAAGGGCCGCCGCTATGACACCGGGGACCGCGGCGACTATCTGCGTGCCATTGTCAGACTCGCGTGCGAACGTGAAGACCTGGGCCCGGACTTCCGGACCTGGCTCCGCAGTTTCGTAGCCGAGGAGATGTAGCCACTTTGAGCAGCGCCGCGACCCGCGCCACCGACCGGGACCACCTGTGGTCGGTGACCGAGCACCTGGAGGACGTCCTCGCCACCGTCCGTCCCCTGGAACCCATCGAGCTGCAGCTCCTCGACGCCCAGGGCTGCGTCCTGGTCGAGGACGTCACGGTGCCGGTGTCGCTGCCGCCGTTCGACAACAGCTCCATGGACGGGTACGCGGTGCGGGTCGCGGACGTCGCGGGCGCGAGCGAGGAGTTCCCGGCCGTGCTCACGGTCGTCGGGGACGTGGCGGCGGGCGCGGCCGAGCAGCCCCACGTGGGGCCCGGCGAGGCCGCCCGCATCATGACCGGCGCCCCCCTGCCGCCCGGCGCCGAGACCGTCGTCCCCGTGGAGTGGACCGACGGCGGCCTCGGCGAGGGTCCCGTCTCCGGGATGCGCGCCCGCAGCGCGAGCCCCGACGACGCCACCGGCCAGGTCGCCGTGCACCGCGGTGCCGAGGCACGCGCGCACGTACGCGCGAAGGGCAGCGACGTGAAGGCCGGGGAGCGCGCCCTCGCCGCGGGCACCGTCCTCGGCCCGCCGCAGCTCGGGCTGCTCGCCGCCATCGGCCGGGCGTCGGTACGCGTACGCCCGCGCCCGCGCGTGGTGGTGCTCTCCACCGGCAGCGAACTGATCCCGCCGGGCGAGCAGTTGGGCACCGGCCAGATCTACGACTCCAACAGCTTCGCCCTCACCGCCGCCGCCCGCGACGCCGGCGCCATCGCCTACCGCGTGGGCGCCGTCGCCGACGACGCCGAGACCCTCCGCGCCACCATCGACGACCAGCTCGTCCGCGCCGACCTCGTCGTCACCACCGGCGGCGTCAGCGTCGGGGCGTACGACGTCGTCAAGGAAGCCCTGGAGTCCGTCGCCGACGAGGACGAGGAGGGCGCCGGCATCGAGTTCCGCAAGCTCGCCATGCAGCCCGGCAAGCCCCAGGGCTTCGGCACCATCGGCCCCGACCACACCCCGCTGCTCGCCCTTCCGGGCAACCCGGTGTCGTCGTACGTCTCCTTCGAACTGTTCGTCCGGCCCGCCATCCGCACCCTGATGGGGCTGGAGGACGTCCACCGTCCGACGACCACGGCGACCCTCCGGGCACCCAAGGCGCTGACCTCACCCACCGGGCGCCGCCAGTTCCTGCGCGGCACCTACGCCGACGGACAGGTCACCCCCGTCGGGGGCGCCGGATCGCATCTGGTCGCGGCCCTGGCACAGGCCGACGCGCTGATCGTGATCCCCGAGGACACCGAGTCCGTCGAGCCGGGCACGGAGGTCGAGGTCGTCCTGCTGGGCTGAGGTCCCGCGGAGGCGGTCCGCGGCCGCAGCGGTCCTGCTCGGCCGAACCGCCGAGGGTGGCGTACCGTGTCGCGCACAACAGGCCGCGCGCCGCACCGCGACGGGCCCCGACCGGGAGCGCCACACCACCATGAGTACGCCGCAGGACCGACTGACCCACATCGACGAGGCGGGCGCCGCGCGCATGGTCGACGTCTCAGGGAAGGACGTGACCGCGCGCACCGCCCGCGCCAGCGGCCGGGTCCTGGTCTCACCGAAGGTGGTCGAACTGCTGCGCGGTGAGGGCGTCCCCAAGGGCGACGCCCTCGCCACCGCGCGCATCGCCGGGATCATGGGCGCCAAGCGCACCCCCGATCTCATCCCGCTCTGCCACCCGCTGTCGGTGTCGGGCGTCAAGCTCGACCTGTCGGTCGCGGACGACGCCGTCGAGATCCTGGCCACCGTCAAGACCACGGACCGCACGGGCGTCGAGATGGAGGCCCTCACCGCCGTCTCCGTCGCCGCGCTCACCGTGATCGACATGGTCAAGGCCGTCGACAAGGCCGCGGTCATCACGGACGTGCGCGTCGAGGAGAAGACGGGCGGCAAGTCGGGCGACTGGAGCCGGTCATGAGCGACACCCCGCACCCGGCGCCGGACCCCGCCCAGCACGGGTCGCCCGCGCACGATCCGGCCGGAGGCGCCGCACACCCGTCCGCCCCGGATGCCGCCCCCGCCTCCGCCGAGGTCGCGCCCGCCCCGTACCGCGCGCTCGTCGTGACCGCCTCCAACCGGGCCTCCGCCGGGGTCTACGAGGACAAGGGCGGCCCGCTGATCGCGGAGGGGCTGGCGCGGTTCGGGTTCGCCGTGGAGGGGCCGCAGGTGGTGCCCGACGGCGACCCCGTGGAGGCGGCGCTGCGCGCGGGCGTGGACGCCGGGTACGACGTGATCGTCACCACCGGCGGTACGGGCGTCTCACCCACCGACCGCACCCCCGAGGCGACCCGCGCGGTCCTCGACCACGAGGTCCCCGGCATCCCCGAGGCGATCCGGGCGTACGGCCGGGACAAGGTGCCCACGGCGGCGCTCTCCCGGGGCCTCGCCGGAGTCGCCGGCCGCACCCTGATCGTCAACCTGCCGGGCTCCACCGGCGGCGTACGGGACGGTCTGGCCGTCCTGGAACCGCTGCTGACCCACGCCGTCGACCAGATCCGCGGCGGGGACCACCCGAGGCCGGCCGAAGGCGGGGGCACCCCGGCCTCACCCGCCTCCCTCACCGCCGAGGACCACGAGCGACCCTCCGGACCCCATGGGGGTGCGAGCTGAACAGCTCATCCTGGCCCGTAGTGCTGGTGGACGGCGACGTGGTCCTCCGGCCCATAAGGATGCGCGACCAGCGGGCCTGGCGCGAGGTCAACCGGCGCAACCGGGACTGGCTGCGCCCCTGGGAGGCGACCATCCCGCCGCCCACACCGAGCGGGCCCATCGCGCACCGGCCGACGTACCGTCAGATGGTCCGCCATCTGCGGGCGGAGGCGAACGCGGGCCGGATGCTGCCGTTCGTCATCGAGTACCAGGGGCGGCTCGTCGGGCAGTTGACGGTAGCGGGGATCACCTGGGGCTCGATGTGCTCCGGGCACGTCGGCTACTGGATCGACGAGTCGGTGGCCGGGCGCGGGGTCATGCCGACGTCGGTGGCGCTCGTCGTCGACCACTGCTTCAGAACCGTCGGACTGCACCGCATCGAGGTCTGCATTCGCCCCGAGAACCGGCCCAGCCGACGGGTCGTGGAGAAACTCGGATTCCGCGAGGAGGGTCTTCGTCCACGATATCTTCACATCGACGGTGCCTGGCGTGATCATCTGGTCTTCGCCCTCACTGCCGAGGAGGTCCCCGAGGGGCTGCTCGGCCGTTGGCAGCGCGAACGGGCACGGTACGGGCGCAACGCCGGATCCGACGCGGGCTAGCCGGGCCGACTCAATAAATGAAATATATGTTCGAAGAAAGCTGATCGACCTGCGATCGAGTTGAACGAGTCGAAGCGTTCTCGGTGCGTACTCGATTCGCTCTCGATGCGTGAAATTCCCGCTCTCGATGGTCAGCTGATCGGATCGGTCACAAAAAAAGCTCGAAATATCAGCCAGATCGTGCGACACACCGGCCCAATTGGCGGATGGCCCCACGCAAACCCCTCTACGGTGTGAGCGTGAGCAGCAGCGGCCTCATCTACGCAGTCATCGTCGGGGCCTGGGCCGCCTACTTGGTGCCGATGTGGCTCCGTAGGCAGGACGAGCTGAACGAAGCCCGTCCGACGGAACGCTTCAGCACCGCCATCCGGCTGCTTTCCGGACGGGCGGGCATGGAGCGCCGATACGCCAAGGACCTGCGGGCGCGCTCCACCGACGAGGGGGAGCCCGACGCCGATCCGGACGCCGTCACCGACTCGGTGGACGTCCGGGCCTTCGCCATGCCCCCGCACCGGGCGCACACGAAGGCCCAACTCCCCGTGGAGCGGGGTGAGTCACCGCAGCACCCGAAGCAGGCGCAGCAGCACGGGAAACCGGCGCCCCAGGGCAAGGCCGGCCCGCAGGGCAAGCCGATGCCCCAGCAGGCCGGCGCGGGCAAGCCGATGGCCGCGCAGGCCTCGGCCGGGGCGCAGGGCGGGGCCGGGATGCAAGGCGGACCCGGGATGCGGGGCGGGGCCCGCGCGAAGTCCGCGGCAGCCGCCTCGCCCTCTTCGACACCCTCTTCCTCGTCCTCTTCCCCCTCTCCCTCGCCGTCGGGCAAGCGGAAGGCGGCCGCACGCAAGGCGGCCTCGGCGGAGGCCCTGGCGCGGGCCCGGCGCACGAAGGTGCTCGCGCGCCGACGGCGTACCACCGTGATGCTCTTCCTCGCCTTCACCCTCGGCGCGGTGGTCGCCGCGGTCGGCGGACTCGCCTTCCTGTGGGCGCCCGCCGTCCCCGCGGTGCTGCTGAGCGCGTACATCGCGCATCTGCGCCGCCAGGAGCGCAAGCGGTTCGCGTACGTCATGGACCGCAGGCGGGCCGAGGTGGCGGCGCAGCAACTGCGGGAGCGGCAGCCCAGGCGGCGGCCGGTCACCGAAGCGGTGGACGCCGACGAGCCGGAGGACGGGCCAGAGGCGAACGAGGAGACCAGGCCGGACCTGAACGCCCTCGCGGCCGACCGCCGGGCCCTCGTCGAGCAGACCGACCACGCCGAGTGGATCGACCAGCAGCGCGAGCGCCAGCGCAAGCCCGGCCAGGGTGAGAGCTGGGACCCGGTCCCGGTTCCGCTCCCCACCTACGTCACCGCGCCGGTCGCCCCCCGGGCCACCTCCGGGGTCGACCTCGGCGCACCGGACGCGTGGAGCTCCGCGCGCTCCAGCGCGGCCGACCCGCACGCCGGAGCGCGGGAGGCGGAGTCGGAGTCCGCCGCCGAGGAGGACCCTGCCGGTGCCGGGCCGCCCGAGGCCGCGGACACCCCCGACGGCGGACGCTCCGACGCCCGCCGCGCCGCGTCCGCGCGCCGCTCCCGCGAGCGGGGCCGCACACCGCTCTTCGACCAGTACGAGGACGGCGACCGCCCCCGGGCGGCCAACGAGTGACACCCGGCCCGCTGGTCCGCCCGCTCCCTGACCAGCCACGAGCCGGCCGGAAGTGGATCGGCGGCCCACCCGGAACGGATTTCCAAGCAGCCGGATGGGGATGCTAGAGTTTCACTCGTTGCAAGGGCCTGTGGCGCAGTCCGGTAGCGCACCTCGTTCGCATCGAGGGGGCCAGGGGTTCAAATCCCCTCAGGTCCACGCAGCTCAGAGCCCCCAGTGGTATCACCACTGGGGGCTCTGACGTGTTGTCAGGCGGGTGTCGTGGGGGCGTTGGGCGTCACGGCGGTGATCGTGTCGAAGTAGGGCCAGCCGTCCAGTTCGACCGTGTGGGCGGACGGGGAGCGGTCCAGGGTGGGGGCCGCGGCGTCCAGAAGGCGGCGGACCGTGGCGGGTTCGTAGAGGTTGAGCCAGGTGTGGTCCGGCAGGCGGACCAGGTCGCCGGCCGCGAAGTAGCAGCTGGAGACGACCCGGTTCTCAGCCGGCGCGAAGACCAGGACCAGGCGGCGGCGCCGGGGGCCCTCCGGATAGAGCGTGAGCTTCAGCAGGCAGTGGCCGTGAGTGCGGTGGGAGCGTCGGCGGACCGTCCAGAGCCAGGTGGTGTCACCCACGACCATGCGGCGCAGACGGCGGTTCTCGTTCACGGGGTCACGGTAGGGGGCGGGAGGCGACGGCGGCATGGGGATTTTCCCGCCGCCGGGCTGACCGGCCCCGACCGCCCCTCGCTGCCGCGCCGTGCCGCCGTGTTGCGTCAGAGCGGCTTCGCGAAGCAGAGGCTCAGTTCGTGGAAGCGGTAGTAGCCGAACTTGGCGCAGGGCTCGTAGCCGCTGGAGGCGTAGAGGGCGACGGCCTCGGGCTGCTTCGTGCCCGTTTCGAGGACCATGCGCGTGCGGCCGGCCGCGCGGGCGTCGCTCTCCAGCTGGGTGAGGATGCGGCGGGCCAGGCCCAGGCCGCGGGCGGCCGGGGTGACGTACATGCGCTTGATCTCGGCGTCCCCGTCCAGGTAGCCCTCGTCGCTCGCGTCCTGGGAGCGCCAGCCGCCCGTCGCGACCGGTCTGTCCTGGCCGTCGTAGGCGATCAGATACAGCCCGGTCGGCGGCATGAAGTGCGCGGGGTCGACATGGGTGGCGTCCCCGCCGTCGCCGTAGCGGACGGCGTACTCGGCCTGGACCTCGTCGTTCAGCTTGACGGCGTCGGGGTGGTCGAAGCGTACCGGGCGGATAATCATGTCGTGGATCGTACAACTATGCATGTGTCCGGGGGTGTGAGCGGGCTCGTCGGAATCTGGACACAGTCCAATGTACGGGTATCGTGCAGCGGTGCTCACTGTGACCTCTGTGAATGTGAACGGGCTTCGGGCCGCCGCGAAGAAGGGCTTCGTGGAGTGGCTCGGCGAGACCTCCGCGGACGTGCTGTGCCTCCAGGAGGTGCGGGCCGAGCCCGGGCAGCTGCCCGAGGCGGTGCGGGAGCCCGACGGGTGGTTCGTCGTGCACGCGCCGGCCGCCGCCAAGGGGCGCGCGGGGGTGTCGCTGTACACCCGGCGTGAACCCGACGGGGTGCGGGTGGGGTTCGGGTCGGCCGAGTTCGACGGCACCGGACGCTATGTCGAGGCCGATCTGCCCGGCGTCACCGTGGCCAGCCTCTATCTGCCCTCCGGTGAGGTCGGAACCGAGCGGCAGGACGAGAAGGTCCGGTTCATGGGAGAGTTCCTGCCCTATCTGAAGGAGCTGCGCGAGCGGGCCGCCGCCGACGGACGTGAGGTCGTGGTGTGCGGCGACTGGAACATTGCCCACCGCGAGGCCGACCTCAAGAACTGGCGCGGCAACGTCAAGAACTCCGGGTTCCTCCCGGAGGAGCGCGCCTGGCTCGACCGGGTCTTCGACGAGGCCGACGGCGGCTATGTCGACGTCGTGCGCGCCCTGCACCCGGACGTCGAGGGGCCGTACACCTGGTGGTCGTACCGGGGGAGGGCTTTCGACAACGACAGCGGATGGCGCATCGACTACCACGCGGCCACCGCCCGGCTCGCCGGCAAGGCGGTCAAGGGGTTCGTGGAGCGGGCCGCCACGCACGGGGAGCGGTGGTCGGACCACGCCCCGGTGACCGTCGTCTACGACCTCTGACCGGGCCGAGGGCGGCTTCACGGCCGGCTCCTGTCGCACTCGCTCCGGATCACTGACGGATTCTGCGGCACTCGCTCCGGATCACTGACGGATTCTGCGGCACTCGCTCCGGGCGGCTGTGTGGTCGGCCCCGGCTACGGCTGCTCGTTCCCCCGGCCGGCCTGCCGCAGGCGTCGGTCCAAGGCCATTGACAGTTCTGCCTCCGCCACGCTCTTCGCCAGGGGGCGGAGGCGTTCGAGGTCTTCGGGGGTGTGGTCGGGGTGGTTGAGGACGAGGTCGGTGAAGAGGGCGGCCAGGGCTTCCGCGTGGGTGCGGACCTGGCGGCCGGTGGCGAGGACGTCGGCCAGGGGGATGCCCTCGCGGACCAGGGCGGCGGAGGCGTCGAGGAGGCGGCGGCTGATGTGGACGATCTCGCCGCCGTCGGTGGCGAGGTAGCCGAGGTCGAGGGCCGCGGAGAGGTTCTCGGGGGTCGCCTGGTCGCCGAAGTGGTCGGCGAGGGCCTCGGGGGTGAGGCGGACCGGGGTCTCCTCGGTGGGTTCGCCGAGGCCCAGCAGTTCGCCCACGTCGCGGCCCTGGTCGAAGGCCTCGGCCAGTTCCGCGATGCCGTTCAGGGTGTGGCCGCGCTCCAGCAGGGCCGAGATCGTGCGCAGCCGGGCCAGGTGTGTGTCGTCGTACCAGGCGATGCGGCCCTCGCGGCGGGGCGGCGGGATCAGTCTGCGCTCCCGGTAGAAGCGCAGGGTGCGTACGGTGATGCCGGCCTCCCTGGCCAGCTCCTCCATGCGGTACTCGCGTCGCTCGCCGTCTGCTGCCACGTGGGAAGCCTATGTTGTACCGGCGGTAACTCGGCACCGTCCGACCCCTACCCATCGGTACGGTCCTGCCCTACTCTCGCCACTGCGCCAGTGATTACTGGCGTGGACGTGGGGTGCGGACGCAGGGTGCGGACGCGGTGTGCGCACGCGATGAGGCGTGGAGGTACCGGATGGCCGAGCAGGAGCACAGGCAGGGGCACGCGGACGGGGGCGGGGGTGAGTCCTCGTACCCGCACGTCCGGGTCGCGGTGATCGGGGCCGGGTTCGGCGGGCTGGGCGCCGCCGTACGGCTGAGGCGGGAAGGGATCACCGACTTCGTCGTGCTGGAGCGGGGCGGCTCGGTCGGCGGCACCTGGCGGGACAACGACTACCCGGGGTGCGCCTGCGACGTGCCGTCGCACCTGTACTCGTTCTCCTTCGCGCCCAACCCGGACTGGCCGCGCACCTTCTCCGGGCAGGAGCACATCCGGGCCTATCTGGAGCACGTCGCCGATGTCTTCCGGCTGCGGCCGCACATCCGGCCGCACTGCGAGGTCAAGCGGATGAGCTGGGACGGGAAGCGGCTGCGCTGGGAGATCGAGACCAGCGGCGGGCGGTTCTCCGCCGATGTCGTGGTCTCCGCCACCGGGCCGCTCTCCGATCCCAAGGTCCCCGACATCCCCGGCATCGACTCGTTCCCCGGCGAGGTGTTCCACTCCGCGCGCTGGAACCACGACTACGACCTGCGCGGCAAGCGGGTCGCGATGGTCGGCACGGGGGCCTCGGCGATCCAGATCGTGCCCGCGATCCAGCCCGAGGTCGGCCGGCTGACCCTGTTCCAGCGGACCCCGCCGTGGGTGCTGCCCCGCGTCGACCGCGACATCAGCCGGGCCGAGCGGTGGCTGCACCGGCAGCTGCCCTTCACCACGCAGGCCCGGCGCGGACTGCTGTGGGGCATCCGGGAGCTCCAGGTGCAGGCCTTCACCAAGCGGCCCGAACAGCTGGGCCTGGTGGAGCGGATGGCCCGGCGGAACATGGCGCGGGCGATCAAGGACCCCGCCCTGCGTGCCAAGCTCACCCCCGACTACCGCATCGGCTGCAAGCGGATCCTGCTGTCGAACACCTATTATCCGGCGCTCACCCGGCCGAACGTCGACGTGGTCGCCTCCGGGCTCACCCGCGTCGAGGGCTCCACACTCGTCGCGGCCGACGGGACCACCGCCGAGGTCGACGCGATCGTCTTCGGCACCGGGTTCCACGTCACCGACATGCCCATCGCCGACCGGGTCGTGGGCGCCGACGGCCGGACCCTCGCGGAGTCCTGGGCGGACGGCGGGATGCGGGCGCTGCGCGGGGCGTCCGCTGCCGGGTTCCCGAACTGGATGACGATCATCGGGCCCAACACGGGCCTCGGGAACTCCAGCATGATCCTCATGATCGAGTCCCAGCTGAACTACATGGCGGACTTCCTGCGGCAGTTGGACGTGCTGGGCGGCCGGGTCGCCCTCGACGCCCGGGCCGACGCCGTGGACGCCTGGAACCTGCGCGTGCAGAAGCGCATGGAGCGGACCGTCTGGAACACCGGCGGCTGCACCAGCTGGTACCTCGACGCGCACGGGCGCAACACCACCATCTGGCCCGGCACGACCACGGAGTTCCGCGGCGCCACCCGGCGGGTGGATCTCGCCGAGTACGAGGTGCTGCGGGTGCCGCCGCCCGGTGCGGGGAAGACGCGGGGGACGACCGCGACCGAGGCGACGAAGGTGGAGGCCGGGGCGTGACCCGACTGACCCATGTGAAGCACGGGCCCTACGCCCCGCCCGCCGCCGTACGGGAGTTGACGGCCGTGTCCGCCGACGGCGCGCGGCTGCACGTCGAGATCCACGGGCCGGACGACGCGCCCGCGGTGGTGCTCGTGCACGGCTGGACCTGCTCGACCGCGTTCTGGGCGGCGCAGATCCGGGACCTCGCCGTCGACCACCGGGTGATCGCCTACGATCAGCGCGGCCACGGCCGCAGCCCCGCCGCCGACCTGTGCAGCACGGACGCCCTCGCGGACGACCTGGAGGCGGTGCTCGCGGCGACGCTCGCGCCCGGCGAGAAGGCCGTGCTCGTCGGGCACTCCATGGGCGGGATGACGCTGATGGCCGCCGCGACTCGGGTCGGCGTCCAGGAGCACGCGGCGGCGGTACTGCTGTGCAGCACAGGCAGTTCGAAGCTGGTGTCCCAGGCGCTCGTCGTGCCCGGCCGCCCCGGACGGATGCGCACCTGGCTCACCGCCAAGGTCCTCGGGTCGCGGGCGCCGCTCGGGCCGGTCACACCCCTCGCCCGGCGGATCCTGAAGTACGCCACCATGGGCCCAGGTGCGTCGCCGACGATGGTCGAGGCGTGCGCGCGGATCGTGCACGCGTGCCCGGCGCGGGTGCGGCACGCCTGGTCGCACGTCCTCGACACGCTCGACCTCGACCACGGGGTACGGGCCTTGACGGTGCCGGCCGCCGTCCTCGTGGGCACGGCGGACCGGATGACTCCGCCGGTGCACGCCCGGACGCTGGCCGCCGCGCTGCCGGACTGCGTGGGCGTGACGGAGCTGACGGGTGTGGGGCACATGGCGCCGGTGGAGGCACCGGAGGCGGTCACCGCCCGGATACGCGGGCTGGTGACGGCGTACGGACCACGGACCGAGCGGGACGAGCTGGAGGAGGCGGGCGCATGAGCAGGGGCGGCAGCAGGGGGAACGTCCTGGAGGGGCGGGTGGCGGTGGTCACCGGGGCCGCGCGGGGCGTGGGGGAACTCCTCGCCCGCAAGCTCTCGGTGCGCGGGGCGAAGGTCGCGCTCGTCGGGCTGGAGCCGGACGAGCTGAAGGGGGTCTGTGAACGGCTGTACGGCGAGAGTGAGTTCTGGCACGCCGACGTCACCGACCACGAGGCGATGGCGCGGGTCGCCGCCGAGGTGAAGGAGCGCTTCGGCCGGGTGGACATCGTGGTCGCCAACGCGGGTGTCGCCAACGGCGGTCCGTTCGTCGACTCCGACCCGGACGCCTGGCGGCGGGTCATCGAGGTCAACCTCGTCGGATCGGCCGTGACCGGGCGGGTGTTCCTGCCCGCGCTCGTGGAGAGCCGGGGGTATCTGCTGCAGATCGCCTCCCTCGCCGCGATCACGCCGGCGCCGATGATGACGGCGTACTGCGCGTCGAAGGCAGGCGTCGAGGCGTACGCGCACAGTCTGCGGGCCGAGGTCGGGCACAAGGGCGTCGGGGTCGGGGTCGCGTATCTGTCGTGGACCGACACGGACATGGTGCGCGGGGCCGATCAGGAGCACGCCATGCGGGAGTTGCGGCAGCGGCTGCCGTGGCCGGCCGGCAAGACGTATCCGCTGGGCCCGGCCGTGGACCGGATCGTGGCCGGGATCGAACGGCGGTCCGCGCATGTCTACGGGCAGTGGTGGCTGCGGGGCATGCAGGGCGTGCGCGGGTATCTGCCGGGCCTCATCGGGGCGTTCGGGCCGCGTGAGGTGCGGCGGTTCGAGGGACGGCTGCGCGGGGCGCCGACCGGGCTGGTGGGGGCGGGCGGTGCCGCCGACGAACGGGAGCGCCGGGTGGTCGGTGACCGTGAGTGAGTGATCGAAATGCGTTGAATGTCCGCCCGTGTTTGTCTGGTCGAGGCCCGATCCCCTCACCCACATTGGGAGTGAAACCACATGGGCATGAAGGACCAGTTCCAGGAGAAGACCGAGCAGCTCAAGCACCAGGCGCGGCAGAAGGCCGGGCGGGCTCCGCAGGAGTCGGAGCGACTGTCCCCCGAGGAGCGTGCGCGTCAGGAGCGTGAGCGGGCTCAGCAGCAGCCTGGGCAGCGCGGCCGGCAGCCGCAGGGCGAGCACGAGCGCGGCCGCGACCTGCGGGACGCCGAGGACCGGTTCCAGCAGGACTACGACATCTGAGTCGAGCGTCCGCTGATGGTCCTGAGCGGGGCGCCCTCTTCACCGAGGGTGCCCCGTTCTCATGTCCGCCGCCGGTCCTCGTCGACAACTTCGCAGCCGACGTTCCCCGTCGGCAACCTGTCAGCCGCTGCGCCCCGCCGGCGACTTCTCAGCCGCTGCGCCGCCGACAGCTTCTCAGCCGCCGTTCCTCGGCGGCAGCTTCGGGCGGGACCTGTCCGGCACGTTGCCGTAGTCCGGGGGGTTCGCGGCGGGGTGGGTCTTGAGGAGGTCCAGGGCGAGCGTGACCGCGGCGTCGAGCTGGGAGTTGCGGCCCTCCGCCCAGTCGAGCGGGGTGCGGTGGACCTCGACGTCGGGCAGGACGCCCCGGTTCTCGATGGACCAGCCGTACGCGTCGAACCAGGCGGCGTTCATGGGGACCGTGATGACGGTGCCGTCGCCGAGCTGGTGGCGGCCGGTCATGCCGACGACGCCGCCCCAGGTGCGCAGGCCCACCACCGGGCCGAGTTCGAGGAGCTTGAAGGCGGCCGTGATCATGTCGCCGTCGGACGAGGTCGCCTCGTCGGCCAGCGCGACGACCGGCCCGCGCGGCGCGTTGGAGGCGTACGACACCGGCTGCGCGCCCCGGGTGAGGTCCCAGCCGAGGATCCTGCGGGTGAGTTTCTCCACCACCAGTTCGCTGATGTGGCCGCCCGCGTTGCCGCGCACGTCCACGATCAGGGCCGGGCGGGAGACCTCCATGCGCAGGTCGCGGTTGAACTGGGCCCAGCCGGAGCCGCCCATGTCGGGGATGTGGAGGTAGCCGCAGTGGCCGCCGCTGAGTTCGTGGACGACCTCGCGGCGTTTGGCGACCCAGTCCTGGTAGCGCAGGGGGCGCTCGTCGAGCAGGGGGACCACGGCCACCCGGCGCGCGCGGCCCTGGCCCTCCGCCGGGGTGAACGTCAGCTCCACCGTCGTGCCGCCCGCGCCCGCCAGCAGGGGGAACGGGCCCGTCGTCGGGTCCACCGGGCGGCCGTCGACATGGGTCAGGACGGCGCCCTCGCGGATGCCCGTACCGGCGAGCGGGGAGCGGGCCTTGGAGTCCGAGGAGTCGCCGGGCAGGACCCGGCGGACCTGCCAGCCGTCGTCCCGGCGCACGAAGTTGGCGCCGAGGAGGCCCTGGCGGCGCTGGTAGTGGGGCGGGCCCTCGTTGCGTCGGGCGGCGGACACATAGGCGTGGGAGGTGCCCAGTTCGCCGAGGACCTCGCGCAGGAGGTCGGCGAACTCGTCCGGGGAGGCGACCCGTTCGACGAGGGGCCGGTACTGGTCGAGGACCCCGGCCCAGTCGACGCCGCTCATGCCCGGGTCCCAGAAGTGGGCGCGGATCAGCCGGCCCGCCTCGGCGTAGGACTGGCGCCACTCGGCGCCCGGGTCGACCTCGTGCATGATGCGCCGCAGGTCGATCCAGACGGTGCTGTCGCTGTCGCCGGACTCGGTGGACGGCACGGCCCGCAGGTCGCCCTCGTCGACGACCACGAGGCGGGTGCCGTCGCCGCTGACCGCGAACCAGTCGAGGTGGGAGACGAGTTCGGACCTTTTCGCCTTGCTGATGTTGAAGTACTCGAGGGTCGGGCGCCCGGTCATGTCGTCGGGGTTGGCGAAGGTCTCGCCGAGGGCGCCGGAGATCGGCCAGCGCAGCCAGACCAGACCGCCGCCGTTCACCGGGCACAGCGCCGAGTACTTGGAGGCGGTGACGGGGAAGGGCGTGACGCGGTTCTCCAGGCCCTCGGCCTCCACGGTGACCGCCCCGCCGGTCTCCTCGTCCCCGCCGGGGTCCATGCCCCCGGCGACCGGGCGGCCGTCGGGGTTGAGGGCGAACGGGGAGGGCGTGGCGGAGGAGAGCGGGACCAGGTAGGGGCGGCAGCCGAGGGGGAAGGACAGGTCGCCGGTGTGGACGTCGTAGACCGGGTCGAAGCCGCGCCAGGACAGGAAGGCCAGATAGCGGCCGTCGCCGGTGAACACCGGGTTCTCGTCCTCGAAGCGGCCGCCCGTGACGTCGACGATCAGCCGGTCCTTCAGGCGGGCCATCTTGATCTGGCGCAGGCTGCGGCCGATGCCCGGATGGGACCAGGCCAGCCAGCTGCCGTCGGGGGAGAACGCGAGGTCGCGGACGGGCCCGTTGATCGAGGCGATGATCTCGGTGACCTCGCCGTTGGACTCCTCCGTGGCGTCGAGCAGCAGCAGCCGGCCGTCGTGCGCGGCGAGGGCGAGGCGCTCGCCCGCCGGGTCGGAGACCATCTCCAGGACACGGCCCACCGCGCCGGACGCTAGACGGCGGGGCTCGCGGTCGCCGGTGGCCCGGGGGAGGTAGGCGATCTCGATCGCGTCCTCGCCGTCGGCGTCCGTCACGTACGCGACCTGGCCGCCGACGCCGAGCATCTCGGGCAGCCGGACGCGGACGCCGGGGGTGTCGGTGATGGTCCGGGCGGGTCCGTCGCGGTGGGTCAGCCAGTACAGGCTGCCGCGGACGACGACGGCGCTGGCCCGGCCCGTCTCGTCGACGGAGAGGCCGTCGACGTGCTGCGCGGCCGGCACCTGGTACGGCCGCCGCCCGGTGAGCGATCCGCCGAGGCGGATGTCGAGCCGGCGCGGTACGGCGTCGGGGGCGAGGTCGTCGACGATCCACAGGTCGCCCGCGCACTGGTACACCACCCGGCTGCCGTCGCTCGCCGCGTGCCGGGCGTAGAAGGCGTCGTGGTCGGTGTGGCGGCGCAGGTCGGAGCCGTCGTACGCGCAGGAGTAGAGGTTGCCGACGCCCTCGTGGTCGGAGAGGAAGGCGATGCGCCCGCCGACGAACATGGGGGAGTGCACATGCCCTTCGAGGTCGGGCAGCAGCCGCTCGCCGTGCAGCCAGAGGCGGCCCGTGGCGCCGCCCCGGTAGCGCTTCCACGAGGCCGGTTCGTGCGGGGGTGTGCCGGTGAGCAGCAGTGTGCGGCGCTCGCCGTCGATCTCGGCGACCTGGAGGGCGGAGACGGGGCCCCAGGGCAGTTTGCGGCCGGGGTCGCCGTCGGGCCGGACCTTGTACGCCCAGGTGTAGTGAGAGAAGGGCTCGCCGTGCGAGGCGACGGCCAGGATGTCGGAGCGGCCCTCGTCGTCGGGGGGTGTCCAGCCGCAGACCTCGGTGTCGGGGCTGCCCCAGTGGGTGAGGCGGCGCGCGGGCCCGCCGCCCTCCACCGGCGCCAGATGGATCTCCGGGAGGATGCTGCGCCAGCTCGTGTACGCGATGTGGCGGCCGTCCGGCGAGAAGCGCGGGGTGGCGGCCTTCGTGCGGTCGACGGTGAGGCGCCAGGCGCGGTCGGAGCCGTCGAGCGGGGCCAGCCACAGATCGTCCTCGGCGACGAAGCAGACGCGGTCGCCGCCGATGTGGGGAAAGCGCAGGTAGCCGGGGGTGCCCCGGCCGCTTCCGGTCTCGTATGAGTCGCTCACCTCCCCATGCTTTGCCGGGTCGGGGGGCGCGGCAACTCGTGCGCGGGGCGTTCGGGGGGCGGTTCCGGGGCGTCCGGGGTGAGGGGCTGCGAGGCACGCGACTCAGGGCCCGTGACCCAGAACGCGAACGAAACCGTTTCGTTTCTATGGGGCTCGGGGTATCGTCACGGTGTACGAAACGGTTTCGTTCGAGAGGGTGGGTCGACCGGCCCGAGCCCCGGCACGTGACCGGTAGCCTTGTCGTCTCGAACGTCCAGTGGGAGTGGGGAGAGTGGGATGACTGAGACCGCGACGGCGCGCCGCAGTCGACTCACGCCCAAGCGCGAGGCCGAGCTGTACGCGGCCGTGCTCGACCTGCTCCGGGAGGTCGGCTACGACGCCCTCACCATGGACGCCGTGGCCGCCCGCACCAGGTCCAGCAAGGCCACCCTCTACCGCCAGTGGGGCGGCAAGGCCGAGCTGGTCGCGAAGGCGATCGGCAAGGAGAAGTCGATGGGCGCCCGCGCCGTCGACACCGGATCCCTCCGCGGTGACCTGCACGCACTGGCGCGGCGCGAGGACGACTGCGTCATGGAGCAGAACTCCGCGCTCATGCGGGGCCTGGCCATGGCGGTGCACACGAACCCCGAGCTTCTGGTGGCCTTCCGGGAGTTCCTCATCGAACCGCAGGTCGCCGAGTTCCGGCGGCTGCTGGAGTGCGCGGTCGAACGCGGTGAGGTCCGGCCGGACAACCCGGCGCTCGACTTCGTGATGCACATGATGCTCGGTGCCTTCGTGACCCGGACGCTGCTCGAAGAGCTGCCTCCGACCCAGACCTTCCTCGTTTCGTACATCGACGCCGTGGTCCTCCCCGCCCTCGGTGTACCGACCGACTGACGCATCCCGAGCCATCGCCGCGTGACACGCGGCTGAGCCCCACCTGACGCCACCGCTCACGTCGTCGGGCCGATCGACCCTGTTCGCGTACTCCCCGGTACGGCAGCACACGGGCCGATCACCCCTGCCCTCCTGCACGTCCACGACCTGAACGGGAGTACCGCCCGTGGCCACATTCCTCTACAAACTGGGCCGACTCGCCTTCCGGCGACGACACTTCGTCGCCCTGATCTGGGTCGCGCTGCTGACCCTCGCGGGCGTCGGCGCCGCCTCCGCGCCCACCGCGGGCTCGTCCTCCTTCTCCATCCCGGGCACCGAGGCGCAGAAGGCCTTCGACCTGCTGGACCAGCGCTTCCCCGGCATGAACGCCGACGGCGCCACCGCACGCGTCGTCTTCAAGGCGCCCGCCGGCGAGAAGATGGCCGACGCCGCGAACAAGGCGGCCGTCGAGCGGACCGTCAAGGAACTGGACACCGGCTCCGAGGTCACCTCCGTCACCGACCCGTTCAAGAGCAGGTGGTCTCGAAGGACGGCACGATCGCCTACGCCCAGGTGCGGTACGAGGTCTCCGGCATGGAGCTGAAGGACGCCTCCAAGGACGCGCTGGAGGACGCCGCCCAGGGGGCGCGGGACAGCGGGCTGACCGTGGAGATCGGCGGTGACGCCCTCCAGGCCGTGCCGCACACCGGGAGCACGGAGGTCATCGGCATCGCGGTCGCCGCGGTCGTCCTCGTCATCACCTTCGGCTCGCTGGTCTCCGCCGGTTTGCCGCTGCTGACCGCCCTCGTCGGCGTGGGCATCGGCGTCGCCTCGATCACCGCGCTGGCGAGCGCCCTCGACCTCGGCACCACCACGTCGACCCTCGCGATGATGATCGGCCTCGCGGTCGGCATCGACTACGCCCTCTTCATCGTCTCCCGCTACCGCGCGGAGCTCGCCGAGGGCCGCGACCGCGAGGAGGCCGCGGGCCGGGCCACCGGCACGGCCGGCTCCGCCGTGGTCTTCGCCGGACTGACCGTCGTCATCGCCCTCGTCGGCCTCGCGGTCGTCAACATCCCGATGCTCACCAAGATGGGCGTCGCGGCGGCGGGCACGGTCGCCGTCGCCGTCCTCATCGCCCTCACCATGGTCCCGGCGCTCCTCGGCTACGCGGGCGCCAAGGTCCGCCCGGCGGGGCACAAGGCCCGCTGGATGGGCGGCGGTCGCGCCTCGGCGAAGGTCCTGTCCGGCGGGGGCGGGGCAGCGGAGAAGCCCAACATGGGGACGCGGTGGGCCCGTTTCGTGGTCCGCAGGCCGGTGATGGTGCTGCTCGTGGCCGTGATCGGCCTCGGCGCCGCCGCGATCCCGGCGAGCTCCCTCGAACTCGGCCTGCCCGACGACGGCTCCCAGCCGACGTCCACCACCCAGCGCCGCGCCTACGACCTCCTCTCCGAGGGCTTCGGCCCCGGCTCCAACGGCCCGCTGATGGTCGTGGTCGACGCGAAGTCCTCCAGCGACCCGAAGGCCGCCGTCAAGCAGGTGTCCGACGAGGTCGAGGACATGAAGGGCGTCGTCACGGTCACCCCGGCGACGTACAACAAGGCCGGTGACACGGCGATGATCACCGTGGTCACGGACTCCAAGCCGTCGTCCGTGGCGACCGAGGACGTGGTCCACGAGATCCGCGGCGCCGGGCCGGCGATCAAGGCCGACTCCGCCGCGAACGTCCTCGTCACGGGCGCGACGGCGATGAACATCGACGTCTCCCAGAAGCTCGACGACGCGCTCGTGCCGTATCTGGTCCTGGTGGTCGGCCTCGCCTTCCTGCTGCTGATCGTGGTCTTCCGTTCCGTCCTCGTCCCGCTGAAGGCGGCCCTCGGCTTCCTGCTCAGCGTGATGGCGGCGCTCGGCGCGGTGGTCGCGGTCTTCCAGTGGGGCTGGCTGGCGGACGTGGTGGGCGTCGAGGAGACCGGCCCGGTCATGTCGATGATGCCGGTCTTCATGGTGGGCGTCGTCTTCGGTCTCGCCATGGACTACGAGGTCTTCCTGGTGACCCGGATGCGCGAGGCGTACGTCCACGGCGAGCGTCCCGGACAGGCCGTGGTCACCGGCTTCCGGCACGGGGCGCGGGTGGTGACGGCCGCGGCGGTCATCATGATGGCGGTCTTCGCGGGCTTCATCGGCTCCAGCGAGTCGATGATCAAGATGATCGGCTTCGGTCTCGCCGTCGCGGTCCTCTTCGACGCCTTCGTGGTCCGGATGGCCATCGTCCCGGCCGTCCTCGCCCTGCTCGGCGACAAGGCCTGGTGGCTGCCGAAGTGGCTGGACCGGGCGCTGCCCGACGTCGACGTCGAGGGCGAGGGCCTGCGCACGCACGGCGACGCCGCCGAGAGCACGGAGCGGGGCGAGGAACTCGTACGCGCCTGACGCGCCTGCTTCCACGCAGAACGGCCGGTGAGGGCCTCGTGGGGACGGGGAGCCCTCACCGGCTGCGGTGTGCCGGGAGGCAGGGCGAGGTAGACGCGCCGAGCCATACAGGACAAGACCTGGCCTATATGGCTCCTAACGTGGCCGTATCAGTCCACGCCGAGCAACCGGAGCGATCATGGACACGCGGGTCCGCCCCTTCCGCATCGACATCCCGCAGGCCGAACTGGACGACCTGAACGACCGGTTGGCGCGCACGCGCTGGCCGCGACAGCTGCCGGGCGAGGGGACCGACCGGGGAGTCCCCGTGGCGGAGGTCAGGGACCTGGCCGAGTACTGGCGCACGACGTACGACTGGCGGATCCACGAACGCCGGCTCAACACGTTCCCCCAGCACCTCACCACGATCGACGGCCTCGACGTCCACTTCCTGCACGTCCGCTCGCCCCGGCCGGACGCCGTGCCGCTGCTCCTCTCCCACGGCTGGCCCAACTCGGTCGTCGAATTCACGCGGCTGATCGGCCCGTTGACCGAGCGCGGGTTCCATGTGGTCGCCCCGTCCGTCCCCGGGTTCGCCTTCTCCGAGGGCCCGCGCGAGACCGGCTTCGGCGTCGACCGGGTGGCCCGCATGTGGGCCGAGCTGATGAGCCGCCTCGGCTACGACCGCTACGGCACCCAGGGCGGCGACCTGGGCGCGTACCTGGCGCCCGCGGTGGCCCGCGTCGCCCCCGCGCACGTCATCGGCGTCCACATCAACGGCGGGTTCGGCTTCCCGACCGAGAAGGACCTGCCCGAACTGACGCCGGACGAGCGGGCGTTGTACGACATGATCCAGCAGTGGTCGCAGGGCGGGGTCGACCACCACACCCTGCTCCGCCACACCCCGCAGACCTTCGCGTACGGCTGGCACGACTCCCCGGTCGCCCAGCTCGCGTGGATGATGCAGAAGTTCCGGGACTTCGGAGTCCAGGGCCTGGACCGCGATCTGTTCCTCACCAACGTCACGCTCTACTGGCTGACCGGGACGTCCGGCACGTCGTCCTGGTTCATGTACGAGCGGGACGAGTTCACCTGGCCGGAGGGTCAGCGGCGGGTGCCGACCGGCGTGTACTGCGGGCCGCCGGCCGTCCGCCGCCTCGCCGAGCGCGACAACCGGATCGTGCACTGGCCCGAGTCCAATCCGGGCCACCACTTCGTGGGGATGGACGAGCCGGAGACCCTGGCCGCCGACATCCGCACCTTCTTCGACAAGATTCTCTGAGCACACCCGACGCCGGACGGCACGGCTCCGGACGGCTTCGGGGAACCCGAGGACGAGGAGGATCGCCGATGGCCGAGGACAAGCGGGTGGGGCCGCCCCACGCCGGATCCGAACGGGAGACGCTGCGGGCCTTCCTCGACTACCACCGCGCGACCCTCGCCATGAAGTGCGAGGGCCTCACCGACGCGGAGCTGCGACAGCGGTCGATGCCGCCGTCCACGCTGTCGCTGCTCGCGCTGGTCCGCCACATGGCCGAGGTGGAACG
This sequence comes from Streptomyces sp. NPDC030296, assembly GCF_055572815.1. NCBI lineage: Bacteria > Bacillati > Actinomycetota > Actinomycetes > Kitasatosporales > Streptomycetaceae > Streptomyces > Streptomyces sp. NPDC030296. The sequence continues at coordinate 61,571 of NZ_JBVICQ010000011.1, forward strand.
CGCCTGGTTCCGCCGGGTGTTCGAGGACAACGCCGCGCCCATGGTCTGGTCGGACGAGATCGACTTCCAGGCCGCGTACGACGACAGCGCCTCGACACGGGCGGAGGCGTTCGCCGCGTGGGAGGCGGAGGTGGAGCACTCCCGCCGTATCGAGCGCGCGGCCCCCTCCCTCGACCTGACCGGCCGCCAGCCGCGCTGGGACGAGGAGGTCTCCCTGCGGATGGTCATGGTCCACGTCCTCCTGGAGTACGGCCGCCACAACGGCCACGCGGACCTCCTGAGGGAGGGCGTGGACGGGGAGGTCGGGGCGTGACGGTTCCGCCGGCCTGACGCCGCCGAGCGAGACGGGCGGGCCGCGCGGGCCGCCGGTCAGCGGCCGCGTCCGGGTGGCGGTTCGGCGGGGCGGGCGGCCGGGAGGGCGCGGGGCAGGGCGGCGGGCGTACGCGCACCGCTCGTCGGTGGCTGGGGAGCGACCACCGACCGGCTGCGCGCCGCCGCGGCGGCCGCGGTGGGGTTGCTCCCGGCCACGGTTCCGGTCCCGACCGTGGCGGCTGAGCCCGCCGCGGCCCCCGCGACCGCACCGACCCCCGTTCCCGCTCCCGGTCCCGCGCCCCGTCGGGCAGGTGGCGGGGTCGGCCGAAGCGTGGGGTCCGCTCGCAGGGCCCGGCGGTGGGTTTCCTCGGTGCCGCGGGCCTCCGGGGACAGGGCGGAGCGGCGGGACAGTTCGCCGAGCAGGCGGTCGGTGGTGTGCTCATGGCGCGCGACGGTCGCCGGGTTGGTGTCGCCCCGGGAGACGGCGGTGTGCCGCTCGGCCAGATTGTGGGCGAGGAGGTCGATGACCTCGTGATCGCCACGGGCCAGGAGCGTGGGCTCCGGCCGGTGCGGCGGCTCCGCCGTGCGCAGCGCGGCCGCGCGATCGGCCACGGCGCGCCAGGGGGCCTCGGGCGCCGGCAGGATCGGCGCGGCGGAACGGGCGATGCGGTCCAGTTCCGGCAGGGCGTAGTCGGGGGCCGTCACGACCGCCGCCGCGTGCCGCGCCACGAACTGCGCCGCCTCGGCGGTCGTCTGCACGCGCGCGTGCTCCCGCTCGACGGCCGCCACCAGCGACGCCCCCGCCCCGCTCGTCCCCGCGTCCGAGGAGAGGCCACCGGGGGCGATGTGCTGCATGTGCACGGTCTCCCCGCCCCGGCGCAACACCGAGGCGAAGTCGCCCAGGCCCTCCCGTTCCAGGGCGGCGGCACCCCGTACGACCCCACGCAGTGCCGCGTCGTGGATGTCGGGGTCGACCAGGCGGCCGTGGCCGTGCCGCTGGAGCTCGTCGAGGTAGCGGGTCATGACGCCGAGCCGGCTGACGGGGCCGGGCACGGCCACGAACGCGGTCTCGATGCGGTACCGGGCGACCCCCTCGGGGAGCCGCGCCGAGCGGATGCGGCGGCAGATGTCCTCGTACTCGGCGGGGGTGACCATCGCGGATTCGAGCAGGATGTTGTAGCCGCGGGAGAGGGCGAGGTCCTGGGCCTGCTCCCACCAGCGGTCGCCGTCCGGGCGGACCAGCGCGTCCGCCTCCTGGGGGCGCTCGGCCTGCCAGCGGGCGTACTCCGGGTGGTGCGGGTTGTAGAAGTCCATGTTGATCCAGGCCGAGGGACCGCCCCGGTCCAGCGCGTCCTTGACCATACGGGTCACGGCGGTCTTCCCGGCGCCGGTCTGCCCGGCCACGATGACGGCGACCGGGGCCCGCTGCGGTGCGCAGCCGTCGAGGAAGACGGGGGCGATCTGCTCGCGGAAGATCCGCTGGTTCTCGGCGAGGGGCAGCCGCCCTTCGAGGGTCGGCCCCTTCGGCGTCCCCGTCGGCGTCCCCGTCGACGTCGCGGGGTCGTTCGGCGACCGGCTCACGCGTCGCCGCCCGGCAGTCGGGCCAGTTCCGTACGGACCCGGTGGCACAGGGCGTGCGCGTCGGCCAGGGCGTCCGTGTCGTCGGGGCGCAGGCCCAACTGGAGTCGGTTCAGCTCCCGCTGGCGTGCGAGCAGGTGCTCGCGGGTGGCTCCGGCGGCGTCGCGCAGGGCGGCCGAGACCTCGCCGACGGTCCTGCGCAGGTCACCGAGGGCCGCCTCGTAGGGCTCATCCGCGTACAGGCCGCCGCCGAGCGGCTCCACCCGCGAGAGCACGGGCTCGGAATCGGGCTGCTCCGTCATGGGGGTGTCCCTCCGTCGTCATCGAGTCGTCGTAGGTACGGGTATGCGTACGGGTCGGGTCGTGGTCGGCGCCGTAGGGGCGGTCGCGGTCAGAGACGTGCGCCGAGGGGGCGGTGGTTCAGGCGAGGTGTGCGGTGTCGCCCCACCGCACCAGCTTCAGCCGTCCGCCTGTGCCGTTCCAGCACGAGACCGAGGCGTTGGGGACCGGCGGCAGGGTGTCGGGGGAGGGTGCGCCCAGGCCGGCCAGGACGAAGCGGAGGGTGATGACGATCGCGTCGTGCGCCACGAGCAGCACCCGCCGTCCGGGCGCGGCCCGGTCCAGCTCCGTCACGAAGTCCCGTACGCGCAGCGCGACATCGGCCATCGCCTCGCCGCCCGGCGGCCGGTACGCCCACTCGCCGAGCAGGGCCCGCCGTGCGGCCTCCTCAGGGGCGCGGGCTCGCAGCGCGCCCGGTGGGTGCAGTTCGAAGACGCCCATCTCCCGGTCCCTGAGCCGCTCGTCGACGAGCAGCTCGGGCGGGGTCACCCGTGGGTGCGCGGCCATGACCTGCCAGGTCTCCCGGGCCCGGGCGTAGGGCGAACAGACCACGAGGTCCGGCCCCGTCCCCTCGTCCAGCCCGGCGAGCCAGCCGCCCAGCGACCGGGCCTGCTCTCGTCCCAGCGGAGACAGGGGGACGTCCGTGTCCCGTCCGGGGACCGGCAGTTCCGTGGAGCCGGTGCGCTCGGCCTCGGCGAAGGCGACGTTCGCCGTGCTCTGCCCGTGCCGTACCGCCCACAGCCCGCGCAGTGAACTGGGCGCCGCGAGCCCGCCCTTGTGCATCTCATCGGCCATCCGGTCATTCTGCTCGACCGGAACGCCGGCGTTCAGTACGCGATCGCCGGTCTTGCCGGGCTTCAGCGCGCGATCACGGGCGTTCAGCGCGCGACCGCCGGTGTTCAGTGCGCGACCGGCGTCGCCGTGTACGTGCGGCGGAGGAAGCGGATCAGGGCCTTCGTGTCGAACTGCATCACCGCGACCCCGTGGGCGGAGTGGAACTCCATGACGGCCTGGACCCGCCCGCAGGGCCAGATGCTGACCGGGCCGGCGGTCGCGGGGGTGCGCAGGCCGCGTTCGAGGAGGTCGCGGGGGAAGGTCCACTCGTGGGGGCCGGGCAGCCCCACGTGGACGGCGGTGGGGCCGCCGTCCGGGTCGTAGCGGAGGATCACGGGGACCGTGTCCCGGTCCTCGGGGGAGTCCGTGACGACATGAGCCCGAGCGTACTGCTCGACGGTGACAGGCATCGGGCGGCTCCTCACGCTGAGTGACCCAAGCAGAAGCTGTTGATCCGCTCTCCGTGCCCCTCCAATGTCGCATATTTTCCGCAATCCGCCCGCGGAGGAGGGTGCCGGGCCGGCCCAGTTCGCCGCCGGGCCGCACGCTCCGCGCCACCTTCAGGGCGAACGCCCAGCCGCCGGTGCGGGCGTACACCCCGAAGTCGCGTGCGTCACGGGCGACTTGCTCGTCCACGACGTCCTCGGCGTCGACCGCGTCGCCGTCCACAGCGGTCGGGGCCGGCGCGTCGGGCAGCGATCTGTTCGCTATTCGAAGTGAAGGCGCTCTTGCAAGACCCTCGCAATAAGGCCCTATCATCGTAAGGTTCCAGCCACGCGCAGCCGGATGCGATCGCCACCGGGCGATCCGGAGAGCGAGCCCTCGCATGCATGTCCCCGACGGATTCATCAACGCCCCCGTCTCGGCGGTCGCCGGTGTCGTCGCCGCAGGTGCCGTCGCCGTCTCCCTGCGCGGCGCGCGCAGGGAGCTGGACGAGCGGACGGCGCCGCTCGCCGGACTGGTCGCCGCGTTCATCTTCGCCGTGCAGATGCTGAACTTCCCGGTCGCGGCCGGCACCAGCGGCCATCTGCTCGGCGGTGCGCTCGCCGCGATACTCGTGGGCCCCTTCACCGGGGTGCTGTGCGTGTCCGTGGTGCTCCTCATGCAGGGCATCCTCTTCGCCGACGGCGGCCTCACCGCGCTCGGCGTGAACATCACCATCATGGCCGTCGTCACCACCGTCGTGGCCTACGCCGTCTTCCGCGGGCTGGTCAAGGTCCTGCCGAGGAAGCGACGCTCCGTGACCGTCTCCGCCTTCGTCGCCGCGCTCGTCTCGGTGCCCGCCGCGGCCGCCGCGTTCACCTTCGTCTACGCGATCGGCGGCACCACGGACGTGCCGCTCGGCTCCGTCCTCACCGCCATGGTCGGCGTGCACACCCTCATCGGCATCGGCGAGGCAGCGATCACCGCCGCCACCGTCGGCGCCGTCATCGCCGTACGCCCGGACCTCGTGCACGGCGCCCGCGGGCTGAGCGCCCCGCTGAAGCTCCGGGTGAACGGCGAGCTCGTCGACGCCGCCCCCGCCGCCGGTCCCACGCCCGTGCCGGTGGCCGCCCGGTCGCCCCGCAAGCTCATCCTCGCCGGGCTCGGCACCTCCCTGCTCCTCGCCGGTGTCGTCAGCTTCTACGCCTCCGCGAACCCGGACGGGCTGGAGAAGGTCGCCGCCGACAAGGGCATCGACGCCAAGGTCGAGGACCACGCCGCCGCCGACTCCCCGCTCGCCGACTACGGCGTGAAGGGCCTCACCGACGCCCGGCTCTCCGGCGGTCTCGCGGGAGTGATCGGTGTCGGTGTCACCGTCGTCGCCGGCACCGGGATCTTCTGGGCCGTGCGCAGGCGCCGGGCCGGCGAGGCCGAGGCGACCTCCCCGTCCTCCGTGCCCGAGAGCGTCTGACATGGGCGCCGGCCACGCCCACAGGCTCTACCGGCACGCGCACTCGCCGGTGCACGCCCTGCCGCCGCACACCAAACTCGCGGCCGTCTTCGCCTTCGTGGTCGTCGTCGTGTCGACCCCGCGCGAGGCGATGTGGGCGTTCGCGCTGTACGCCGTGCTCCTCGCCACGGCCGCGGGCGTCGCCCGGGTGCCCGCCGGGTTCCTGCTGCGGCGGCTGCTGATCGAGGTGCCGTTCGTCGCCTTCGCTTTGCTCATGCCGTTCGTGGCGCAGGGCGAACGGGTCGAGGTGCTCGGCATGTCGCTGAGCGTCGGCGGACTGTGGGGCGCCTGGAACGTCCTCGCCAAGGGCACCCTCGGTGTCGCCGCGTCCGTCCTCCTCGCCGCCACCACCGAGCTGCGCGAACTCCTCCTCGGGCTGCAACGCCTCAAGCTGCCGCCGCTGCTCGTCCAGATCGCGTCCTTCATGATCCGCTACGGCGACGTCATCACCGACGAGATGCGCCGGATGCGGATCGCCCGCGAGTCACGCGGCTTCGAGGCGAGCGGCGTCCGGCACTGGGGCGTGCTCGCCAAGTCCGCCGGGGCGCTGTTCATCCGCTCCTACGAACGCGGGGAACGCGTCCACCTCGCCATGATCAGCCGGGGGTACGCCGGCACCATGCCCGTGATCGACGAGGTGACCGCCTCGCGGGCGCAGTGGTCGTACGCCTTCGCCCTCCCGTTCGCCGCGCTCGTCGTCTGTCTGCTGGGATGGACCCTGTGACCGTGTCCAAGGAACCCGCACCCCCGTCCCTCGAAGTCGCCGGGCTCGCCTTCGCCTATCCCGACGGCCACCAGGCCCTCTTCGGGGTCGACTTCACCATCGGCCGGGGCGAACGGGTCGCGCTGCTCGGGCCGAACGGCGCCGGCAAGACCACCCTCGTCCTGCACCTCAACGGCATCCTCACCGGGGGCGCCGGCACGGTCGCCGTCGCCGGACTGCCGGTCGGCAAGCAGCACATGGCGGAGATCCGGCGGAAGGTCGGCATCGTCTTCCAGGACCCCGACGACCAGCTGTTCATGCCGACCGTGCGGGAGGACGTCGCGTTCGGCCCGGCCGCCGCCGGGATGAAGGGCCCCGAACTGGAGGCCCGCGTCGACCGCGCGCTCGCCCGGGTCGGCATGGCCGAGTTCAAGGACCGGCCCCCGCACCACCTCTCTTTCGGGCAGCGCCGCCGGGTCGCCGTCGCCACCGTGCTCGCCATGGAGCCGGAGATCCTCGTCCTCGACGAGCCGTCGTCCAACCTCGACCCCGCCTCGCGCCGCGAACTCGCCGACATCCTGCGCTCCTTGGACGTCACCGTCCTCATGGTGACCCACGACCTGCCGTACGCCCTGGAGCTGTGCCCGCGTTCGCTGGTGCTCAGCGAGGGCGTCATAGCCGCCGACGGGCCCACCGGTGAACTCCTCGCGGACGACGACCTGATGCGGGCCCACCGCCTGGAGCTGCCGTTCGGCTTCGACCCGAGGTCGGTCGCCGCGGGGAGCTGAGGACAATGGGGCGCGTGACGAACCAAGAGGACGCCGCGTGGCCCGGGTCGCTGCTCCTCGACGAGCAGCTGTGCTTCGCGCTGTACGCGGCCCAGCGCGCGGTCACGGCCGCGTACCGCCCGCTGCTCGACGAACTCGGCCTGACCTACCCGCAGTACCTGGTCATGCTCTGCCTGTGGGAGCGGCGTGAGACCACGGTCAAGGAGCTGGCCGGCGCCCTGCGACTGGACTACGGCACGGTCTCGCCGCTGCTGAAGCGGCTGGAGGCGGCGGGCCTGCTGAGCCGGCGCCGCTCCGCCCGCGACGAGCGCTCGGTCCGGATCACGCTCACGGGGCGCGGCGAGCAGCTCCGCGACCGGGCGGAGGCCGTCCCCGAGACCCTGGCCGCCGCCACGGGCCTGCGGGGCGGCGACGTGGCCCGCCTGCGGGCGGAACTCTGGGAGCTGGCGGCACGGGCGGAGCGGTCGGCACGGAAGACGGCCACCTGACGGGGACGGACGCGGCCCCGCAGTACCGCTCACCGCGCCCCGCCTCCGGGACCGCCCGTTGTTACCGCTGGTTACTACCCCCTGGTAACCGCTGTCACCTACCAGCCGGTACCTTGTGCACGATGTACTTGTGCGCGCTTTTCCTGGGGGAGGCACATTCATGACCGACGGCGCCGCTGTCGAGACCCGCTCCGACAGTCCTGCTCAGGCCCGTCCGGACACCCGTCCGGCGAAGATCATGTATGTGGCCGAGGCCACCGCGCACGGCGGCCGGGACGGCTACATCACCAGCCAGGACGGCCACATCGACCTGAGGGTCGCCATGCCCCCCGAGCTGGGCGGCGACGGCAACGGCACCAACCCCGAGCAGCTGTTCGCGGCCGGCTACAGCTCCTGCTTCCACAACGCGCTGGTCCTCGTCGGCCGCCGCGAGGGCTACGACCTCACCGGCTCCACGGTCGCCGCGAAGGTGGGCATCGGCCCCAACAAGCAGCGCGGCTACGGCCTCGCCGTCGCCCTCAGCGTCTCCCTGCCCGTCCTCGACCAGGACATCGCGGCCAAGCTCGTGGACGCGGCCCACCAGGTCTGCCCCTACTCCAACGCCACCCGCGGCAACATCGACGTGACGATCGTGCTGGGCTGAGGACCCCACGGGTGCACGGGGCATGGGGAGTCCTGCACGGGCACCCCGAGCCCCGGCCGGAGGAATCCCCGGCCGTGCGTGTACGTTGCAGCCGTCGTCGTGGCGAGTGAACGGAACGGAGCGCCGGCGTGGATGTGAACGGCACGGTCGCCGAGGGCTTCGAGCCGGTGCGGGAGGCGTTCCTCCGCAACTTCGAGGCGTTCGGCGAGAAGGGCGCGGCGGTCGTCGTCTACCAGCAGGGCCGCAAGGTCGTCGACCTGCGGGCCGGCACCCGGGACGTGGACGGCGACGAGCCTTGGCAGCAGGGCACCGCCCAGATCCTGCGCTCCGCCACCAAGGGCGTCGCCGCCGCCGCGCTGCTGATGCTGGCCGAGCGCGGCGAGCTGGACCTGGACGCCCCGGTGGGCCGCTACTGGCCCGAGTTCAAGGCGCACGGCAAGGACGGCGTCCTCGTGCGGCACGTCCTCAACCACCGGGCGGGTCTGCCCGTCCTCGACCGCCCCCTCACCCCCGCCGAGGCGCTGGACCCCCGCCGCGGCCCCGAGGCCGTCGCCGCCCAGACGCCCGCCTGGGAGCCCGGCACCGCGCACGGCTACCACCCCCTGACGTACGGCTGGCTCCTCGACGAGCTGGTGCGGCGCGTGACGGGCCGGGGTGCCGGTGAGTGGATCGCGTCGGAGATCGCGGCGCCCCTCGGCCTCGACCTCTGGCTCGGTCTGCCCGACTCGGTGGCCGCCGAGGGCCGGGTGGGCCGCGCCGGGCGGCTGCCGTCGCCACCCGAACCCACCGGGGGACTGCGCGTGCGCGCGAAGCGGTCGGTCACCGCCGCCTACGACGACCCCGACTCCCTCACCCGGCGCGCCTTCGCCGCGATCACCCCGTTCCCCGACCAGAACGACCCCGCGTACCGCGCGACGGCGCTGCCCGCCACCAACGGCATCGCCACGGCGGACGCCCTCGCCCGCTTCTACGCCGCGCTGATCGGCGAGGTCGACGGCGTACGACTGCTCGCCCCGGCCACGAGGGAGGCGGCCCGCGCGGAGGAGTCGGCCGGCCCCGACCGCACCCTGGTCATCAACACCCGCTTCGGCCTCGGCTACATGCTGCACGGCACCGCGTCACCGCTCCTCGGCCCCGGCTCTTTCGGCCACCCCGGCCGAGGCGGCCCGCTCGGCTTCGCCGACCCGGACACGGCCACGGGGTTCGCCTACGTCACCAACGGCTACCGCAAGACGGTCACAGCGGACCCGAGGGCCCAGGCCTTGGTGAAGGCGCTGAGGTCCGCGCTGTCGCAATAGGGCGCGCGAAGCCCTGCCCCGGGGCGCGGGGAACTGCGCGAACAAGCCCCACCCACCCGCGGCCGCCAACGAGAGCGCACCCCCGAGCTGTCAGGCGCCCCGGCCACCCCAGCGGAGCGAAGACGCGGCCGCCCGGACACCGAAGACGCCCCAGAACTCCCCCGCAGAATGCCCTGGCGCGCTCCGATGAACCGGACGGCCGCCCTCCGTGAGCGGCGATCCCAGCATGCGCGACATTTCCCGCGCTGTCGTTCGCACCCAGTCCACAGTCGCTTGGCACCCCGTCCACGGCCGGACCGCCCGGCGGCACCACCGGCACGGCGGACGGCTGCCCCCGGCCGCGCGGGGCCGCGGGCAGCCGCCCGGTCACCAGGACTTGTCACAGCTCAGAGGGCTATCGGGTGGGACGTCCTGCCCGACGCCTCGTCTATCTCGTCGTGCGCCTTGGTGAGCAGTTTCATGGCCAGCTCGTTGAGGGCCCGCGCGCCCGCTATCTCCTCGCCGACCCGTGGCTGATTGGAGTCGGTGTGGTGGCGGCTCGCGTACCCGTTGGCCCGGACCTCCTTGCCGTCGGGCAGCCGTACGAGCGCCGCCGCCCGCGTCTTCTGTTCGTCCTCCTGGAACTCCAGCTCGATGTGCCATCCCACAGCGGTGTGCATCATGACGATCACCTCCGGAAACCGCTCTTTCCAGAGTGCTCCTCCGGGCCCGCCGACGCACGACCTGGCCGACCCTCGGCCCCGCGCCCCCCGCCCGCCCCGTCAGGCCCCTACCCGGCCCGCAGCATCAACCCGATGCCGACCACCAGCAACCCGGCCGCCACGACGCGCGGAGCGCCGAACCGCTCCTTGAAGAACACCGCACCGATCGCCGCCCCCACGATGATCGACGACTCCCGCAGCGCCGCGATCGGCGCCAGCTCCGCCTTCGTCTGGGCCCACAGGACCAGGCCGTACGCCACCACGGACAGCGCGGCGCCCAGCAGGCCCACGGCGGCGACCGGGCGCAGCAGAGCCACCGTCTCGCCGCGCCAGCGGTACACCGCGTACGCGGGGACGGCCAGTCCTTCCAGCGCCATCAGCCAGGCGATGTAGCTCATGGGGGACCCGGCGGCGCGTACGCCGAGGCCGTCGACGACCGTGTACGCCGCGATCGACAGGCCCGTGGCGAGCGCCGCGCCGATCGCGGCCCAGTGGGGCCGGGCCCCGCGCAGGCCCCACAGGGCGACCCCGGTCAGTCCGGCGCAGCTGAGCAGGATGCCGGCCGCGGCCCAGCCGTCCGGCACCTCGTGGGCGAAGACGGCGGCGAGAACGGTGACGACGAGGGGCGCGGAGCCGCGGGCGATGGGGTACGCCTGGCCGAAGTCGCCCAGCCGGAAGGACGTCATCAGCAGCACGTAGTAGAAGAGGTGGAGGATCGTCGAGGCGATGAGGTAGGGCCAGGCGGCGGGCTCCGGCAGGGGGACGAACGGTACGGCCGCGAAGCCGATGAGTGTGCCGCCGCCGGATATCAGGGTGAAGCCGACGAGCTTGTCCGTGATGTTGTGGGCTATCGCGTTCCAACTGGCGTGGGTGACCGCGGCGAGCAGCACCGCCGCGGTCACCAGCGGCGTCATGGGGTCCCGTCCTGTGCGTCGGTGGGCATGGTCGGCAGGCTAGCGCGACGCTGTGTCGGGCTGGGAGCCCAGCCCTGCTCACCACCCACCGCTCCGACTTGACCGTCGGCGGCGAGGGAGACCGAGCTTCCTCCGGCCACCAGCAGATACCGACACGCCAGTCATGCCGTCGGCGAAGCGCGTGGACTGGTCACGTGGAGCGATTCAGCCAACTTGCCCTATAAGCAGTGATGTTGACGGCGGTACAACTATAGGTTCTTCCTGACCATCCTTGATCGTTTCACGGGGGAACCTTGTCGCTTTCGCGTGCAAGATTGTTGTTCTCGGCGTGCGCCGGAGCCGCCGCTCTCACTGCATTCACCGTTCTCGGCGCCGCCCCGCCGGCAAGCGCAGCTGCACCCAACGAGGCATGCAGCCTCCTCTACAGCGCCCGCATCACGTTCTGGGCGATGACGTGCAGCGAGCCGGGTGAGCCGATGATCGGAGGCTTCGCCACTTGGCGCAACATGCCGATCACCTTCGATCAGGTCGACACTGCGTCGGCGACCGTACAGGCGGCCACCTATCTGCGTGTCAGCCCGAACACGTCGAGCAGTCCGCTGGCCCCCAACATCGAGATCGGCCTGTACGCGGAGAAGACGGGGAAGACCACCCACACCTACGGGCCACGCTGGTCGGAGCTGTCCACCAGTGGCGGTCGCACGACGGCCATCAAGGCCGGGGTCAATCCGACCAAGCCGGACAAGCGCAACCACACCTATATGACCGTGCGTCAGGACTCCGGCAATCAGTGGGACGTGCTCTACGACTTCAACAAGGTCGGCTCCACCACCAAACAGCTCAAGGTTGTCGGCGGGAGCACCAACCGCATCGACGTCGGCCTTGAGGTGACGGGGCCGAAATACATCAACGTCCCCTCGATCGCGAATCGCATGCAGTTCATGACCGGGAACAAAGTGTGGCAGCAGGTGGCGACAGGCAATGTGGCCAAGTCCGTGACGCTCCCCGCGTGCGGCACGAGCCACAAGCCGCCGAACTGCTTCACCACCAAGCTGACCGACAGCAGCAAGTTCGTCCAGTGGACCGCGAGCAAGCCACGGCGGCAGGCCGCCGCCGTGGCCTCACCAGCCACCGCACCCGCTGCCTCGACTCATGGCCCGGGCGTCGGCGCGGCCGGCCTGCCCGCCACATTCAACGGCGTGGACCAGCAGGCTCTTCAAGCCTGCCTGGAGAACGACCCCGACACCTGTTTGGCAACCGTGCCCGGCCTGTCGGATTGCGTGGTCACGGTACGGGTCTGCAACGCCGCCGCTCTGCCGGCGGGTGAGCCATCCGGGGACGCCGAAACAGGTGCTGACGTGTCGGCCGCCGACATACGGGCGCGGGCCGCAGCCTCCTTCGACGTCCCCAGCGACGCCCTCGCCGTCGAGCCACCCGCCTCGTCCGCTGCGCTGAGGGCTCACCCGAACGCAGCCGACGGCAACGCCGAAGCCACCTGGACGGTGTCCTCCGCCAGCTCCACCTCCGGCCTGCAGCACACCGACCGCCGCTTCGACGGGTTCACCGCCCTCTACTCCGCACACACCGGCGCACTGCTGGAGGCGTGCTGGGGCGACCTCTGCGATGCCCTCTGATCAGCGCATGCCGCAGATGCCCCGCCTTCCTCACGCCAAGAAGGAGTCCGCCAGTGAACACAGGCACCGCACTCGTACGTCTCGCCCGTTCCACCGCTATCGCGGCGGCGCTGACACTACTCACCGCGGCCACCACAACCGCCACTCACGCTGACCCGGCCGCTGACGATCCGGCTTCCGAGAGCACCGTGTTCGTCGACGCCGCCTCGCTTCCCTCCGATGAGCTGCGCAGCTTCGACCAGCTGATTCCGTATGCGGAATACGCGCGTTCCCACGGATCGAAGTCGGCATCGCCGCGGACGGCCGCCGACCGGGCTCCCGGTGACGAACGGGACCTGCGCCTGGAGTGCGCCGAGCAAGCAGCCAAAGCCAAGACTGCCACCGGCTGGATCAAGTCCCGCTTCGAAAGCTGCCAGAAGCGCCCCTTCGACCTCGTCCTGCGTGATGTCAGGGGTACGACCACACTCGGCCGCCTCCAGTTCGACCAGTGGGTCCTCGGCTTCGCCTACGACGGCAGCCGACGCGTCGACTACGTAGCCAGCATCGAGAACATATGGGTCAATCCCATACCCACCGAAGATGCCAAGAAGTGGAGGCTCGGCCAGCACTTCCGCCACAGCATCAACGCATCCAACAGCGATGCGGACCCCAGGGTGAACGCGCCGCAGACCGAGGCCCGCGACGAATTGCTCGGCGTGTGGGACAGCAAGCCCCAATGGACCCTCACCTACACATCCCCGGACAAGGGCGCCTTGTTCAAGGACGGCAACCAGCAACGCGTCTCTTCGACCGTCGCGATGGACCTGAGCGCCAGCTCCCCCAACGCCGCCCCTTACACCGACGGTGGCAGCGTCTACAAGTCGAGCATCCGCTACGACTATGCCGGCCCTGTCGCGGGCAAGCACAAAGGCACCGTCTTCACCAAAGCCCGTGTGGAACTCGTGATGAGCCAGAAGGACCCGGCAGTCAACGAAAGCGCACTGCACATCTACGACGCTCTGAACCGCCCCGAGCGCACCTTCCCCTCCTGGGTCGGCAAGAGCGTCCCGGGAGCGAAGGAACCCCTGCACCGAGTCGTCAACGAAAAGACCGTCGACGACAATCGTGAAAAGTCCATCAGCGAGTGCAAGAAGGTCTGGGGCAACTACACCGGCACCGGCCTGGAGTGTGACGAGTACCCCTTCGCCTCCACGAAGGAAGGGTCCACCAAGGGCGACAACCGTTTCTCTGTCCGGTTGATCACCGGTACGGACAACCGAAAGGGTGGAGAGCGTCTCAACGCGATGTACACCCTCAACCGCATCCTTGACGACGACCCCTTCTACGTGAAGATCACCAAGTAGCGGAAAGGCACCCTCCAACCGTGGCTCTTCTCGCCGAACACAACATCACCGCCATCCCCGGCCGACGCGTGATCGAGGTCTATGACGCGGACGCCTACGTCGGCGACGAAGCAGCCCTTGATTCCGCAGAGACCCAGGTGGTGGCCGGCAACGGCTATCACCTGTATCTCCTCAGCCTGCAACCGGACATGAAGGTCCAGGTGACCATCCGCATCTGGGACAGCCCACCCACTCCGCCCGCCGAGGCCGAGGGCCACACCGACATCAGCCTCGAATCCGAGACGGGCACTCTTGTCATCGGCCAACTGGACCGCGGGCCCGCCGACGAAGTGACTCTGCCCCGCCCCGGTGTGTACGAGGGCCACGCCTGGTGGCAGGGGCGCCAAGCAGCAGCCGACTATTACGACACCACCCTCGACCAGTTCACTGACGAATCCCCCGAAGGTGAACTCGTCGAAGTCTGGAACCGCTGTCCCGTCACCGAACGCTATGTTCTCGACCTCGCCTACAGCCGCGAACCTGAAGTCGTCGATGACGACGACCTTTGAGATCACTACGGTTGGCCCCGCGATTGTGTTGGAGGCAACCCCGTCTGGAGCGTACGTGCGTGCACGGAAGGAACGGACCTCCAGTTCCTCGAGCTCCTGAAGGGCCCCCACCCACCCGCACCCCGAAAACCGGTCCGGACACAGAGACGGCACTGGACCAGAGTGATCGGGTTCCCTGACGATCGGGGTATGACAGAGACTCCGCCGACATCGACCCACACCCCCCGCGCCTTCCTCGTGCTGCACGGCTGGCAGAACCACCGGCCGGTCGGGCACTGGCAGTACTGGCTGGCCGACCGGCTCGCCGACCTGGGGCACGAGGTGGTGTACCCGCAACTTCCGGAGGCCGACGATCCGGATCTGGAGCGGTGGCTGGCGGAGCTGGACGCGCTGCTGGGGGAGTTGGCGGGCAGGCGGGTCACCGTGGTGTGCCACAGCCTCGCCTGTCTGCTGTGGCTGCACGCCGTGGCCCGCGACGACGTCCTGTCCGGGCCGGTCGAGCGGGTCCTCCTCGTCGCGCCGCCGTCCGCGGAGGTCGCCCTGGAGAACCCGGAGATCGCCGAGTTCGCCCCGCCGCCGCTGACGCCGGAGCGGGTCGCGGCGGCCGCCGCGACCACCCGGGTCGTCGGCACCGACAACGACCCGTACTGCCCGCAGGGCGCGGCCGCCGCGTACGCCGAACCGCTGGGCCTGCCCGTCGACGTACTGCCGGGCGAGGCCCACCTCAACCCCGACTCGGGCTACGGGCCCTGGCCGTCGATGCTCGACTGGTGCCTCGCGGCCTCCTCCGACGGGTACGCGGAGATGGCGGTCCGGGACCGTTCCGCGCAGCGGGCGGACGCGTCCGGGACCTGAACCGCCGCGCTCAGCTGCTGCCCGCCTTGAGGAGCGCCGCCACGATCGGGCCCGCGGACTCGCTGCCGTGGCCGCCCTCCTGGACGACGCCGGCGGAGGCCAGGTCGCCCTTCCACGCGGTGAACCAGCCGTTGGGCTCCTTCTGGCCGTCGACCTCCGCCGAGCCGGTCTTCGCGCCGAAGTCGGGGCCGAGGCCCGCCATCGCCTCGGCCGCCGTACCCGCCGCGGCGGTGTACTGCAGGAGTTCGCGCAGCTGGGAGCGGACGGTCTGCGACATGGGCCGGGACGCGGTCGCGAGGGTGCGGCCGTCGACGGACGGGGCGACCAGGTAGGGCTGCTTGAAGACACCCGTCTTGGCCGTCGACACCACGGACGCCATGTTCAGCGGGTTCATCCGCACCCCGCCCTGCCCGATCAGGGAGGCGGCCATCGGCGCGGCGCTCTGCACCGGCACCGCGCCGTCGAAGGTCGGCACGCCGATCGCCCAGTTGTTCATGCCGAGACCGAAGACCTGCTGGGCCTCCAGGGTCAGCGAGTTGTCGTCGAGCTTCTTCGCCTGCGAGATGAAGGCGGTGTTGCAGGAGCGGGCGAAGCTCGCCTTGAACGTCCCGCCGTTGATCTTGAACTTGTCGTCGTTCTGGAACTTCCAGCCGCCGTACGACGAGTACTTCGGGCACGGGTGGACCTTGTTCGCCGAGGCCAGGCCCTTGTCGATGAGGAGCGCGGACGACACGATCTTCATGGTGGAGCCGGGGGCGAGGGAGCCCTGGAAGGCCACGTTGAAGCCGTGGCCCGAGTTGGCGACGGCCAGGATCTCGCCGGTCGACGGCCGCATCACGACCACCGACGCCCGCTTCCTGGTGTTCACCTGCTGCTCGGCGGCGGCCTGGAGGGACGGGCTGAGCGTCGTCCTCACCTCGCCGGGCGTGCCCTCGCTCAGCTCCAGCAGCGTCTTGTCGGCGTTCTTCTTCCTGCCCTTCTCGGCCTTCGCGCGCACCACCCGCAGTTCGACGCCCGCCTTGCCGCCGGCCTTCTTGCCGTACTTCTCCCGCAGCCCGTCCAGGACCGTGCCCAGCGACGGGTACTTCTTCGCCGTCAGCTCGCCGCCGTCCCGGTCCAGGGCCTTCACCGGGGGCGTCCCCGCCTCGCCGGTGACCAGCCGGTCGCCCTCGCCGAGCTCCGGGTGGACGACGGACGGTCGCCAGTCGACGACCGGTTCACCGTCCTTCTCGGCCCGCACGACGGTCAGGGACGACGTGTACGACAACGGCTTGTCCGTGCCCTTGTACGACACCGTGCCCTTCACCGAGAAGGCGACGTCGTCGCCCGCGCGCTTGCCGCGGGTGAGGGTGACGTCCTTGATGTGGGCGTCCTTGGCGAAGCCGGTCAGCGTGGTGCGCGCCGCCGCGGAGTCGTCCGTGGCGGCGGCGGCCTCGGCGACGGAGCCCTTCTGCCAGGCGGTGAGGAATGTGGTCGTGGCGGTCCGGACCTCGGCGGCGGACAGAGGGCCGGTCTTCACGGGCTTGGCGTCGCCGGCGGACGAGCGGTCCTCGGCGAACGCGCCGCCGCCGAACACGGAGTACACGGCGAAGGCGCCGCCGCCGAGCGCGACGATCGCCGCGCCGGCCAGGACGGCGGGCCGCCGTGACCTCGCCGGTGACTTCGCCGGGTCCGACCGCACCGGTGCCGGCGCGGGGGCCGACGCCGTGTGCGTCGAGTCCGGCCGTGCCGGCTTCGCCGACTTCCGATCGTCGACACGCCTTCTCTTACCCACTCTCCCGACCTTCCGCTGCGGTTGCCTCTCGTTGCGTACAACGAGGACCCCCACCCTAGAGCTTCGGGGGCGGGCGCCTTGTAGCTCGGGGGTGCGCGGTTCGCCGCCGGGTGCGGGTGCGTGGTGGTTTCTCGCGCAGTTCCCCGCGCCCCTGGGGTTCGGGCCTGCGGCCCGCCCTTCATCCTGAAAAGCACGGGCGCAGCCCGGTCGCTTGCCAGGGGCGCGGGGAACTGCGCGAACGCCCCCCACTCACCCGCACCCCGCGACGAAACCGTACCCCCTACGGGGGATCCCGGACCGCCGTCCCGTCAGCCCCCCGCCCTCAGTACGTCAACCACGATCGGCCCCGCCGCCTCACCCCCGCGGCCCCCCGCCTCCGCCATCGCCGCCGCGGCGACACCGTCGCGGAAGCCGGTGAACCAACTGTCCGCCACGTCCTGTCCGTCGACCTCCGCGGAGCCGGTCTTCGCGCCGATGTCGCCGGTCAGTCCGGACATGACGCGTGCGGCGGTGCCCTGCGGCGAGGTCGCGGTGAGCTTCATCATCTGCTTGAGCTGCGCGGCGGTGGCGGGGGCCAGGCCCCGTGCCGTGGCCAGTTCGCGGTCGTCCAGGTCGGGTGACACCAGGTACGGCTGGCGGAACTCGCCGGTGATCGCGGTGGCCGTCACCGACGCCATGTTCAGCGGGTTCATCGTGACCTGGCCCTGCCCGATCGCGTTGGCCGCGCGGTCCGGCCCCACGGACTCCGGCACCGTGCCGTCGGCGGAGGTGATGCCCGTCTTCCAGTTGTCCCTGCCGAGGCCGAACCGCTCCTGCGCCTCCTTCGTCAGCGAGGCGTCGTTCATCGGGTCCTCGTCGATCAGCTTGATGAAGGCCGTGTTGCAGGACCGCATGAACGCCTTGGCGAGCGTCGCGCCGGACGACTCGTCGGCCTTCATCCCCGGCAGGTTCTTGAAGGTCTGGCTCTTCCAGGTCGCGGTGTCGGGGCAGGGCGCGGGGCCGTTCATCGTGGCCACACCGTTGTCGATGAGCGTGGCGGCGGTGAGGATCTTCATGGTGGAGCCGGGCGGCACCTTCCCCTCGAACGCCGCGTTGAAGGCGTCGTCGCGGTGGTTGGCGACGGCCAGCACCTCACCGGTGCCGGTCTTGACGGCGACCACGGACGACTCGGCGTACTTCTCGACGGCTTTCTCGGCGGCGGCCTGCACCTTCGCGCTGATCGTCGTCTTCAGCTCGCCCGCCTTGCCCTTCGCGAGGGTCAGCAGGGGGGTGTCGGCGGCGTTCGTGGCGGTGTGCCGGATCGCCAGCTCGATCCCGGGGGTGCCGCCCGCCTTGTCGCCGTAGCGTTCGCGCAAGGTGTCCAGGATCGGCCCAAGGGAGGGGTACTTCTCCTTCGTCAGGGCCGCGCCGTCACGGTCCACGGCCTCGATGGGCGGCGCCTCGGCCTCCCCGGTGTACAGCTCGTCGCCCTTCTTGAGGTCCGGGTGCACGACGGACGGCGCCCAGTCGACGAGGGCCCGCCCGGTGGTCTCGCCCCGCACCACGGTCAGCCGGCTCCTGTACCCGAGCTTCTCGGTCTTCCCCTTGTACGACACCGTCGCCCGGACGGAGAACGGCACGGTCCGGCCGCCCGCCCCGGTCGGCTCGCCCGGCGTGATCCGCACCTCGCCGATCCGCGCGGCGCCGGTGTACTCCCCGAGCAACTTCCCCGCGCTCACCGCGTCGTTGGTGTACGACGACGCCGTCTTCGCGTCGCCCTTCTCCCACGCGGCGAAGAACTTCTCCGTGGTCTCCGCGACCTCGTCGGAACTCGGCGGGCCCGTCCGTCTCTCCGTGCCGGTCCCGTCGTTCAGCGCGTCGAAGAAGTTGTACGTCCCGTACCCGGCGCCCCCCACCATCACCACGAGCACGCCGCCGACTATGGCGACCTTGGCCCCCTTGCGCATGACCTCTCCCCGTTCGTTCCCCGTGAGCGGTCCCGGTATCTGACCCGGACCGCTTTGAACATGTTCAGAAATCGCTTGCCGCGCCTCACTGTAAGCGCGTGGGTGACGAACGGGACGGGTGTTCCCCGAATCGTTAGCCCCGGACGTCTTTCCACATACGCGAACGCCAATCGCGGTGCGGACCGGGGCCGGTCGCCGGGATGCGACCCATGGGGCTGAAGTGCACGGTGGTACTGGGGGTGTTACTTGGAGGCGAGAGACATGCGACGTTCGACCACTTGCGTGACCCTGGCCGCCTCGCTGGTCCTTGCGGGAGGCGCGGCCGTAGCGGTACCCCAGAGCCCTGACTCCCCGGCGCGCACGACGGCGGCGCGCGCGGCGGCACCCGAGCGGCCCGTCGCGCACGGGACCGTGGACGTCTGCAACCAGACCATCCAGCGGCCCACCCTGAAGATCGGCTCGTCGGGCAGCGCCGTCCGGCAGGCCCAGTGCTACCTGAACAACTCGATGACGGGTCCCAAGCTGGCCGTGGACGGGAACTTCGGGCCCGTCACCAGTGCGGCGACGAAGCGGTTCCAGCAGTGCGCCGGCATCACCGTGGACGGCACCATCGGCGCCCAGACCTGGTCGTTCCTGGTCTTCTGGGCCAACTCGACGTCCAACGTGTGCTGATCGGCGCGTGCCGGCCGACGCGCCCCCACCGTCCCTAGACCCAGGTGTCCAGTCACTAGACCCAGGTATCCAGCCACATCCGTGAACGCCAGCCGTCGATCGGGATGGGCTGCCCGGTGTACAGCGGCCAGAAGTAGATGAAGTTCCAGGTGATGAGGAGGACGAGGACGCCCGCCGCGGCGGCGCCGGCCACCCGTCGGCGTTCGGTGGCCGCCGCGGGGCCGAGGACGGCGCCGACGAGCATCGCCACCGCCAGGCACATGAAGGGCAGGAAGACGACGGCGTAGAAGTAGAAGATCGTCCGTTCCTGGTACAGGAACCAGGGGAGGTACCCGGCGGCGATCCCGCAGGCGATGGCG
Source organism: Streptomyces sp. NPDC030296 (assembly GCF_055572815.1). Classification (NCBI taxonomy): domain Bacteria; kingdom Bacillati; phylum Actinomycetota; class Actinomycetes; order Kitasatosporales; family Streptomycetaceae; genus Streptomyces; species Streptomyces sp. NPDC030296. The sequence continues at coordinate 81,233 of NZ_JBVICQ010000011.1, forward strand.
CCGGCGCGCCAGTCGCGGCGGAACAGCCAGCGCCACAGGACGTAGAGGGTCGCGAAGGCGGCGGCCCACCACAGCAGCGGGGTGCCGATGGCGAGGACCTCGCGGGCGCACTTCTCGACGGTGTCGGTCGGACAGCCGTCCGTGCCGGGCGGCGGCGACTCGTAGAAGTACGAGACCGGCCGGCCGGCGATGATCCAGCTCCACGGGTTCGACTGGTACGTGTGCGGCGACGACAGGCCCACATGGAACTCGTAGACCGCGTGCTCGTAATGCCACAGGCTGCGCAGCCAGTCCGGCAGCCAGGCGAACCAGCCGCCCTTGCCCTCCGTCGCCGCCCAGTTGCGGTAGTAGCCGCCGGTGCCGTCGTCCGGGGAGACGATCCAGCCGGTCCACGAGACCAGATAGGTGACGATCACCACCGGGACCGTCGACAGGAACGCCCAGCCCAGGTCGCGCTGGAGCGTCGCGATCAGCGGCTGACGGGCACCGGCGACCTTGCGCGCCGAGTAGTCCCACAGCACCGTCATGATCCCGAAGAACACCAGGAAGTACAGGGCGTTCCACTTGGTGCCGAAGGCCAGGCCGAGGCACAGCCCCGCCAGCAACCGGTACGGGCGCAGGCCCAGCCGGGTCGTCTCCGCGACGAGCGGGTGGGGCCGTACGACCCCGTCGCCGTCCCGTGGCAGGGCCGCCGCCAGCCGCGCGCGTGCCTTGTCCCGGTCGATGACCAGACAGCCGAAGGCCGCCAGCACGAAGAACATCAGCACCTGGTCGAGCAGCGCCGTGCGGCTCATCACGAAGTGCAGCCCGTCCACCGCCATCAGCCCGCCCGCCAGGCAGCCCAGGAACGTCGAGCGGAAGATCCGGCGGCCGATCCGGCACAGCATCAGCACCGACAGCGTGCCGAGCACCGCCGTCATGAAGCGCCAGCCGAACGGGTTGAACCCGAACATCAGCTCGCCCAGACCGATGACGTACTTGCCGACGGGCGGGTGCACCACATACGCCGCATCCGTGGGGATCGGCACGTTCCCGTTGTTCTGGAGGATCAGCTCATTGGCGTTCTTGGCCCAGTTGACCTCGTATCCGCGGTGGACGATCGCCCACGCGTCCTTGGCGTAGTACGTCTCGTCGAATATCACCGCCTTGGGGCTGCCCAGGTGCCAGAACCGCAGCAGCCCCGCGACCAGCGTCACCAGCAGCGGACCGCCCCACGCCGACCAGCGCACCAGGCGCTCGGCGAGCCGCTCGCCCACCCCGATCGAGGCCCAGAAACGCGGGCCGGGCCGGGTGTACGGGGGCACGAGCCGGGCGCTGACGTCGCTTCTCCGCGGCGCCGAGTAGCCGAAACGGCGCAGCCGCTGCTGCCACGACGGCCGCTGGTCTTCGGTGGCCTGGTCCTGCCGGGTGTCCGTGGAGGACGCGGTACTGGTCACCGCGCCATCGTAGGGAACGCCGCTGTGGGAGTCCCGTGCGTCGGGGATGTGGCCCGTCGCCTCCCGCGCCTCGTCCGCCCGCCTGAGCGGCTGGGAGGATGGGGGGTGTGACAGGAATCCTTGTGTTGGCAGGTACTCCCATCGGCGACATCGCGGACGCCCCGCCCCGGCTGGCCGAGGAGCTGAGCGGTGCGGACGTGGTCGCCGCCGAGGACACCCGGCGGCTGCGCCGGCTCACCCAGGCGCTGGGTGTGCAGCCGAGCGGCCGGATCGTGTCGTACTTCGAGGGCAACGAGGCGGCGCGCACCCCGGAGCTGGTCGAGGCGCTGGCCGGGGGCGCGCGGGTGCTTCTCGTCACGGACGCGGGGATGCCGTCGGTCTCCGACCCCGGGTACCGGCTGGTCGCGGCGGCCGTCGAGAAGGACATCCGGGTCACCGCAGTCCCCGGCCCCTCCGCCGTGCTCACCGCACTGGCCCTGTCCGGTCTGCCCGTCGACCGCTTCTGCTTCGAGGGCTTCCTGCCGCGCAAGGCGGGCGAGCGGCTCGGCCGGCTCCGCGAGGTCGCCGACGAACGCCGCACCCTCGTCTACTTCGAGGCCCCCCACCGCCTCGACGCGACGCTCACCGCGATGGTCGAGGTCTTCGGCGCGGGGCGCCGCGCCGCGGTCTGCCGCGAGCTGACCAAGACGTACGAGGAGATCAAGCGGGGCCCCCTCGGCGAGTTGGCCGCCTGGGCGGCGGACGGGGTGCGCGGCGAGATCACGGTCGTGGTCGAGGGCGCGCCGGAGAAGGGGCCGGAGGAACTGGACGCGGCCGAGCTGGTCCGGCGGGTGCGGGTGCGGGAGGAGGCGGGGGAGCGGCGCAAGGAGGCGATCGCCGCGGTGGCGGTGGAGGCCGGGGTGCCGAAGAGGGAGGTGTTCGACGCGGTCGTCGCGGCGAAGCGGTTGCCGTAGCGGGGGGCCGCCGTAGGGGCGCGGGGAACTGCGCGATCAGCCCCCACTCCGCCGCACTCTGAGGGACCGCTCCCATGCCCCGGTAAAGCCGCGCAAAGCGCGGGTCTCGGACGGGGGGTCTTCCCACAAGGGGAGGCCAAATCAGCTTCAACAGACGGCAGGTCGGGTGCATTCGGGCCCGCTCCGGGCGTCCACTGGTCGTGAGGGCATACAAGGCCCTCACGGTCCAGCGGACAAAAGGAGCTGGCATGACCGAGATCGCAGAGCGGGCCGTACTGCGGAGCACCGCCACCGCTGTCGTTCACGAGTCGTATTCGTTCGCCTGCATGCGCTGCGGGCACGGCTGGGAGCAGTCGTACGAGATAGAGCACCACAACGACGCCCAGGGGCACGACTTCGTGATGTACGTGGCCGACGGTCATGTCGTGCCGTCGCCGCTGTCGCGGCCCACCTGCCAGAACTGCGACGGTCATGTCGTACGGATCATGCGCGCCGGCCAGGTCTCCTCGGTGCGGGACGCCGAGCGGCGCCGGGCCGTGCCGAAGCCCCGCCCGGTCGCGGCCCCGTCCGACGAGGCGGAGGCCGAGCGGACCGGGGCCCCGTCGGGTGAGAAGCCGGCCGCCGTACACCACCACTGGCACCTCTCCGACCTCCTGCACCCCTTCCACCGCAAGGCGAGCTGACCCCCGGCGAGCCTGCGCAAGGCGAGCCGTCCTCCCCCCGGCGCGCCTGGAGGACATGCCCCGATCCCGCGATTCGTAGGATCGGGGCATGCCTTCGAACGACTCCGGCACCGCCTCCGCCAAGCAGGGCAAGAACGCCGCGCCCCCGCTGCCCGCACCCCTCCGGGTGCCCGTCGCGGACTCGCACACCCATCTGGACATGCAGTCCGGCACCGTCGAGGAGGGCCTCGCGAAGGCCGCCTCCGTGGGGGTGACGACGGTCGTGCAGGTCGGCTGCGACATCAAGGGGTCCCGGTGGGCCGCCGAGACGGCCGCCCGGTACGACGCCGTCCACGCCACCGTCGCCCTCCACCCCAACGAGGCCCCGCGCATCGTGCACGGCGACCCCGACGGCTGGTCACGGCAGGGCGCGCGCGCCGCCGGCGGTGACGCCGCCCTCGACGAGGCGCTCGCCGAGATCGACCGGCTGGCCGCGCTGCCGCAGGTCAAGGGCGTCGGCGAGACGGGGCTCGACTACTTCCGGACCGGCCCGGAGGGCAAGGCCGCCCAGGAGCGGTCGTTCCGCGCGCACATCGAGATCGCCAAGCGGCACGGCAAGGCCCTGGTCATCCACGACCGTGACGCCCACGAGGACGTCCTGCGCGTCCTGAGGGAGGAGGGCGCGCCCGAGCGGACCGTCTTCCACTGCTACTCCGGCGACGCCGCCATGGCCGCGATCTGCGCCGAGCACGGCTACTTCATGTCCTTCGCCGGGAACATGACCTTCAAGAACGCGCAGCCGCTGCGCGACGCCCTCGCCGTCGCCCCCCTCGAACTCGTCCTCGTGGAGACCGACGCGCCGTTCCTCACGCCCGCGCCGTACCGCGGACGGCCCAACGCGCCGTATCTCGTTCCGGTCACGGTCCGGGCGATGGCCGCGGTGCGCGGCATCGACGAGGACGCCCTGGCGACGGCGGTCGCGGCGAACACGGCGAGGGCGTTCGATTACTGACGGATCACGCCCCGTCAGCCGTCCGGGGGAAGCGAAAAGATGATGAGCGCCCCCGTGTCGCGACACTGTGTGACCGCGTTGCTTGGGAGGGTGACCGCCGTCCGCTAGGTTCACGTCGCCCGACCCGGACCCGGATCGCCTCTGGAGCGTGTCGTCGTGAGCAACGTGAAGCCCCCACCGCCGTCGCCGTACGAGACCTACGACACCCAGCGGACGTACGAGACCCCCGAGCCACCGCGTCCGCGCCCGCGGCCGCAGCCGCACGTCGCCGAGACCCTGCGGTACGGCGTCCACGGGGACACCTACCGCCCCGCCTACGAGACCGGAGCGGACCCCGAGGCGGGCAGCCCGGCGGGGCCCGGCGGCCGTGGCGGCTCCCGGCGGGCGGTGCGGCGCAGCAGGTCCGCCGACCGGCCGGGCTCGCTGCGGCGGCTGGTGCCGCAGGCCCTGGTGGTGGCGTTCCTCGCCGGCGGGACCTCCGCGTTCGTGGCGAAGGACAAGGCGATCGAGCTGACCGTCGACGGCAAGCCGCGCACCCTGCACACCTTCGCCGACGACGTCGCCGAGCTCCTCGCCGACGAGGGCGTCGCCTTCGGCACGCACGACGTCGTCGCCCCCGCCCCCGGAACCGCTCTGACCAGCGGAGACGAGGTCGCCGTGCACTACGGGCGGCCCGTCCGCCTCACCCTCGACGGCCACCGGCGCGAGGTGTGGACGACCGCCCGCACGGTCGACGGCGCGCTCCGGCAGCTCGGGGTGCGAGCGGAGGGCGCGTACGTCTCCACCTCGCGCTCCCGGCGGATCGGGCGCGCGGGCCTCGAACTGGACGTCCGCACCGAGCGGACCGTCACCGTCATGGCGGACGGGCGGACGCGGACGATCCGCACCAACGCGGCGACGGTCGGGGAGGCCGTGGCGGAGGCCGGGGTCACCCTGCGCGAACAGGACACCACCTCCGTCCCGCCGACGAGCTTCCCCCGCGACGGGCAGACGGTGACCGTGCTGCGGGTGACCGGCTCGACGGAGGTGCGGGAGGAGCCGATCCCGTTCCGGGTGAGCCGCACCGAGGACCCCTCGCTCTTCCAGGGCACCGAGGTCGTCGAGCGGGGCGGCCGGCCGGGGACCCGGCGGGTCACCTACGCGCTCCGCACGGTCAACGGGGTCGCCCAGCCGCCCCGGCTGATGCGGACCGAGGTGGTGCGGGAGCCGCAGGACCGGATCGTGAAGGTGGGGACGAAGCGGCTGCCGACGTCCGTGGCCGGGGCGGACGGCCTGAACTGGGCGGCTCTGGCGGCGTGCGAGTCGGGAGGCCGGCCGAACGCGGTGGACCCGTCCGGTACGTACGGGGGGCTCTACCAGTTCGACACGCGCACCTGGCAGAGCCTCGGGGGCCGGGGCCGCCCCCAGGACGCGTCGGCGGCGGAACAGACCATGCGGGCGAAGAAGCTGTACGCGCAGCGGGGGGCGAGCCCGTGGCCCCACTGCGGGGCGCGGCTGCGGGGGTGAGCGGGGCGCGCCTTCGGGGATGAGCGGGGCGCCTAGTAGCTCGGGGGTGCGGGTGGTTCGGCGGGTGCGGGTGAGTGGGGGTTGTTCGCGCAGTTCCCCGCGCCCCTGAAAAGCGGCCGGGGCTGCGCCCCGTGCTTTTCATGGGAAGGGCGGGCCGCAGGCCCGTTCCCTTCAGGGGCGCGGGGAACTGCGCGAGAAACCACACACCACCCGCAGCCGCCAACGAACCCGCACCCCCGAGCTGTCAGGCGCCCGGCCCCCGTACCCTGGTGCTCGTGAGCAGCCCCTCCCCCGACGCCCTCCTGGGCCCCGCCGACGTCCGCGAACTCGCGGCAGCGCTCGGTGTGCGGCCCACCAAGCAGCGCGGCCAGAACTTCGTGATCGACGCGAACACGGTGCGCCGGATCGTGCGCACCGCGGACGTCCGCCCGGACGATGTCGTCGTGGAGGTGGGACCGGGCCTCGGCTCCCTGACGCTCGCGCTGCTGGAGGTCGCCGACCGGGTTACCGCCGTCGAGATCGACGACGTCCTCGCCGCCGCGCTCCCCGCGACGATCGCCGCCCGGATGCCGGCCCGCGCCGACCGTTTCGCCCTCGTGCACTCGGACGCGATGCATGTCGCCGAGCTGCCCGGCCCGGCGCCCACCGCCCTCGTCGCGAACCTCCCGTACAACGTCGCGGTCCCCGTGCTGCTGCACATGCTGGACACGTTCCCGACGATCGAGCGCACCCTGGTGATGGTGCAGGCCGAGGTCGCCGACCGGCTCGCCGCCGGGCCCGGCTCCAAGGTGTACGGCGTCCCCTCGGTGAAGGCGAACTGGTACGCGGAGGTCAAGCGGGCCGGCGCGATCGGCCGGAACGTCTTCTGGCCGGCGCCGAACGTCGACAGCGGACTCGTCTCGCTCGTCCGCCGCACCGAACCGATCAAGACGACCGCGACGAAGGCCGAGGTCTTCGCCGTCGTCGACGCGGCGTTCGCGCAGCGGCGCAAGACGCTGCGCGCCGCCCTCGCCGGATGGGCGGGCTCCGCCGCCGCCGCCGAGGCCGCGCTCGTCGCCGCCGGTGTCTCCCCGCAGGCCCGCGGCGAGGCCCTGACCGTCGAGGAGTTCGCCGCGATCGCCGAGAACCGCGCCGACGCCGACGCCCTCGGCACCGCCCAGCACACCCAGCGCACCGAGGAGTCCCGTCCGTCGTGAGCGTCACCGTCCGCGTGCCCGCCAAGGTCAACGTCCAGCTCGCGGTCGGCGGCGCCCGCCCCGACGGGTTCCACGACCTGGCCAACGTCTTCCTCGCCGTCGGGCTGTACGACGAGGTCACCGCCGCCCCCGCCGACGAACTGACCGTCACCTGTGAGGGCCCCGGCGCCGACCAGGTCCCGCTGGACCGCACCAACCTCGCCGCACGGGCCGCGCTCGCCCTCGCCGCACGCCACGGGATCGACCCGGCCGTGCGGCTGCACATCGCCAAGGACATCCCCGTCGCGGGCGGCATGGCCGGCGGCAGCGCGGACGCCGCGGGCGCGCTGGTCGCGTGCGACGCGCTGTGGGGGACCGGCGCCTCCCGCGCTGAACTCCTCGACATCTGCGCCGAGTTGGGCAGTGATGTGCCGTTCAGTCTGGTGGGCGGGGCGGCGCTCGGCACCGGGCGCGGCGAGCGGCTGAGGCCGCTGGAGGCGGGCGGCGTCTTCCACTGGGTGTTCGCGGTCGCGGACGGCGGGCTCTCCACCCCGGCCGTGTACCGGGAGTTCGACCGGCTCCACGAGGACGACGAGGTGCCCGAGCCCGTCGCCTCCCAGGCGCTGCTCGACGCGCTCGCCAAGGGCGACGTCGACGCCCTCGCGGCGTTCCTGCCCGGGTCCAACGACCTCCAGCCCGCCGCCGTGTCCCTGTTCCCGAAGCTGGCCGACACCCTCGCCGCGGGCCGGGCGGCCGGGGCGCTCGCCGCCCTCGTCTCCGGCTCCGGGCCGACCACTGCCTTCCTCGCCCGCGACGCCGCCTCGGCGCACACCGTCGCCGAGGGGCTCCTGGCGGCCGGCGTGTGCAAGGCGGCCCGTGTGGCCGTCTCCCCGGCGCCGGGCGCGACGATCCTCCCGTAGCGCGCGGGCTCCCACGGGGGCCCAACCGCACATACTCAGAACCGACTTGAGTACCTGAGCGCTGCCCGCCGCCCGGGGTGCCGCGCGACCGTACTCCCATGACTGCCAGCGTCAGCGCGAGCGCACTCGCCGCCGCCACCCCGTCCAGCCGTGACCGGTACGTCGACCTGCTGCGGGTCGCCTCGCTCGGCACGGTCGTCCTCGGCCACTGGCTGATGGCGGCCGTGACGACGGGCGGCGACGGCCGCGTGGAGGTCGGCAACCTCCTCGCCGTCGAGCCGCGGCTGCAGATCCTCACCTGGGCCTTGCAGATCATGCCGGTGTTCTTCTTCGTCGGCGGCTTCTCCCACGCCCTCTCCTACCGTTCCCTGCGCCGCAAGGCCCCGGAAGCCGCCTCCGTCTACCCGGCCTTCCTCCGCGCCCGCCTCCAGCGGCTGCTGCGGCCCACCATGGTGTTCATCGGGGTGTGGGGCGCCGCCGCCGTCCTCCTGCACCTCGGCGGACAGGTCGGCGGGCTGCTCGACGTGGCGCTGCGGCTGGTGGCGCAGCCGCTGTGGTTCATCGGGATCTACCTGGCGATGGTGGCGTTCACCCCGCCGCTGCTGAGGCTGCACGAGCGGTACGGCTGGGGAGCGTTCGGCGGGCTCGTCGCGGCGGCCGCCGCCGTGGACGTGCTGCGCTTCGCGCTCGGTGTGCCGTACGTCGAGTTCCTGAACTTCGCCTTCGTCTGGCTCGCCGTCCACCAGCTCGGATTCCTGCGCGCCGACGGCATGCTGACGCGGCCGTACCTGCTCGCAGGGGCGGGCCTCGCGGGGGCCGCGCTGCTGGTGGCGTACGGGCCGTATCCGCTGTCGATGGTCGGGATGCCCGGCGAGAAGGTGTCGAACATGGCGCCGCCGACCTTCGCGCTGCTGTGCCACGGGGTGTGGCTGGTCGGCGCGGTGGAATGGGTGCGCGGGCCGGTCACGCGATGGCTGGAGCGGCCGAAGGTGTGGCGGGCGGTCGTGGCGGCCAACGGCATCTCGATGACGGCGTTCCTGTGGCATTTGACCGCGATGCTCGGCGTGTACGGGGTGCTGCTCGCCCTCGACACGGCCCTGCCGGCCCCGGCGACCGGTGCCTGGTGGGCCCAGCTGCCCCTGCGGCTCGCCGCGGCGGCCGTGCTGACGGCCGTGCTCGTGGCCGCGTTCCGGGGCTTCGAACGGCCAGCGGCGCGCGGCGGACAGGGGCGCCCCGCCGGGTCGGCGTCGCGTGCCGGATACGCGGGGATCGCCGCGGCCCTCGGCGTGACCCTCTGCCTGTTCGGCGTCCTCGGGCTGTCGATGGTCGGCTTCGGCGGACTCTTCGAGGGCCGGACGGCCCTGCTGATCGCCGTCCAGGTGACGGCACCGGTGGCGGTGGGAATGACCCTCGCGGGGTGGCTCCTGGTGGAGCGGGTGGGCCGGGGCGCGTCATAGCTCGGGGCCGTGGGTGCGTTGGCGGGTGCGGGTGGGTGGGGGCTGTTCGCGCAGTTCCCCGCGCCCCTGAAGGGAACGGGCCTGCGGCCCGCCTTTCCTCCTGAAAAGCACGGGGCGCAGCCCCGGCCGCTTTTCAGGGGCGCGGGGAACTGCGCGAGAAACCCCCACCCACCCGCACCCGCCGGACCCACCCGTACTCCCACCCCCGTACGCGCGGATACTCCCACCGGCAGACGACCACCCCCGCCACCCCCGGCAGGGTGACCCCATGAGGACAAACCGCCCCGTACGCCGGGCCCTCCTGGTCGTCCACGTCGCCGTCTCCGCCTGCTGGCTCGGGCTCACGCTCGGGCTGCTCGCGCTCGGGGTCACCGCGAGCACCACCGGTTCGGCGGTGACCGTGGAGGCGTCCGTGCGCGCGATGAAGCTGTTCGCGGACTGGCTGCTGATCCCGGTCGCGCTCCTGACGTTCCTCAGCGGGCTGGCCCTGTCGCTGGGCACCGCGTGGGGCCTGGCCAGGCACCGCTGGGTGTACACGAAGTTCTGGCTGACCCTGGCCACGCTCACCGCCACCGTCCTCGCCCTGCGCCCCGGTGTGAACGGGGCGGTCACCGCCGTCGCGGCGGGCGGCCCGCTGCCCGACGCCGGTGACCTGCTGTTCGGGCCGGTCGTGTCGTTCTCCGCGTACGTCTTCATGACGGTGATCTCGGTCCTCAAGCCCTGGGGGCTCACCCGGCGCGGCCGCCGGCTGCGGGCGGCCGCACGGGGCCGGGGCAAGCGTCCCGGCACGGCCGGCACGGCCGCCGACTACCCTGGAGGGTCGATCGTCCCCGTGGCAGGAGAGTAATGGCCGTCAACCTGGTCAATGTCGAGAACGTCAGCAAGGTGTACGGCACCCGCGCCCTGCTCGACGGGGTCTCGCTCGGCGTCTCCGAAGGGGACCGGATCGGAGTCGTGGGCCGGAACGGGGACGGCAAGACCACCCTCATCCGGATGCTCGCCAAGCTGGAGGAGGCCGACACCGGGCGGATCACCCACTCCGGCGGCCTCCACCTCGGCGTGCTCACCCAGCACGACTCCCTCGACCCGGCCGCCACCGTCCGTCACGAGGTCATCCGGGACATGGCGGACCACGAGTGGGCGGGCAACGCCAAGATCAGGGACGTCCTCACCGGGCTGTTCGGCGGGCTCGACCTGCCCGGCTTCCCACAGGGCCTCGACACCGTCATCGGCCCGCTCTCCGGCGGTGAGCGGCGCCGTATCGCGCTCGCCAAGCTGCTCATCGAGGAGCAGGACCTGATCGTCCTGGACGAGCCGACGAACCACCTGGACGTCGAGGGCATCTCCTGGCTCGCCAACCACCTGCGGGAGCGGCGCTCCGCGCTGGTCTGCGTCACCCACGACCGCTGGTTCCTCGACCAGGTGTGCACCCGCATGTGGGACGTGCAGAAAGGCTCGGTCTACGAGTACGAGGGCGGCTACTCCGACTACGTCTTCGCGCGGGCCGAGCGGGAGCGGATCGCCGCGACCGAGGAGGTCAAGCGGCAGAACCTCGTCCGCAAGGAGCTGGCCTGGCTGCGGCGCGGCGCCCCCGCCCGCACGTCGAAGCCCCGCTTCCGGGTCGAGGCGGCCAACGAGCTGATCGCGGACGTACCGCCGCCGCGCGACACCAGCGAGCTGATGAAGTTCGCGTCGACCCGCTTGGGCAAGACCGTCTTCGACCTGGAGAACGTCACGGTCCAGGCCGGGCCGAAGGTGCTGCTGAAGCATCTGACCTGGCAGCTCGGCCCCGGTGACCGCATCGGCCTCGTCGGCGTCAACGGCGCAGGCAAGACCTCCCTGCTGCGGGCCATGGCCGACGCCGCCCGCAGCGAGGGCGAGAAGCAGCCGGTCGCCGGGCGCGTCGTCACCGGCAAGACCGTCAAGCTCGCCTACCTGTCCCAGGAGGTCGCCGAACTCGACCCCGCGTGGCGGGTGCTCCAGGCCGTGCAGCAGGTCCGCGACCGCGTCGACCTCGGCAAGGGGCGCGAGATGACGGCGGGACAGCTCTGCGAGACCTTCGGGTTCAACAAGGAGAAGCAGTGGACGCCGGTCGGCGACCTCAGCGGCGGTGAGCGGCGGCGGCTCCAGCTGCTGCGGCTGCTGATGGACGAGCCCAACGTCCTGTTCCTGGACGAGCCCACCAACGACCTCGACATCGAGACCCTCACCCAGCTGGAGGACCTCCTCGACGGCTGGCCCGGCTCGATGATCGTCATTTCCCACGACCGGTTCTTCATCGAGCGGACGACGGACCGGGTGTTCGCTCTGCTGGGTGACGGCACGCTGCGGATGCTGCCGCGCGGGATCGACGAGTACCTGGAGCGGCGCCACGCCATGGAGGAGGCCGCGGCGGCGGCCTCGCCGGTCGCCGCCAAGGCCGCCGCCTCGGCCTCGGAGAAGACCGTGTCCGCGGCCGACGCGCGCGCCGCGAAGAAGGAACTCCAGAAGATCGAACGGCAGTTGGACAAGCTCTCCCAGCGGGAGACGAAGCTGCACGCGCAGATCGCCGACAACGCGACGGACTTCGCGAAGGTGGCCGAACTCGACGCGGAACTGCGGACGTTGGCGGGGGAGAAGGACGAGCTGGAGATGCGCTGGCTGGAACTCGCGGAGGACGCGTAGCGGTTATCGGGTGGCGGGCTCTGCCGTGGGGGCCGCTGTTCGATGCCGGGTGCCGGATGTGGGTGGCTGATCGCGCGGTTCCCCGCGCCCCTTCAGGGCGTCGGCCGCGTCCGGGCTTTGTCAGTCCTCCGAGTGTCCTCTGAAGCCTTGCGGGGCAAGGGGCGTGCGTCCCGTGAAGGGGGCGTGAAGGAGCGTAACGGAGGCATCACGGGGCGGTTCTCCCTTGGGAACAGGGGAGCGACCGGCCCCGTGCGCGGTCGTGTCGCAGTGATAGAAAGAGCCGACTGACAACGGTCCGGGAAGCGACACCACGCGTGACGACGGGTGGCTCGAAAGCAGCGAAACAGGGGGAATCGCGCTGATGACTCAGCCACCCAACCAGCCGCCTCAGGGCGGCTTCGGAGCTCCGCAGAACCCCGGACCGCAGCAGCCGTACGGCTATCCGCAGACCCCTCCGCCGCAGGGCCCGCCCGCGCCGACCCCCGGCTACGGCTACCCACAGCAACCGCCCGCGCAGTCGGGCCCGTACGCCCAGCAGCCCGGCCCGTACGCGCCGCAGCCGGGGCCCTACACCCCGCCGCCGCAGCCCGGTTACGGCTATCCGCAGGGGCAGTACCCGGGCGCGCCCACCGCGCCTTCGGGCGGTGGCTCCAAGAACCCCTTCAAGGGCAGGCCCGCCCTGGCGGTCGGCGCGGCGGTGGCCGCGCTCCTCGTGATCGGCGGCACCGTGTTCGCGGTGACGAGCCTCGGTGACGACGGCGGCAAGAAGGAACCGGTCGCCAAGGAGAGCGCGAGCAAGGGCGCCGACGACCCCAAGGCGTCCTCCTCCCCGTCCGCGCCCGTCAACCCGGGCGACGGCAGCGGGGGTGGCGGCGAGGACCTCGACATCTCCGACCTCAACGAGGGCCGCAAGGCCGGCGAGGCGAAGGTGCTCTGGTACAAGAGCGCGCCGGACGCGCCCGGTTCGGGTGCGGAGGCCCCTGGCCTGTGGGTCACCCACAAGGTCGCCGTGAAGGCCGCCTACAAGCAGCTGTTCGCGTTCGACGTCCAGAGCGGCGACCCCGCCTGGGACCCCATCGAGTTCAAGGGCAAGATCTGCACGGTCACCCCGCAGGCGACCGCCGACGGCCACATCGTGGTCGCCTCCAAGCGCGGCACCAGCAACGACTCCGAGTGCGACCAGCTCCAGCAGATCGACCTGAACACCGGGAAGACGGGCTGGACCGCCGAGTTGGAGAAGGGCGCCCTGTTCGACAGCAACATCAGCGTCGGCCTGTCCGTCACCGGTGACACGCTCATGGTGGGCCGCTCGCAGTCCGGCACCGCGTACGACGTCGACACCGGCAAGAAGCTCTGGGACAAGAAGGAGTACGGCCAGTCCTGCTATCCGGGCGGGTTCGCGGGCGGAGCACGGCTGGTCGCTGTCTCCTCCTGCGCGGTCGGCTCCGAGGACAAGCAGCACGACGAGGTCCAGGAACTCGACCCGAAGACCGGCAAGGCCAAGTGGACGCGGAAGATCCCCAAGGGCTGGCGGGTCGACCACGTGTACTCGCTGAACCCGCTCGTCCTCTACCTCAGCAACGAGGACGAGAAGAAGTGGAACATCTCCGTCTTCAAGGCCGACGGTTCCACCCGTTCCCAGCTCGACGTCAAGGGCTCCTTCAAGCCCGACTGCGACACCGGGATCATCTCCCGCAACCTCCAGGGCTGCTCCGGCATCGCGGCCGACGCCGACACGCTCTACCTGCCGACCGAGGCGAAGGACGACGCGAACGAGATCGTCGCGGTCAACCTGTCCACCGGCAAGGAGAAGTGGCGGGTCAAGTCCCCCGCCGACGCGGCCATGTCGGCCGTGAGGATCGAGAACTCCAAGCTGATCGCGTACGTCGAGTCGACGTACGGGGGCGAGGGCGGCCAGATCGTGTCGTTCCCCACCACGGGCTCCAAGCGCAAGGTGACGAAGCTCCTGCAGATGCCGGACAGCGCCGCGAAGATCGAGAGTTCCTTCTACTCGAAGGCCATCGACTACGTGGACGGGCGCTTCTACATCTCCACCACCCTGCTGACGGGCGTGGACGAGTCGAAGGAGAAGTTGATGCTGGCCTACGGCAAATGAGCCGGGGACCGGTGTCCCGGTCGACCTCCCCTCTCGTCCCTCACCCGCCTTCCGATCTCCGCTCCGAGGTATTCACGTCATGACGCAGCCGCCGCCCCCGCCGAACCAGCCGCCGGGCCCGCCCCCGAACCAGCCGCCGCAGCCCCCGGCCCAGCCCCCGCAGGACACCCCGCCGCAGGGCGGCTTCGGCGCGCCCACACCCCCGCCGGCCGGCGGTTTCGGCGCCCCGACGCCCCCGCCGCAGGGCCCGCCGCCCGCACAGGGCGCCGGCTACGGCTACCCGCAGACGCCCCCGCCCGCGCAGGGCCCCGGTTACGGTTACCCGCAGACGCCCCCGCCGCAGCCCGGCTACGGCTACCCGGGACAGCCGGGCCCGTACGGGCAGCCGCAGCCCGGTCCGTACGGCCAGCAGCCCTACGGCCAGCCCGGTCAGCCGTACGGCTACCAGCAGCCGACCATGGCGATGCAGCCGCAGGTCCCCGGCGGCAAGAAGAAGGTCAACTCCACGGCGATCATCATCACCGCGGCGGTCGCGGCCATCGCCCTCATCGTCGGCGGCGGCGTCTGGTACGCCACATCCAAGGGCGGCGACGACGACAAGAAGAACACCGCCAGCTCCGAGGGCACGACCGGCGGCAAGGACGACCCGAAGGGCACCGACGGCGGCACCTCGTCGTCCGGCGGCTCGTCGTCCGGCGGTGTGGAGATCCCGGCCGAGGCGCAGGAGAAGGTGCCCTCCAGCACCAGTGCCAAGGTCCTCTTCCAGGTGCCGGCGCACGAGATCAAGGACAAGGGCCAGATCGACAGCGTCAAGGGGTCCTGGCTCACCGACAAGACGTACGCCAAGGCCGGTCTGAACAAGATCGTCGGCTATGAGCCGGACAGCGGCAAGGCCAAGTGGACGCTGGACCTGCCCGGCCAGACCTGCGCGAGCTCCCGTGAGATCACCACGGAGGGGATCTCCGTGGTGATCACCGAGGAGGCCAAGCGCAGCAAGGCGGACGAGCGCCCGGCGTGCACCCAGGTCATCGCGTTCAACGTCGACACCGGCAAGGAGATCTGGGCCAAGAGCGCCGACGTCAGCGGCAGCAAGGTGCCGTTCGGCGAGGTCACCATCTCCGGTACGACGGTCGCCGCGGCCGGCGGCTACTCCGGTGGCGCGGCCTTCGACGTCAACTCCGGCAAGGTGCTGTGGTCGCCCAAGGCCGGCGAGTGCACGGACGAGGGCTACGCGGGCGGCGCCCAGCTGGTCGCGGTCCGCAAGTGCGGCGACTACGGCGAGGAGACCTTCGAGGTCCAGCTGCTCGACCCGAAGTCGGGCAGCGTCAAGTGGACGTACAAGCTGCCCTCGGGCATCGACCGCGCCAAGATCATCTCCACCAAGCCGGTGGTGTTCGGCGTGGTGACCGGCAGCGACGTGCCGCTGACCGGCACCAGCGACATCTTCTCGCTGGACGACAAGGGCAAGCTGCGCGCCAAGATCTCCATCCCGGACAAGAAGTACAACTACGACTGCCCGGTCCGCGGCGTGTGGTCCTGCAAGGGCATCTACGTCGGCAACGACAAGGTGTACATGCCGACCGAGAACCACGACGGCACCGGTTCCTACAGCAGGACCAACGAGATCGTCTCCTTCTCGCTGGCCACGGGGAAGTCCACGGGCGACCGGGTGGACGCGGGTGACGACTACGAGCTGTTCCCGATCCGCATGGACGGCCCGAACGTCATCGCCTTCAAGGACGGCCCGTACGACAAGGGCGCCCAGGTCGTCTCCATCGACGGCAAGACGCTGAAGCAGACCACCCTCATCGAGACCCCGTCGTCCGAGTCGGTCCTCCGCGCGATCAGCGCGATGGTGCCGACGCTGAGCGAGATGCTCTACACCGACGGACGGTTCTTCATCGGCAAGGACCTGGTCAGCAAGCCCTACGACGAGGACGAAAAGGAGTACACGGCGCTCGGTTTCGGGGCGAAGTAACCCCACGCGCCCCCTGGGTCCCGTGCGACGGCCCCGCCCCTGGTCAGGGGCGGGGCCGTGCACGTATCCCGCATCACTCCCGAATGGGAGGGATTTCGGTAATCCGGGGCACTTCTCTCCGGTAGGGGGAGCGCAATGTCGAACAAGCGTGTAGCTTCCGGGGGCATGAGAGCGGGGGAGCAGACGGCGGAGTCGGGGGGCTTCTGTCCGTGAGGCCCGGTGGGCGGCCATAGTTGGCAACCATTGGGGGACTGGGGGGTGGCTGGCTCGATGGGAGTGCGGCTCATGGTGGTCGACGACCACCGACTGCTCGCCGAGGCGCTGGCCTCGGCGTTGAAGCTGCGGGGGCACCGGGTGCTCGCCGCGGCGGCGCCCGCCGCGGGCGCGGCGGAACTGGTGATCAGCAGGGCACCCGAGGTGTGCCTGCTCGGTACGGCGACACCCGCCGAGCCGGGGATCTTCGATCCGGTGGTCAGGATCAAGCGGGAACGACCGCAGGTGGCGGTACTGGTGCTCGGCCCGGTGCCCAACCCGCGCGGCATAGCCGCCGCGTTCGCCGCGGGCGCGTCCGGCTACGTACGGCACGACGAACGCATAGAGGGTGTGGAGCGGGCCATCATGAAGGCCCGCGCGGGAGAGGCGGCGGTGGCGCCGCAACTGCTCCAGAGCGCGTTCAGCGAACTGCTGAACCCGGCGGCCCAGCCGGACGACGAGGGCCAGCGCCTGCTCCAGATGCTGACCCCGCGCGAGGTGGAGGTCCTGGTCCGCGTCGCGGACGGCGAGGACACGAGGCTGATCGCGGCGGGCATGGGCATCGCCCCGTCGACGGCCCGCACCCACGTCCAGCGGGTCCTGATGAAGCTGGGCGTGGGCTCAAGACTGGAGGCAGCGGCCCTGGCGGCCCGAACGGGGTTGCTGGACCGGGCGGGGCCGGTGGCGCAGGGGGTGTCGGGGGTGGAGGAGTAGGCAGCCGGCAGGCGGGTCCGCCCCACAGGAGGAGGCCGGGCCGACGGCCACGGCTAGGTACGATCCCTGTGGCCCTTGCCCTCCTGCCGGTGCGGCTGGGCGCAGACCGCGTGGTCGACGAGGTCCGTGATGGCGCGGATCTGCCGGACGGCGGTCGTCTCGTCGGCGGGCCGGCTGTGCACGGCGACGGTGATGGACACCCGGCCGTCGCCGGTGGTCGCGGGCCACGCCAGATAGCCGAAGCCGCTGCGCTGTGCCCCCAGTAGCCGCCGCCGCAGCTCAGCGGGGTCCAGGCCAGCCCCAGCCCGTAGCGGGAGCCGGGCACCTCGCCGGGGGTGTCGGGCACGGCGACCGTGCGCCGCATCTCGGCGAGCTGGGCGGGGGCGAGGAGCCGGCCGCCGAGGAGCGCCGAGAAGAGTATCGATGAACAGGACACCGGTGGGGGCATCACGCAGTCCAGTGTCCAGCTGGGGAACCGGACCACCCAGGTACATCATCGAGGCGGCGGCGCCCCCGAAGCCGTCCTGGTCGATGGGGATGACCCGCACCGTCACATGGCCCTCCTCGATCTCGCGCCGGAGTTGAGTGAGCGATGTCTGTCGGGCGGCCACGCGGACACGTAAAGCGAACTCGTGGACGACCGATTCGTACGTGAGGGAATCCTCGCTCTCTATGACCGCGCGCCGCCGCATCCGGTACTCCACCCGAGGGGACAGCTCACTGTTGGGCGGCTCCGGGCAGTTGTAGCTGAACACTGCTCGGGCGTAGTCGGGGGTCTGGAGCAGTCCGGGTACGTAGCCGATGGACACCTCGTGGAGGAACCTCGCATGATGCTCCGCTTCGGCGACGTCCAGATTCACCTGGGGCAGGACTCCCCGGTAGTCGTCCCACCAGCCGCGCGACGAACAGAGGCGGCTGCAACGCCTGGTTCTGAGACTTCTCTACTGACGGGGGATCGGGGTGCCATCCGCGGTGCAGAGCAGAGTCCTGGGAACCACCGACCTGGACCAGCTCAAGATCCTTCGAGCCCGCGCCTATGAAGTGACCGACCCGGCCGACCTCTTCGCCCCCGAGTGACGTAGGAGGGCCGAAGCGGCTCCGCCCTCTTCCCTCCCCCTCCTGCTACGCGGAGGCCTGCTCCTACTCCTCCACGCGCCCCGCATGCTCCGCCGGCCGGATCGGCCGCAGCCAGAGCCACGCCAAGAAGAACACCCCCAGCGCGAGCATGCCGAGGCCCGTCCACAGGTTGATGTTGACGCCCTCCGCCTTGTCGATCTCGGCGTCGGACGCGGTGATGCCCGCGAGGGTGACGATGACGCCGTAGACCACGAAGAGGCCGCCGATGATGCGGCGGATGTCGAAGAGGCGGGCCGCGGTGGTGGACCTGCCCTCCAGTTCGGTGACCTCGCGCAGGACGTCACGCTCGGAGTACCCGGAGCGGGCGGCGTGATCGGGGTGCTCCCGCCCGCCGTGCTCGGCGTCGTCGTGGCGCCCGGAGTGCTCAGGAGGCTCGGGGAAGTCGGACATCGGTTTGGTCCTCCGGTGGTCAGAACGAGAACGGGATGTAGCAGGCGGCGGCCAGCACGACCGCGCCCCAGCCCAGCAGCGCCGGCCGGCGGTACCACGCGTCGTCGCCCTTCGCCGGCGGCTCCTCCATGCCGGGCATGGGGGTCCCCCCGGTCGAGCGAAGCCGAGACTGGGGGAGGGTCCCGTACACCAGCCCCTGGAGGTCCTCCTCTGGCTTCGGCGCGGTGAAGAGGGACACCGCGACCATCACCACCGCTCCCGCCACGAACCCGGCGATCGCGGAGACGAAGTTGGCGCCCTGGTCGGTGGGGATGTCGAGGACGTCCCGCTTGTAGAGGACGAAGTAGTTGACCATCGCGGCCGTCGTCCCGGCGAGCACCCCCCAGAAGCCGGACTTCATCGACGCGCGCCGCCAGAACATGCCGATGATGAAGACGACGAACATCGGCACGTTGAAGAAGGAGAACAGCGTCTGGAGGTAGCTCATGATGTTGGAGAAGGACGACGCGAGGAACGCCGTCCCGATCGATGCCAGCACCCCGACCGCCGTGATGAGCCGCCCGAAGCGGACGTAGTACTCGTCCTCGCGGCCCCGGACCGCGTACTTCGCCCAGATGTCGTTGGTGAACACCGGGTTGAAGGACGACACATTGGCCGCCATGCCCGCCATGAACGCGGCGAGGAGCCCGGTGACGGCGATGCCGAGGACGCCGTTCGGGAGCAGATCCTGCATGCTGCCGTAGTAGAAGGGCATCATCACCAGGCCCAGGAAGACCATGGCCGGGATGGCGCCGATCCAGTACCAGTGGGTGGTGTAGACGCCGTACTGCGCGCTGTTCGCGGCCATGCCGAGGATCTCGGTGGCGCCCAGGTTGGCCGCGATGAACGCATGCGCGGCTCACTTCGGTAGGCGGCTTTGCAGGGATGACGGCAGCGGGGCAGGGGGCGGCGGAGGCCGGTGACACCAGTGGTGCCACCGGTTGGTGTTCTGGTGATCTTTGTTTAATTGTGATGGTGACGGGGGTGGGTACTTGTGCTTTGATGTGTTCGGTTCTGTTTGGTGAGCTCGATGTCGTGACGGCTTGATCGCTTGATCGCTCGATTGCGGGTACGGATGGGGAGTCCGGCGTGAAGAAGACCTCGACCCGGCTGGCCGACGGTCGTGAGCTGATCTACTACGACCTGCGCGACGACACCGTGCGCGACGCGGTGGACAAGCGCCCCCTGGAGCGCACCCTCACCACTTCGGAGGTACGCAGGGACCCGCTCCTCGGCGACTCCGTCGCGATCGCCTCCCACCGGCAGGGCCGCACGTACCACCCGCCGGCCGACGAATGCCCCCTGTGCCCTTCCCAGGGCGACCGGCTCAGCGAGATCCCCGACTCCTCGTACGACGTCGTCGTGTTCGAGAACCGCTTCCCGTCACTGGCCGGCGACTCCGGCCGCTGCGAGGTCGTCTGCTTCACCTCGGACCACAACGCGTCCTTCGCCGACCTCACGGAGGAGCAGGCCCGCCTCGTCCTGGACGCCTGGACCGACCGCACCGCGGAGCTGTCGCATCTCCCCTCCGTCGAACAGGTCTTCTGCTTCGAGAACCGGGGCGCGGAGATCGGCGTGACCCTCGGCCACCCCCACGGGCAGATCTACGCCTACCCCTTCACCACTCCCCGCACCGCCCTCATGCTGCGCTCGCTCGCCGCCCACAAGGACGCCACCGGCGGGGAGAACCTCTTCGACGCCGTACTGGAGAGCGAACTCGCCGGCGACCGGATCGTCCTTGAGACCGAGCACTGGGTGGCGTTCGTGCCGTACGCGGCGCACTGGCCGTACGAGATCCACCTCTACCCCCGCCGCCGCGTGCCGGACCTCCTGGCGCTCGACGAGGACGCGCGTGCAGAGTTCTCCCAGGTTTATCTGGAACTCTTGAGGCGCTTCGACCGGATCTTCGGCGAAGGTGAACCGCCCACGCCGTACATCGCCGCCTGGCACCAGGCACCGTTCGGCGCGCTGGAGGAGTTCGAGGGCGTCAACCGCGACGACTTCGCGCTCCACCTCGAGCTTTTCACCATCCGCCGCACCTCCGGCAAGCTGAAGTTCCTCGCGGGTTCCGAATCCGGCATGAACGTGTTCATCAACGACGTGCCGCCGGAGCGCGCGGCCGAGCGACTGCGAGAGGTAGCGAGTTCATGAGCGGCAAGTACCTGGTCACGGGTGGTGCGGGTTACGTCGGCAGCGTGGTCGCCCAGCATCTGCTGGAGGCGGGTCACGAGGTCGTCGTCCTCGACAACCTCTCCACGGGCTTTCGCGAGGGCGTACCGGCGGGCGCGTCCTTCGTCGAGGGCGACATCCGGGACGCCGCGAAGTGGCTGGACGCGTCCTTCGACGGGGTGCTCCACTTCGCCGCGTTCTCCCAGGTCGGTGAGTCCGCCGTGAAGCCCGAGAAGTACTGGGACAACAACGTCGGCGGCACCATGGCGCTGCTCGGCGCGATGCGCGAGGCGGGCGTGCGCACGCTGGTCTTCTCGTCGACGGCCGCCACGTACGGCGAGCCCGAGACGACCCCGATCGTGGAGTCCGCGCCGACCCGCCCGACCAGCCCCTACGGCGCCTCCAAGCTCGCCGTCGACCACATGATCACCGGCGAGGCGGCCGCCCACGGCCTGGGCGCGGTCTCGCTGCGCTACTTCAACGTGGCCGGCGCCTACGGCTCCTGCGGTGAGCGGCACGACCCCGAGTCCCACCTGATCCCGCTGGTCCTCCAGGTCGCGCAGGGCCGCCGCGAGGCGATCTCCGTCTTCGGCGACGACTACCCGACGCCCGACGGCACCTGCGTCCGCGACTACATCCATGTCGCGGACCTCGCCGAGGCGCACCTGCTGGCACTGGACGCCGCGGTGGCCGGCGAGCACCTCATCTGCAACCTGGGCAACGGCAACGGCTTCTCCGTCCGCGAGGTCATCGAGACGGTCCGCAAGGTGACCGGTCACCCCATCCCCGAGGTCGTCGCCCCCCGCCGCGCCGGCGACCCGGCGATCCTGGTCGCCTCCGCGGCCACGGCCCGCGACCGCCTCGGCTGGAACCCGTCCCGACCGGACCTCGCGGGGATCGTGGCGGACGCGTGGGAGTTCGCGCGGCGACAGGCCGGATGAGGCCGTCCCCGGCCGTGCACCGGTGAGGGTGTCGGCCGGGTGGGCGTCGGCCGAATGGTGGGTGTGGGCCGGGAAGCCGGTCGGTAGGTTCGGCCGGTGTCGCGGTCGGTAGGTTCGGCCGGATCGTCGGCCGGTGGGCAAGGAAAGGTCAGGGTCAGGGCATGAGCGAGGCCGTAGAGGGCGAGGCCGTGGAGGTCGGAGCGGTGGAGTCCGGGGTCGTCGAGTCCGGGGCCGTGGAATCCGGGGCCGAGGTCGCTGTCGCCGAGCGGTTCGAGAAGCTGTACGGGACGGCGCCGGAGGGGGTGTGGGCGGCGCCGGGCCGGGTCAACCTGATCGGCGAGCACACCGACTACAACGACGGCTTCGTCATGCCCTTCGCCCTCCCGCACACCACCGTCGCCGCGGTCTCCCGCCGCACGGACGGCGTCCTGCGCCTGCACTCCTCCGACGCGGACGGCGGTGTGGTCGAGCTGACGCTGGACGGGCTGGCCCCCGAGACGGACCGCGGCTGGACGGCGTACCCGGCGGGCGTCGTCTGGGCGCTGCGCGAGGCCGGCCACGCGGTGACCGGCGCGGACGTGCACCTGACGTCGACGGTCCCGACGGGCGCGGGCCTGTCCTCGTCGGCCGCGCTGGAGGTCGTGGTGGCCCTCGCCCTCAACGACCTCTTCGACCTCGGCCTGAAGGGCTGGCAGCTGGCCCGCCTCTGCCAGCGCGCGGAGAACGTCTACGTCGGCGCGCCCACCGGCATCATGGACCAGACGGCGTCGGCGTGCTGCGAGCAGGGCCACGCCCTGTTCCTCGACACCCGTGACCTCTCCCAGAAGCAGATCCCCTTCGACCTGGCGGCCCGGGGCATGCAGCTCCTGGTCGTCGACACCCAGGTCAAGCACTCCCACAGCGAGGGCGAGTACGGCAAGCGCCGCGCCGGCTGCGAGAAGGGCGCGGCCCTGCTGGGCGTGGACGCCCTGCGGGACGTGGCGTACGACGACCTCGACGCGGCGCTGGAGCGCCTCGGCGACGAGGAGGAGGTCCGCCGCCTGGTCCGCCACATCGTCACGGAGAACCACCGGGTCGAGCAGGTGGTCGCGCTGCTGGAGGCGGGCGAGACACGGGCGATCGGCCCCGTCCTGATCGAGGGCCACGCGTCACTGCGCGACGACTTCCGCATCTCGTGCCCCGAGCTGGACCTGGTCGTCGACACGGCGATCGCGTCGGGCGCGCTGGGCGCGAGGATGACGGGCGGTGGCTTCGGCGGCTCGGCGATCGTCCTGGTCGAGTCGGCGGACGCGGACACGGTCACGAAGGCGATCCAGGAGGCGTTCGCAGCGGCGGACTTCACGACGCCGAGGGTGTTCGTGGCGGTGCCGTCGGCGGGGGCGCGGCGGGTGTCGTGAGGGCGGGGGTCTGGGCGCCTGAGGCCTGAGGTCTTGGAGCCTGAGGTCCTGAGATCTTGACGTCTTGAGACGAGGTGGGCGGTGCCGGGATCATCGGGTGCCGCCCACGTGCTTCTTGGCCCGCCACCCGCGTGGCTGTAGGCGGCTGCCGCCCAAGTACGTCCCGCCTGCCGCCCAGGCATGTCCGGCACGGCCGCCCAAGTACGTCCGGCCGCCGGAACCCAAGCGGTGTTTCGGACCGCCGCCCTCATATTCCGGTCACGCCCCTGCCCCGAGCCAGCGGACGGATGTCGCACATTTCATCCGCGAACGCGCAACATTCCCCCGACATCGCGCCGTTGACGCGCAACTTCGCGCCCCACACCTGAGTATGAACACTCATGCATCCCGCTCGCCCCGGCCACGACACTGTCACAGCAAATAGCTAAAGTGGTCGATGAGGTGCCGGCTTCACGGGGGAGGGCATGATGCTGGACGGCGGTTCGACGGGCGGCGCGACGAGTCCCTCGTGGGTGTCGGGCATCTTCGACACCGCACGCGACGCGGCCGCGGACGTGGCGACGGAACTGACGTCGTTCACGGCGTTCAAGAAGCGCGTGGACCAGTTGATCACCGACCTGAAGGACTCGGACGCGGGTCCCGGCAAGGTGGGCCAGGAGCCGCTGACCCGGGCCCAGTTCGGCGGTGGCAACGGCGAGTGGGCGCAGGCGGCAGGCCTGTTCACCGCGTACGAGACGGTCATCACGGAGCTCGAGAACCTCTCCAAGCTGCTCTCCGACTCGATGGAGGGCATGGGCATCGCCGTCATGGCGTCCCACAAGGGCTACCAGAACATCGACCTGGACATCCGCGACCGCATGGCCGCGATCAGCGCGGAGACGACGGAACACTACGGCGGCGCGTACGACCCCGGCCTGCCGACGTCCCCCGCGGCCCCGCCCCGCGACGCGACGGCGCCCGGGGAGACGGGGAGCGCGCCCCACACCAAACCCCGGACACCGACGAACGGTGGCGACGCGGGAGGCACGATCTGATGCCCGGCGGCAACCCTTTCGAGGACATGAGCCACGAGCGCATGCTGCAGTGGCTGGACGAGGCGAACAGCGGAACGGTGCAGGCGGCCGCGGACCGCCTGGCCAAGGCGGCGGAAGAGATCCACAAGATCGCGGAGGAACTGAAGATCCGCCCCCAGTGGGTCGAGTGGAAGGGCGAGGGAGCGAACGCGTTCCGCACCTGGACCGCCGACCTCGCCAACTCCACGCTCCGCCTGGGCGACTTCAGCGAAAGCTCAGCGAAATGGCTGGCACAGACGTCATCGGCGATCGCCCGAGCCCAGGCAGCGATCCCCCGCGACCCGAAGGGCGCCGAGGCCAACCGGGTCGCGGCGGCATCGGCCCCGAACGACCCGGACGCGGACACCATCTCCACCAAGTCGGCCGCGGAACTCGCGGCCCTAGCAGAAAACAAGGAGAGGGTCCGCCGGGAGGCAGCCGCCGAGATGACCAAACTGGGCCAGGCGTATGAGTTCTCGGCGGTGCAGCTGAACGCGCTGGAGAGGCCTAAGTTTCCGCCGCCGCCGGACGCGGTTCTGCCGGACAGGCAGGAAGACGTCCGCGGTGGCTCAGTCCAGGTCGGTTCGGGTCCAGCAGCCTCGAGTACCTCTTCGAACGGCGGCTCGATTGCTTACTCGGGCAATGCCGACAGTCGCCACGCCATTGTCGATCACCGGCGAACATTGGATGTCCCTTCGCGCGAGCATGTCGCACCGGTGGAGAAGGCGCCACCGACCCGGATGGGAATCGACTCCATCGAGACGCCACTGCCGGAGAAGCAGACTGCGGCTGGGCCGGTCAGCGGCCAGCCCGGCCCGGGGCGTCCAGACGGGACTAGTCACTCGCCTCCGACCGGCCTGGTTCCCTCGATTCCCGGAGGCCGACTGGGCGTTACCCCTGAAGGTTTCTCAGCACAGGGACGATCCGGAGCAACCGGCCGCGTGCCGCAGTTGCCCAGCCAAGCTCCTGTCCCTCCGAATCCAGCACGGGTACCGGGCGGAACGGGCATCATCGGCGGTCGTCCGACCCTTCCGCCGATGGGCGGGCAAACGGGAGCGATCCATCGAGGAACAGTGGTTGGAGGGCCGACGACTGGTCGTGCCCCGCACGGTCCAGCGCCAGGGACTACGAGTCCCGTGCCGCGGGGTGCCGGTCTGCAGGGTCAGTCACCTGGCCGCCGTCCCCCGGGGCCCAACGCTGGTGTCATTGGTGGCACTCCACAACGAACAGGTCGTGTTTTGCCTGGGCCCAGCGGTCTGATCCGGCCCGGAACAGCCGGAACCGGAAAAACTGGTAGCGCACCGGGAGGCGGTGTTGTGGGCGGGGCCACCAATGTGCCTCGCTCTGATGAACCCAGGAACAGGCAGACAGCACGTACACCTGCGCCTAATTCGTCGCCTGATGGTCCTCGTCGAAACCGACGCCCGATCCGGTCGGACCCCGATGAGGGGACCGGTCGATCGGACAACGGCCGCAACGTGCCTCCAGCCATCGACTGATGGGCATCCAGGAGTGAAGACAGGGAACGTTATGCGCACTGCCAGCCTGCGGCGTGGGCGAACTCGTGCCGCCGCATCAGCGCTACTCGGCCTGTTGCTGGTGGGGGTAGCAGGAGTACCGGCCCACGCCGAGACGATCCGTGAGCAGCAATGGTTTCTGGATGCCATGAAAGCTGACCAAATGTGGCGATCCAGCACTGGCAAGGGAATCACGGTCGCTGTCGTCGACTCAGGAGTCGATCCGGCTACTCCTGACTTGTCGGGTCAGATCCTGCCTGGAAGGGATTTTGCCGGGGACCAGCCGGGAGACGAACGAACCGATTACTCAGGGCATGGCACGGGAATGGCTGCTCTTATCGCCGGGACTGGAGCTGCAAATGGAGGGGCGGGGGCGTTTGGACTAGCTCCCGGAGTGAAGATCCTCCCGATCCGCATGCCGAAGGCGGGTGCAGCGTCCAACCAGGCGGAGGGTAACAAGCGATTTAACCAGGTCGCTCCTAAGGCGATCCGATATGCCGCGGACGCGGGCGCCAAGGTCATCAACATCTCTCTGGCTCGTACAGCAGGGTCACCGCAGCTCACGGAGGCGGTGAGGTACGCCCTGGACAAGGGCTCGCTGATCTTCGCCGGAGTGGGCAATGACGGCGATGAGGCGAACCAGGTCATGTACCCGGCAGCGACACCAGGCGTAGTTGGAGTGGCAGCAGTCGGTCGAGATCTCCACAGGACGGACGAGTCGCAACATGGACCGCAGGTCGACGTAGCCGCGCCCGGAGAAGACATGGTCGCGGCCTGTAAGGGTGGCACCGGCTTCTGCAAGTCCCACGGCACCAGCGACGCCACAGCCATCGCGTCAGCGTCGGCGGCCCTCATCTGGTCCGAGCACCCCACCTGGACCAACAACCAGGTTCTCCGCGTCATGCTCAACACCATCGGCGCCCCCACCGACGGCGCCAAGCGCAACGACTCCATCGGCTACGGCATCGTCCGCCCCCGCGTCGCCCTGCAGAACCCCGGTGACCCCGGCCCCGCCGACGAGTACCCGCTGCCGGACCTCGCGGCCTCCGCATCCGCGCCGCCGTCCCCCGAACCGTCGTCCGTGACGGACGCCGCCGACGCCCCGGCCAAGGACAAGAGCGCAGAGGAAACGTCTTCGGAGTCCAAGACGGACACCTCCGTATGGATCGCCTTCGGTGCCCTCGCCGTGGGGCTTCTCTGCGTGACCGCGGTGGTCCTCGTCCGTAAACGGCGAGCTGCTAACGCCGCTGCGTCCTACCCGACGATTATGCACTCCCCAGGAAGCCAACCCCCGAATCCGGCCGCGAGCTTCCCGAATGCGCCGCACTACCCTCCCCCGGCCGCCGGAAGTGACATCCCTCCCGGCCGAGGACCGGACGCCGCAGTCTGAGGGCGGTCGGGCGCCTCGTATTCCGCGCCCAGCAAGCCAGCCGTACCGGCAATGAGACACATCAACAATCGGCAGCGCCGTGAACCTGGACGAGGAACGGGAGAGTACCGCGCATGGCGTGGGACGAGTGGGAGCAGTTGAAGTCGCAGGCGGCGGAGCGGCAGCCCGACGGAATGCGGCTGAACCAGCTGGAGACGAGCAGTGGGTCGGCCGGCAGCCCGGGCTCGGGCAAGTACGGGGATCTGACCGCCAGCCAGGGCGACCTCGCAAAGATCGGTGAGCACGCCTTCGATCTCCACGGGAAACTGTGGGACAAGGGCCGCACTCCCGTGTCCAGCAGTGACAAGGCGGCAGGCGACCTGATGAAACAGGGTCTCGCTCTGGGCGGCGCGCTTCAGCATGTGTCGACCCGCTGGGAGGAGCAGCTGACCTCACTCAGGGACGCCTGCGCCCACATCTCGAACCACATGACGGTCTCGAAGAAACTACACATCGACGGCGATCACTACATCGGTCGCAAGTTGAGCAGCATCGACACCTTGGACGCCGGCTTCGACGAACGAGTCGGAGCACCCGGCGAGAAGAACCCGTTGTACGGCGAAGCGGCTGACAAGGGCAAGAAGGACGACTGATGGATCTCGACGCGCTCCGATTCGCCAGCTTCAAGCTTCTCGACGACGCCATCGAGGACTGGTCGACCACGGTCAGCAATCTGGCTGAACTGAAGGAGGCGGCCGACAAGGGGCTCAGGGGCGCCGCGAACAAGGCGAACTGGACCGGCGAGAACGCCACGGTCTCCAAGGAGTTCATCGGGAAGACGGCCGGCGAGTTCGAGGACGCGCATACGCAGGCCGAGTCCATCCGGAACATTCTCAGGGACACCCGCGGGGAACTGAAGGGGTACCAGGACAAGCTCCAGGCCGCCATCAGCCGCGGACTCAAGAAGAACCTGACGGTCACCTCCACGCAGGGCGGTGGTTTCACCGTGACGATGAATATCCACCCCGACCGCGCCGCGAAGGGGACGACGGTTCCCGAGCACGACGCGAAAGACGTGACCGCCCTGCGTGACGAGGTCCAGAAGATCCTCGACGGAGCCACGGAGAGCGACAACTCGGCGAGCAGGGTCCTCAAAGCGCTCGTGGACCAGACCGAACTGGGCTTCTCGGACGCGAGCTACAAGAACCGCGACTCTGCCGCAGATGCCCTCAAGCGGGCCGACGACCTCGCCAAGCTCGCGAGGAAGAACCCGGAAGACCTCACGGAGCGGGAGTTCGACCGGCTCAACGACGGCCTCAAGAAGTACGCGAAGGACGATCTGTTCGCCGCCGAGTTCGCGACGAGCCTCGGGGCGCGCGGAACTCTGGATTTCTGGGCCGGTATCAACGACCCGAACGGCCCGCGAGACTTGCGCATTGGACGATCGGACCAGTTCGACGAGCTGCAGAAGAACCTCAGCCTCACCCTCGCCAACGCGAGCCAGAGCGACACGGCTGGTATGACCGAGTGGAAGAACACCATGGTCGGTCTGGTGGACAAACCGGTGAGCCGCGAGGGCGTGTACGCGATCGGCGGTCAGGTCATGAGCAACCTCATGCGGTGGGGTGACTTCGACGACAAGTTCCTCCACCGGTACGGCGACAAGCTCATCGAGACCGAGAAGAAATTCACCGGCAACGGCCGCCACGGTGCCTGGCAGCCCCTGGGTATGGACCCGCTGCTCAATCACACCGGAACCGATTCCGGCTGGGACCCGATGACCGGATACCTGAAGGCCCTGTCCAACAACCCGGACGCGGCGACCCAGTTCCTCAACGACACGTTCGTCACGAAGAACGAGGACCATGACTTCACCGAGCAGAAGGGCGGCAAGGAGGTCAAGAGGTCCCTCACCAACTTCGACTACCTCTTCGAGGAGCGCGACTGGCCCCAGGAACTGGACTCCAAGGGCGAGGACAGCATCGCCGGCCGCAACAACCTCGCCATGGCAATCGAAGCCGCGACGACGGGGCATCCGGCAGGAGAAATGCCGACGGTGGACACACCGCCTCACAATGCTTCGCAGGCGAGACTGATGGAAAGTCTGGTGACCTCTATTTCAGAGGACCCAGGACGTCTGACGGACCACGGATACATGTCCGACAGTGTCGGGCAGATCACCTCGGAATACCTCGCGGACATCAACCGTGCCACGGCTGACGCCGCTCCCGGTAACGACAGCATCACCCGTCTCTTCCCCATCGCCGGGGTGCCTGCCGAGTTGGATCACAGGGACGTGACCCGGTTCCTCGTTTCCCTCGGGCAGAACCCTGAGGGGTATGCGGCCGTGGAAGTGGGCCAAAAAACTTATATGGCGCGTCTCATGGAGCACCACCTCAACCCCGATCTCCCCGAATCTCAGCGCTATGAGCAAGGTGCCGAGACCACAGTGCGGGAAATTGCGCGCAGATCCGGGGAGATCGGCGGAACTCTTGGGATCGGCCGTACCGAGGCGGTTCTCGGGCCTGGCAACGAGCAGGACGGCGACTTCGAGTACGCGGTGACCCAGGAGAAGAACCTGGTCGCGGGTACGGTCGGGCTCGGCGTGGCTGTCGGTACGTCCTTCATCGCCACCCCCGCGGTCGGTGCCGGTGTCGGCGCCGCTGCCGGTACCGTGACGAGTCTGGTACTGGAACAGTTCTACAAGGATTCCGAACCGGAGTTCCGCAAGGAGCTCGGTAGCAATATCGCTGAGCGCTGGGAGAACACCAAGGACGCCAATACGGCGATGAGTCACAACGCCGCCGTGGCGGCAGCCGACGCCCATCGGTCACCGTATGCCGATCAGGTGGAGGAGTGGACTCGTATGGGCACCCAGGACGGTTTCAACGACGCGTCGACCGCGGGTCATCACATGGCGAGGGACCTTGAGACGGAAATTCCGGATTGACGGAAATATGTGGAGGATTTCGTTGCGATTTCACCGGTGTCGGCTGCCCCTCAGGGGTGCCGTCCTCACTGCTTCCGTCGCGGTGCTGTTCTCGGGGACGGCGTGCTCGTCCGATGAAGCAAGCTATGAGCTCCCCACTGCGCTCTGCGGCATCGACGTTTCGCGGAGCGTACTGAAGCCGACGCTGCCGTCGGGGCAGAAACTCACCCAGCATCCGCAGTCGACAGGAACGACCAAACGCTGCCGTATCCACGTCGACGGCCGATCAGTTCTTTCGGTCAGTGTGGAACGGTGGGAAGGCGATACGACAGCGGAGCAGGTCGCCCAGTCCGCCCTGAGCGTCGACCCCTCAGACGCGAAGACCCGCGATGGTCTCTACATCTACTCGTCCACCGGTGCTGTCGGAAAGATCAACTGCCCCGCAGTTAAAGCGCGCCAGGAGTCGGCTTGGGCGTCCGTCAGGGTGTCGCGTACCGGTGTGGATGCGGAGGACATGCTCAGGCTCGTCAAGGAGTACGCCAAGGCCGAGGGTGAATCTTCCGACTGCGACCGTTGACGGCAACTCGATCCGGTCCGCGCGAGTACTCCGACGGGATGGCGAGCCTGGGAGGGTCGCCGACGCGTGTCACCTCCCGAAGGGTCCCATGAAGTCATCTGAGAAGGGCGAAGTGCCCCTCACCCCAACCGCTTAGTCAACGTGTACTCCGTAACCCCCGGTGGATAGTCCGGGATCACGCACACCACCTCGTAGCCCTGCTTCTTGTAGAAGTCGGGGGCCTGGAAGTCCCAGGTTTCCAGGCGGGAGGACTGGCAGCCGCGGTCGGTGTGGGCCGTGCGTTCGGCTTCCCTCAGGAGGCGGGAACCCAGGCCTGAGCCTCGGGCGTTCTCGTCGACCCACAGGTACGTGACGTGGAGCCAGGTCGCCCAGGTGTGGCCCACGAGGCCGCCCATGAGGGTGCCCGTGGCGTCGAGGGCCCAGATGTGCAGGGGCGTCTCCCGTTCGCCGAGGGTGCCGCGCAGTTCGCGCAGGACCGGTGAGGCCGCCGTGTTCGTGGCCCGCAGCCGGGAACGCAGCAATTGGGCTCGTTCTTTGTCGACTTCTGTCTCGATCCGAAACATGCGGCACACCATAAACGCGTTGGCCAACCAGTTCTGCAAATCACCTTCCGCTCCCGCCCCCCGGCCTTACCCTGATGAACAGCGCCGGTGGGGGCCGGTGCTGATCAGGGGGCGAGACAAGTCGGGTACGACGCCCGGAGTGGGGGTAGCGGTTCAGCACGGCGGCGGCCGTGCGGCTGCGGCGCCCCGTCCCAGGTGTAGACCGGGGAGCATTCCGGGCGCCGTACCCGCGCCGGGCGTCCCCCGACCAGTGGGGGTTTCAGTGGTTCGCATCCGAGTCCTGGTCGTCGACGACCACCGCATCTTCGCCGAGTCGCTCGCCGCGGCCCTCGCCGCCGAGCCCGACGTCGACGTGTCCGCGGCCGGCAGTGGCCCGGCCGCGCTGCGCTGCCTGGATCGCGCGGCGGCGGAAGGGCGCAAGTTCGACGTGCTGCTCGTCGACGCCGATCTGGGCGGGCACGGTCAGCCGCCCACCCTGCGCTCCGGCCACCTCCCCGGAGGGGCCGCCTACGGCTCGGGGGCGCAGATGGGGCCCGGGCGCGGGCCCGTCGCCGCCGTCTCCGGGCCGGTGCCCGTGCAGGACACCGGCGAGGACGGCCTCGTCGACGGCATATCCCTCGTCGCCGGTGTGCGGACAGGGCAGCCGACCGTACGGACCGTCGTGCTCGCCGAGAAGGACGACCCGCGCCGGGCCGCGCTCGCCCTCCAGGCGGGGGCCTCGGGATGGGTCGCCAAGGACTGCTCGCTCTCCCGGCTGCTCACCGTGATCCGCGGCGTGCTGCGCGACGAGACGCATCTGCCGCCCGCCCTCCTCACCGGCGTGCTCCGCGAACTGACCGCCGCCCGCAAGCACCGCACGGAAAGTGAGCGCCTCGTCGAGTCGCTCACTCCGCGTGAGCGGGAAGTGCTTCGGTGCATGGTGGCGGGCCTGGGGCGCAAAGCCGTCGCCGAGCGCCTGTTCCTGTCGCCCCACACCGTCCGCACGCATATGCAGAACGTCCTCGGCAAGCTGGGCGTCCACAGCACCCTCGCCGCCGTCGCGCTCGCCCGCCGGGCCGGCGTCGGGCCCGTCGACCTAGCCGGGGATGTTGTCGAACGGGGCGGTCAACTGGCGTAGCAGCCCGGCGAGTTCACCTCGCTGGGCCCGTGACAGCTCGGCCAGGATCGCTCGTTCCTGGTCGAGGAGTCCGGCGAGCGCCTGGTCCGCCCGGTCCCTGCCCTCGTCCGTCAGCCGCACGAGCACGCCCCGACGGTCACTGGGGTCCGGCAACCGCTCGACCAGCCCCTTCTTCGCCAGGCGGTCGATGCGGTTCGTCATCGTCCCGGAGGTCACGAGCGTCTGCGTCAGGAGTTGACCGGGGGAGAGCTGATACGGCGTACCCGCGCGCCGCAGCGCCGTCAGGACGTCGAACTCCCACGGCTCCAGCTGGTGCTCGGCGAACGCCAGCCTGCGCGCACGGTCCAGATGCCGGGCCAGTCTGCTCACCCGGCTGAGTACTTCAAGCGGCTCCACGTCGAGGTCGGGGCGCTCCCGGCGCCACGCTGCGACCAGCCGATCGACCTCGTCCTCCATGGCGATCAGTGTAGTGGTTGTGTCGATGTGAAGTCTCTTGGTGTCAAGAGTGTTGTTGTTGAGTTTCTTGACGTCGAGACACTTTCCGTACGAGAGTTGGGGATCCGGCCTTGAGGACCTACGAGGAGGTAGCCCGAACATGCCCCCCACCGGCCCCACCACCCCCACCTGGGACCCCCAGCAGTACCTGCGCCATGCCGGCCACCGAGCCCGCGCCTTCGTCGACCTCCTCGCCCATGTGCCCGAGCCGCCCGGCGGCGACCGCCCCCGCATCGCCGACCTCGGCTGCGGCCCCGGCAACGTCACGCTGCTGCTCGCGGACCGCTGGCCCGGCGCCCGCATCACCGGGTACGACAACTCGCCCGAGATGCTCGACAAGGCGCACGTCGACCACGAGGGCCCCACATCCGGCGGCGGCCACATCGACTTCGCCGCCGCCGACCTGCGCACCTGGGCGCCCACCGAGCCGTACGACCTGATCGTCAGCAACGCGACCTTCCAGTGGGTGCCCGGCCACCTCGACCGGTTCCCGGGCTGGGTGGACGCCCTCGTGCCGGGCGGCACCTTCGCCTTCCAGGTGCCCGGCAACTTCGACTCGCCCAGCCACCGCCTCATGCGGGAGCTCGCCCGGTCCGACCGGTGGCGGGACCGGCTCGGCGACACCCTCCGCCACGACGACGCCGTTCACATGCCCGCCGCGTATCTGGCCACGCTCGCCGACCTCGGCTGCGAGGTCGACGCCTGGGAGACGACGTACGTCCACCTCCTCCAGGGTGAGGACGCCGTGCTCGACTGGGTCACCGGGACAGGACTGCGGCCGATCCTCACGGAACTCGGCGACGACGCCGGCCCCTTCGTCGCCGAGTACCGCACCGCCCTCCGCGAGGCCTACCCGGCCACCCCCCACGGCACGGCCTTCCCCTTCCGCCGCATCTTCGTCGTCGCCCGGAAGCCGGGTGGTGAGGGGTAGGGCGGGGCCTGCCCCCACCCCAGCTCCGCCCGGTCCTCCGTACCCTTACCGCTGTGGAGGACGAGACCCTGGACGTCGATGTCGTCGATGTGCCGCAGCCGCGGCCGCAGTCGCTCGTGCTGGCCTTCTTCGGCAACCACGTCCTGGACCGCGGCGAGGGCGACCTCGGGGTGTACTCGGGAAGCATCATCGACGTCCTCGCACGCGTCGGCACCGGCGAGCAGGCGGTCCGGTCGACGCTGACGCGGATGGTGAACCGGGGGCTGCTGTGCCGGCAGCGCGAAGGACGGAAGATGTTCTTCGGCCTCACCCCGCACGCGAACCGCATCCTGCGCGACGGCGGACAGCGCATCTGGCGCGACGGCGCCGTCAACGAGGACTGGGACGGCACCTGGACCCTCCTCGGCTTCTCCCTCCCCGAGTCCTGGCAACGGCAACGCCACGACCTGCGCTCCCGGCTCACCTGGTCCGGGTTCGGGGCGCTCTACAGCGGTCTGTGGATCGCGCCGGGGCGTGTCGACGTACGGGGGATCGTCTCGGAGCTGGGGCTCGACGCCCATGTGAAGGTGTTCCACGCCCGCGCCGACGACTTCACCGACGTCGGGCTGATGATCCGCGAGAGCTGGGACCTGGAGGCCCTCGCCGCGCAGTACGTCGCCTTCGACAGACGCTGGACCGGCGCGGATCTCGCCGCCGCCGACCCGATCGCCACCCGGCTGCGGCTGGTCGCCGAGTGGCTGCGGATCATCCGGACCGACCCCCGGCTGCCCGTCCGGCACCTGCCGGAGGAGTGGCCCGCGCGACAGGCCCAGGAGACGTTCCGGCGCATCGCGGGACAGACGGAGGGGCCTGCCGCGCGGATGGCGGCGGAGGTGTTGGAGACGACGCCGCTGCGGTTGGCCTTGACGGGAACGCCGTAGCCCGCACGCGGGCCGGACGGCACGAGCCGAGCCGCTGCCGTCGCCCAAGGGGGTGGCGTGTGCGGTCTCGCGCGAGTGCGGGTTCGTCGTGGCTTGTCGCGCCGTTCCCCGCGCCCCTCAGGGGCACGCAGCCCCGGCCACGGAACGAGTCCTAGCTCTTGCGGTGGCCGATCAGGCGCGGCTTCTGTTCCAGGCCGTCCAAGCCGTGCCACGACAGGTTCACCAGGTGCGCGGCGACCTCCGCCTTCTTCGGGCGGCGGACGTCCAGCCACCACTGGCCGGTCAGGGCGACCATGCCGACCAGGGCCTGGGCGTACAGCGGGGCGAGCTTGGGGTCGAAGCCGCGGCTCTTGAACTCGCGGCCCAGGATGTCCTCCACCTGGGTGGCGATGTCGGAGATCAGGGACGCGAAGGAACCCGTCGACTGGGGGATCGGCGAGTCGCGGACCAGGATGCGGAAACCGTCCGTGTACTCCTCGATGTAGTCCAGAAGCGCGAAGGCCGCCTGCTCCAGCAGCTCCCGCGGATGGCCGGCGGTGAGGGAGCTGGTCACCATGTCCAGCAGGCGCCGCATCTCCCGATCCACCACCACCGCGTACAGGCCCTCCTTGCCGCCGAAGTGCTCGTACACCACCGGCTTGGAGACCCCCGCCTTCGCGGCGATCTCCTCCACCGACGTGCCCTCGAAGCCCTTCGCGGCGAAGAGGGTGCGGCCGATTTCCAGGAGTTGCTGACGGCGTTCGGCGCCCGTCATCCGGGTGCGGCGAGCACGCCGCGGCTTCTCATTGCTCGGGGTGCTGCTGGAGTCGGTCGCCACGGCGTCAATCATGCCGCCTCGGCGGGCGCCTTCCGGTGCTCGGAGCCGTCCTCACCCGTGATACGCCTGGAATCGATACGCGAGCGTGACGGCCAGCGCACGTCGTAGGCCCACCCCAGCTGTTCGAACCACCGGATCAGGCGGGCGGAGGAGTCCAGCTGGCCCCGTTCGACGCCGTGCCGTGCCGAGGTCGGGTCGGCGTGGTGCAGGTTGTGCCAGGACTCGCCGCAGGACAGGACCGCCAGCCACCACACGTTGCCCGAGCGGTCACGGGACTTGAACGGGCGCTTGCCGACCGCGTGGCAGATCGAGTTGATCGACCACGTCACATGGTGCAGCAGCGCCACCCGGACGAGGGAGCCCCAGAAGAACGCCGTGAACGCGCCCCACCAGGACATCGTCACCAGGCCCCCGATCAGCGCGGGCAGCGCGAGGGAGACCACCGTCCACAGGATGAACTGGCGCGAGATCGTCCGCAGCGCCTTGTCCTTGATCAGGTCCGGGGCGTACTTGTCCTGCGGGGTCTGCTCCTCGTCGAACATCCAGCCGATGTGGGCCCACCACAGGCCCTTGATCAGCGCCGGAACCGTCTCGCCGTAGCGCCACGGCGAGTGCGGGTCGCCCTCGGCGTCGGAGAACTTGTGATGCTTGCGGTGGTCGGCCACCCAGCGCACCAGCGGACCCTCCACGGCCATCGACCCGGCGATCGCCAGCGCGATCTTCAGCGGGCGCTTGGCCTTGAACGAACCGTGGGTGAAGTGCCGGTGGAAACCGATCGTGATGCCGTGGCAGCCCAGGTAGTAGAAGAACACCAGCAGACCGAGATCCAGCCAGCTCACGCCCCAGCCCCAGGCCAGCGGGACCGCCGCGAGCAGGGCCACGAACGGGACGGTGATGAAGAGGAGCAGCGTGATCTGCTCGATCGAGCGCTTCTGCTCGCCGCCCAGCGTCGCCGAGACGGCGGGGGAGTCGGACGTCGCGGAGTTCGGGGAGTCGTTCGCCTTCGGGGCGTCTTCGATCACATCGGAACTTGTGGTCATGGGGGCGTCCCCTAGGGGGTCGAGGGTGGAGAGAGGGGGAGTGCCTGTCGACGACAGGCTCGTGGGCCGCCTTACGGCATTCCCTACGGTTCCGTAACCTACGGCATCGTAAGTATCTCAGCGCGTCGCCCGGCGGCAAGAGCCCATCCCCTCGCGTCCTGGCATCCAGGGGACATCTGCTGCCACGGGGCCCAAAACGGGGGCTTCCGACCCCCATATCTGGCACTCAGTGCCGTCAACCGGACACCTGGCGGCCCGCGCGTGACACCGGCCACCTATCCTGGTGTCGGTCGGACAGCGCGGTCCGCTCTGATTCCTGCCCGGAAGCCAAGCCCACCAAGCGGCGCCTGCACCTCCTCGAGTCGCTGGGCCGCCCTCCGGGTTCCCTCCCAGACGAGCTTCAACACTGCAAGGAGCCGCACCTGTGAGCAGTGCCGACGACCAGACCACGACGGTCAGCAGCGAGCTGCGCGCCGACATCCGGCGCCTGGGCGACCTGCTCGGCGAAGCCCTCGTACGCCAAGAGGGCCCCGAACTCCTGGAGCTGGTCGAGCGCGTCCGCCGCCTGACCCGCGAAGACGGCGAAGCCGCCGCCGCACTGCTGCGCGGCACGGAACTGGAGACCGCCGCCAAGCTCGTACGGGCGTTCTCCACCTACTTCCACCTGGCCAACGTCACCGAACAGGTCCACCGCGGCCGCGAACTGAGGGCACGCCGTGCCGCCGAGGGCGGCCTCCTCGCCCGGACGGCGGACCGCCTCAAGGACGCCGACCCCGAACACCTGCGCGAAACGGTCCAGAACCTCAACGTCCGCCCGGTCTTCACCGCACACCCCACCGAAGCCGCGCGCCGGTCGGTCCTCAACAAGCTCCGGCGCATCGCCGCGCTCCTGGAGACCCCGGTCATCGAATCCGACCGCCGCCGCTACGACACACGACTGGCCGAGAACATCGACCTCGTCTGGCAGACCGACGAGCTGCGCGTCGTCCGCCCCGAACCCGCCGACGAGGCCCGCAACGCCATCTACTACCTCGACGAGCTGCACGCGAACGCCGTCGGCGACGTCCTGGAGGACCTCACCGCGGAACTGGAACGCGTCGGCGTCCAGCTCCCCGACCACACCCGCCCCCTCACCTTCGGCACCTGGATCGGCGGCGACCGCGACGGCAACCCCAACGTCACCCCCCAGGTGACCTGGGACGTCCTCATCCTCCAGCACGAACACGGCATCAACGACGCCCTCGACCTCATCGACGAGCTGCGCGGCTTCCTCTCCAACTCCATCCGCTACACCGGCGCCACCGAGGAACTCCTCTCCTCCCTCCAGGCCGACCTCGAAGCCCTCCCCGAGATCAGCCCCCGCTACAAGCGCCTCAACGCGGAGGAGCCCTACCGGCTCAAGGCCACCTGCATCCGGCAGAAGCTGGAGAACACCAAGCAGCGCCTCGCCAAGGGCACCCCGCACGAGCCCGGCCGCGACTACCTCGGCACCAGCGAGCTCCTCAAGGACCTCACCCTCATCCAGACCTCGCTGCGCGAGCACCGCGGCGGCCTCTTCGCCGACGGCCGCATGAACCGCACCATCCGCACCCTCGCCGCGTTCGGCCTCCAGCTCGCCACCATGGACGTCCGCGAACACGCCGACGCCCACCACCACGCCCTCGGCCAGCTCTTCGACCGCCTCGGCGAGGAGTCCTGGCGCTACGAGGACATGCCCCGCGAGTACCGGCACAAGCTCCTCGCCAAGGAGCTGCGCTCCCGCCGTCCCCTCGCCCCCACCCCGGCACCCCTCGACGCCGACGGCGCCAAGACCCTCGGCGTCTTCGAGACCGTCAAGAAGGCCCTGGAGGTCTTCGGCCCCGAGGTCATCGAGTCGTACATCATCTCCATGTGCCAGGGCGCCGACGACGTCTTCGCCGCCACCGTCCTCGCCCGCGAGGCCGGCCTCCTCGACCTCCACGCCGGCTGGGCGAAGATCGGCATCGTCCCCCTCCTGGAGACCACCGACGAGCTCAAGGCCGCCGACACCATCCTGGAGGACATGCTCGCCGACCCCTCCTACCGGCGGCTCGTCGCCCTGCGCGGCGACGTCCAGGAGGTCATGCTCGGCTACTCCGACTCCTCCAAGTTCGGCGGCATCACCACCAGCCAGTGGGAGATCCACCGCGCCCAGCGCCGCCTGCGCGACGTCGCCCACCGCTACGGCGTACGCCTGCGCCTCTTCCACGGTCGCGGAGGCACCGTCGGCCGCGGCGGCGGCCCCTCCCACGACGCGATCCTCGCCCAGCCCTGGGGCACCCTCGAAGGCGAGATCAAGGTCACCGAACAGGGCGAGGTCATCTCCGACAAGTACCTCGTGCCGTCCCTGGCCAGGGAGAACCTGGAACTCACCGTCGCCGCGACCCTCCAGGCGTCCGCCCTGCACACCGCGCCCCGCCAGTCCGTCGAGGCCCTCGCCCGCTGGGACGCCGCCATGGACGTCGTCTCCGACGCCGCCCACGCCGCCTACCGCGCCCTCGTCGAGGACCCGGACCTGCCGACCTACTTCCTCGCGTCGACGCCGGTGGACCAGCTCGCCGACCTGCACCTGGGCTCCCGGCCCTCCCGCCGCCCCGGCTCCGGCGTCTCCCTCGACGGACTGCGCGCCATCCCCTGGGTCTTCGGCTGGACCCAGTCACGGCAGATCGTCCCCGGCTGGTTCGGCGTCGGCTCCGGCCTCAAGGCGCTGCGCGAAGCCGGCCTCGACACCGTGCTGGAAGAGATGCACGAACAGTGGCACTTCTTCCGCAACTTCCTCTCCAACGTCGAGATGACGCTGGCCAAGACCGACCTGCGGATCGCCCAGCACTACGTCGACACCCTCGTCCCCGACGAGCTCAAGCACGTCTTCGACACCATCAAGGCCGAACACGAGCTCACCGTCCGCGAGGTCCTGCGCATCACCGGGGAGGAAAAGCTGCTCGACGCCAACCCCGTCCTCCAGCAGACCTTCTCCATCCGCGACGCCTACCTCGACCCCATCTCCTACCTCCAGGTCGCCCTCCTCAAGCGGCAGCGCGACGCGGCCGCCGCCGGCGAGACCCCCGACCCGCTCCTCGCCCGAGCCCTCCTGCTCACCGTCAACGGCGTGGCGGCGGGCCTGCGCAACACCGGCTGACCCCGGACACCCGGACACCCGGACACGGAAAAACGGTGCCCCCGTGGTCCTACGACCACGGGGGCACCGTCGTGTCGTTCTCAGGCGGACGGCCTCACAAAGCCACCCACGCCGCCGTGACCAGCGCGAGCCCCGCACCGCCCAGCACCCACGCCGAGCGACGCATCCGCAACCCGCCCGCCACGACCACCGAGGACAGCAGCAACGCGCCACCCAGCGGCACCCACGCGTGCAGCAGACCCGCCGGGCCCGTCCGCACCACATCACTGCTGCCCGGCTTCACGACGACCGAGTACGTCTCCCCCGTCCGCACCGCCACCGAGTGCTCGATGCTCACCCGCTGCCGCGCGGTCGACCCCGCCGACACCGGCTCGTACGGCCCCCAGCAGACCGTCGCCTCACACCGGGACACCGTCATCGTCCCCTGCTCGCGCCCCTTGCTCAGCATCACGTGCTGGGCGCAGCCCCACGAACCCCACACCCCGGCGACCAGGATCACCAACGCGACGACACCCATCGCCGCGAGCCGCCCGTACCGCAACGCGCTCGACGCACCACCCTTGCGCGGCAGCGCACGGGCGTGCCGCGAACGGGAAGCGGAGGCATGGCTGGCGGGCATGGCCGGGATCATTGGCCATGGCACCGCGGTCGGTCAACTCCCGCAGGGAAAACCGGACGAGGACGCAATCACGACTTGTCCGGATCCCTCCCGAACACGCCCTCAGGAGTTGTACGTCCCCTGTGCCCGCTCCAGCCCCTCGATCACCAGACACTCCACCGCGTCCGCCGCCCGGTCCACGAAGTAGTCCAACTCCTTGCGCTCCGCCGACGCGAAGTCCTTCAGCACGAAGTCCGCGACCGGCATCCGACCCGGCGGCCGCCCGATCCCGAACCGCGCCCGGTGATAGTCCGACCCCATCGCCTTCGTCATCGACTTCAGCCCGTTGTGACCGTTGTCACCACCGCCCAGCTTCAGCCGCAGCGTCCCGTAGTCGATGTCCAGCTCGTCATGGACGGCCACGATGTTGCCCACCGGCACCTTGTAGAAGTCCCGCAGCGCGTTCACCGGACCACCGGACAGATTCATGAACGACATCGGCTTCACCAGGACCACCCGCCGGCTCATCGGCCCCGGCGGCCCGATCCGCCCCTCCACGACCTGCGCCTGAGCCTTCCCGGCCCGCTTGAACCTCCCCCCGATCCGCTCGGCCAGCAGATCCACCACCATGAACCCGACATTGTGCCGATTCATGGCGTACTCGGGCCCGGGATTCCCCAACCCGGCGATCA
The DNA here is from genome assembly GCF_055572815.1 of Streptomyces sp. NPDC030296. Taxonomy (NCBI): domain Bacteria; kingdom Bacillati; phylum Actinomycetota; class Actinomycetes; order Kitasatosporales; family Streptomycetaceae; genus Streptomyces; species Streptomyces sp. NPDC030296. The sequence continues at coordinate 121,925 of NZ_JBVICQ010000011.1, forward strand.
ACCAGGGGGCAGCGGGATCGGTCGTCACGTCCATGTCTCCATTCCTACGCGAACCAGCCGCCGCTCCCGCAAGGGAAACGGCGGCTGGATCAAGACTCGCAGTACCGCTGTCGCAGTACGGCTCAGGCCTCGGCGACCTCTTCGCCCTCGGCGCCCTCCTCCGAGGGCTCCTCCGCCTGCGCGGCCAGAACCTGGAGGACCACCGCGTCCTCCTCGACCGCCAGGGAGACACCCTTCGGCAGCGCGATGTCCTTCGCCAGGACGGACGCACCCGCCTCAAGGCCCTCGACCGAGACACTGACCGACTCGGGGATGTGCGTGGCCTCGGCCTCGACCGGCAGGGCGTTCAGGACGTGCTCCAGCAGGTTGCCACCCGGCGCCAGCTCACCCTCGGTGTGCACGGGGATCTCGACGTTGACCTTCTCGCCCTTCTTCACGAGCAGCAGGTCGACGTGCTCCAGGAAACCCTTGATCGGGTCACGCTGTACCGACTTCGGGATCGCCAGCTCGGAGGTCTTGCCGTCGATGTCCAGCGAGATCAGGACGTTCGGCGTACGCAGCGCCAGCAGCAGGTCGTGGCCCGGCAGCGTCAGGTGCAGCGGGTCGGAACCGTGACCGTACAGAACACCGGGAACCTTGGCGTCACGACGGATACGACGGGCGGCACCCTTGCCGAACTCGGTACGCGTCGACGCGGTGAGCTTCACCTCGGACATGATCACTCCTCGTAGAGATAGCAACGGACGTGGTCACCCGGCCACGAACGGCCTGCTACGAAGAGCGCGTCGATAACGGACCGCCGAACCCGCGCACAGAACGCGGACGGCCTCCCTCGCCGAGCAACTGCAGCAGTCTACTCGGCAAGGGAGGCCGCACCCAAAACGATCTCTACACGACCGCTCCGCGATCCCTACTGCTCGCCCTACTGCTCGTCGAACAGGCTCGTCACCGAACCGTCCTCGAACACCTCACGCACCGCGTTCGCGATCGTCGGCGCGATCGACAGCACCGTGATCTTGTCCAGCTCCAGCTCGCTCGGCGTCGGCAGCGAATTGGTGAACACGAACTCGCTGACCTTCGAGTTCTTCAACCGGTCGGCGGCCGGACCCGACAGCACACCGTGCGTCGCCGTCACGATGACGTCCTCCGCACCGTGCGCGAACAACGCGTCCGCCGCGGCGCAGATCGTCCCACCCGTGTCGATCATGTCGTCCACGAGGACACAGATACGGCCCTTGACCTCACCCACGACCTCATGCACCGTGACCTGGTTCGCCACGTCCTTGTCGCGCCGCTTGTGCACGATCGCCAGCGGCGCGCCCAGCCGGTCGCACCAACGGTCCGCCACCCGCACACGACCCGCGTCCGGGGACACCACCGTCAGCTTGCTCCGGTCCACCTTCGCGCCCACATAGTCCGCCAGCAGCGGCAGCGCGAACAGATGGTCCACCGGACCGTCGAAGAAGCCCTGGATCTGGTCCGTGTGCAGATCGACCGCCAGGATCCGGTCCGCACCCGCCGTCTTCATCAGATCCGCGATCAGACGCGCCGAGATCGGTTCACGACCACGGTGCTTCTTGTCCTGCCGCGCGTAACCGTAGAACGGCACGATCACCGTGATGGAGCGGGCCGACGCGCGCTTCAACGCGTCGATCATGATCAACTGCTCCATGATCCACTTGTTGATCGGAGCCGTGTGGCTCTGGATCAGAAAGCAGTCCGCACCACGCGCCGACTCCTGGTACCGCACATAGATCTCGCCATTGGCGAAGTCGAAGGCCTTCGTCGGGACGACCCCGACACCCAACTGCTGGGCGACCTCCTCGGCAAGCTCGGGGTGGGCGCGGCCGGAGAAGAACATCATCTTCTTCTCGCCGGTCGTCTTGATCCCGGTCACAGCACTGTCTCCTCAGAGGTGTCACAGCTGGGCATGGATGACCGCTCAGCTGGGGTGCGGGTGTGCACTTATCACGGTACGCCGTCCCCGACGCACCCGTTTCCGGTCAGCTTCCGCTTTCCGCCTCCCGAGCAGCCGCCTCGGCCGCCTTCGCCGCCGCGCTCCCCGGACGCTTACGAGCCACCCAACCCTCGATATTCCGCTGCTGGCCACGGGCCACGGCCAGCGAACCGGGCGGCACATCCTTCGTGATCACGGACCCGGCGGCGGTGTACGCGCCGTCCCCGACCGTGACGGGAGCCACAAACATGTTGTCCGAACCCGTCTTGCAGTGCGAGCCGACGGTCGTGTGATGCTTCTGCTCACCGTCGTAGTTCACAAAGACACTTGCCGCACCGATGTTCGAGTACTCGCCGATCGTCGCGTCGCCCACGTACGACAGATGCGGAACCTTCGTCCCCTCGCCGATCGATGCGTTCTTCGTCTCGACGTACGTACCGATCTTCGCCTTCAGACCCAGACGCGTACCCGGACGCAGGTACGCGTACGGCCCCACCGTCGCCTGCGGACCCACCTCCGCGCCGTCCGCCACCGTGTTGTCCACCCGCGCGCCGGCCCCGACCACCGTGTCCTTCAACCGCGCGTTCGGGCCGACCTCCGCACCCTCACCGAGATGCGTGGCACCGAGCAGCTGCGTACCGGGGTGGACCAGCGCGTCCTGCTCGAACGTCACCGTCACGTCGACCCACGTGGACGCCGGATCCACCACCGTCACACCCGCGAGCATCGCCTCGGTCAGCAACCGGTCGTTGAGGATCCGGCGCGCCTCGGCGAGCTGCACACGGTTGTTGATCCCAGCGATCTCCCGGTGATCCACCGCGACCGAGGCGCCCACCCGGTGCCCGGCCTCCCGCAGGATCCCCAGCACGTCCGTCAGGTACTCCTCGCCCTGGCTGTTGTCCGTCCGCACCTTCCCCAGCGCGTCCGCGAGCAGCTGACCGTCGAACGCGAACACACCCGAGTTGATCTCCTGGATCGCCCGCTGCGACTCCGTCGCGTCCTTGTGCTCCACGATCGCCGTCACGGCACCCGAGGCGCCGTCCCGCACGATGCGGCCGTAGCCGGTGGCGTCCGGGACCTCGGCCGTCAGCACGGTGACGGCGTTGCCGTCGGCCGCGTGGGTCTCGGCGAGGCGGCGGAGCGTCGCGCCGGTCAGCAGCGGGGTGTCGCCGCAGACCACGACGACGGTGCCGTCGATGCCGCCGCCGAGCTCCTCGAGGCCCATCCGTACGGCGTGCCCCGTGCCGTTCTGGTCCGCCTGGACCGCGGTGCGTACGCCCGGGTCGATCTCGGCGAGGTGCGCGGCGACCTTCTCGCGGGCGTGCCCCACGACGACGACCAGGTTCTCCGGGTCCAACTCGCGCGCGGCGGCGAGGACGTGGCCGACCAGGGAGCGGCCACAGATGCTGTGCAGAACCTTGGGTGTGGCCGACTTCATACGGGTGCCCTCACCCGCTGCGAGGACGACGACGGCTGCCGGGCGGGTTGCGCTCACGGGGATGCCCTTCGGCTGTGGATGAGTGGGGTGTGGACATCCGCAGGATACCGGGGGGCTGCGAGGGGGAAATGTGAGCGGGTCCTGACCCGTCTTGCTGGGTCAGGACCCGAACTGAGGTCTTGTGTGCTGTGGCTCCCGGAGAAGGATTCGAACCCTCATTCAACGGACCAAAACCGTTTGTCCTGCCCTTAGACGATCCGGGATGGTTCAGTCGCTATGCCCGATTTCCTAGATCGGAGGCGACGCCAGCCCCTACTATGCCGTACCAGGCACCCTCCATGCGACGGTACAGGTCGGCGCTCCCCAGCACGTAGATGATCAGGCAGCCTCGATATGCCTGAGAGGTGTTCTTCCTCCGTGTCGTCCTCGGGTTGTGCTTCTTGAGGCTGGCCTTCTGGAACACGGAGGGGGCCACGCCGACCAGCCCGGCCCAGAAGGCTACGGCCTCCGTCACGTCGGCCGACTCGTGAATGCTCACCCGGAAGCGGAGCCGCTCGCGCTCCACGCCCAGTGTGTCGAGCCAGCGCAGGAAGAAGGCGATGACGTTCGGGTCGCTGTTGATGAAGTGCAGCCTCTCGCGGCGGCAGTACGCCTTGTCCTTGGCGCCCTCCGCCCAGTAGAGGGCGACGCCCGCGAGGAAGACCTCTCGGTCGGACAGCTCGCCGACCGCGTGCATGGCGGCGGCTTTCGTCTGTCGACGTTCTTCCTCGCGGCGTTGCAGCCTGGCCTCCCAACCTCTCCTGGCGATGGCCGAAGCCTCCTCGGCGCTGCGCCTGCGCTCGGGCTTGGGCAGGTCGCGCACCCACAGGGAGATCGAGCTCTTCGAGCAGCCCAGTTCCACCTGGATCTGGTCGTACGTCCAGCCCTGGGTGCGAAGCTCTCTGGCCTTGGCGCGGAGGTCGTCCTTGGCGCGTGGGCGCTTCGTCCACTCGGGAGGGGGCTCGCCCTCCAGGAGGCGCTTGAGGAGGTCGTTGTTGTCGACGTGGAGGCGGTCGCGGATCTGTCGGCGGCTGAGGCCCGCCCGGCGCAGGGTGATCGCCTGGTCACGCAGGCCCTCGAAGTCGGCGTACTTGCCGTGGGGATGTGCCATGGGCTTACCGTCTGGGCGGAATGGGGGCTTCCGGGGTCGCACGGTGTGCGATTCAGTAGTTCGAGGGATACCGGGTGGTTTCGCTTCTGTTCGATTGGGCGGTGTGGTGTAGGCCAGTACGAGAAACTCGCCGGAAAAGCGGGGGCGCTCGAACGTAGGCTGGGGGTATGACCGCGACGGGGGAAGACCGCACCGGGGCCAGGATGGAGGGCCGCCCGGTCGGCCCGTGGTGGTGGGAGCGATGGCGGGGGGCCGTGCTCGACGGCGCGTTGGCGTTCGTGTCGGCGGTCGAGTGTTCGGTTGAGGGCGTGGAGTTCGCCCGGGACGCCGGGCTGCCCGCGTCCGTGGGGGTCGTCTTCGGCGCGCTCGCCGGTTCCGTGCTGCTGGTGCGGCGGATGTGGCCCGTCGCCGTGGTGCTGGTCTTCATCGCCGTCGCGCCGGCCCAGATGGGGTATCTGATGGGGCTCGTCGGGCTCTACACCCTGGCCGCGTCCGAGGCGCCGAGACGGATCATCGGGGCGCTGTCCGGGATGGCGTTCACCGGGGTGTTCATCGTGTGGTTCGTGCAGGCCACGCAGATCACCCGGGGCGAGGACGGCGGGGTGGGCGGGGACACCGTGGTCGGCGGCGCGGAGTGGTTCGCGCTGTTCCTGGCGCTGACGGTGGCGATCGGGCTGACGGCGCCGCCCGTGCTGCTGGGGCTGTACGTGGGGGCCCGGCGGCGGTTGATGGAGAGCCTGCGGGAGCGGGCGGACTCGTTGGAGCGGGAGCTTCAGCTGCTCGCGGAGCGGGCGGAGGAGCGGGCGGAGTGGGCCCGGGGCGAGGAGCGGACGCGGATCGCGCGGGAGATGCACGACGTGGTGGCGCACCGGGTGTCGTTGATGGTGGTGCACGCGGCGGCGTTGCAGGCGGTGGCGCGCAAGGACCCCGAGAAGGCCGTGAAGAACGCGGCGCTGGTGGGCGACATGGGGCGGCAGGCGTTGACCGAGCTGCGGGAGATGCTCGGGGTGCTGCGGTCGGGGGAGGGGTTCTCGACGGTGCGGTCCGCCGAGCCGGCGTCGGTGCCGTTGGCGGCGGTGGGGGCGGCCGCGGCGGCCGCTGCTTCGCGGGCGGAGGACGAGGTGGGGGAGGGGCCCTGTCTCGCGGAGCTGGAGGTGCTGGTGGGGCAGTCGGCGGCCGCGGGGATGGTCGTGGAGCTGTCGGTGGAGGGGGAGGTGCGGGTGTATGCGGCCGAGGTGGAGCAGACGGCGTACCGGGTGGTGCAGGAGGCGTTGACCAACGTCCACAAGCACGCGGCGGGGGCGAAGACGCATGTGCGGCTCGCGCACCGTTCGGCGGAGATCGCGATGCAGGTGGAGAACGGGCCGCCGCCGGAGCCGGGGGCGGCGGGGGCCGCGCGGCTGCCCAGCGGCGGGAACGGGCTGCTCGGGATGAAGGAGCGGGTGGCCGAGCTGGGGGGCGTGTTCGTGTCGGGGCCGACGGACGCGGGGGGTTTCCGGGTGTCGGCGGTCATACCGGCGTAGCGCTCCGTGTGGGGCGCGGTGCAGGAGCGTGTGTCGCCCCGGCGGCAGGACGGCTGCCCGCTGCTCGCCGCCTGAGGCCGGCAGTCGCTCAGCCGGCTGTCAGGCGGGTCGGGGCCGTGCCTGTGAGGAGGGTCGTGAGGGCCGCGTCGATGTGGGGGCCCAGGTACCAGTCGCCGGTGTGGTCGAGGGCGTAGGCGCGGCCGTCGGTGTCGATGGCGAGCAGCGCGCGGGTGGCGGTCTCGTGGCCGAGGGGGCAGACCTCGGTGTCGAGGGCGCGGCCGAGGTCGCCGAGGGTGCGGGCCATGTGGAGGCCGTGCAGGGGGTCGAGGTGGAGGTCGACGGGGGCGAGTTGGCGGCCGGGGCCTTGTGAGGTGAGGCGGAGGCCGCCGAATTCGGCCCAGGCCTCGACCGCGGCCGGGAAGACCGCGTGACGGTGTCCCGCGGGCGAGGTGTGCTCGCGCAGGGTGTCGGCCCAGAACTCGGCCTGCTTTATGTCCCAGCGTCCGGGCTGCCAGCCGGCGGCGCGCAGGGCGGCGTCGACGGGTACGGAGAAGCGCGTGGTGGAGGTGCGGTCGGTGTGCATCTGCCCTTTGTTCGTCGGGGGGTTCGTCGGCGGCTCGGCTGGGGGTCGGTGCGGGGTGTCGAGGGTCTCCAGGTGTCCGGGGTGCGTGGGGCGTGTATGTGCTCGCGTAGCTGGTGACGTGTCGGATGGGGGCGGTGGTTCCGGGGGGTTCCGGTGAGTCCGTCCGGCTCGGCCGGGTTTCCTCCGGGTGGCTTCCCTCAGTACTCCCGGTGCGGGGCTCCCGTTCAGTTGCCCTCGGTCGGGTCGACGATGCGGACGCCGAAGTGGGCGCTGAGGGCGGTGCAGGAGCGGCAGGGGGTGGCGAAGCCGCCGTGGAGGGGGTCGCCGTCCTCGCGGATGTGGCGAGTGGTGAGTTTGGCGTGCTTGAGGACCTTGCGGGCCTCGCCGTTGGTCATGGGTCTGCGGGCGGCGCGCTTGCTGCGGGCGGCGTCGGCGGTGGTGATGAGGCGGGAGATGAGGATGGCCTCGGCGCAGCGGCCGGTGAAGCGGTCGCGTTGCGCGGTGGCGAGGGAGTCGAGGAACTCCTGGACGAGGGGGTGCAGGGGCGGGGCGTGGTCGCCGCGCGCCGCGGTGCCGGTGAGGGTCTCACCGCGTACGGAGAGGGCGGCGGCGACGGTGGGCAGGATGCCGTCGCGGCGGTGGAGGAGGGCGGGGGTGTGCGGTAGTTCGGTGGCGCTCCAGCCGATGCGCGGATCACCCGAGGGTCCTGCCTGCGTCGTGCTCATGATCGTCATCCCCTCCTGTCGCATCCCCCGTCAGCGGACACAGAGTGCCAAACGGCGTGGCCGGTGTGGAAGCTGGGGCGGTGCGACACGCCCGGGCTTCGGCACACGGTGAGGGTGGTGTGACGGCTGGTCACGGAAGCGGAGGGCCGGTGACCGGGGTCGCCGTACCGCATAGGCTGTCGACAACCGCGATCCGTGCGGGTCCCGCGTTCGAGTGCGGGTCCGGGGCGGGTCGGGGAGTGTGAAGGGGCCTTTGACGGGCCTTTTTTCACTGCCAGTGGTCAGTCCGTACAGACGCCATGACCAGTCAGCCAGCACAGTCAGCCAGTACCAGAACAGGTCGAGAACGCCGCAGGGGGCTACCGCCATGACGACAGGTCGGCTCGGGCAGCAAGCCGCGCCGCCGAACGCGGCCTACGCCGGGCAGGTCGTGCAGTTTCCGGACCCGGTCCGGGCCGCGCGTCATCCGAGGGGTGTCCGTGTGGACGCGCACGGCTATCCGGATTTCTCGCCCTACGCGCGTGCCGCGGCGGAGATCGCCGATCCCCCGGAGGGGTTCGGGGTGGACGAGCTGCGGTTGACGGACTACGTGTCGGCGAACGCGGCGCTGGCGGCGTCGGGGCACGCGTTGTGGGACACGATTCCGCCGGTGGCGACGCCGCACGGCTGGACGTGGCATCACGTGGTGGGCAGTCGGCGGCTGGAGTTGGTGCCGGTCGAGGTGAAGGCGCTGCTGCGGCACCACGGGGGTATCGCGACGGCGCGGGTCGACCAGGGCAAGCGGGGCACGCGGCCGTTGCAGGAGACGCGGCCGGCGCACTTCGGGTTGCCGAAGTCGTCGGCGGTGGCGGTGACGGAGTCGCAGGTGCAGGGGGTCGAGGAGGACCTCGGGTACCGGTTGCCGGGCGCGTACCGGTCGTTCCTGAAGGCGGCGGGCGGTTGCGCTCCCGTGGGGGCGGCGCTGGACGCGGAGTTGGGGCTGCTGGTGGACCAGCCGTTCTTCACGGTGCGGGACGAGGCGGCGATCAATGACCTGGTGTACGTCAACAAGTGTCTGCGGGACCATCTGACCAAGGACTACCTGGCGGTGGCGTTCGCGCAGGGCGGGCTGGTCGCGGTGAAGGTGAAGGGTGACCGGATCGGGTCGGTGTGGTTCTGCGCGTACGACGACGCCCGTGATGTGGATCCGTCCTTGCCGCCGGCCGAGCGGGTGGAGCGGCTGCTGCTCCCCGCCGGTGAGGACTTCGACGTGTTCCTGTCCCGGTTGGCGGGCAATCCGCCGGAGTTGGAGACGGTGGCGAATCTGATGGTGGACGGTGGGTTCGCCCGTGCCGTGCCGGTCGCCGCAACGTCCTCGGTGGGGGAGTGAGTTCTCGATGGTGACGTTCGCTCAGGCGCAGGAGCGCGCCGAGGAGTGGATCAACGGTGATCTGCCCGCGTATCAGCACCGTGAGGTGCGGGTGCGGGAGTTCGACCTGGGGTTCGTGGTGTGGGCGGAAGACCGGGCGGACGGTCCGCGGTCCGACGGCGGTGCGCAGCGGCTGGTGATCGCCCGGGACAGCGGGGAGGCCACGTTGTGGCCGTCGCTGCCGGTGGGTGAGGTGATCCGCCGTTACGAGGAGGAGTACGGCCGGACGGAGGTGCCGCCCGCCGAGGCGCCGGCTCCTCCGGCGCGGGTGGATCTGAACCAGACGTCGTTCCTGCTGACTCCGCCGGAGTGGTTGCAGGACGCGGCGGACCGGATGGGCATCCCGGACCGCCGTTCGGGCGCCGGGGCTGGTGCCGGTTCGGCTGCCGGCTCCGCTGCTGGTGCTGGTGCTGGTGCCGCTGCCGGTGGGTCGGACGGTGCCGGGTCGCGTCCGGCGGGCTCCGTGGCCGGTGGTGGGATGCCGGAGACGTTGGCCGGGCCGTCGGGTCCGCCCTCCCCGTCCTCCCCGGCGTCGGTCGGCGGGGCGCCGGTGCCGGCGGACGCCACGCCGTGGCCGGCGGCCGCGTCGGCGGAGGACGAGGTGCGGGACGCGGTGCCGCCGCCGAGGGACGCCGAGCCGCATGACGCGGTGCCGGGTGTGCCGGACGGGGCGACGCCGTGGGCCGGTACGGACACCAACGCCGAGATCGAGGACGACCGTTCGGTGCCGCTGCCGGACACGGTGTTCGCGCCGCAGCTGACCGAGGTGAGCGACGAGGACGACGCCCCGCCGCCCAGTGCCCTGCCCGAGGCCAAGACCGCGCTGATCACCGGTGGCAGCCAGCTCCCGCGTACGGCCGTGGCTCCTGTGCTGGACCCGTCGGGGCAGCCGCAGCCGCAGCCGCCGGCCGGTCCGGCGACGCCGCCGCCGGGTACGCCGTCGTACGGGTATCCGCAGGGTGGCCCGCAGGGTCCGGGGACTCCGCCGCCCGGCGCCCCGTCGTACGGGTATCCGCAGGGAGGCCCGCAGGGGCCCGGTACTCCGCCGCCGGGGCGTCCGTTGGCGCCGCACGCCGGGGACATCGCCGACGCGGCGACGAGCAAGGCGGCGCCGCCCCCGCGCAGGGGAGGCAGGAGCGGTGGTCCGGGTACGCCGCCGCCCCCGCCGGGGCTGCCGGGTGCGCCGGGTGCCCGTCCGGGCGCGACGCCCCCGCCGTCCGCTCCGGCCGGCGCGTATGTGCCGACGCAGATGGTGTCCGCCCTCGGCCCGGATGGGCCCCCGGGTCAGCCGGGTGCGCCTGGTGCTCCCGGTGCGCCGAATCCGCCGGGGGGTACGCCCGCCGGTGGGGTGCATCATGCGGCGACGATGCTGGCCGGGCCCGCCGTAGGGGGGCCCGGCGCTCCGCAGCCGCCCGGCGTTCCGGGTGCTCCGGGTCAGCCGGGTGCGCCCGGCGCTCCTGGTGCTCCTGGGGCGCCGAATCCGCCGGGGGGTACGCCCGCCGGTGGGGTGCATCATGCGGCGACGATGCTGGCCGGGCCCGCCGTGGGCGGTCCGGGGGCTCCGCTGCCGCCGGGTGCTCCCGGTGCTCCGGGGCAGCCCGGCACCCCGTCCGGTGGCCCCGCTCCGGTGCATCACGCCGAGACGATGCTGGCCGGGCCCGCGGTGGGCGGTCCCGGTGCGCCCGGCATGCCGCAGCCGCCCGGCCCACCCGGTGTGCCGCCGGGCCCGCAGGGCATGCCCGGGCAGCCGGGTCACCCTGGTCGTCCCGGGCAGCCGGGTCACCCCGGGCAGCCGATGGGTGGTCCGCCGGCGTACGGGTATCCGCAGCAGCCGACGGGGCAGCCGACCGTGGGTCCCGGCTACCAGGCCGTCCTGCGGTACCGCGCGCCCGACGGCTCCGAGCAGCAGGTGATCCGGCGTTCCGCGCCGGGCACCCCGCACCCGGAGTGGCAGATCTTCCACGAGCTGCGCGGGCTGAACATTCCGCCGGAGGCGGTGCTGGAGCTGCACACGGAGCTGGAGTCGTGCGAGCTGCCGGGCGCCTACTGCGCGCGGATGATCCGTGAGCAGTGGCCGAACGCGCGCATCACGTCCATCGCCCCGTACGGCAAGGACCACGCGAGCCGGCAGCAGGGCATGGCGCAGCTCCTGGCGCACCAGGGCGAGTTGCACCAGGTCGCGGACGGTCCGGCGCGACTCGCGCCGGTGCGTGCGCCGTTGCCGCCGGTGCAGCCGGCGCCGCCGATCCCGCCGGAGGCGATCGGGCAGGAGTTGGCGGCGGCGTTCGGGCCGGGGGTGTTCCGGTTCGACCAGCAGGCGGTGTCGCGGCAGGGCGTGCCGCCGATCGTGGCGCACACGCTGGTGGTGGCCGGACTGCCGGTGGACATGGGCCCGTTCTTCTGGGCGCAGGCCCAGCCGGGCCGTCCGGTGCCGACGCTGGCGGAGCTGGCGCAGGAGCGGGGTGTGCGGCCGGCGGCGGACGCGGGCTCGTACCTGGTGATGGGCAGCGACTTCGGCAAGGCGCTGTGTGTGCAGTACGGCACGGCGAACATCGTGGCGGTGCCGGTGGAGGCGGGGCCGGGCGGTGCGCCCGTACCGCCGCAGTTCGTGAACACCGGGCTGCCGGAGTTCACGCGCTGCCTGGCGCTGCTGGGCCGGATGTGGCGGCTGCGGTTCGGGCTGAACCAGGAGCAGGCGGGCCGCTGGACCGTCGACTTCCAGGCGCAGCTGGCCGCCCTGGACCCGGCGGCGCTCGGCTCGCCGGAGAGCTGGTGGTCGGTGCTGCTGGAGCAGATGTGGGACGGCCTGCTGTGAGCCGCGGCCGCTGACGTCGGCGGCGTGAACATGAGGGGCCGGGCCCGGTCGTACGACCGGGCCCGGCCCCTCGGCGTTGTCAGCCGTGTCGCGTGACCCGCTTCCGCCGCCCGGACCCTCGCCCGGAGTGTCGTGTTGTGAACACGTCTGTCGGATCCATCAAGATATGCGCCACATCGGCATTTCGTGTGCGTCCGGCGAGAGGTTTCCAGCATGAGCAGCGCACCGGCGGCGCCCCACGGGTGCGACTTCGAGTTCGACGTCGTACGGCGTGGCTACCGCCCCGACCAGGTCGACGCGTGCGCGGCGGCTCTCTCGCGTGACCGTGACGCGGCGTGGGAGCGGGCGGCCCGGCTGACCGTGCTCGCCAAGGAGATGGGCGCGGAGCTGGCCCGGCTCCGGGAGACCGTCGCCGGGCTGCCCCAGCAGACGTACGAGGCGCTCGGCGGGCGGGCGCGGCAGTTGTTCGACCTGTGCGTGGAGGAGGCGGCGGCGCTGCGGGAGGGCGGGCGTGCCGATGCCCGGCGGTTGGTCGAGGAGGCCGAGGCGGCCGCGCGGCGGCTGCGGGAGGAGTCGCGGGCGTACGCCGACCAGGTGCGTGGCGAGGCGGACGAGCGGGCCCGGCAGCGGGTGCTCTCGGCGCGGGCGCAGGCCGACGATCTGCGGATCGCCGCGCGGCTGTCCGTGAAGGAGGGGCGGACCGAGGCGCTGGCCGCGCTGCGGGAGGTGCGGGAGCGCACCGAGGGGATGCTCACGGAGATCGACAAGGAGTTCGCCGAGCGGGTGGCCGACATCGAGCGGGCGGTCGCCGAGCGCGAGGCCGTGTTCGACGCGCGCCACGCGGAGCGGGTCGCCCGCGCGGAGGCCGCGGTCGTCGAGGCGGAGCAGACTCTCGCCGAGGCGGAGCGGCAGGCGGCGCAGTTGCAGACGCAGGCGGAGGCCCGTGCCGCCGAGGTGATCGCGGAGGCTCGGGTCCGGGAGGAGCGCGTCGCACGGGACACCGAGCGGGTCCTGCGCGAGCACGCCGAGCGCGGAGAGGGACTGAAGGTACAGATGGACTACGTCCGCGACAGCCTGTCGGCCCTCACGGACTGAGGGCCGGGACTGAGGGGCGCTGGGCTGAGGGTCGTGGGCCGAGGGCCGATGCCGGCCGGGACTGAGGGCTGCCCCGGCCGGGGGCCGACCCCGTTTCACGTGCTTGTTCCCGGCCGGGGGCGATCGCGGTTGTGGGGCCAGTTCCCGGCCGGGGGCAATCCCCGTCGGGCGCTCAGCACGGCCAGGGGCCGGCCTCGGCCGGTGGCACTCGGCGGGCTCAGCTTTCGGGGCCGCTCCTCACCGCTCCCGCGAGGATCCAGCCCTCCACCGCCTCGTACTGCCTGCGCTGTTCCTCCGCCCTGCCGCGGCCGGACCACACCGTGCCCAGCCAGCCGCACGCGAAGCCCAGCGGGATGGAGACCAGGCCCGTCGTGGTGAACGGGAACCAGTTGAAGTCGGCGCGCGGGAACGCGGCGAACGGGGAACCGGACACGAGGTTGGTGCCGGTCATCAGGACCAGGACGGCGAGCGAGCCGCCGATGAGCGTGCACATCAGGCCCGTACGGGTGTAGCGGCGCCAGAAGAGGCCGTACACCAGCGCGGGGGCGATCGCCGAGGCGCCCAGGCAGAACGAGAGGGTGACCAGCGGCTGCAGGCTGCGGTTCTGGACCAGTGTGGCGAGGACGATCGCGGTGACACCGACGGCGCCCGCGGAGAGCCGGGCGATGGTCATCTCGCGGCGGGGCGTGAGGGGCTCGGACGCGACGGCCGCGAAGACGTCGTGGGCCAGGGAGTTGGCGCAGGCGAGGATCATGCCGGCGACCGAGGCGAGCAGCGTCAGGAAGACCGCCGTGGCGACCGTGGTGAACAGCAGCGTCTCCGCCGTGGACACCTCCGTGCCGAACGCCGCCATCGAACCCAGCAGATACGCCGTGTTGCCCTGGGCGTCGGCCGCCGCGATGACCTCGCGGCCGATCAGGGCCGTCGCGCCGAAGCCGACCACCGAGATGATCAGCACGAACAGGGCGACCGACGGCACCGCCCACGACAGAGAGCGGCGGACCTGACGGGCGCTGCGCGCGGTGTACATGCGCATGGTGACGTGGGGCAGGCAGGCGCCGCCGAGGACGACGGTCAGCTGGGCGCTGATCATGTCGAGTTCCGGGTACGGGCCGCCCGAGAACTGGAGCCCCGAGTGGAGGTAGCCGGTACCGACACCGCTCTTCGCCGCCGCGGCGCCCAGCAGCAGGCCGGGGTCCCAGTCGAACCTGTTCAGGATCAGTACGGCGATGACGCCGCCGGAGCCGAGCAGCATCACGATCTTGATGATCTGGATGAGGGCGGTGCCCTTCATCCCGCCGATCGCCGCGTAGCCGATCATCAGCGCGCCGACGATCACCACGACACCGGTCTTCAGGCTGTCGTTGGAGAAGCCGAGGATGAACGCCAGCAGGTCACCGGTGCCGGCCAGCTGCACCAGCATCATCGGCATCAGCGCCGCGAGCGTCACGACGCACGCCGTGATGCGCACGATCCGGCCGGGCATCCGCCGGGCCAGCGCGTCGCCCATCGTGAACCGGCCCGCGTTGCGCAGGGGTTCGGCCAGCAGGAACATCAGCAGCATCAGGGACAGGGCCGTGCTGAGGGCGAGGACGACACCGTCGTAGCCGAAGAGGGCGATCACCCCGCCGGTGCCGAGGACCGTCGCCGCGGAGATGTAGTCGCCGGCGATCGCCAGGCCGTTGCGCATGGGGGAGAGCGAGCTGTAGCCGGTGTAGAACTCGTCGAGGTCGTCCCGGTCGGGCCCGGTCATCACGCACAGCAGCAGCGTGACCGTCGCGACCGCGGTGAACCCCACGAGCGACATGGCCTGCGCCGACCCGCTGAACTCGGTGAGGACACCGGCGGCGGTGGGGAGGGAGGAGGGGGCGGTGGTGAGGGAGACGGCGGTGGTGATCATCGGGCGGGCCCCCACGAGGAGTTCTGGTTGGTGCCCCGTCGGGGGGTGCGGTCCGTGCTGCGGCGGGTGCGGTCCGCCTCGCGCTTGGCGTCCCGGCGCGTCTCGGCCTCCGCGAGCCGGCGTATCCGGTCCGCGAGCGGGTCCACGCGGCGGCGCGCGGTGCGTTCGTACAGCCAGATCGCCAGGCAGGTCACCGGCACCTGGAGCAGCCCGAGCAGCAGCCCCGTCGACAGCCCGCCGCTGACCGTGCCCGTCATGAACGACGGGGCGAACGCCGAGAGCATCAGGAACAGCAGGAAGTAGCCCAGCGCGGTCAGCGTCGCCACCCGCCGCTGCCACCGGTAGGCGCTGCGGAGCAGACGGAGGTCGCTGTGGTGGTGCACGAGGGGGTCGTCGGGCTCGTCGGGGAGCGGCGGCGCGACGGACGGCTCGAACGCGGACGGGTACCCCGTCGCGTACGTGGGCGAGGAATGCGACGCGTAAGAGGGCGAGGACTGCGGCGCGTACGTGGGTGAGGACTGCGGTCCGCCGTACGCGGGGGAGGGTTGCTGCGGATGTGAGGGGGGGTGCGGTGGGCGGTAGGGGGGTCGGTGCGGGGGTGACGAGAACGGGTCGGTCATCCCTTGTCTCCTTGCGTGGCTCTGGTCCGGTGCCTGCGGACCGCAGGGAGCGGGGGGCGGGCGTGAACGCTACCCGTGGGTTCGGTACCGCGCGACAGTTTCCGCAAACTGAGCGGTCGGTATGCGCTTTCTTCTTGGAAACCGCACTGACCTGGGGTGTTACCCGGATTAACTCAGGTTTTTTTAGTCCCTCTGCCGTGCCGCTGCCGAGCCGCGCTGTTCAGTCCTTCAGGACCGGGAACCTGCGCGGCGCCACCACCAGCAGCACCAGCAGCGCGACCGTCGCCGCGCACGCCGCTCCCAGGTACACCGCGTGGACCGCCTGCGCGACCGCGCGGCGGACCGGCTCCGCCGTCGTGCCCGCGTCCAGGCCGTGGGTGACCGCGTCGAGGTCGCCCGCGCCACCCAGGCGGGAGGCCAGCACACCGTTCGCGACCGCGCCGAAGACCGCCGCGCCCAGGGTCTGGCCCGTCTGGCGGCAGAAGAGGATCGACGCCGTCGCCGTGCCCCGCTCCTCCCAGCCCACCGTCGACTGCACGCCCACGATCAGGGGGAGCTGGAACAGGCCCAGCGCGGCGCCCAGCAGCAGCATCAGCAGGGTCGGCTGCCAGGCCTCGCCCGGGTAGGGGAGGAGAGGGAACGCGAACAGCAGCAGTGCCGCCGCCGTGATGCCCAGGATCGCCGTGTCCCGGAAGCCGATGCGCCGGTAGACGTGCTGGCTCAGGGCCGCCGACAACGGCCAGCTCAGCGTCCAGACGGAGACGACGAAGCCGGCGGCCACCGGGGCCAGGCCCAGGACGGACTGGGCGTAGGTCGCCAGGAACACCGTCGGCGCCACCATCAGCAGGCCCAGCGCGGCCAGCGCCAGGTTCACGGCCGCGATCGTGCGGCGGCGCCACACCCAGCCGGGGATGACCGGTTCCGCGGCGCGGCGTTCGATCAGGACCAGTGCCACGACGAGAGCGACCCCCGTGCCCAGCAGGGTCAGGGAGGGCCAGGACAGCCAGGCCCAGGCCACTCCGCCCTGCACCAGCGCCGTCAGGAGGGCGCCCCCGCAGGCGAAGATCGTCAGGGCGCCGGCCCAGTCGACCCGGGGCCGCGCGGTCCGCTCCCGGACCGGCTCGTGCAGATGCCGGACCAGGAGCCACAGGGCCGCCGCGCCGAGCGGGAGGTTGATCAGGAAGATCCAGCGCCAGTCCGCGTAGGCGGCGAGGACCCCGCCCACTCCGGGGCCGGCCACCGCGGACACCGCCCACACCGTGGACAGCTTGGACTGGATCTTGGGGCGCTCCTCCAGGGGGTAGAGGTCGGCCGCCAGCGTCTGCACCGTGCCCTGCAGTGCCCCGCCGCCCAGGCCCTGGACGATCCGGAAGGCGATCAGCGCGCCCATGTTCCAGGCCAGCGCGCACAGCAGTGAGCCCAGCAGGAACAGGGCGGCGCCGGCGATCAGCACCGGCTTGCGGCCGAAGGTGTCGGAGAGCTTGCCGTAGAGGGGGAGGGTGACGGTGACGGCGAGGAGGTAGCCCGAGAACAGCCAGGAGAAGACGGAGAAGCCGCCGAGGTCGGCGACGATCTGCGGGACGGCGGTCGAGACGATCGTGGAGTCCAGCGCGGCCAGGCCCATGGCCAGCATGAGCGCGGCGGTGACCGCTCCTCGTCTGCCGGATCCGGTGTGCTGTGCCGTGTCGCGGAGCGCGGGTCGCGTGTCGCCCACCGGATTCCTTCCCCCTGCATCTATCTGCCGGGGACCACCATGCCACTTGTCCCTCACGCCACGGCAGGGTGCAGCCTGAGTGCGCCGGAAGGTGGAGTCGAACCCTGAGACCGGCTCCACCCCTCGATGGAGGTCCCTTAGGGGTATCTCCGTACTCCGGCCAGGGGCGGGTTCGTACCGCCGGAGGAAGAGACGGGACGGTACCCGTCCTTAACCTGGCTTTACGCCGCTGGGGGGCGGTGCACCGGGGCCCACGGGGGGTGGGGACCGGACCCGCGGGGGTGGGGTTTTCCCCAGCAGAAGACTGCGCCGAGCACCAGCGCGCGGGACACCCCTGGGCCACCAGACTCAAGGCACCACCGAGCGACAGCACCACCGCTGACCAACAGCACCATCTGCTGACCGACTTAGGAGACATACCGTGACATCGGCTGTGACCATCACCAGGCACGGGGGCACTGGAGGGCGTACGGCCGTTGCCGCGCGGGCGCGGCAGGTCGTGAAGGCGTACGGGTCCGGCGAGACCCGTGTCGTCGCCCTCGACCATGTGGACGTGGACATCGCGCGGGGTCAGTTCACCGCGATCATGGGGCCCTCGGGGTCCGGCAAGTCCACGCTCATGCACTGCCTCGCCGGACTCGACACCGTGACGAGCGGTCAGATCCACATCGACGACACCGAGATCACCGGCCTGAAGGACAAGAAGCTCACGCAGCTGCGCCGGGACCGGATCGGGTTCATCTTCCAGGCGTTCAACCTGCTGCCCACGCTGAACGCCCTCGAGAACATCACGCTCCCCATGGACATCGCCGGGCGCAAGCCCGACAAGGAGTGGCTCGGCCGGGTCGTGGAGACCGTCGGGCTCGCCCAGCGGCTGAAGCACCGGCCGACCCAGCTCTCCGGCGGCCAGCAGCAGCGCGTCGCCGTGGCCCGGGCCCTGGCCGCGCGCCCCGAGATCATCTTCGGGGACGAGCCGACCGGCAACCTCGACTCGCGGGCCGGCGCCGAGGTGCTGGGCTTCCTGCGGCGATCCGTCGACGAACTGGGCCAGACCATCGTCATGGTCACCCATGACCCGGTGGCCGCCTCCTACGCCGACCGCGTGCTGTACCTGGCGGACGGGCGCATCGTCGACGAGATGCACCAGCCGACGGCCGACCAGGTCCTGGACCGCATGAAGGACTTCGACGCCCGGGGGCGCACGTCATGAGCGTGATGAGGACATCGATGCGCAACTTCTTCGCGCACAAGGGACGGATGGCGCTGTCGGCCGTCGCGGTCATGCTGTCGGTGGCGTTCGTGACGGGCACCCTCGTCTTCACCGACACCATGGGCACCACCTTCGACAAGCTGTTCGCGGCCACCTCCTCCGACGTCACGGTCTCCGCGGCCGGAGGTGAGCCCGACGAGGTGTCCCGGACCGGCCGCCCCGACTCCCTGCCCGCCTCCCTGGTGAAGGAGGTGGCCGCGGTCGAGGGCGCCAGGTCGGCGGAGGGCGCCGTCTCCTCGATGGACGTGACCGTCGTCGACCGCGACAACAAGAACATGGGGTCCTCCACCGGAGCCCCCACCATCGCGGGCAACTGGACGAAGAACGACCTCCGTTCCATGGAGATCACCTCCGGGCACGCCCCGCGCGGCCCGACCCAGGTGATGGTCGACGCCGACACCGCCGACAAGCACGGCCTGAAGCTCGGTGACGAGCTGCGCACCATCACCGTCAGCGGGGACATCACCGCGCGGATCGTCGGCATCGCCTCGTTCAAGGTGACCAACCCCGGTGCAGCCGTCGTCTTCTTCGACACCGCCACCGCCCAGCGCGGACTCCTCGGCGCCACCGGCCGGTTCACCCAGGTCAACGTCACCGCCGAGGCGGGCGTCAGCGACACCCGGCTGAAGCGGAACGTCAGCTCGGCCCTGGCGGCCCTCAAGGCCCGGGACGGACAGGGCGAGCAGGGCGCGAAGGGCGCCCGGGGGACGTCGTACAAGGTCCGTACGCAGCAGGAGACCGCGGACGCCAACCGCAGCGACGTCGACGAGTTCATGAACGTCATCAAGTACGGGATGCTCGGCTTCGCCGGGATCGCGTTCCTCGTCGGGGTCTTCCTGATCATCAACACGTTCTCGATGCTGGTCGCCCAGCGCACCCGCGAGATCGGTCTGATGCGGGCCGTCGGATCCTCCCGCGGACAGGTCAACCGGTCGGTGCTCGTCGAGGCGACGCTGCTCGGCGTCCTCGGCTCACTGATCGGTGTCGGCGCGGGCGTCGGCCTCGCGGTCGGGCTGATGAAGCTCATGTCGGCCGTCGGCATGGAACTGTCCACCCGCGACCTGACGGTGCGGTGGACGACCCCCGCCATCGGCATGCTGCTGGGCATCGTGGTCACCGTCCTCGCGTCCTATCTGCCCGCCCGCCGCGCGGGTAAGGTCTCCCCGATGGCCGCGCTGCGCGACGCCGGCACCCCGGCGGACGGCAAGGCCGGACTCCTACGGGGCCTGGTCGGCCTGGTGCTCACCGGCGCCGGTGCCTTCGCGCTCTACCTGGCGGCCACCGCCGACCAGGCGAAGCAGGGCTCGCTGATCCTCGGCGTGGGCATCGTCCTCAGCCTCATCGGCTTCGTCGTGATCGGCCCGCTCCTCGCGGGCGGTGTCGTGCGGGTGCTCAGCGCCGTGCTGCTGCGGGCCTTCGGCCCCGTCGGCCGGATGGCCGAGCGCAACGCCCTGCGCAACCCCCGCCGTACCGGCGCCACCGGCGCGGCCCTCATGATCGGCCTGGCCCTGGTCGCCTGCCTCTCCGTGGTCGGCTCCTCCATGGTGACCTCCGCCACCGCCGAGCTCGACAAGTCGGTCGGCGCCGACTTCATCATCACCGCGGGCAACGGCGGCAAGCCCCTCAACCCCGCCACCGTCAAGGCGGTCGAAGGGGTCGAGGGCCTCGGCCACGTCACCCGGATGAAGGAGACACCGGCCAGGGTGACCGCGCCCGACGGCACCTCCGAGTCGGGGCAGCTGCTCGCCGCCGAGGCCACCTACGCCGACGACCTGCGTCGGGAGACCGTCTCCGGTGACCTCGCGGCCGCGTACGGCACCGACGCGATGTCCGTCGGCTCCGAGTTCGCCGAGAAGGCGGGCGTGAAGGTCGGCGACACCCTGACCGTGGCCTTCGACGGGGGCCGCACCGCGAAGCTGCGGCTCGCGGCCATCACCTCCGACGACACGGGTCTCGACCAGGGCGCGATGTACACCAACCTCACGACCGTCGAACGCTATGTCCCGGCCGAGCGGGTGCCGCTGGACACGGCCCTGCTCGCCAAGGCGGACGAGGGCAGCAAGGACCAGGCGTACGCCGCGCTGAAGACGGCCGTCGCCAAGGACCCCACGGTCGAGGTCAGGGACCAGACCGACTACAAGCAGGCCCTGCAGGATCAGGTCGGTCAGCTGCTCAACATGGTGTACGGCCTGCTGGCCCTGGCGATCGTCGTCGCGATCCTCGGTGTCGTGAACACCCTCGCCCTGTCGGTGGTCGAACGCACCAGGGAGATCGGCCTCATGCGGGCCATCGGCCTCTCCCGCCGCCAGCTGCGCCGCATGATCCGCCTGGAGTCCGTGGTGATCGCCCTGTTCGGCGCGCTGCTGGGCCTGGGCCTGGGGATGGGCTGGGGCGCCACCGCCCAGCGGCTCCTCGCCCTGGAGGGCCTGGAGGTCCTGGACATCCCGTGGCCGACCATCATCGGAGTCTTCATCGGCTCGGCGTTCGTGGGCCTGTTCGCCGCCCTCGTCCCGGCGTTCAGGGCGGGACGGATGAACGTCCTCAACGCGATCGCGACGGACTGATGCCGGCGGGGGAAGGACCGGGGACGGGCTAGGAGGACCGGCCCCTCGGACCGGTACGGGGGTCCCGCCCGAGGGGCTGTGAAGACCGGGGACGGCGGGGCGTGGGGAATGATCTCCACGCCCCGCCGTTCTCGCGCCGCCTGGTCCCGCGGCGGTGTGCTGCCTGGCCCCGCGGCGGCGTGCCGCATGGTCCCGCGCGGGCCGGCGGGGGCGGGCGGGGGCGACGTCAGCCGGCGGCGCGGACGGCCTGGTAGTACTTCTTCGCCGTCTTCAGGCAGGCGGCCTTGGCCTGCCTGCGGATGGGCGGGGTCAGCGGGTCGGCCCAGAACTTCTGTCCGCAGGCACGGTTCATGTCGCCCAGGAATGCCTTGTCGATGCGGAGTTTGTGGGACCGCTTGAATGTGGCCTGGCCCGCGATCGTCTTGTAGTTGCGGTATCCGAAGTCGTGCCGGTAACAGGCGAACGAGAAGTCGTACCCGCCCCAGATCTTCTCCGGTGACGAATTGCAGTAGTTGGTGCTCCAGTTGAACTTGTACTTCGTGATCGCCGGCTTGTGCTGCCTGTGCTGCCCGAGCGCCGTGAACCACTTGGTCTGGGAGCCGGACGAGTTCGCCGTCAGGGTGCTCAGCTTCGACAGCTTCTGCGCCTTGGTGACGTCGGCGGCCGCCTGCCTGGAAGCCCCACCGTCCGCCGCGGCGGGACCATCGGCGAGGGCGGGTGCGGCGCCGGTCAGCAGAAGAACCGCCGAAAGGGTCGCGCCGGGAATTACTCTGCGTAACGTGGTCATGGTTTTCCCCGTTTCTGGTCGGCTGTTGCTCGGGAAGCGATCGTCACGGTGCCATGTCCGGGGAAGGGCGCCAATTGTCCCTTGGTGCAGTGCGCGGAATTGAAGAAGGTGTTCCGTATTCCCGTGGAATGGGATAGGGAGTCGGGGGGCGGGGTCACCCGGACGAGGCCGGCAGCAGCACTGAAAGGAGCGGTGCCCCCAGGGGCGCGGTGCCCTGAGGGGCGCGGGGAACTGCGCGAGCGACCACGACGGCCCGCAGCCCCGGGCGAACACACGGGCCCCCTGACAAGGCCTCCCACGGTTGTCCACAGGCTCCGCACCACCCCCACCACCCGTCGTACCCTGGACACCCCCGGCCCCTCCCATGAGGTCGGGCGCTCGTGTTGCCCCCGCTGTACCCCAGCCGCAGCCTGACCCCCGGACGGGAAACGCCCTTCATGAGCCTCCACGGTCTGCTTGACGCCGTAGTCAAGGACGCCCCCCTCGCGGAAGCGATCAGGGCCGCGGCCGACGGCCACCGCACCCACGTCGACCTGGTCGGCCCCCCGGCGGCCCGACCCTTCGCCGTCGCGGCCCTCGCGAGGGACGCGGGCCGCCCCGTACTCGCCGTGACGGCCACCGGCCGCGAGGCCGAGGACCTGGCGGCCGCCCTGCGCTCCCTCCTCCCCCCGGAGGGCGTCGTCGAGTACCCGGCCTGGGAGACCCTCCCCCACGAGCGCCTCAGCCCCCGCAGCGACACCGTCGGCCGCCGCCTCGCCGTCCTGCGCCGGCTGACCCACCCGCGCCCCGACGACCCGGAGACCGGCCCGGTCCAGGTCGTTGTCGCCCCCGTGCGGTCCGTCCTCCAGCCGCAGGTCAAGGGCCTCGGCGACCTGGAGCCCGTCTCCCTGCGCAGCGGCGAGAGCGCCGACCTGAACCGCACGGTCGAGGCGCTCGCGGCGGCCGCGTACTCCCGCGTGGAGCTGGTGGAGAAGCGCGGCGAGTTCGCCGTGCGCGGGGGCATCCTCGACGTCTTCCCGCCGACCGAGGAGCACCCCCTCCGGGTGGAGTTCTGGGGCGACGACATCGAGGAGATCCGGTACTTCAAGGTCGCCGACCAGCGCTCCCTGGAAGTCGCCGAGCACGGACTGTGGGCCCCGCCCTGCCGTGAGCTCCTCCTCACGGACGACGTGCGGGGGCGCGCCCGCGCCCTGGCCGAGCGCCACCCCGAGCTGGGTGAACTCCTGGGCAAGATCGCCGAGGGCATCGCCGTCGAGGGCATGGAATCCCTCGCCCCGGTCCTCGTCGACGACATGGAGTTGCTGATCGACGTCCTGCCGAAGGGCGCGATGGCGGTCGTCTGCGACCCGGAGCGGGTGCGCACGCGCGCCGCGGACCTGGTGGCCACCTCGCAGGAGTTCCTCCAGGCGTCGTGGGCGGCCACGGCCGGCGGCGGCGAGGCCCCGATCGACGTCGGCGCGGCCTCTCTGTGGTCCATCGCGGACGTCCGCGACCGTGCCCGTGAGCTGGACATGATGTGGTGGTCGGTGTCGCCGTTCGCCGCCGACGAGGAGCTGGACGGGGACACCCTCAAGCTCGGCATGCAGGCCCCCGAGACCTACCGCGGCGACACCGCGAAGGCGCTCGCCGACACCAAGGGCTGGCTCGCCGACGGCTGGCGCACGGTCTTCGTGACCGAGGGCCACGGCCCCGCCTCCCGCACGGTCGAGGTCCTCGGCGGCGAGGGCATCGCCGCCCGCCTGGAAGCCGATCTCGGGGAGATCGCCCCGTCGGTGGTGCACGTGGCGTGCGGCTCGATCGACTACGGCTTCATCGCCCCGTCCCTGAAGCTCGCCGTCCTCACCGAGACCGACCTGTCCGGGCAGAAGGCGGCCGGCAAGGACGGCGCCCGCATGCCCGCCCGCCGTCGCAAGACCATCGACCCGCTGACCCTCGAATCGGGCGACTACATCGTGCACGAGCAGCACGGCGTCGGCCGCTACATCGAGATGGTCCAGCGGACCGTGCAGGGCGCGACCCGCGAGTACCTCGTCGTCGAGTACGCCCCCGCGAAGCGCGGCCAGCCCGGTGACCGCCTCTACATCCCCACCGACCAGCTGGAACAGATCACCAAGTACGTCGGCGGCGAGGCACCCACGCTGCACCGCCTCGGCGGCGCCGACTGGACGAAGACCAAGGCGCGCGCCAAGAAGGCGGTCAAGGAGATCGCCGCCGACCTGATCAAGCTGTACAGCGCCCGCATGGCCGCGCCCGGCCACTCCTTCGGCCCGGACACCCCCTGGCAGCGGGAACTGGAGGACGCCTTCCCGTACGCGGAGACGCCCGACCAGCTGACCACGATCGCCGAGGTCAAGGAGGACATGGAGAAGACGGTCCCGATGGACCGCCTGATCTGCGGCGACGTGGGCTACGGCAAGACGGAGATCGCGGTCCGCGCCGCGTTCAAGGCCGTCCAGGACGGCAAGCAGGTGGCGGTGCTCGTCCCCACGACGCTCCTGGTGCAGCAGCACTTCGGCACGTTCAGCGAGCGGTACTCGCAGTTCCCGGTCAGCGTCAAGGCCCTGTCCCGCTTCCAGACGGACACCGAGGCCAAGGCCACCCTGGAGGGCCTGCGCGAGGGCTCGGTCGACATCGTCATCGGCACCCACCGCCTGTTCTCCTCCGAGACCAAGTTCAAGGACCTCGGGCTCGTCATCGTCGACGAGGAGCAGCGCTTCGGCGTCGAGCACAAGGAACAGCTGAAGAAGCTACGCGCCAACGTCGACGTCCTGACGATGTCCGCGACGCCGATCCCGCGAACCCTGGAGATGGCGGTCACCGGCATCCGGGAGATGTCCACGATCACCACCCCGCCCGAGGAACGCCACCCCGTCCTGACCTTCGTCGGCCCGTACGAGGAGAAGCAGATCGGCGCGGCCATCCGCCGTGAACTCCTGCGCGAGGGCCAGGTCTTCTACATTCACAACCGGGTCGAGTCGATCGACCGCGCGGCCGCCCGGCTGCGCGACATCGTCCCCGAGGCACGCATCGCCACCGCCCACGGCCAGATGTCGGAACAGGCCCTGGAACAGGTGGTCGTCGACTTCTGGGAGAAGAAGTTCGACGTGCTCGTCTCCACGACGATCGTGGAGTCAGGCATCGACATCTCCAACGCCAACACCCTGATCGTGGAGCGCGGCGACACCTTCGGCCTGTCCCAGCTCCACCAGCTGCGCGGCCGCGTCGGCCGAGGTCGCGAGCGGGGCTACGCGTACTTCCTGTACCCGCCGGAGAAGCCGCTGACGGAGACGGCGCACGAGCGCCTCGCCACGATCGCCCAGCACACCGAGATGGGCGCGGGCATGTACGTGGCGATGAAGGACCTGGAGATCCGCGGCGCGGGCAACCTCCTCGGCGGCGAGCAGTCCGGCCACATCGCGGGCGTCGGCTTCGACCTGTACGTCCGCATGGTCGGCGAGGCGGTCGCGGACTACCGGCGTCAGCTGGAGACCGGGGAGATCGAGGAGGAGCCGCCGCTGGAGGTCAAGATCGAGCTGCCGGTCGACGCGCACGTCCCTCACGACTACGCGCCCGGCGAGCGGCTCCGCCTCCAGGCGTACCGGGCGATCGCCTCCGTCAACACCGAGGCCGACATCGCCGCGGTACGCGAGGAACTCGTCGACCGCTACGGGAAGCTGCCCGAGCCGGTGGAGAACCTGCTGCTGGTGGCCGGGCTGCGGATGCTCGCGCGGGCCTGCGGTGTCGGCGAGATCGTGCTCCAGGGCAACAACATCCGCTTCGCGCCGGTGGAGTTGCGGGAGTCGCAGGAGCTGCGCCTGAAGCGGCTCTACCCGGGCACGGTCATCAAGCCGGCCGTCCACCAGGTGCTGGTGCCCCGCCCGAAGACGGCGAAGGTCGGCGGCAAGCCGCTGCTCGGGCGGGAGTTGCTGGGGTGGACGGGGGAGTTCCTGGCTTCGATTCTGGGGTCGTAGCTGTTTTTCGGTGACGGCTGGTCACCGTCCTGTGGACGGGAACAGCAGCTCCGTCGCCGTGCGGAAGACGTCCTCCGGGTCCTGGTCGCCGACCACGGCGTCGAGGTTGTGGCTGAGGAGCAGCGTCGCGAAGCCGTGGGAGAGGGACCAGGCGGCGATGCCGGCCAGCCGGGGGTCCGCTCCACCGAACTCGGGGCGGGCGGTACTGACCGCGATGCGCAGCCGCTCGCCCGACAGGGCGCGGGCGGTGGTCAGTTCGAGGTCGTCCTCGCGGAGCAGCTCCGGGCGGAACATCACCTGGAAGTGGGCCGGGTGCTCACGGGCGAAGCGGACGTAGCGGACGCCCGCGTCCCGCAGGTCGTCGGCCTCGGTGAGCGTGGTGGCCAGGAGCGCGTGGCCCTCGGCCGCGATCGCCGTGAGCAGCCCCGTGCGGTCCTTGAAGTGGTGCGCCGGCGCCGCGTGCGAGACGCCCGCGCGGCGGGCCAGGTCCCGCAGGCTGAGCGCGGAGGGCCCGTCGGCGGCGATGACATCGAGTGCGGCGCGGAGGATCGCGCGCCGTAGATCGCCGTGGTGGTAGGGGCGGTCGGGGCGGTCGGGCCCATCTGGACGGTTGGGCCCATTTGGACGGCTGGGCCTGTCAGGACGGTTCGGCCTGTCAGGGCGGTCGGCGTCGTCCCGGGAGTCGCTGCGCGGCATGGGGTCAGCGTACGCCCAATCTTGTCGTTGACAAGTTCGCGTGCGGTCCGGCAATCTTGTCAGTGACAAGTTCGGGCTCGGTCGTAGTGGCCGGGGGAGCGGCAAGGGGGATGCGTCATGTCCGAGAACGTCAGCGTGAGCGGTGTGGGTGCAGCAGTGGGCCGGGGCGAGGGCGACGGCGTCGCGCTGGGCGAGGTCCGCCGAATGTGGCACCTGCTGGAGCCGCTGCACGCCGTCTTCTATTACGCGCAGGAACCCTTCGAGGAGGCCGCCGCGCTGGGATACGACGTGACGGAGCGCTGGCCGAGCTACTTCGCCTACCGGGCGGCCCCGTTGGGCGCGGCCGGAAGCGAGCGGGTGGCCTCCGCCTTCTACAGCTTCAGCCCGCGCATGGTCGCCGAACACATCGAGCCGGCCTGGCGGACCGCGAGCCCGGAGGCCGTGCTTGCGGCCCGGGAGCGGGCGGTCGACCGCACGTACCGAGGGCTGTTCGGGGAGCGCGCGGACAGTCCCGAACTCGCGGAGGCCGCCGCCCTGGCCCGCCGCGCCGCCGAGTCCGTGAGTACCGCGGGCCGCCCGCTGGCCGCCGCCAACGCCGAACTGTCGTGGCCCGAGCCCGCGCACCTCCAGTTGTGGCGGGCGGCGACGATCCTGCGCGAGCACCGGGGGGACGGCCACCTCGCGGCCCTGTTGATCGCGGACCTCGACCCCGCCGAATCCCTCGTCTCCTTCGCGGCGATAGGCGCGGCCTCGGTGGCACGCTTCGAGAGCCGGGGCTGGACCCCGGCCGAGTGGTCGGCCGCCCGCGACCGCCTGGCCGCACGCGGACTGGTCGACGCCGACGGTACGGCCACGGAAGCCGGCCGGAGTCTGCGCCGGGAGGTCGAGCGGCACACCGACCGACTGGCCGCCGAGCCCTGGCAGTTCCTCGGCCCGGCGGACACCGCGCGACTCGCCGACCTGCTGGGCGAGTTCTGGGTCACCGCGATCGGCTCGGGTCTGCTGCCGTCGGAGACGACGCTGGGGATAGGCAAGGTGTGAGCCCGGAGCCGGTGCCTGCGCCGATCCGCCCCTTGCCCACGGGGGCTACGGTGTCGGCCGGAGTGGGCAGGGAACACAGGCAGGGCAACCGGACCGAAGCAACCAGCAAGGACAGTGAGGAGGGTCGCGTGGTGCGTCTGAGGGGTGGGGTGGCCGTCGCCGCCCTGGTACTGGTCGCCGCCGTCAGCGGCTGTGAACCGGGCACGGCGGGTTCCGCGGGGCCGGCGGACAACCCGGGCGGGGGAGGCCCCGCCCTGGCCGCGGCGGAGTCCCTGACCGTCAAGGGCCGTGCGCCGAAGACCGGTTACGACCGGGAGGAGTTCGGCAGCCCCTGGGCCGACACCGACTCCAACGACTGCGACACCCGGGACGACATACTCCGACGCGACCTGGAGGACGTGAAGTTCCGCGACGGGGACTGCCGGGTGGCCTCCGGTGTGCTCGACCCGGACCCGTACACCGGCGAGGACGTGTCGTTCGTACGGGGCCGCAGCCAGATCGACATAGACCACATCGTGGCCCTGTCCGACGCCTGGCAGAAGGGCGCCCAGAAGTGGGACGACAGCAAGCGCATAGCCCTGGCCAACGACCCGCTCAACCTTCTCGCGGTCGACGCGGGCACCAACCGGGGCAAGGGCGACGGTGACGCGGCCACCTGGCTCCCGCCCAACAAGGCCTACCGGTGCACGTATGTGGCCGCGCAGGTCGCCGTGAAGAAGAAGTACGAGCTGTGGGTCACCTCGGCCGAACAGGCCGCGATGAAGCGGGTGCTGAGCGCCTGCCCCGACCAGAAGCTCCCCAGCGGCGGAAACCCGACCAAGGCCCCGGCCCGCTTCCACGCGGACTGAGGCCCTGAGGGACCGCTGTACCGAGCCCCGGAGAAGACCGTGGCGTGCACCGTGACGTGCGGGGCGCGGGGCGCCTCGGACGCCGTGGGGCTCACGCGCGCTGCGGGGGCTCGTGCGGTGTGCCTGTCTCCCGCGCCCCGGGGCTCGTGCGGGTCGTGCCCGATGCGAGCCCCGGGGTGTCAGGTCAGCTCCAGTCCTTGTCCAGGTCGATGACCTTGCCCTTGGGGGCGTCGGCCGGGACCGGCTTGTTGTAGTCGGTGAAGCTCATGTCCCCCGGCTCCTTGGCGGACTTGCTCACGACCCGCAGGAGGTACGGCTTGCCCTTGGTGGCGACGGACAGGGTGTACCGGTCCTTGCCGTCCTTCTCGTGGAGGAGGATCGCGGGCGTGCCGTCGACCGTGGTGGTCTTGCCGCGCTCGGCGTCGGAGTTGGTGTCCTCGAAGTCGGCGAGCACGGTGTCCAGGTCGCAGAAGGCCGCCATCTCCTTGGAGTCCTTGGCGGTCGCGGACGTCTTGGTCCACTTGCCGGCCAGCATGTCCACGATCATGTCGGTCTCCTCCTTGGAGGAACCGCCCGCCTGGGCGCGCAGGAACGCCTCGTCGTACTTCATGTAGATCGTGTCGCCGGTCTTGATCAGGTCGGCCTTGCCGTCCTTCATGCCGATCGTGCCGGCGCAGTCGCCCTTCTTGTTGAGGGCCATGTCGAGGTTGATCGTGCCGCCGGCGCTGTCGTCCTGGATCTCGCCCTTCATCCGGAGCGAGTCGGCGTCGGAGGTGGCCTTCACGGCCTTGTCGGCGATCTCGCCGCCGCTCAGGCCGGAGAACGGCTCGTTCGACTTGTCCTCGCCGGGCAGGCAGCCGGTGAGCGAGAAGGTGGCCGCGGCGGCGATGCAGAGAGCGGCGAGTGCGGTGCGACGCATGGGAGGTCCCCCTGGGATGTGATGAGTGAACGGTGCCGCCGCCGCACGCGGGCACGGGTGTGCGTACGGCGGCGGACGTGAGCGGTGAGCGGTGATACCGGATCGGCGGGCGGTGACACCCGCTCGATGAGCGGAGGTGCCTGTCAGTAGGCGCGGGTGGCGAGTTGCTCGCCCGCCGAGTCGTAAACAGTGACGTGGCCCCGCTCGCCGTGCTTCCAGTCGGCGAAGGCGGCGGCGATCAGCCGGGCGGGACGGGTACCGCCGCCCGGTGGGCCGCCGGAGAGGTCCGTGAGGACATCGGTGGAGTCGGTCCCGTCCGCGGGTGGCGCGGGTCTGTACACATCGGTGACATGCGAGACGGCGACTCTCTCGGCGGAGGTGCCGTGAGTGTTCACAAAGCTCTTGAAGCGGTCGACGGATCCGGTGCCGTAGGAGGCGCTGTCACCGCTCCCGGCGTTCGCCGAGACCACACCGATGACGAGGAGACCGACCGCCGCATGCAGTGCGAGCTGCGCCTTCATGCCCATGGTCGTGCCTCCTCTCCTGGTGGATGACCGCACGACGGGGTGTGACCACCCGAGGCGGGCGGTCCGTCGTTCGATGAGTTAATCACAGCAGAGCTTGTGAACCGAGTCAACACGGTTCACGATAATGAGTAGGTACACGGCGTGAAGCGGTAGATCTTGCGTGTGTCGGTATGCTCAACGCCACACACCAGGTACGAGGGGAGCCGGGCGCGTGCAGGAGAACGGGACAGAGGTCACCGCCGCGGAGATCGCGCGGCTCGCCGGCGTCGGCCGCGCCGCCGTCAGCAACTGGCGCCGCCGCCACGCCGACTTCCCCAGGCCGGTCGGCGGCACCGAGACCAGCCCGTCCTTCGCGCTGACCGACGTCGAGGAGTGGCTGCGCAAGCAGGGCAAGCTCGCCGAGGTCCCGCTCAAGGAGCGGGTCTGGCAGCAGGTCACCGGCCACCCGGACGGCCCCGGCACGGCCCTGGTGCACGCCGGCTGCGCCCTGCTGTACCTCCACGACCGGCCCCTGGCCTGGCTGGAGTCGAGCGCCACGGACGACGACGAACAGCTGGCCGACTCTCTGGCCGACCACCTCGCGCAGCTTCTCGGCCCGCGTTTCGGCCCGCACGGCGAGCCCGCCGTGCACGCACCCACGGCCGCCGAGCTGCGGCCCTCGATCCCGCTGCTGCGGGGCGCCACGGAACTCGCGGCGGACCTGGGCGCGCGGCAGACCTTCGAGTTCCTGCTGGCCCGCCATCTCGACGCCAACCCCCGCCAGTACACGCTCACCCCGGGCGAGCTGGCCGAGCTGATGGCCGAGATCGCCGGGCCCGCCCGCACCGTGTTCGACCCGGCCTGCGGCACCGGCGCCCTCCTGCGCGCCGTCGCGCCCCGCCCCGGCCAGGAGCTCCACGGCCAGGACAGCGCCCCCGAACTGGCCGCCCTCACCGCGCTGCGGCTCGCCCTGCGCACCAAGAGCGCCATCCGCACCGCCGCCGGGGACAGCCTCCGCGCGGACGCCCACGAACACCTCAGGGCCGAGGCGGTGCTCTGCCACCCGCCGTTCAACGAGCGCAACTGGGGCCACGACGAACTCGCCTACGACCCGCGCTGGGAGTACGGCTTCCCGGCCCGCACCGAATCCG
Source organism: Streptomyces sp. NPDC030296 (assembly GCF_055572815.1). Classification (NCBI taxonomy): domain Bacteria; kingdom Bacillati; phylum Actinomycetota; class Actinomycetes; order Kitasatosporales; family Streptomycetaceae; genus Streptomyces; species Streptomyces sp. NPDC030296. The sequence continues at coordinate 152,606 of NZ_JBVICQ010000011.1, forward strand.
AACTCGCCTGGGTGCAGCACGCGCTGGCCCGGCTGGAGGACGGCGGCACCGCCGTCCTGCTGATGCCGCCGGCCGTCGCGAGCCGCCGCTCCGGGCGCCGTATCCGCGCCGACCTGCTGCGTCGCGGCGCCCTGCGCGCCGTGATCGCCCTGCCGGTCGGCGCGGCACCCCCGTACAACATCGGGCTGCACCTGTGGGTGCTGCGTCGGCCGGGCAGGACGCCGGCGCCGCCGGAGCTGCTGCTCGTGGACACCGGGCGGCTCGGCGCCGAGGGGCGGGGCGGGGTCGACTGGGCGGCCGTGGCGGCCGCCGTGCTGGAGGCGTGGAAGCCGTTCGACCGCACCGGCGAGGCCGTGGCACGCCCCGGGCTGAGCCGTTCGATGCCGGTCATCGAACTGCTCGACGACGATGTGGACCTGGCCCCCGCCCGGCATCTGCCGCCACCGGCCGCGGGCGGCTCAGCCGCGGAACTCGGCACCGTACGCGAACGCCTCGGCGAGACCCTGCGGCTGACCGCCGATCTCACGCCCCCGCTCGCCGACGAGACGCAGCCCCCGCGCTGGCCGCTCACCACCGTGGGGGAACTCGCGCGCGGCGGGGCCCTGTTGCTGCGCACCGGCGGGAACGGCCCCCACGCGCGGGTGCTCACCGACCACGACGTCCTGGCGGGCACGGCACCGTCGGGGACCCTCACCGAGACCGGGGAGGAGCCGGTGCTGGTGGAGCAGGGCGACATCGTCGTCCCCGTCCTCGGCGGCGGCGGGATCGCCCGCGTCGTCGACGAGGACACCGCCGGAGCCGCTCTCGGCCGCAACCTGACGCTCCTGCGCCCCGACCCGGCGGCGCTCGACGCGTGGTTCGTCGCCGGGTTCCTGCGCGGCACCGCCAACAGCCGCCAGGCCAGCAGTTACGCCTCCACCGCCAGCCGCCTCGACGTACGCCGCCTCCAACTGCCCCGACTGCCCCTGGAGCAGCAGCGCCGCTACGGCGAGCGGTTCCGGGCCCTCGCCGCCTTCGAGGACGCGCTCCGCGAGGCGGGCCGCCTGGGCACCCGACTCGTGCGCGGTATGTACGACGGACTGACGGACGGAACGGTCTCCCCGGACTGAAGACGACGAACTGCCCTTACGATCAGGTGGGTCCGTCGAACGATCGTGTGGATCCGCCGGGACGACCGACACGGTTCCACCGGACGGAACCACTCCGCTCCGGGCGGCGTGACCAGGACTGCAACGGTTGTCCACAACCCTGGACCGCTTGTCGTGGTCGACCTATACGCTCGGAACGACATCGCGGTCCACTTCCACCAGGCCTTCAGGAGCAGCCATGCACGGCCACGGCTACGCGCCGCAACAGCCCCCCGGCCCCTCGCAGGGGGCGCCGGTCACGCTGCGTGTGATCTTCGTGGTGGTCACCGTCATGAGCTGCGGCCTCCTCGGTTGGGCCAGCCTGCTGCGACTGGCCTCCGTCACCCGCAGACCGCGCGACTGGTTCCTGTTCGCCCTGGCGGTCGTGCACATCGTCGCGACGCTCTACATCATCGGCACCGACCCGGGCGAGGACGAGTTCACCACCTGGCGCGGCGACGTCGGCATGACGATGCTGTTCGGCGGACTCGTGGCCACCGTCGCGTACTACCTGTACGCGGACATACGCCACTTCAGCCCGTCCCGCACGGCCCCGCCCTCGGCGTACGCCCAGACCACGGTCTACTCCCAGCAGACGGGCTACAGCTACCCGCCGGCCCAGGTCCCGCAGCCGCAGCCCTACACCCCGGCCCCGCAGCCGCCCGTCCAGTCGCAGTCGACGCCGATCCCGGGTCCCCCCGTCCAGCCGGGGCCCGCGTCGGATCCGCAGCGTCCCGGCCCGGCCCGTATCGACCAGGTGCGCGCCGAACTCGACGAGCTCAGTGACTATCTCCGCAGAAACGAAGGAGACCGGTGACCCAGGGGACCGGACGCCTGATCACCGGCCGCTACGAACTGTCCACCCTCATCGGGCAGGGCGGCATGGGCCAGGTGTGGACGGCGTACGACCAGCGCCTCGACCGGCGGGTGGCGGTCAAGCTGCTGCGCCCGGACAAGGTCGCCGGCCAGGAGGCCGACGAGCTGCGCCGCCGCTTCGTGCGCGAGTGCCGGGTCACGGCCCAGGTCGACCACCCCGGCCTGGTCACCGTGCACGACGCGGGCAGCGAGGGCGAGGAGCTGTTCCTCGTCATGCAGTACGTCGACGGGGCGGACCTCTCCGACCACCTCGCCGAGCACGACCCCTACCCGTGGCAGTGGACGGTCGCGGTCGCCGCCCAGCTGTGCGCGGTGCTGTCCGCCGTGCACGCGGTGCCGATCATCCACCGCGACCTCAAGCCGCGGAACGTGATGGTCAAGCAGGACGGCACGGTCACCGTTCTCGACCTCGGTGTCGCCTCCGTGATGGACACCGACACCACCCGCCTCACCCACACCGGCTCGCCCATCGGCAGCCCCGCCTACATGGCCCCCGAGCAGGCCATGGGCGGCGCGGTCGGCCCGTACACCGACCTGTACGCCCTCGGTGTGCTGATGCACGAACTGCTCAGCGGGAACGTGCCGTTCACGGGCTCCACGGCCCTCGGCGTCCTCCACCGCCATCTGTACGAGCCGCCCGTCCCCGTCCGCCGGATCCGCCCCGAGGTCCCCGAGGCGCTGGAGACGCTGGTGCTGCGGCTGCTGTCCAAGGACCCGCAGCACCGCCCGTCCTCCGCGCAGGAGACCTACGAGCAGCTCCTGCCGCTCCTCCCGGCGCGCGGCATGCCCACGGGTTCGCCGCTGGATCCCACCCGCCCCTTCCTGCGCCCGCACGCCCCCTGGCCGGACCGCGCCCGGATCCCCGCGCCGCAGCCCTCCGCCGCCCCGGCGGAGGCCCCTCCGGTCGACAAGCCCGATGTCGCGGGCGCCGTCGACGAGGTCAAGCGGCTCCTCGGTGAGGGACGTATCACCCAGGCCGTCGACATCCTCGGCGCGATCCTCCCGGCCGCCGCCGCCCAGCACGGCGAGCACTCACCCGTCGTGCGCACCCTGCGCAAGCAGTACGCGGCCACGCTCATGGACGACGGGCAGTACCGCCGCGCCCTGCCCGAGCTGCGCCGCCTCGCCGACGAGCGGGCCGCCGAGGCGGGCCAGGCCGACCCGCAGTCCCTGCGCTTCCGCTACGACTCCGCCCAGTGCCTCGAACAACTCGGCGAACCCGCGGCGGCCCTCTCCGAGTACCGCTCGCTGCTGCCGTACTTCGAGAACCAGTACGTGGGCGGCGACCCCGAGCTGGCCCTCGACGTCCGCCGCCGCATAGGCCACCTGCTCCTCGCCCTCGGCGACCGCGGCGCCGCCCACGAGACCCTGGGCCGCCTCCTGCTGGACGTGGAGCGCCTGCGGGGCCCCGGCCACCCCCTGGCGGGCGAGGTCCGGCGAACCCTGCAGTGGCTGGGGCAGGTGCGCGGCTGACACCCACCGGCGGGCGTATGTTTTGCGCCGCCTTGGCCCAAGTTTGCCGCACCGTAGAGGCGGTGTTTCCCGAATGCGGAACCGACCCCGCTTAGCTGTGCACACACAGATCGATCAAGGGGTGGGGCCAACCATGTCCGAAGAGACGACCGACGGGACGACCAGCCGCAGACGGTCCGGGAGGCCGAGTCACCGGCAGTCACGGAAGCGCCGGTACATCGCCTGGACCGCGGCCGGGGCCGCCGTGCTCGCCGGGGCCGGCGTCGCCGCGCAGAACTCCCTCGCCACGACCACCGCATGGCCGTCCGCGAAGGTCTACACGGGCCGCGCCTTCGACACCTGCACGGCACCGTCCCTGTCCGCGATGAAGGCATGGAACACCGGCTTCTACGGCGCGGCGGCCGTCTACATCGGCGGCAAGAACCGCGGCTGCGCCCAGCCCAACCTCACCGCGTCCTGGGTGAAGTCGGTCGACACCCTCGGCTGGAAGCTCGTCCCGCTCTACGTGGGCGCCCAGCCGCCCTGCCAGAGCGGCTCCAGCCCCGAGGTGATCACCGCGTCGACAGCCGCCTCCCAGGGCGCCGCCGACGGAGCCGACGCCGTCGCCAAGGCCGCCGCCCTCGGAATGAAGCCCGGCAGCGCGCTCTACCTCGACATGGAGGCGTACGACATCACGAACACGGCGTGCGACGACGCCGTCCTCACCTATGTCCGGGCCTGGCACAAGGCGCTCGGCGCCAAGCAGTACCGCTCCGGCTTCTACGGCTTCAGCAGCTCCAGCGCCAAGGCGGTCGCCACGGCCACCGACCGCACGAACCTGCCGGGCAACCTCTGGTACGCCAAGTGGGACAAGGTCAACACGACGACCAGCGACTGGCCGTACGCCCCGACGCTGTACACCGGGCACCACCGCGCCCATCAGTACATGGTCAACAGCAAGGAGAGCCGCGGCGGCCACACGATCACCGTGGACCGTGACGCGTGGGACGCACCGGTGGCGATCGTCGGATGAGCGGACGGTGAGCGGCGTCCGGCGCGGGGCGCGGGCCGACGGGGGCGGCCTCCCGGTGCGGCGGTGCCGGAAGTCGGTGTGAATCGTTGGTCGAATGGCTGGCCGAGAGCAGGGCCACTGCCTACCATCGATCACCGCAAGACCTTGTGCACCGCCGCACAATCTCCTCGGGAGGCCAACTTGCACCGCCGTCGTCGCACCGCGCTCGTCCTCTCCGCCGCGATCGCCGCCGCGGCTCCCCTGCTGACCGCCTGCGGGAGCGACGCGCATCCCGGCGCCGCGGCCGTCGTGGGCAGCGAGCGGATCACGGTCGCGCAACTGGAGAACCGGGTGAACGACGTGCGCACCGCCCAGCGCGCCGCCAGCGGGGACGACGCCCAGTACCAGCGCCTCGTCGCGCAGACCGGCACCCTCACCCGCAACACGCTGAACGGCATGGTCCTGGAGAAGGTCCTCGACCGGGCGCTCGCGGACGCCGGTGTGACCGTCACCCGCAAGGAAGTCCAGAAGTACCGTTCCGACCTGGAGCACGAGGCGGGCGGCTCCGAGGCGCTGGAGGCGGCCTGGCTCCAGCAGTACAACGTCGCTCCCGAGCACCTGGAGGAGAGCCTCCGCAGCGACGTCGAGGTCCAGAAGCTCGCCACCGCGCTCGGCGCCGACATGAACAGCCCCGAGGGCGGCACCGTCTTCTGGAAGGCCATGGCCGACGCGTCCGAGGAACTCGGCGTCGACCTCAACCCGCGCTACGGCTCCTGGGGCGTGGCCCAGGACGGCCGGCTCGGCCTGGCGGACACCAAGACGCCGTGGGTCCGCGAGGTCACGAAGGCCACCCAGCAACAGCCGACCTGACCCACCCGGCAAGGGCCCACCGGCCGTCGCCGCACCGCGGTCCGCCGCCTCCCGACCGCCCGCCGCGCACGCCGGCCCTGCCTGTGGACGCACGCCGGCCCCTGCCTGTGGATAACTTCGGGGGCCGTCGGTGGCGTGGGTTACGTTCGTGGGGTGAACGCACACCGTCCCGACGACGCCCCCGACACCGCGGCCCCCGCCCCCGGCCCCGGCAGGGTCGTCCTGCTCACCACCAGCCACCGTGTCGCACCCGGTCTGCTCTCCTGGCCCGCCTGGCAGGCCCTGCGGGACGCCGACCGCGTCCTGTGCGCGGACGAGGCCCACCCGCAGCTGCCCTATCTGCGGGAGGCCGGCATCACGGTCGAGCAGGCCGCCCCGACCGCCGAGGACCTGGTCGACGCCTGCGCCGGCGACCGCACCGTGGTCGTCGTGGCGACCGCCGAGGGCGAACCCCGCCTCACCGACGGCCTGGCCCGCCTCGCCGGCTCCGGCCGCCTGCGGATGCCGTCACTGGAGCTTCTCCCCGCCTCCTACGACCTCCCCGGCGCCCGCCTCCTGGACCTGATCCAGGTCATGGACCGCATCCGCGAGGAATGCCCCTGGTCCTCGCGCCAGACCCACAAGGGCCTCGCCAAGTACGGCATCGAGGAGGCCTACGAACTGGTCGAGGCGATCGAGGAGGGCGACCGGGACGAACTCCGCGAGGAGCTGGGCGACGTCCTCCTCCAGGTCGTCTTCCACTCCCGGATCGCCGAGGAGGACCCCGAGGCGCCGTTCTCCATCGACGACGTCGCCGCCACCATCGTCACCAAGCTCATCCACCGCCACCCCCATGTCTTCGGCGACGCCACCGCCACCACCCCGGAGGAGGTCAAGGAGCACTGGCTGCGCACCAAAGCCGTCGAGAAGCGGCGCGAGTCGGTGACCGACGGCATACCCCTCGGCCAGCCCGGCCTGGCGCTCGCCTCGAAGCTCGCGTCCCGCGTCCGCACGGCCGGCCTGGACGTCCCGCTCCCCGCGGGCGACGGCATCGGGTACGAGCTGCTGGCGATGGCCGTGCGGGCCGAGGCCGAGGGCGTCGACCCGGAGGCGGCGCTCCGGGCGGCCGCCCGCTCGTACCGTGACGCCGTGCGGGCGGCCGAAGGGCTGAACGCTTAGTACCGTTGCCCTCACGGGTGGTCGCGACGTGTGGGGGCTTGGGTGGGTCGGGAGTCGGACGACGAGACCGGGGGCAAGCGGTCGGTGGAGGCCACGGGCAGCAGGTCCATCGCCGCCGGGGGCGACATAGGCAACGCCTACACCGGCAACGTCAGCAACGGCATCTTCATCCAGGCCGGCCGCATCGGCCACATCTCACAGGGGCCCTCGGCCGGTGAACGCCCCGCCGGAGCCCCCGAGGACCGCGCCACCGGCGTCGAGCACGACCGCTACGGCAGTGTGCTCGACCCGGCCGAGTGGCGGCCGGTCGGCGAGGTAAAGCCCCTGGAGTTCGGCGTCGGCCCGACCCGGCACATACCGGGCCAGGCCGACGTACCGCCGTACGTGCCCCGCGACTGCGACGCGGACCTGCGCGCCAAACTCGCGCACAGCGGGCTGGTACTGGTTCTCGGCGAACGGTACGTGGGCAAGTCGTACACCGCGTGGCACGGGGTGCGGTCCCTGGAGGGGTACCGGCTGTACGCCCCGGACCCGGCGGAGGATCTGCGGGCGGTGCTCGCCGCGCTGAAGGGCGAGCCGGGCAGGTACGTCATCTGGCTGGACGAGTTGACCGACCACTTCGGCGAGGGCGGGCTGGACCGGAGGCTGTTGGGGCGGCTCGCCGGCCTCGGCGTGGTCCTGCTCGGCACGATGAGCTCCGAGGAGTACTACCGGCGCCGGATGAGGAGCGACAGCGTCGGCCTCGCCCTGACCAAGGCCCGCACGGTCGAAGTGCCCCGGGAGTGGAGCGACGCGGAGCTGGACCGCCTCAAGGATCTCGACGACCCGCGCGCGTACCCGGCGTACATGTGGAGCGGCAAAGAAGGCGCCGCGTCCTACTTCGCGATCGGGCACACCATGTACGAGGAGTGGCGGCGGCCGGGGACGAAGCTGGAGCACCCGCGCGGACAGCTCCTGGTCCGGGCCGCCGTCGACCTGGCGCGGTGCGGAGTGAAGGGCGCCGTACCGACGGAGCTGCTCAGACAGGTGCAGGAGCAGTACGGCGCGGAGGAACGCGAGTCCTTCGAGGACGCCCTCACCTGGGCCACCACCCGCATGTTCGGGGTCTCGGGCCTGCTCGTGGCCGGTGAGGAACACCGCACCTGGCGGGCGTACGGGGCGCTGGTCGCGGAGGCCCTGCGCGCGGAGGACCTGGAACCGGTGCCGGACGGGGTGTGGTGGCTGTTGCTGGACGCGGCGGAGGGGGGCGCGCGGATCGACCGTGAGGCCGTGCTGGACGCGGCTCGCGCGGCGTTGCGCCCGCGGATGGAGGCGGGCGAACCGGACCTGATGGTCGCCCTCGCCGAGCGTGTGGGCGGGGACGAACGCGCGGACCTGGTCCGCCGGGCCGCGGAGGCCGGCCACCGCGAGGCCGCCGAGGCGTGGGCGGCGCATCTGGTGGACGCCGGGGACGAGGCGGCCGCGATCCGGTACCTGGAGATCGCCGCGCAGGGCGGAAGCGTCGAGGCGGCGCGCGAGGCGGGGCGGTTGCACCGCGAGCGCGCCGAGCTGTGGCTGCGCACGGCCGCCGAGGCGGGGGACGGGGCGGCGGCGCACGAGCTGGGCGATCTGCTGCTGGGGTCCGGACAGGCTGACGCGCTGCGCTGGTTCGTCAGGGCGGTCCGGTCCGGTCACGAGGAGGCGTCCACGAGCCTGGGCCGGGCCCTGTACTACCGGAAGAGCACGAACGCGGAGTTCTGGCTCCGCCGCGGTGCGGCGCTCGGGGACGCCCACGCCGTGCACGCGCTCGCCGCGTACCTGCACAGCCTCGGCGACCACGACGAGGAGGCGGAGCGGCTGTTCCGTGAGGCCAAGGAGGCGGGCCACCCTGCCGCGTCCCGCCATCTCGGCGCCCTCCTCCTTCGCGAGGGCGACCACCCCTCCGACGAGGTGAGGAACCTGCTCCACGAGGACGCCGCACAGGGCAGTGGTGACGCCGCCTACTGGTTGTCGCAGTACCACCGTCGGCGCGGGGACATCGACGAGGCCGACAAGTGGCTCCACAGGGCCGCCGAACTGGATCAGTACCACGCCATGCGCGACCTGGGCCTGCTGCCCGTACCCCCCGGCGACCAGCCCGATACCGTCGACGAGTGACCAACCAGCCCCACCCGCCGCACTCCCAGCCGCAGCCGCGCTCCCAGCCGCAGCCGGCCCCCGACCAGGCCTCCGCCCCGGCCCCGGCGCCCGCCCTGTTCACCTGGGAGTTCGCCACCGACCCCTATCCCGCCTACGCCTGGCTCCGTGAGCACGCGCCCGTGCACCGTACGAAGCTGCCCAGCGGTGTGGAGGCCTGGCTGGTCACCCGGTACGCCGACGCCAAGCAGGCCCTCGCCGACCAGCGTCTGTCCAAGAACCCGGCGCATCACGACGAGCCCGCGCACGCCAAGGGCAAGACCGGTATCCCCGGTGAGCGCAAGGCCGAGCTGATGACGCATCTGCTGAACATCGACCCGCCGGACCACACCCGGCTGCGCCGCCTCGTCTCCAAGGCCTTCACACCGCGCCGGGTCGCCGAGTTCGCCCCCAGGGTCCAGGAGCTGACGGACGACCTCATCGACCGGTTCGCCGAGAAGGGCGAGGCCGACCTCATCCACGAGTTCGCCTTCCCGCTGCCCATCTACGCGATCTGCGACCTGCTCGGCGTCCCCCGCGAGGACCAGGACGACTTCCGGGACTGGGCGGGCATGATGATCCGGCACGGCGGCGGGCCGCGTGGCGGGGTCGCGAGGTCGGTGAAGAAGATGCGCGGCTATCTCGCGGACCTCATCCACCGCAAGCGCGAGGCGCTGCCCGCCGAACCCGGCCCCGGCGAGGACCTCATCTCCGGTCTCATCCGCGCCTCGGACCACGGTGAGCACCTCACCGAGAACGAGGCCGCCGCCATGGCCTTCATCCTTCTGTTCGCCGGTTTCGAGACCACCGTCAACCTCATCGGCAACGGCACCTACGCCCTCCTCACCCACCCCGAGCAGCGCGCCCGCCTCCAGACCTCCCTCGCCGCGGGCGAGACCGCCCTGCTGGAGACCGGTGTCGAGGAACTCCTCCGCTACGACGGGCCGGTGGAGCTGGCCACCTGGCGGTTCGCCACGCGGCCGCTCACCGTCGGCGGGCAGGACATCGCCCCCGGCGACCCGGTGCTGGTGGTCCTCGCGGCGGCCGACCGCGACCCCGCCCGTTTCGCCGACCCCGACACCCTCGACCTGTCCCGCCGCGACAACCAGCACCTCGGCTACGGCCACGGCATCCACTACTGCCTGGGCGCGCCCCTCGCCCGCCTGGAGGGGCAGACCGCGCTGGCGACGCTCCTCACCCGCCTGCCCGACCTGCGGCTCGCCGCCGACCCGGCGGACCTGCGCTGGCGCGGCGGGCTCATCATGCGCGGACTGCGCACCCTTCCCGTCGAGTTCACACCGCGTCAGGGCTGATGAACGGCCTGTGCCCTTATCAGGATCAGCGGCCGAAGGTGACGCACCCTCAAGTTCGTGATCTTCACGTGATCTCCGCTGCATTAACTTGTGACAACTGATCGTCTACGGCTACGTTCACACGTCAGTGCGAAGGGTCGTCACATCCCTCGCACAGATCTCTGCTGTCGCGTGAAAGGCAACCGCATGCTCTCCGGGAACGGTCGTCACCGTCGCCCCCGTCAGGCTCCGGCACTCCTCGTCGCGGCGGGAGTGACCGGCTCCGCCATCGCCATCCCGCTCCTCGGCGCCACCGGCGCGAGTGCGGCCAGTGGAACCACCTGGGACCAGGTGGCGGAGTGCGAGAGCGGCGGCTCCTGGAGCGCGGACACCGGGAACGGACGCTACGGCGGCCTCCAGATCTCCCAGGCCGACTGGGAGAACCACGGCGGCCTCGACTACGCGACCAGCCCCGACCAGGCCAGCCGTTCGCAGCAAATCGCGGTCGCCGAGAGGATCCTCGACGACCAGGGTGTGGGCGCCTGGTCGACCTGCGGACTCCTCCACAACCTCGACGGCGACTCCGCCTCGGCCGACGTGAACACCGGGGTGGCGGGCGATTCGTCCAGCTCTGGTGATTCGTCCGGTTCGTCCAACTCGTCGGGCATCTCCACCAAGTCCAGCGACTCGTCTGATTCCTCGGAGTCATCTGACTTGTCCGGTTCGTCGGATTCGTCCTCTCGTGCCTCCGGGGACTCCGCCAAGGCCGACGCGGACGCGGGCGACTCCTCCGAGTCCGCTGAGTCCTCGGGCTCCGGCCGCGTCGGCGGTTCGCAGGAATCCGGCAGCTCGGCCGAGGTCGACGCCAAGAATGGCGACTCGGACAACTCCACGCCGGGCGACACCCCTTCCACCAGCGGCGATGCCGACGCCGGCACCGGTCGCCACCGTGGCGCCAGCGCCGAGGAGGGCGTCCACACGGACGTGGCCGACTCCCGTGGCGACGCCTCCACCGGCCGTCATGCCTCCCGTGGCGGCGACGCGTCCCGCGAGGCTGTCGACGGCTCGTACACCGTCCGCCCCGGGGACAGTCTGACGGCCATCGCCGACTCCCTTGAGCTGACCGGCGGGTGGCGGGAGCTGTACGCCGAGAACGAGGGCACGGTCGGGACCGACCCGGACCTCATCCTTCCCGGTCAGACCCTGGAAGTCGGTGCCGAAACGGGCGAAAAGTAGCGGCAGTTCGGGTCACGGTTCGCCCCTTAATGCCCGTTTTGATCTCGGTGGGAGATGAATCACAGACCCCCTGATCGTCTTTGAAATTCGGCGAATCACGTGTTTACGGTCGTGACCGCTCGCCACAGCGGGCCCCTGCGGTCGTCACGCCGAATCCTGCCGACGGCCGCTCGGAACAGTCGTCGCGTCAAGCGCCGTAGGCAGGAGCGGGGGACCCAAGGTTTGTGCCGGGTCCGGCGGTTGAGGCCCTTGGGGTCACACCGCCGGCACCGGCTCGGGGTGAAGCCGCATCACGTGAGCCGAAAGGCGAGCGGGTGCGGCCGGGCAACTCAACCGGCCCGAACCCGACAGCTCACCTCGTAGGCGTCGGTGAGGGGATCACTCCATGCTGTTTTCCAGCAAGGGCAAGCACCGCCGTCCGTCCAAGACCGCCCGCGCCATCGCCGTCGCCGGTGTCACCGGCGCCGCCGCGATAGCCGCCCCGCTCATGGCGGCCGGCAGCGCCTCCGCCGCCACCGCGTCCGAGTGGGACGCCGTCGCCCAGTGCGAGTCCGGCGGCGACTGGACCATCAACACCGGCAACGGCTACTACGGCGGTCTGCAGTTCTCGGCCTCCACCTGGGCCGCTTACGGCGGTACGCAGTACGCCTCCACCGCCGACCAGGCCAGCAAGGCCCAGCAGATCGCCATCGCCGAGAAGGTCCTCGCGGGCCAGGGCAAGGGTGCCTGGCCGGTCTGCGGCAAGGGCCTGTCCGGCGCCTCGTACGACGGTGCCGCCGCCTCCTCCGGCAACTCCGGCTCGAGCCCCTCCTCGTCCTCTTCCTCCTCGCAGAAGAGCACCCAGGAGACCCGCGCCTCGCGTTCCTCCGAGCGCGCCACCGTCGAGACCCCGACCGGCAAGAAGGTCAAGAAGGGCGACGGCGAGTACAAGGTCGTCAAGGGCGACACCCTCAGCAGCATCGCCGCGAAGAAGAACGTCAAGGGTGGCTGGGAGAAGCTCTTCGAGCTGAACAAGGACATCATCGACGACGCCGACTTCATCTACCCCGGCCAGCAGCTCCACCTGAGCTGACGGCCGGTTCCGGACGGTCGCCGCGGCCGGGCCCCTGGGGTCCGCCGCGGCCTGGCCGGGACCGCGGTTCGGCCGGGCCGAAAAAAAGGCCGCTCCCCGGCTGAACCGGGGTCCGCTCACAGCCGTGTCCTCCTGAGTGAAGACCTCGTGAGGGCCGTCCCCCGTCCCCACGGGCTCCCCGCCCCGGTGCGCATTCCCCCGTACGCACCGGGGCGGGGTTTTTCTGTGTCCGGGGCCGTCGCGCTCCCCCTTCTGTTCACTTTCCTGCCCACCCCCCTTTGTTCCGAGCTGGAACAATGGGTACGGTCTGTCTGTCCACGGGACGGTCGGTCGGCTGCCGACGGCCCCGGGGCGGTTAGGCTCTAGTCGCACGGCCCCCGTGGCCCCGCACCAACGCGTCACATCCCAAGAAGGAGATGCTCGTGCCGTCCATCGACGTCGTCGTAGCCCGGGAAATCCTGGACTCCCGAGGCAACCCCACGGTCGAGGTCGAGGTCGGCCTCGACGACGGCAGCACCGGTCGTGCCGCCGTCCCGTCCGGCGCCTCCACGGGCGCCTTCGAGGCCATCGAGCTCCGTGACGGCGACCCGAACCGCTACCTCGGCAAGGGCGTCGAGAAGGCCGTCCTCGCCGTGATCGAGCAGATCGGCCCGGAGCTGGTCGGCTACGACGCCACCGAGCAGCGCCTGATCGACCAGGCCATGTTCGACCTGGACGCCACCGACAACAAGGGCTCCCTCGGCGCCAACGCCATCCTCGGCGTCTCCCTCGCCGTCGCCCACGCCGCCTCCGAGGCCAGCGACCTCCCGCTCTTCCGCTACCTGGGCGGCCCGAACGCGCACCTGCTGCCCGTTCCGATGATGAACATCCTGAACGGCGGCTCGCACGCCGACACCAACGTGGACATCCAGGAGTTCATGATCGCCCCGATCGGCGCGGAGTCCTTCTCCGAGGCGCTGCGCTGGGGCGCCGAGGTCTACCACACCCTCAAGAAGGTCCTGAAGCGCAAGGGCCTGAACACCGGCCTCGGCGACGAGGGCGGCTTCGCCCCGAACCTGGACTCCAACCGCGCCGCCCTCGACCTCATCCTCGAGGCCGTCAACGAGGCCGGCTACACCCCCGGCGAGCAGATCGCCCTGGCGCTCGACGTCGCCGCCTCCGAGTTCTACAAGGACGGCGTCTACGTCTTCGAGGGCAAGGAGCGCACCGCCGCCGAGATGACGGACTACTACGCGGAGCTCGTCGACGCGTACCCGCTCGTCTCCATCGAGGACCCGCTGTTCGAGGACGACTGGGACGGCTGGAAGACCATCACCGAGCGCCTCGGCGACAAGGTGCAGCTCGTCGGCGACGACCTGTTCGTCACCAACCCCGAGCGCCTCGCCCGCGGCATCGAGGAGGGCGCGGCCAACGCGCTGCTCGTCAAGGTCAACCAGATCGGCTCGCTCACCGAGACCCTGGACGCCGTCGAGCTGGCCCAGCGCAACGGCTTCAAGTGCATGATGTCCCACCGCTCCGGCGAGACCGAGGACGTCACCATCGCCGACCTCGCCGTCGCCGTGAACTGCGGCCAGATCAAGACCGGCGCCCCGGCCCGCTCGGACCGCGTCGCCAAGTACAACCAGCTGCTGCGCATCGAGGAGATCCTCGACGACGCCGCGGTGTACGCCGGCCGCAGCGCCTTCCCGCGCTTCAAGGGCTGACCTGCTCGCCACGGGCACAGCAAGGGCTGACCCCGTAGGGCGGCAGTAGGAAGCGTCGCACGTACGTCCCCGTACCCGGTCCCGTACCGTGTGCGGGGACGTACGCACGTTGGGCCCGTAGGAAGGGGAAGTGGGACATGCCCGTGAAGGACCGGGACCGTTTCTCCACCGCGACCCGGCTGAAGCTGCTCGGTGAGCAGACGGCCGCCCGGGTCTACCGCTCCCAGACCCGGCGCCAGGCGCGCCGCTCCCGGCTCACCGGCCGGGCCGCGCTGCTCGCCCTCGTCCTCTGCTCGATGATCGTGGCCCTCGCCTACCCCATAAGGCAGTACGTCTCCCAGCGCGCCGAGATCGCCGACATGCGGCGCCAGCGCCAGGAGGCGCGCGAGCGCGTCGAGGAGCTGCGCGACCTCAAGGCACGCTGGCAGGACGACGCGTACGCCGAGCAGCGCATCCGGGAGCGGCTGCACTACGTCATGCCGGGCGAGACCGGCTACACCATGATCGACCCGGACGCGGCGAAGCAGTCCCGCACGACGCAGGGGGCGGCCCACCTCCCCTGGTACACCAACGTCTGGGACGGGGTCGACAAGGCCGACGCCGCCGCCCAGTAACCGACCAGAGCTCCAGAGGACTTACGTACAGGTATGGACACGCCCCCGCCCTCCACCCCGCGCACCGAGCCCACCGACGCGGATGTCGAGGCCTTCCAGCAGCAGCTCGGGCGCCCGCCGCGCGGACTGCGCGCGATCGCGCACCGGTGCCCGTGCGGGCAGCCGGACGTCGTCGAGACGGCGCCGCGCCTGCCGGACGGGACGCCGTTCCCGACGACGTACTACCTGACGTGTCCGCGGGCCGCCTCCGCGATCGGCACGCTGGAGGCGAACGGCGTGATGAAGGAGATGACGGAGCGCCTGGCGACCGACCCCGAACTCGCCGCCGCGTACCGGGCCGCGCACGAGGACTACATCGCCCGCCGGGACGAGATCGAGGTCCTGGAGGGCTTCCCGAGCGCGGGCGGCATGCCGGACCGCGTGAAGTGCCTCCACGTCCTCGTGGCGCACTCCCTGGCCGCCGGCCCCGGGGTGAACCCGCTGGGCGACGAGGCGATCGCGATGCTGCCGGAGTGGTGGGCGAAGGGACCGTGCGTGGTTCCCGCAGAGGAGGCCGCCAAGTGACCCGTGTCGCCGCCATCGACTGCGGTACCAACTCCATCCGGCTGCTCGTCGCCGACGCCGACCCCGAGTCGGGTGAACTCGTCGATCTGGAGCGCCGGATGACGATCGTGCGGCTCGGCCAGGGCGTCGACCGTACGGGCCGGCTGGCGCCCGAGGCGCTGCAACGGACGTTCGCCGCGTGCCGGGAGTACGCGGCGGTCATCAAGGAACTGGGCGCCGAGCGGCTGCGGTTCGTCGCGACGTCCGCCTCGCGGGACGCGGAGAACCGGGACGAGTTCGTCAGGGGCGTCATGGACATCCTCGGTGTCGAGCCCGAGGTCATCTCCGGTGACCAGGAGGCCGAGTTCTCCTTCACCGGTGCCACCAAGGAGCTGCTGGGCCGGGACGATCTGGCCAAGCCGTTCCTGGTGGTGGACATCGGCGGCGGCTCCACGGAGTTCGTCGTCGGCGACGACCACGTGCGCGCCGCGCGCTCCGTGGACATCGGCTGCGTGCGGATGACGGAGCGCCACCTCGTCCGGGACGGCGCCGTCGTCGATCCCCCCGGCCCCGAGGAGATCGCGGCCGTTCGCGCCGACATCGAGGCCGCCCTGGACCTCGCCGAGCGGACCGTACCGCTGCGCGAGGCCCACACCCTGGTGGGGCTCGCCGGGTCGGTCACGACGCTGTCCGCGATCGCCCAGGACCTTCCTGGGTACGACTCGACGGCCATCCACCACTCCCGGATCCCCTACGAGCGCGTCCGGGAGATCACCGAGGGGCTGCTGCGCTCCACGCACGCCGAGCGGGCCGCGATCCCCTCGATGCACCCCGGCCGGGTGGACGTGATCGCCGCCGGCGCGCTCGTCCTGCTCGCCATCATGGAGCGGATCGGGACCTCGGAGGTCGTGGTGAGCGAACACGACATCCTGGACGGAATCGCCTGGTCCGTCGCGTAGCCGCGCGGCCGGAACGCGGGCGCCCTCTCGGCGGGTTCGGGGCGCTTGTGAGGATCTGTTTACTACTTGTCGGTAGTCTCGGTTGAGCTGTTCGGATAACGTATGAGCGCCTTCGAGGGGTGCTCGGGCGCCCCTCGTTGACGCGCCGCCGGGAAACTTCGTGAAGTTCTTCACAAGAGAATCGGCCCTGTTGGGCGACGTTTTGAGGCTGCGCAGAGCCTTCGGGGGCTTAAAGGGGTCCAGAGGGTGCCTCCGAACGGCCTCCGGGGGGTACTCGTCCGGGTGACAACCGGGGCCCGATCGGAGTGTCGGCGAGGGGTCCGCGGAGCCGGAAGGGCAGTTCACGCGGCATTGACAACGGTCGGCCGTGCGGTGAGGTTCCCCCGTCGGACGATGACCTGGATCACGAGGGCCGCGCAGTGTAGCAGAGGGCCTGGGGAAGCTTGTGAAGGGGCGCACGAGCACCCCCCGGATGGCGGGTACATACTCGATGGCATGAGCACCACGGAGCGTCCCAGGATCCTCGTAGTAGGCGGTGGGTACGTAGGCCTGTACGCAGCTCGGCGCATCCTCAAGAAGATGCGCTACGGAGAGGCGACCGTCACGGTCGTCGACCCCCGGTCGTACATGACCTACCAGCCCTTCCTCCCCGAAGCCGCCGCCGGCAGCATCTCCCCGCGGCATGTCGTCGTCCCGCTGCGACGCGTGCTGCCCAAGGCGGAGGTCCTCACCGGTCGGGTCACCACCATCGACCAGGACCGCAAGGTCGCCACCGTCGCGCCGCTGGTCGGCGAGGCGTACGAGCTGCCCTTCGACTACCTGGTGATCGCGCTCGGCGCCGTCTCCCGCACCTTCCCGATCCCCGGCCTCGCCGAGCAGGGCATCGGCATGAAGGGCATCGAGGAGGCCATCGGCCTGCGCAACCACGTGCTGGAGCAGCTCGACAAGGCCGACTCCACGACCGACGAGGACGTCCGCCGCAAGGCGCTGACGTTCGTCTTCGTGGGCGGTGGCTTCGCCGGCGCGGAGACCATCGGCGAGGTCGAGGACATGGCCCGCGACGCCGCGAAGTACTACAAGAGCGTGTCCCGCGAGGACATGCGGTTCGTGCTCGTCGACGCCGCCGACAAGATCCTCCCCGAGGTCGGCCCGAAGCTCGGCAAGTACGGCAAGGAGCACCTGGAGGGCCGTGGGGTCGAGGTCTACCTCAACACCTCCATGGAGTCCTGCGTCGACGGCCACGTCGTGCTGAAGAACGGCCTGGAGGTCGACTCCAACACGATCGTCTGGACCGCCGGCGTCAAGCCGAACCCGGTCCTCTCCCGCTACGGTCTGCCGCTCGGCCCCCGCGGCCACGTCGACACCGCCCCGACCCTCCAGGTCCAGGGCACCGACTACATCTGGGCCGCCGGCGACAACGCGCAGGTCCCGGACGTCGCCGCCCGCAAGGCCGGCGTCGAGAACGCCTGGTGCCCGCCGAACGCGCAGCACGCGCTGCGTCAGGCGAAGGTCCTCGGCGACAACGTGGTCTCCGGTATGCGGGGCTTCCCGCAGAAGGAGTACGCGCACTCCAACAAGGGCGCGGTGGCGGGTCTCGGCCTGCACAAGGGCGTCGCGATGATCGTCATGGGCAAGATGAAGATCAAGCTCAAGGGCCGTCTCGCCTGGTACATGCACCGTGGCTACCACGGTCTGGCCATGCCGACCTGGAACCGCAAGATCCGCGTCTTCGCGGACTGGACGCTCGCGATGTTCCTCAAGCGTGAGGTCGTCTCGCTCGGCGCGATCGAGACGCCTCGTGAGGAGTTCTACGAGGCGGCCAAGCCGGCGCCGGTCCCTGCGGCTGCGGCTGCCGCCAAGACCGAGGAGAAGGCCAAGGCCTCCTGACCTCTTCCGGTCACCTCTTTGTTCGACCCGAAGGACCTTCCGCCATCCGTGGTGCGGGGGGTCCTTCGGCGTTTCCGGGGGCGCCCCATAGCTCGGGGGCGCGCTGTCGGTTCGGCGGGTGCGGGTGCGTCGTGGTTTCTCGCGCAGTTCCCCGCGCCCCTGAAGGGAACGGGCCTGCGGCCCGCCCTTCATGAACAGCACGGGGCGCAGCCCCGGTCGCTTTTCAGGGGCGGGGGGAACTGCCCGACCAGCCCCCACTCACCCGCACCCGAACAACACACCCCCTACCGGGACTACGGCGGAGCCCCGCCCGTGTTTACCGTGTCGTTGGACATTCCGGGATCTGTTGTCACGGAGGTGTGCGCCATGCAGGACGCCGCGTCGCGGCTGAAGACCCTGTTCGAGCAGGTGATCGGGGCCCCGCTCCCGGTCCGGCTTCGGGCGTGGGACGGTTCGGAGGCCGGCCCCCCTCAGGCCCCCGCGCTGGTGGTACGGAACCGCAGGGCCCTGCGCCGGCTGCTGTGGAAGCCGGGCGAGCTGGGCCTCGCCCGCGCCTGGGTCGCCGGTGACCTGGGCGTGGAGGGGGACCTGTACGCCGTACTGGACCTGATGGCCGGGCACGTGTGGGAGCGGGACGACGACTCCCGGAGCCTCGCCGACGCCCTGCGCGACCCGCAGGCCCGCGCGGCCGTGCGGGGGCTGCTGAAGCTGGCCGGACCCGCCGTGCTGGTGCCGCCCGAGCCGCCCCGCGAGGAGGTGCGCAGAACCCGCCATCTGCACACCAGACGCACCGACAAACGGGCCGTCAGCCACCACTACGACGTCGGCAACGACTTCTACGAGATCGTCCTCGGCCCGTCCATGGTGTACTCCTGCGCCTTCTGGGAGACCGACGACGGGACCACCACCCTCGAAGCCGCCCAGCGCGACAAGCTCGACCTCATCTGCCGCAAGCTCGCCCTCGCACCGGGGCAGCGCCTCCTCGACGTCGGCTGCGGCTGGGGCTCCATGGCCGTGCACGCCGCCCGCGAGTACGGCGTGCACGTCGTCGGCATCACCCTCTCCCAGGAGCAGGCCGCGTACGCTCGCAAACGCGTCGCGGACGAGGGACTGACCGACCGGATCGAGATCCGCGTCCAGGACTACCGGGACGTCAACGACGGGCCCTACGACGCCATCTCCTCCATCGGCATGGCGGAACACGTCGGCGCCGACAGGTACCTGGAGTACGCCCAGAACCTGTACGCCCTCCTCCGGCCCGGCGGACGGCTCCTCAACCACCAGATCTCACGGCGGCCGCAGTCCGACGAGAGCGCGTACTCCATCGACGGGTTCATCGACGCGTACGTCTTCCCCGACGGTGAACTCGCCCCCATCGGCACCACCGTGACCCAGCTCGAACGCGCCGGGTTCGAGGTCCGCGACGTGGAGTCCCTGCGCGAGCACTACAACCTCACGCTGCGCGCCTGGGTCGCGAACCTCGAAGCCCGGTGGTCCCGGGCCGTCGCCCTCGCCGGACCCGGCCGGGCCCGCGTGTGGCGCCTGTACATGGCCGCCTGCGCCGTCGGCTTCGAACGCAACCGCCTCGGCGTCAACCAGGTGCTCGCCGTGCGGACGCCGGAAGGGGGTGCCTCGGGGCTGCCGCTCAGGGCCCGCACCTGGGGCGCCTGAGCCCCCGTACGCCCGCGGGGCCCGTTCCGGGAAGGAACGGGCCCCGCGGGCTGCCGTGGCGGCGCCCCTACTCCGCCTTGATCGCCGTCAGCATGTTCAGCTTCGCCGCCCGCCGGGCCGGCCACATCGCGGCCAGGACGCCGACCGTGCCGGCCAGCAGCAGAAAGACACCCATCCGGGCCCAGGGCAGGATCAGTTCGTACGTCGGCATCCGGGAGGCGACCAGCTCACCGGCCGCCCAGCCGAAGAAGACACCGAGACCGATCCCGAGGACACCGCCGAACAGGGAGATGACCAGGGACTCCAGACGGACCATCCGCTTGATGTCGCGGCGGTCGAGACCGATCGCGCGGAGCATGCCGATCTCCTGGGACCGCTCGAAGACGGACATGGCCAGCGTGTTGATGACACCGAGGACGGCGACGATCACGGCCATGGCCAGCAGGCCGTACAGCAGGTTCAGCATCAGCGTGAACATCTGGGCGATGTCGTCGGACAGGTCGTCGCCGTCCTGGATCTTGATCGCCGGGTTGTCGCCGAGGTTCTTCGCCAGCCGGTCCTTGGCGGTGTCCGAGGCACCGGTCGACGTCTTCACCATGACCATCATGTCCGCCGGGCGGGTGTCGGCGGGCAGTCGCTTCTCCAGCGTCCGGTTGTCCAGGAGGATGCCCCGGATCAGCTCGTTGGCCTCGTAGACCCCGGCCACGGTCAGCTTCTGCCGCTCGCCGCCCTCGAACCCGGCCGTGAACGACGTGCCGGCCTTCCAGCCGTTGCGCTTCGCACTCTCGGTGTCCACCACGACCTTCGTGCCGCCGACCTCGAACGCGCCCTCGTCCAGGGGGAACGTCGTCAGCTCGCCGATCGCGTCGCCGTTGACGCCGGTGACGTACTCCGTCTGTCCGTCGATGCGGGACTCGGCGTTGCGCAGCGGCGAGACCGCCGTGACGCCCTCCGTTCCGGCGAGCTTCTTCTCCACGTCGGGGGAGAGGTAGTTGCCGTTGGCCATCGAGACGACGTAGTCCGCCTTGATGGAGTCGGCGGCCATCTTGCCGATGGCGTTCTGGAGGCTGCCCGCCATCACCGTCATACCGGTGATCAGGGTGAGACCGATCATCAGCGCCGAGGCGGTGGCGGCGGTGCGGCGCGGGTTGCGCACCGAGTTCTGCCGGGCGAGCTTGCCGGAGACCCCGAAGACGCGCAGCACCGGGGCGGCGGCCGCGATCAGCGGACGGGACAGCAGCGGCGTCAGCACGAACACACCGATGATCAGCAGCACCGCGCCGATCCCCATCGGGACCTGGCCGTCCGAGCCCTCCAGGGTCGTCGCGTACAGGACGGTGGCGATGCCCGCGCCGGAGAACAGCGCGCCGATCGTGTTCCGTACGACGAGGGACCTGGTCGTGGCCTTCGCGTGCACGCTGCTCATCGCCGCCACCGGCGGGATCTTCGCCGCGCGGCGGCCCGGCAGCCAGGCCGCCAGCATGGTGATCAGGACGCCGACCAGCAGGGCCGTGGCGACCGTGCCGGGGGAGACCACCAGAGGGCCGTCGGGGACGGTCTCGCCGAGCGTGCTGATCAGCCCCCGCATCGCGGCGCCGATGCCGACCCCGACGGCCAGACCGGTGACCGCGGCGACCGCGCCCACCACGAACGCCTCGATCAGCACCGAACGGGTCACCTGGCGGCGGGAGGCGCCCACCGCCCGCATCAGGGCCAGCTCCTTGGTGCGCTGGGCGACCAGCATCGTGAAGGTGTTGGCGATGATGAACGTGCCCACGAACAGGGCGATGCCGGCGAAGACCAGCAGGCCGTTCTTCAGCCCGCTCATGGAGGCGGCGATCTGCGTGGCCTGCTGGTCGGCGAGCTGCTCACCGGTGATCGTGGTGGCGACGTCCTCGGGGACGACCTTGTCGATCGCCGACCGGAGCCGGTCCTGGCTGGTGCCGGGGGCCGCGGTCACGGTGATCTCGTCGTACGCGCCCGGGCTGTGGAACAGCTTCTGCGCGGTCGCCGTGTCGAACAGGGTGAGGCTGCCGCCGGCGGCGACATTGCCGTCGTCCGTGCGGAAGACGCCGCTGACGGTGGGGGTGAGGACCGGGCCGTCGACGGACAGCCGGACGGTGTCGCCGACCTTGTACCCGGCGCGCTCGACGGTCCTCGCGTCGATGGCGATCTCGTTCGGGCCGCGGGGCGCGCGGCCCTCCTCGATCGGGTACCGGGGGTCGTCCTCGCCCCAGTAGTTCCCGCCCTGGGACTGGAAGCCGCCGCCGATCAGCTTGCCGTCCTTGTCGGCGAGCGCGGTGAAGCCGGTGACGACGCCCGTCGCGGACTCGGCGCCGGGCACCTTCCCGACCTTCCTCAGCAGCTCCGGCGTCAGCTTCGGCTGCTCGGCGATCCGGTCGCCCTCGTCCGGGCGGTACGCCTGCTGGACCGCGACGTCCACCTGGTCGAAGCCCTTGGCAGAACTCTTCTGGTAGGCCTCCGAGATGGTGTTCGTGAAGACCAGCGTCCCCGACACGAAGGCGACGCCCAGCGTCACGGCGAGCACGGTCATCAGGAGTCTGGCCTTGTGCGCGAGCACGTTGCGCAGGGCGGTACGGAACATGAAAGGGGTCCCTGTTCGGGGTCGGGTGGTGAGGTGGACGGGGGGCGGGGAGGCGGAGACGGCCTAGCTGGTGCGGCCCTTGGCGTCGAACCGCTTCATGCGGTCCAGGACGGAGTCCGCCGTCGGCTCGTACAGCTCGTCCACGATCCGTCCGTCGGCGAGGAAGATGACCCGGTCCGCGTACGCCGCCGCCACCGGGTCGTGCGTCACCATCACCACCGTCTGCCCCAGCTCCCGAACGGAGTTGCGCAGGAAGCCCAGGACCTCGGCGCCCGAGCGGGAGTCGAGGTTTCCGGTGGGCTCGTCGCCGAAGATGATGTCCGGCCGGGAGGCGAGGGCCCGCGCCACCGCTACGCGCTGCTGCTGGCCGCCGGAGAGCTGGGAGGGCCGGTGGCTCAGCCGGTCGGCGAGACCGATCAACCCGATCACGGTCTCCAGCCACTGCTTGTCCGGCTTGCGGCCCGCGATGTCCATCGGGAGGGTGATGTTCTCCAGCGCGGTCAGCGTCGGCAGCAGGTTGAACGCCTGGAAGATGAAGCCGATCTTGTCCCGGCGGAGCTTGGTGAGCTGCTTGTCCTTCAGGGATCCCAGCTCGGTGTCACCGATGCGCACGGATCCGGCGGAGAAGCTGTCCAGGCCGGCCACGCAGTGCATCAGCGTGGACTTGCCGGAACCGGAGGGACCCATGATCGCGGTGAACTGGGCCTGCCGGAAGTCGACGGTCACCCGGTCCAGGGCGACGACCCGGGTCTCGCCCTGTCCGTAGACCTTCGACAGTTCCGTGGCACGGGCGGCCACGGCGGTGGCCCGGTCGGCGAGGGGAGTGGTGGTCACGGGTGGGAACTCCTGTCGGGGCGACGGCGTTTGGACGGTTCGGGGGATGGATGCGCGCGGGTGGACGGGGCGGTGTCCGGCGTTTCCGGCGCTGTCTCCATCGTCGCGACGCCGGGCCGCCGTGTAGTCAGCCGCTGTTCCGGTTCCGGGGGCAGACTTCTGACGGACGCAGGGGCGCGCCGTCATACCTGGGGATGACGGCCGACCCCGAGGCGGGGATGACGGTGGACCCGAGGCGGGGATGACGGTGGACCCGAGGCGGGTGTGACGCGGGCCCGGGGAGCGGCGGTATTCGGACGGTTTGGCCTACACGAGTCAGTCGTCAGCGTGCGGGTCGTCGGGAGGGCGCTCGTTCGGGCGGTGAAATTCCGTCATTCCGCATACGCCGGGTCGCACCGTCCGAAAGGCTATTGGCAAGTGCGGATGGCGTGTTCCATGGGCTGATGCACCCTCAGACGTCAATAAAATAAGACAACATCGGTCCGCTGTTCCGCTGTTCGGGGGAAGCCTCCCGATAGGCTCGGAACCGCAGCGCGGGGCCCATGGCCTGCCCGGATGGTGGAATGCAGACACGGCGAGCTTAAACCTCGCTGCCCCTCGCGGGCGTACCGGTTCAAGTCCGGTTCCGGGCACCTTCCCTCACAGGGCGTGAGTGCGTGAGAACCCGTTGTCGATCGCAACGGCGCGCTGCTGGTGTGCTGTGAAGGCTGCCGCGGCCCCCGGAACGGAGCGTTCCGGGGGCCGCGGCGCATCTCGGCGGGCCAGGGTTCGTCAGCCGGCCCTGTGGGCGGTGTCAGTCCGGCAGGGAGGCCGCCGGGGGCCGGTCGGCCAGGGCGCGGACCAGGGACGTCCAGAACGCCGGGGTGTACTCCGTGATCAGCGGCCGGGGCGTGCCCTTCGGCCAGGTGAAGGCGATGCCCGGATTGTGCAGGTCGGTGCCGTCGGGAAGGAAGAAGTGCGGGCTGCCCCGCACCTCCGGCGCCTTCGACTCCTCCCACTGGTCGAAGAGGACCCCGCGGCAGGTGCCGCGCCGCAGCGCCTCGCCGAGGTGACCGGTGTCGACCAGGGG
Source organism: Streptomyces sp. NPDC030296 (assembly GCF_055572815.1). NCBI lineage: Bacteria > Bacillati > Actinomycetota > Actinomycetes > Kitasatosporales > Streptomycetaceae > Streptomyces > Streptomyces sp. NPDC030296. The sequence goes on from NZ_JBVICQ010000011.1 coordinate 176,740, forward strand.
GCATCTCCCGGCGACCGCGAGGATCTCCGAGTGGACGCTGATGCAGCGGGACTCGGCGTAGAAGGCGTGGCGCAGGGCCGCGTCGAGCTGGTCGGAGGCGGCCAGGCCCGCCTCCGGGGTGCCGGGCTGGGTCTTGGCCGCCTGGACCGCCTCCATGGCGGGCAGCATGGTCACCGGATAGCCGGACTCCGGGCCCCGCCAGTCCGTCCACCCGAGAGCGGGTTCCCGCTCCGCCACGGCGGCGATCTCGGGGTCGAGGATCCATTTGGGCGTGGGCCGGGAGTTGAACAGCTCCAGGGGGAACGCCCGGTGGTCGACGGCGAGCGCGACACCCTCCTCGGCGGCCGCCCGCCGCAGGTTGAACAGCCCCAGTGAGGCCCAGGGACAGCCGATGTCGGAGTACACGGTCACGGTGTTCGTCACGGGGCGTTCCGTTCTCAGCGGGCCGCGGCCAGGGCGGGGCTGGCCGTCTCCGGGCGGGTGAAGGTGCGGTTGTGGTAGACGAGCGGCTCCTGGTCGCCGACGTACACGGCCTCGACACGGCCCACGAGAATACTGTGGTCGCCGCCGTCGAGCACCGCGTGCGCGGTGCAGGCCAGCCGGGCCGTGGCGCCGGGCAGGCCGGGCAGGTCCAGCTCGCAGGGGACCATGTCGCCGGTGGTGAACTTGTCGTGGCCGGAGCGGGCGAAGTGCCGTGCGATCGCGGCCTGTTCGGCGGACAGGATATTGATCATGAAGCGCTCGGCGGCCACGAACGTGTCGTGCGAGCCGGCCGACTTGGCGGGGCAGACCAGCACCAGCGGCGGGTCCAGGGAGAGCGAGCTGAACGAGCTCGCGGTGAATCCCCAGCGCCGGCCGCTGCCGTCCGTGGTGGTCACGATCGTGACGGGGCTCGGCACTTGGGCCATGGCGCGGGTGAAATCCGATGGGGCGACGGCGGACATCGGTCCTCCTGGGGCCGGGAAGCGGATGGGGCCGGGAAGCGGGTGGGGGCGGTGGGGAGGGACCGGCGGCCCCTCCCCCCTGCGGTCCGTGCGGATCAGGCGCTGGTCTCGCGCTGCGCGGTGAACCCGCCCGGTACCGCCGGTTCGGCGTCGAGCCAGATACCGGACGCGGTGCCGAAGCGCGGCTGCTCCGGGTCCCGGCCGTCCCAGATCGTCTCGCCGCGGCGGACGGTGACGTCGGGGCGGCCGGTGAAGGTCCAGCCCTCGTACGCCGACCAGCCGACCTTGGCGTAGGTGTGCTTCGCGGCCATGATCCAGGTGACGTCCGGGTCGAACAGGGTGAAGTCGGCGTCCAGACCGACCGCGATCCGGCCCTTGCGGCCACCCAGCCCGAACAGGTCGGCCGGCCCCTCGGCGGTGAGCCGGGCGACGTGCCGCATGGCCTCGTCGGTGGACATGCCGGGGTAGCGGCGCCGCATGCCCGTGTACAGGGCGATGATCAGCTCCTGCACACCGGGCAGCCCGGGCGGGGCGTCCGCGACGGCCAGCAGCTTCTCCTCGACGGTGTGCGGGGCGTGGTCGCTGCCGAGGCTGGCGACGCTGCCCTCCATCACCGCGTCCCACAGCCGCCCCTTGTCCTTCTCGCAGCGGATCGCGGGACGCAGCCGGATCCGGGCGCCCAGGCGTTGCGTGTCGGGCGCGGAGAAGGACAGGTGGTGCGAGGTCACCTCGTAGGTGATCGGCAGGCCCGCCTTCGCGGCGGCCTTCAGCAGGTCCGACTCCTCGGAGGAGGAGACGTGCAGGATGTGCGCGGCGGTGCCGTGCTTGCGCACCAGTTCGATGACGCGGGACGAGGCGACGATGCCGCCCGTGCGCGGGTGCGCCGACTCGTACGCGTCGTAGCCGGTCGGCGGGGCCTGCGTCTCGTCCAGCAGCGAGAAGACGCTGTCGTCCTCCGCGTGCAGGACCAGCCGGATCCCGCGTTCGGCGGCGACCTGGAAGATCCGGTCGAGGACGACCGGGTCGCGGATGATGTTGGGCGCGGTGTGGTGGCCGGTCATGAAGACCTTCACCGAGGTCGCCTGGCGGGGCTGGAGACGGCGGAGGTTCTCCACACTGTCGACGGTGACGCCCATGTGGAAGCGGAAGTCGACCAGGGAGTCGCCGGAGACGGTGGACGCCTTCTCCGCGGCCAGCTCCGGCTCGATCAGCGGCGGCTGGGTGTTGGGCATGTCGATGACGGTGGTGACACCGCCGGCGGCCGCCGCCCGGCTGCCGTGCGCCCAGTCCTCCTTGTGGGTGAGGCCCGGCGTACGGAAGTGGACGTGCGGGTCGATGCCGCCGGGCAGCAGATAGCGGCCCCCGGCGTCGATGGTCTCCTTGGCGGGCGGCTGTTCGCCGTCCGCGAGGATCGCCGATATTCGCTCACCGGAGACGGCGAGGCCTCCGGACGTGACCCCGTCAGGGGTGACTACGCGCGCGTTGGTGACGACGAGGTCGTAGGACTGCGTCACAGGTCCTCCGGGTCGATGGATGGTCAGGACGGTGGATGAGGTGATGCCCCGCCGGCCGCGGACAGGGAGCGGACGGGGAGCGGACGGGTGGCGGTCAGGCCGCGGTCAGGCGGCGGTCCAGGGGGCGCTGACCAGTTCCCGGGCCAGGTCGTTCGTCGGGCCCATCAGGCCGACCGCGCGGGCGTCGCGGGCCAGCTTGTTCAGCGGGTGGTCGTGCAGATAGCCGGCGCTGCCCAGGAGCCGCAGCGCCTCCTGCACGACCTCCTCCGAGATCCGGGAGCCGAGGATCTTGCTGTAGAGGGTCGTGTTGCCCGGTTCCGCCGAGTCCCGGCGGGCCGACGCGTCGACCAGGGCACGGGCCGCCTCCACCTTCGCGGCGAGGTCCACCAGCCGGTGGCGCACCGCCTGCTGGTCCGCAAGGCCGCGACGCCGCGCGTGGGCGAACGCCGTCCGGTACGCGGCGGCGGCGATCCCCGCCGAGACGGCGCCCAGGGTGGCACCGGACTCCCGCACCCCTGCGATGATCCGGACCGCCGCGCCCACCGGGCCGAGCACCGCCGATTCGTCGGCCTCGCAGGCCGTCAGTTCGACGAAACCGGTCGCGGAGGAGCGCATGCCGACCAGGTCCATGCCGGTGTTGGCGAACAGGCCCGGGTTGCCCGCCTCGATGAGGAAGAACGTCTGGCCGTCGCTGCCGTAGGTGCTGGCGACGCCGTCGGTCGGCGCCGACGTCTGGGCGAGCACCAGATACACGTCGGCCAGGCCCGCTCCCGTGGTGAACGCCTTGGCGCCCTCCAGGAGCCAGCCGCCGCCCTCGGTGCGCCGCGCCCTGGTGGCGAGGTTGCGCTTGTCGGCGCCCGAACCGGACTCGCTCCACGCGGAGGCGGCGATCCACTCGCCGCTCGCCAGCCGGGGGAGGTAGCGCTCGCGCTGGGCCTCGCTGCCCCACTCGCTGATCCGGGAGCTGACGGCGTAGTGCTGGAACAGGATGATCGCGACCGACGGGTCCGCGGCGGCCGTCAGTTCGATCAGCCGGTTGGTGAGCAGGGAGTCGCCCCCCTGGCCGCCGTACTCCACGGCGATGGCCGCGCCGAGGATGCCGGAGGCGCGCAGGGCGTCGAAGACCTCCTGCGGGAGTTCGGCGGCCGCGTCCGCGCTCTGCGCGTGCCGGTGCAGGACCTCGGTGAGGCTCGCGTACCGCTCGGCGAGTTCGGACCGGGTCGCGGCCCCGGTCCCCGCCTGAGTGAGGGTCAGACCGCCAGCGGGAGCCATGCCGTTTCCTCCTTGTAGTCGTAGTTCTTGAGCGAGGCGATGCACGCCGGCTCGTCGAGCTGGGCGAGCTTGCGGCTGACGCTGACCCAGTGCAGGGTGTCCGCGCCGTCGCCGCGACCCGCCACCGACGCCGCGGCGGCGGTGCTGCCGCCCGGGGTGTCGATCTCGATGACACCGCGCGACAGCCCGGCCCGGCGGGCCAGCCGTTCGGGGACGGTGCCCGGGATGCTGGAGGCCGCGGCCAGGCAGGTGGTGCCCGTCAGCGCGATGCTGGGGTGCCACTTGGGCACGGATATGGCCCGCACGGCGAGCCGGCCCTCCGTGTACTGGCCCACGGCCGCGATCTTCGGGAAGACCCCGTCGGTGGGCCACTTGAGCAGCTCGCAGGCGGCCCTGCGGATCTCCAGCATCCGCTCGTACATGTCGTCGCCCGCCCCGAACAGCTCCTCCACGCCGTTCAGACCCAACTCCTCGGCGTCCACGAACACATACGGGTTGCCCATGGAGACCAGGGACGCCTCCTGCACGCCGGTACCTGTGATCAGCTGGTCCACCGGGTTGCCCGTGAGCAGCAGCTCGTCGAGGCGGGCCCCCGCGTCCTGGAGGAAGTGCACCGTGAAGCTGCCGCTGCGGCGGCGCGCCTCGTCCACCTCGCACACCACGTGGTCGCCGTTGTTGATGACCCGGACCCGGACCCGGCCGCCGGGGGCGAGCCGGGGCAGCCACGCCTGGCCGTCGGCGGCGACCACCGAGGCGAGGATGGAGTGCCCGCAGCTGCCCTTGAAGTCGAACCGGTCGACGCCGCCGGTCAGCCCCTGCACGAACCGGTAGTCCAGGTCGAACATGGGGTGCGCGGACGGCTCGACGAGCGCGAACTTCAGGATGTCACCGCGGCCGTTGGCCTCCAGCCACTCCCGGATCCGGGTGAGCACCGGCGTGAGCCGCTCCTCGTCCCGCGGCAGTTGGCGGTGGTCCAGCACCAGGGTGGGGGTCGGGGCCCCCACGGCCCGTGCGATGTACCCGATCACACCGTCACCCCCGGGACGCTCCCCGCGACCGTGCCGGCGGGCGAGCAGAACTGGTCCAGCCACAGCTCGTGGACCATCAGCGACCAGATGGCAAGCGAGGCCCGGTCGTTCGGGGACTCGGCCTGGACGCGGAACAGCTCCTCGACCCTGCGCGGGTTCAGCTTGCCGCCGCGGCGCAGCCGGTCCTCGGCCAGCAGGTCCCGGGCGTGGTCGAACAGCGCCTGGCCGGGCTGGAGCATGGCCGTGATGGGCAGGGTGAACGGCTGCTTCGGACGGTTCAGGACCGACTCCGGCAGCAGACCGTCGGCGGCCGCGTACAGGACCTTCTTGCGGCGGGTGCCGTCGATCTTGAGGTCGGCCTTGAGGGAGCGGGCGTAGCGCACGACGCTCGGCTGGCAGAACGGCAGCCGCACCTCGACGGAGGCCGACATCGACAGGTGGTCGACGCGGCGCAGGTGGTAGGCGGGCAGCCGCTCGCCGATCTCGAACTCGGTGAGCGTGGTCATCCGGTCGGCGGTGGAGGCACGCAGCCGCTCGGTGATCTCCTCGGCGGCGGAGCCGTTGGCCGTGACGAAGCCGAGGTACTCCGAGGAGTACAGGCTCTCCCGGAGGTTCCTCGGGACGGCGGCGAGGGCCTCCACGTAGTCCGGCACCCAGTCCGTGCCGAAGGGCGCGTCCATCGCCTTCTTCAGCCGGTCGTAGCCGCCGAACAGCTCGTCGGCCGCGTCACCGGTGATGGCGACCTTGAAGCCGGCGTCGCGGACGGCGCCGAACAGGGCGTACGTGGACAGGGTGATGGGGTCGGCGTTGGGCTGCCCGAGGTGCCAGACGACGTCGGCCAGCAGCGACGGGAACGTCGCCGGGTCGATCTCCACCTGGTGGTGGGTCGTGCCGGCCCGCTCGGCGACCTCCCGGGCGAACGCCCGCTCGTCGGACGGCCAGGTGCCGGTGTACGCGATGTTGAAGGAGTGCAGGTCGCGCACCTTCTCGGCGGCCAGCACGGTGACGAGGCTGGAGTCCAGGCCGCCGCTGGTGATCGCGGAGACGGGGACGTCGGCCTCCGTGAGCCGGTGCACCTCTGTGCGCAGCAGCGACCGCACGTGCGCGGCGGCCTCCGGCTCGGCGCAGTGCGGGGCGCGGGCACCGGTGGTGGGGCGGATGGTGACGTGCATGCCGCCGGCGCGGGTGACGCGGACGGTCGCGGCCGGCGGGAGCACCTTGACGCCCTCGAACATGGTCTGCTCGCCGAACGGCGTCTTCGTCGCCAGATAGGCGTCGAGACCGGCCTCCGCGGGGGTGGCCCCCACCTGGCGGAAGGACAGCAGGGCGGGCAGCTCGGACGCGAAGTACAGGTGCCGCCGGGCCGCGTCCCAGTGGTAGTACAGCGGCTTCATGCCGACCTCGTCGGTGGCGAGGTAGAGCGTCGGCTCGCCGCGCAGGTCGACGACGGCCACCGAGTACATGCCGTCGAGGTACTCGGGGAAGGCCGCCCCGTACTCGGCGTACAGGGCCGGGATGACCGAGCCGTCGCAGGTGTCCTGGAAGGTGTGCCCGCGCGCGGAGAGCTTCTGCCGCAGCTCGTCGTGGTTGTAGATCTCGCCGTTGAAGACGACGACGATGTCCTCGCCGAGGGTGTACGGCTGGTCCCCGCCGTCGAGATCCATGATCGCGAGCCGGTTGTTGCCCAGCGCCCAGCCCGCGCCGTACGCGTGGGTCTGCGCGTCGGGGCCGCCGTGCCGCTGGGCCGCCGCCACGGACCGCAGCTCGTGCGGTGTGGCCAGGGCGTCGAAGTGGCCGAATATTCTGCACATGTCTGAAGATCACCGGACCTTTGTCGAGACACCGGCGCGCTGATAGAGCACCGGATCGAACGGAGTGGGGCCACCGCACGTGGCGAAGCGGGGAGCGGCGGGGTCTTCGTCGGGGTGCCGGGTGCCGTGCGGCACTCCGGGCGGCGCGTAGAGCACGTCGCCGGGCTCGGCGTCGTACCACTGGCCGTCGAGGTGGAGCTGGCCCTTGCCCTCGAAGGCGATGAACGCCTCCTCGCTCTCGGGGTGGACGTGGACGTTGAAGTACTCGCCGGGCTGCATGAAGCCGCAGTGGAGGCACAGCTGCGGGGAGCCGGTGCCCGGCCAGAAGAGGAAGTTCATGGTGGCGGTCCGGGCGGAGGCCTCCGCCTGGCCGGTGCCGGTGAAGCCCTTCAGCTGGGTCTCCTCGTTCCACAGCCGGGAGAAGCGGCGGGGCTCGGTGCCGGGGGCGCGGTCCGGGCGCAGCGTGGTGTTCCACACGTACGCCGTGAGGTCCATGCCGGCGTCGGCGCTCAGCTCGTACAGGTCGCCGGTCGGCGTGTACACCGTGTCGGCGCGGTTGACGCGCCGGCGGGCGGCGCCGGAGGCGGCGGAGCCGGAGCCCGCGAAGACGACCACGACGTTCTCCTCGTGCGCCGAGGAGTGCGGCCGCCACACGGCACCGCTGGGAACCCGGACCACGTCGAGCCGCACGATCCGCGCCCCGAGGTGCGGGCCGACCGCTGTCGCGACCCGGCACCCGTCAAGCTGACGGAACTCCAGTTCGCCGGACTTGATGACGGCGCCCTGGACGGTTGCGGTGCTCATGGCTTTCCTTTCGCTGGAGGCGTGCGGGACGGGGGGAGGGGAGCTGGGCGAGGACGATCCCGGCCAGGACGGCGGCGGCCCCGGCGAGCTGCGGCGGGGTGAAGCCCTGACCGAGCACCACCAGGCCGAGCAGCGCGGCGACGACCGGGCTGAGCAGGCCAAGCAGGGACACGGCCACGGCGGGCAGCCGCTCCACACCGCGGAACCACACGGTGTAGGCGAACACCGCGCCCACCAGGCACAGATAGCCGTAGGCCGTTAGATTCACGGTCGTGACCCGCTGGGGGAGCCCCTCGAACAGCAGGGTGAGCGGCAGCAGGAACAGCCCGCCCAGGGCGAGTTGCCAGCCGGTGAAGGCCACCAGCCCGGCCGGGCGGCCCCACCGCTTGGTGAGCACGATGCCGAGGGCCATGCAGCCGGCGCAGCCCAGCGCGGCGGCCACCCCGACCGGGTCGAGGGCGGTGGCGGAGGTGCCCACCAGCAGCGCCACGCCCGCCGTGCCGAGCAGACAGGCCGCCAGGTCCCGGCCGCGGGCCCGCTCGCCGAGCAGCGGGACGGCGAGGCCGAGGACGAGCATCGGCTGGAGGGAGCCGATCAGCGCGGCGATACCGCCGGGCAGGCGATAGGCCGCCACGAAGAGCAGCGCGAAGAACGCGCCGATGTTGAGCACGCCGAGCACGGCGGCCCGCCCGATCCACACGCCCCTCGGCAGGCTGCGGGTGATCAGGACCAGCAGCAGTCCGGACGGCAGGGCGCGGACCGTGGCGGCGAGCAACGGGCGGTTCTCCGGCAGGAACTCGGTGGTGACGAGGTAGGTGCTGCCCCACACCATCGGCGCGAGTGCGGCCGACACGGCGTCGGCCGCACGGGGTCTCACGGACATCTGGGCCCCTCCTCTCATCAGTGGGTGGGTCTGTGCCGAGCGTCTCCGGTTGTGGTCCCGTGTCCGTCCCGGTGTGATTCCTTCCGGTTCCCGTTGATAGTTCAAGGGTTCTGCTGGTTTGCGGGGAAAACGCACGTCGGGCCCGTGCCCGGCGCTCGGCCGGGACACGGGCCCGAAAAGGGGTGCGGAAGGGAAAGGACGGAGGAACGGCTACCTGGGGGGCGCCCGTGGATCAGGCGGCGGCCTTGACGGAGATGGCCTCGTTGACCAGCTCCAGGTACTGGCGGGGCGTCTCGGCGTCCGTGACGGCGTCCTCGTCGAGGGTCACGTCGTAGTCGCGCTCGATGCGGCCCGTGGTCTGCAGCACGGCCAGCGAGTCGTAGCCGAGGACCTCGAACGGGACGTCCAGCACATCGCCGTCGAGGTTCACCGCCTCGGCCTCACCGGCGCACTCGCGCAGCAGGTCGGTCAGCTCGGTGATGGTCAGTGCGGGCATGGGGATTCCTCTCAATCGCTTGCGGTTCCAGGGGCTTGCGAAGGACAACGGGGGAGTGGGGTGTGAGGGGGACGGTCAGTCGGCGGCGCGCACCACCATCGCCGCGTTGAAGCCGCCCCGGCCGCGCGCCAGCACCAGCGCGGTGCGCAGGGCGGCGGGGCGGGCCTCGCCGGTGACGAGGTCCACGGGGCAGTCGGCGGCGGGCTCGGACACGTTGACGGTCGGCGGGATCACCTGGTCCCGCAGCGCCAGCAGCGCCGCCGCCAGGTCCAGCGAGGCACCGCCAGCCGCCAGCCGCCCCGTCATGGTCTTCGGGGCGGTGACCGGCACACCCCGAGGGCCGAACATCGTGGCGAGCGCGTCCGCCTCGGCCCGGTCGGCGTCCCGGCGGCCCGCCGCGTCCGCGAACACCACGTCCACGTCGTCGGCGGCCAGGCCCGCGTCGGCCAGGGCCAGTTCGGCTGCCGCGTCCAGCCGCGGGGCGCCCTTGCCGCGCGGTGGGTCGAAGGTCGCCGCGTACCCGGCGACCGTGCCGTACCCGCGCACGCCGCGCGCACGGGCCGCCGCCGCGTCCTCCAGCACCAGCAACGCGCCGCCCTCACCGGCGACATGACCGCACGCGTCGGCGGAGAACGGCAGATACGCGCGGGCCGCGTCCTCGACGGTGCTCAGCTCGCCGCCCGCCAGGTGCGCCGCCCACCCCCACGGGCAGAGCGAGGAGTCCACGCCGCCGGTGAGCAGCACCGGAACGCCCTTGCGCAGCTGCCTGCGGGCCTGCGCGACGGCGTCGAGGCCGCCGGCCTGCTCGGTGACCAGCACCCCGCTGGGTCCGCGCAGCCCGTGCCGGATGGAGATCTGGCCGGTGTTGACGGCGTAGAACCAGGCGAACGACTGGTAGGCGCTGACGTGGTGGCCGCCCTTGCTCCACAGGGCCTGAAGCTCCCGCTGGCCGAACTCGAAGCCGCCCGCCGAGGCGGCGGTGACGACCCCCGCGGAGAAGTCGGGCAGCTCCGAGGCGTCGATACCGGCGTCGGAGAGGGCCTCCGCGGCGGCGGCGAGCGCCAGCCGCGTCATGTGGTCGGTCTGCGGGAGCAGCCGACTGGAGACGTGCTCCGCCGGGTCGAAGCCGGGCACCTCACCGGCGAGCCTCGCCGGGTACTGGCCGGCGTCGAAGCGGGTGACGGGCCGGATGCCGCTCTCGCCGCGCAGGGTCGCGGCCCACCAGGCCTCGGTGCCCAGGCCGTTGGGCGCGGTCACACCGAGGCCGGTGACCAGGGGCGTGCCCGGGGAGGGGCCGTCCGTGGCGGCGGCGGAGCGGTCGAGGGTCTGGGTGGTCATGCTGCCTCTCCCGTGCGCGGGCGGGTCAGGATCATCGCGCTCTGGAAGCCGCCGAAGCCGCTGCCCACGCTGAGCACCGTGTCGGTGCGCTGCTCGCGGGCGGTCAGCGGGGTGTAGTCCAGGTCGCAGGCGGGGTCGGGGGTGTGCAGGTTGGCGGTGGGCGGCACGGTGTTGTGCTCGATCGCCAGCGCGCTGGCGGCGACCTCCAGGGAGCCGATGGCGCCCAGGGAGTGCCCGACCATCGACTTGATGGAGCTGACCGGCACCTCGTAGGCGTGGCTGCCGAGGCTGCGCTTGAACGCCGCCGTCTCGTGGCGGTCGTTCTGCTTGGTGCCGGAGCCGTGCGCGTTGATGTAGTCGACGGCCGTGGGGTCGAGGCGGGCCTCGTCGAGGGCCACCCGGATCGCCTCGGCCATCTCGGTGCCGTCCTTGGTCAGGCCGGTCATGTGGTACGCGTTGCAGCGGGTGGCGAAGCCCGCGATCTCGGCGTAGACGTGTGCGCCGCGCCGGCGGGCGGCCTCGAACTCCTCCAGGATCAGCACCGCCGACCCCTCGCCGAGCACGAAGCCGTTGCGGGAGGCGTCGAACGGGCGGGAGGCCGTCTCGGGTTCGTCGTTGCGGGGGGAGGTGGCCTTGATGGCGTCGAAGCAGGCCACCGTGATGGGGGAGATCGGCGCCTCCGTGGCGCCGGCGACCATCACGTCGGCGCTGCCCTCGCGGATCAGCTCGACGGCGTGCCCGATGGAGTCCAGGCCCGAGGTGCAGCCCGTGGAGACCATGGAGACGGGGCCCTGCGCGCCGGTCCGCCAGGCGACCTCGGCCGCCATGGAGCTGGGCACGAAGTAGTCGAACAGGTGCGGTACGGCGAGGGTGTGGTCCACCTGCCAGGTGGAGCCGCCCCGGCTGACGGTGTTGTACTCGCGGTCCAGGCCCATCGTGCAGCCGACGGCGCTGCCCAGCGTCACCCCCGTGCGCAGCGGGTCGAGGCTGTCGGGGGTGAGGCCGCTGTCGCGCAGTGCCTCGTCGGCGCTGACGAGGGCGAACTGGGCCGCGCGGTCAAGGCGTTCGGCCTCCTCGGGGGTGAAGCCGTGCAGCAGCGGGTCGAAGTCGGCCTCGGCGGCGATCCGGGACCGGAACGAGGAGGCGTCGAACAGGGTGATGCCCCGGGTCGCGGTCCGTCCGGCGGTCAGCAGCGACCAGAACTCCTTGGTGCCCACGCCGCCCGGGGCGACCACCCCGATACCGGTGATGACGACACGGCGGTTCATCTGTCGTCGGTTCATTTGTCGTCCTTCACGGGAGAGTCCTCCTGCTGAGGTGCGGTCCAGGCGGTCGGGTGGGTACGGGCGGCCCCGGCGGACTCCGGCGTCCCGGCCCGGCGCTGCACGACCCGGCACGCCCGGTCCAGCAGCCGCGGCAGCGCCGGCCCGCGCAGGAAGAAGTGGTCGCCGGGGAGGGTGCGCTCGACGAACGGGCCGGTGGTCCAGTCCCGCCAGCCGGCCATCACCTCCCGCCCGGCGAGCGGGTCGAGGTCGCCGGAGACGGCGAGCAGCGGCACCGACAGCGGGCCGTCGGCGGCGTCCCGCAGGGACTGGGCGAGCCGCAGGTCGTCGCGGATCACCTTCAGGGCCGAGCGCTGCCACACCCCGCCACGCGGGGTGTCGGGCGGTACGGCGCCCGCCTCCCGCAGCGTCTCCATCAGCTGGCAGTCCGGCAGGTCGGCCGCCTGGACGAGCCGCACCCGGGCGTCCGGCGGCGGGCAGGCGCCCACCACCACCAGCGCGGGGGCCGGGCGTCCGGCCTGCTCCAGGGCGCGGGCCACCGAGTAGGCGATCATGCCGCCGAGGCTGTGCCCGTACAGGACGTAGGGGGAGCTGGGCACGGGCTTGTGATGGCGCAGCAGGTCGGCGAAGAGGGCGCGGCGGCCGGTGACGCGGGTCTCGCGGCGGCGGGCGTCCCGGCCGGGCAGCAGCACCGGCACGGCCTCCACCTTCGGGCCGAGCTGTTCGGGCCAGCGGGCGAACGCGGAGGTGCCGGCGCCGGCGTGCGGGAAGCAGTACAGCCTCATGCCGCACCCCCCTGGGACGCGGCGTCGGCCTGCGGCTTCCACCAGTCCGGGTGGTCCCGGTACCAGGCGACGACCTCGCGCAGCCCCTCCTCGAGCGTGCGGCGGGGCGCGTAGCCGAGTTCGGCGCGGATCTTGCGGTCGTCGATGGCGTACCGCAGGTCGTGGCCCTTGCGGTCCTCGACGTACTCGACGGAGGAGAAGTCCGCGCCGCACAGGTCGAGCAGCCGCTCGGTCATCTCCCGGTTGGTCAGCGCGGTGGCGCCGCCGATGTTGTAGATCTCCCCGGCCCGTCCGCCGGTGAGGACCAGCTGGACCGCCCGGCAGTGGTCGTCGACGTGCAGCCACTCGCGGACGTTGGAGCCGTCGCCGTAGAGGGGGACGGTCATGCCGCGCAGCAGCCGGGTCACGAAGTTCGGGATGAGCTTCTCGACGTGCTGGTGGGTGCCGTAGTTGTTGGTGCAGCGGGTGACGCGGACGTCGAGGCCGTGGGTGCGGTGGTAGGAGCGGGCCAGCAGGTCGGCGGCGGCCTTCGACGCCGAGTACGGCGAGTTGGGAAGCAGCGGCTCCTCCTCGGTCCACGCGCCGCTGTCGATGGAGCCGTACACCTCGTCGGTGGACACCTGCACCACCGGTCCGACGCCGAGCCGCAGACAGGCGTCCAGCAGGCTCTGGGTGCCGAGGACATTGGTGGTGACGAAGGCGGCGGCGCCGGCCACCGACCGGTCGACGTGCGACTCGGCGGCGAAGTGCACCACCGCGTCGTGCCCCGGCAGCAGATGGTCCAGCAGCTCGGAGTTGAGGATGTCGCCGCGCACGAAGTCCAGCCGGGGGTGGTCCATCGGCAGGTTGGCGGTGTTCCCTGCGTAGGACAGCTTGTCGAGGACGGTGACGCGGGCGTCCTCGAAGCCTTCGTAGCCGCCGGCCAGGAGGGTGCGCACGTAGTGGGAGCCGATGAAGCCGGCGCCGCCGGTGACGAGGATCCTCATGCCGTCACCTCCGCGGTGCGCTCGGCGACGGACTTGCGCAGCGCCGCGACCACGGTGAGCACGTCGGCGTCGGACAGGCCCGGGTGCAGCGGCAGGCACAGGGTGCGGTCGGCCGCCCAGTCGGAGCCCGGCAGGCCGGGCTCGGGCGCGCCGTGCGCGTACGCCGGCACCTTGTGCAGCGGCGCGTAGCGGAAGGTGGTGTAGATGTCGGCGGCCAGCAGGTCGCCCGCCACGGCGTCCCGGATCCGCGGGTCCATCTGCACCCAGTAGAAGTAGTACGTCGACTCGTGGCCCTCCGGCAGCGGTGGCGGCAGCAACAGCCCGTCTGCGTCGGCGAGTTCACGGTCGTACAGGGCGACGATGTCCCGGCGGCGGCCGACCAGCTCGGGCAGCCGGCGCAGCTGCACGGCGCCGATGGCCGCGGTCATGTCGTTGCCGATGACCCGCCGGCCCGGCTCGGGGACGTCGAGCTCCCACCAGCGGGCCGACACCTTGGCGTAGCCGAAGCCGCTGGGCTGGACCAGCCCGTGGTAGGCCAGGCGCCGCACCCGGGCGGCCCGTTCGGCGTCCTTGGCGTAGATCATGCCGCCGTCGCCGGTGATGAGGACCTTCATGGCGTCGAAGCTCCACATGGCGAGGTCGCCGAAGGTGCCCACGGCCCGGCCGTCCACCCGGGAGGCCACCGAGCAGGCGGCGTCCTCGACCAGGGTGACGCCCCGCTCCCGGCACAGCTCCGCGATCCGCGCGACCTCGCCCGGGTAGCCGCCGTAGTGCAGCACGACCACCGCGCGCGTGCGGTCGGTCAGGGCGCGTTCGACGTCCTCGGCGGTGGGGTTGAGGGTGCGGGCGTCGACATCGCAGAACACCGGTGTCGCCCCGGTGGTCAGGATCGCGTTGGCCGCGGCGACGAAGCTGAGCGAGGGCAGCACCACCTCGTCGCCCCGCTCCAGGTCGAGCGACTCCAGCGCCAGGAACAGTCCGGCCGTACCGGAGTTGAGGAAGACGACGTGCTCGGCGTCCACCCCGAGGTGCGCGGCGAAGGCCGCCTCGAAGGCCTTGGTGCGGGGGCCGTGCCCGAGCCACCTGTCCTCGAACACATCGGCGATCGCGTTCAGTTCCTCAGCGCCCACCTGGGGCTGGAAGAGATTGATCATAGCCGCCTCTCAGGTCCTCGTGTCGGGGCCGACTCTGGCCGGATCCGCTCGACACGGGATCGAGCCGTGATGGTCGGCGCGATGGCGGACGGGCCGCCGCCGACGGTCCCGAGAGGTGTTCGAGCGCCGCTCCAGCACCGGACGCGAACCTCCTGCCGCCAGGACCGGACTATCCAGGAGAGCTCATGTCGGAACAGGAGCGACGGGTCGCCGTCGTCACGGGTGCGACCAGCGGTATCGGCCTCGCGGTGACCCGGCTGCTGGCGCAGCAGGGCCACCGGGTGTTCCTCTGCGCGCGCGGCGAGGACGCCGTGCGCGACACGGTCAAGGAACTCGGCGAGGAGGGCCTGGAGGTGGACGGCGTCGCCTGCGACGTGCGCTCCGCCGACGACGTCAAGGCGTTCGTGCGGGCCGCGGTGGACCGCTTCGGCACCGTCGACGTGCTGGTGAACAACGCCGGCCGCAGCGGGGGCGGGGTGACCGCCGACCTCACCGACGAGCTGTGGGACGACGTCATCGACACCAACCTCAACAGCGTCTTCCGGATGACCCGCGAGGTCCTCACCACCGGCGGCATGCGCCACAAGGACCGCGGCCGGATCATCAACATCGCCTCCACCGCCGGCAAACAGGGCGTGGTGCTCGGCGCCCCCTACTCGGCGTCCAAGCACGGTGTCGTCGGCTTCACCAAGGCCCTCGGCAACGAGCTCGCCCCGACCGGCATCACCGTCAACGCCGTGTGCCCCGGCTATGTCGAGACGCCCATGGCGCAGCGCGTGCGGCAGGGCTACGCCGACGCGTACGACACCACCGAGGACAAGATCCTGGAGAAGTTCCAGGCCAAGATCCCGCTCGGCCGCTACTCCACCCCCGAGGAGGTCGCCGGTCTCGTCGGCTACCTGGCCTCCGACACCGCCGCCTCCATCACCTCGCAGGCCCTGAACGTCTGCGGCGGCCTCGGCAACTTCTGACCAGCCCGACGAAAGGGACAAGGACATGACGACCCGTGAGGTCGAGCACGAGATCACCGTCGCCGCCCCGGCCGCCGAGCTGTACCGGCTGATCGCCGAGGTGGAGAACTGGCCCCGGATCTTCCCGCCGTCCGTCTACGTCGACCACGTCGAGAAGGGCGAGCGCGAGGAGCGCATCCGGATCTGGGCCACCGCCAACGGCGAGCCGAAGAACTGGACGTCGCGCCGCGTCCTGCACCCCGAGGAGCTGCGCATCGAGTTCCGCCAGGAGGTCCCCGCCCCGCCGGTGGCCGCGATGGGCGGCACCTGGATCATCGAACCGCTCGGCGACGCCGAGTCCCGCGTGCGGCTCCTGCACGACTACTCCGCGATCGACGACGACCCCGAGCGGCTCGCCTGGATCGACGCGGCCGTGGACCGCAACAGCCGCGCCGAGCTGGCCTCCCTCAAGACCAACGCCGAACTCGCCGTGCGGGCCGTCGGACTGACCCTCTCCTTCGAGGACAGCGTCCGTATCGAAGGCTCCGCGAAGGACGTCTTCGACTTCATCAACGAGGCCGACCGCTGGCGCGAGCGCCTCCCGCACGTCGCCGAGGTCTCCCTGCGCGAGGACACCCCCGGTCTGCAGGTGCTGCGCATGGACACCCTCACCAAGGACGGCTCCCGGCACACCACCGAGTCGATCCGCGTCTGCTTCCCGCACCACCGCATCGCCTACAAGCAGACCACCCTGCCCGCGCTGATGACCCTGCACACCGGCTACTGGCAGCTCGACGAGGACGAGGACGGCGTCACCACCGCCACCTCCCAGCACACCGTCGTCCTCAACGCCGACAACATCACCAAGATCCTCGGCCCGGACGCCGGGGTGCCCGAGGCCCGCGAGTTCATCCGCGGCGCCCTCGGCTCCAACAGCCGCGCCACGCTGGGCCACGCCAAGGAGTACGCCGAGAAGCGCAGGGCGGCCGCGCGATGAACGGGCACACCCCGCGCACCTGGCTGGTCACCGGCGCCTCCCGGGGCCTCGGCCGGGCCATCACCGAGGTCGTACTGGAGGCGGGTGACAGAGTCGTCGCCACCGCCCGCAAGCCCGAGACCCTCGACGACCTGGTCGAGCGGTACGGCGACCGCGTCGTCCCGCTCGCCCTCGACGTCACCGACCGCGCCGCCGTCCTCGCCACCGTCGCCGAGGCCGCCGAGCGGGCGGGCCGGATCGACGTCCTGCTCAACAACGCGGGCTACGGCCTCGCCGGGGGCGTCGAGGAGGTCGGCGAACGGCAGGTCCGGGACCAGTTCGACGTCAACTTCTTCGGCGCGCTGTGGGTCACCCAGGCGGTGCTGCCGGTGATGCGCCGTCAGGGGGCCGGCCACATCCTCCAGATGTCCAGCATCGCCGGCCTCACGACCTACCCGAACCTCGGTATGTACTGCGCCGGCAAGTGGGCCCTGGAGGCCATGAGCGAGACCCTGGCGCTGGAGGTCGCGGGCTTCGGCATCCGCGTCACGATCGTCGAGCCCGGCGAGTTCCGCACCGAGTGGAGCGCCGGCAGCATGGTCCGCGCCACGCCCATGCCCGAGTACGACGAGGTGCTCGCGGGGCGGCGGCACGGGCTGTCCGGGGCGTACGCCCACCTCCAGCCCGGCGACCCGCGCAAGGCGGGCCAGGCCCTGCTGAAGCTGCTCGACGCGGAGCGGCCGCCGCTCAGGATCCTGCTCGGCAACAGCGCCGCCGACCTCGCCCCCCGCGTGCTGCGCGAACGCCTCGCGGAGTGGGAGGAGTGGGACGCGCTGGCCCGCACGACGGATCACGACGGAACGGACGCCCGGCCGTGACCCCGACCGCGCGCCCGACGACGGAGCGGGCCCCGGGCCCGGCCGCCGACCCACGACCGGCCTCCCCCGGCAGACCGGTCGGCCCCGGCGCGGGAACGCGGTCCGCCTCTCCGGGCGCGCCGGGTGTTCCGCCGGCCGGGGCGCGGGCCGTCTCCTCGGGTGCGCCGGGCAGCCTGCCTGCGGGGTCATGGCCGGGCTCGGCGGGTGCCTCGGGGGCGGCGGTTCTGTCCGGTGCCGCCTCGGGCGCGGCGGCGCGGTCCGGTGGGCCGGGGCGGTTCCTTCGCGGAGTCGTCCTGCGTGCCCGGCGGGTCGCCTGGCGCGCGGTCCTGTCGCTGCGTCCGCTCGCGCTGGGCGTCTGCGCCTTCGCGCAGGCCGCCGCCGTCGCCTGGGTCGCGTACGAGCGGACGCGTCCGCCCGCCCCGCAGCCCGGCGACCACGCCTGGTGGCACGGCGGCGGGCCGGCAGCCGCCGGGCACACCGCGCACGCAGGCGGGGACGGGAGCGGGCCCGTGCTGTACCTCGCGCTCGCCACGGCCGCCCTGTACCTGCTGCTGCCCCTGTTCGCCCTCGCCGCGCACACCGTGCGGCACCTGGGCGGCGGCGCGTGGACCTTCGCCGTCGTGGGCGGCGCGGTGAGCGCGGCCGTCGCCGTGCCCGTGACCGCGCTCGCGGTCGCCCTGACCCCCGGCGCGCCCGCCGAGTCGTGGGCCGCGGCGGGCGACCACGCCCTGACCGCGCTGCGCATCTGCGCCCCGGCCGGTCTGCTGCTCGCCGTCGCCGTCGGGGTGCCGTCGAGCGCACGGCACCGCGCGGACCGTCCGCCGAGACTTGTGGAGAAGAGAACCCGATCATGCTGAACCGACGCCATCTGCTCAAGGCCGCCGTCGTGGGCGGCGCCGCCGCGCTGTTCCCCTGGGAGGGGCTGAGCGGCAGCGGATCCGCCGCTGCGGCCGGCGACCTCGCGGAGGCGGTGCCCTTCGCGCACGCCCTGCCGCTGCCGAAGACCCTCGCCCCCCTCACCCGCAGCGCCACCACCGACGTCTACGAGATGCGGATGCGGGAGGCCGACGTCGAGATCGTCAAGGGGCTGACCTCCCGGGTCCGCACCTTCGACGGCACGTTCCCCGGTCCCACCATCAAGGCGTGCCACGGGCGCGCGGTGGAAGTGCGCCAGTACAACGACCTGACCGTGAACGCCGCCGTCCACCTGCACGGCGGCGAGGTCCACTCCGAGCACGACGGCCTCCCGATGGACGTCATCGCGCCCGGCGGCAACCGGACGTACCACTACCCGAACAAGCAGCGGGCGGCCTCCCTCTGGTACCACGACCACGCCCACCACCTGGAGGCCGAGAACGTCTACAAGGGCCTGCACGGGCTCTACCTGATCAGCGACGCCGAGGAGAAGAGGCTGCCGCTGCCCCGCGGCGCCTACGACGTGCCGCTGGTCATCCGGGACGCCCGCGTGGAGACCGACGGCACCCTGCGCTACACCCGCCCCTCCGACTGCCCGCACATGCTGGTCAACGGCAAGGAGCGGCCGTACTTCAAGGTGGCGGCCCGCAAGTACCGGCTGCGGCTCTACAACGCCTGCGCCAACCGGTACATCAGGCTGCGGCTCGCCGACGGCACGCCGTTCACGCAGATCGCCTCGGACGGCGGCCTGCTGGAACGCCCGGTGCAGCGCGACGAGTTGCTGATGCTGGGCGGTGAGCGCGTCGAGGTCGTCGTGGACTTCTCCCGCTACGCCGTGGGCCAGTCGGTGGTGCTGGAGAACACCGGCGCCCTGCCCACCGAGCGCCCCGAGGTGCTCCGCTTCGACATTGACCGCAGGAGCACCGACAACAGCGAGGTGCCGACCCGCCTCTCCACGCTGCCGCCGGTGCCGCGGGGCACGGTGGAACGGGACTTCGAGCTGCGCACGTTCCCCGCGATGACCATCAACGGCGTCAGCTACGACCCGGACCGGGTCGACGTGGCGACCACCGTCGGCAGCAGCGAGATCTGGACGATCCGCAACGTGGAGGCGCCGCTGCCCGCGCCGCCGGACTTCCACCTGTACCACAGCTTCCACACGCACCTGACGTACTTCCGGGTCCTCGAACGCAATGGCAAGCCGGCCGGCGTCCAGGACTCGGGGCTCAAGGACACCGTGTGCCTCGGCCCCGGGGAGACCGTGAAGATCGCCATGACCTGGGGCCCCTACACCGGCCAGTACCTCTACCACTGCCACCAGCTCGGCCACTCCTCCGGCGGCCAGATGGGACGCATCGACATCAACCCGGCCTGAACGACGGCCGCCCGACATGAGGCTGCGCTGCCGGACCGTCCGCCCCGACGGTCCGGCAGCGCTGCCGTACCGGTCCGGACCTGCCGGGTGGCCCCCGTGGGACGGTCCGGGAGGTGGCCGGATCTCGAGCGGGATTCGAGGGGGGCGGGATCAGGGGCTCCTAGGTTGCCCTCATGCAGACTTCGCCCCCCGAACGGTTGGACCGCAAGCTCCTCGTCCTCGCGGGCACCCTCCTCATCGGTGCCATCGCGTCCCTCCTGGACTCGACCATCGTCAGTGTCGCCCTGAACGACATCGGTGAGGAACTGGAGGCCTCCGAGACCGCGCTGTCCTGGGTCAACACCTCCTATCTGCTGACCCTGGCCCTGGTCACCCCGCTCGTCGGCTGGGCCGTGGACCGCTTCGGCGACAAGCGGATGTGGATGTTCGCCCTCGTGGTGTTCCTGGCCGGCTCGGTGCTCTGCGGACTCGCCTGGTCCGTGGAGAGCCTGATCGCCTTCCGCGTGGTCAAGGGCATCGGCGGCGGCATGGTGCTGCCGATGGTGCAGGCGATCCTCGCGGAGGCGGCCGGGCCGAAGCGCTTCGGCCGGGTGATGAGCCTGGTCGGCATCCCCGGGCAACTGGCGCCCATCATGGGCCCGGTGGCCGGCGGTCTGATCATCGACGCGGCGGGCTGGCGGTGGATCTTCTTCGTCAACGTGCCCGTCATCCTGATCGCCCTCGCCCTCGCCTGGAAGGTGCTGCCCTCCTCGGGCGAGCGACGCGGCACCCGTGTCGACCGCGTCGGCATGCTGCTCCTGCCGCCCGGCATGGTCGCCCTCGTCTACGGCTTCTCCCGGGTCCGGGACGTGTCCCAGCTGACCGACCCGTTCACCCTCGGTGTGCTGCTGGCCGGCCTCGCCCTGGTCGCCGGGTTCTGTGTGCACTCCGCGCGGTCCGCGGACCCGCTGCTCGACGTACGGCTGTTCCGCTCCCGCGTGTTCTCCACGTCCTCGGCGCTGATCCTGCTGCACGGCGTGGCCATCTACGGCACCCTCTTCGTGCTGCCGCTGTACTACACGCGGGTGCTCGGCCACGACAGCTCCACCACGGGCTGGCTGCTCGCCCCGCAGGGCCTCGGCATGCTGATCGGCATCTCGCTGGCCGGCGCGCTCACCGACCGGTACGACCCGCGCACCCTCATCCTCGGCAGCACCGTGGTCGCCGCACTCGGCACCGTCGCCTTCACCCAGCTCGCCGAGCACCCGGGAGACCTGCTGCTCGGCCTGTCCCTGTGCGTGCGGGGCCTCGGCCTCGGTGTCATCGGCGTCGCGGTCATCACCACGGCCTACCGTGACGTGCCCGCCGACCGCATCGCGCGGGGCACCGTACTGATCGCGGTCGGGCAGCGGGTCGGCGCGTCCTTCGGCACGGCCGTCGTCGCCCTGCTGCTGTCCGTCGGCCTCACCGCCGCGCCCGGCGAGGCGGGGGCGGGGGACGCGGCGGCGTACGGCGACACGTTCTGGTGGGTGCTCGGCCTGGTCGCGCTGATGCTGCTGCCGGCGCTCCTCATGCCGCGCAAGCCGAGGGAGCCGGAGACCGGCGTGGAGCAGGAGGAGGGGCAGCCGGCGGAGTCAGGACACCACTGACGTCACCGTGGCGGCCGACGGCACCTACGCGTCCGCGCCGGCGCGGGACCCACGGCCGCACGCACCCATGAAGGGACCGCCCGGTCGTCCCGTGGACGACCTGGCGGTCCCTCTCCCGTGCTCCCGTCACGCCACCCGCCGGATGCCCCGCGGGTCCGCCGTGATGCCCGCCGGGGCGCCCACCGCCGTGCCGTCGGCCCGCGCGGCCCGGGCGACCGCCATCACGTACTCCCCGTACCCGGACTTGCCCAGCTCCTCGCCCAGCCGGTGGCACTGGTCCGCGTCGATGAACCCCATCCGCAGCGCCACCTCCTCCACGCACGCGATCCTGAGGCCCTGGCGCCGCTCCAGGGTCTGCACGTACAGGGAGGCGTCGAGCAGCGAGTCGTGCGTGCCGGTGTCCAGCCACGCGAAGCCGCGCCCCAGGTCCACCAGACGCGCCTGACCGCGAGCCAGGTACTCCTTGTTGACGTCCGTGATCTCCAACTCGCCGCGCGCCGACGGTTTCAGGTTCCGGGCGATGCGGACCACGTCGTTGTCGTAGAAGTACAGGCCCGTGATGGCCCGGTTGGACCTCGGGCGCTTCGGCTTCTCCTCGACCGACAGCAGACGGCCCTCCGCGTCGGCCTCGCCCACGCCGTACCGCTCCGGGTCGCGCACCGGGTAGCCGAACAGCAACGCGCCCTCGCGGTGCGGGAGATGGCTGCGCAGCACCTGGGAGAAGCCGGGGCCGTGGAAGACGTTGTCACCGAGGACCAGTGCGACCGGGCCGTCGCCGATGTGGTCCGCCCCGATGACGAACGCCTCGGCCAGGCCGCGCGGTTCGGGCTGCTCGGCGTACGACAGGCGCAGGCCGAGCCGGCTGCCGTCGCCGAGGACCCGGCGGAACTGCGGCAGGTCCTTCGGCGCGGAGATGACGAGGATGTCCCGGATGCCGGCCAGCATCAGCACCGAGAGCGGGTAGTAGACCATGGGCTTGTCGTAGACCGGGAGCAGCTGCTTGGAGACCCCGAGGGTGATGGGGTGGAGCCGGGTGCCGTTCCCGCCGGCGAGGATGATTCCCTTCACGTCCTGCTCACCTCTGTAGTCGGCTTGTCGTCGTCGGCTCGTGCCGTCGTCCTGACGAGCGTGCGCCCACCCGTTCGAAGCCCCGGTCGTGGGCACCTCGAAGGCCGCGGGGCCTCGACGCCGGAAGGGGCGAGCCCCGGCAGGGCCCGCCCCCTCAGGGGACCGGTGCCTGTGGCGGCCCGGTCCTACCTGCGCTCAGTCGACGGTCAGCACGACCTTGCCCCGGCCGTGCCCGCTCTCCACGTCCCGGTGCGCCTCGGCGGCGTGGGCCAGCGGGTGGGTGGCCCGCAGATGGATCGTCACCTTGCCCCGCGTGTACAGGTCCACCAGTTCCGCGAGCCGCTCCGCCGACCGGGCACCGGCCACGTCCCGCAGGCCCAGGCGCTCGGCCTCCTCCGTGGCGATCATCGTGACCACCCGGTCGCGGTTCTTCGCCACCGCCACCGATGCCCGCAGCGCCTCGGGGCCGGCCGCGTCGACGGCCGCGTCCACACCGTCGGGCGCGATGGCCCGCACCCGCTCCTCCAGCCCCTCGCCGTAGGTGACCGGCACGGCGCCCAGGGCCCGCAGATGGTCGTGGTTGCGTTCGCTGGCCGTGCCGATGACCGTGCCCGCGCCCCAGGCCAGGGCCAGCTGCACGGCGAACGTGCCGAAACCGCCCGCGGCCGCGTTGATGAGCACCGTGTCACCCGGCTCCACGCCGACGGTCGACAGGGCCATGTGCGCGCCCTGCCCGTTGCCCGGGAAACCGGCGGCGATCTCCCACGGCATGTCCGCCGGCTTGCGGACGATCTGGTCGGCGGGCACCGTCAGGTACTCCGCGTAGGCGCCGAGCACGCTGTAGCCGAGCACCTCGTCGCCGGGCGCGAACGACGTCACGCCCTCGCCCGCCTGGTCGACGATCCCGGCGAACTCGTTGCCGAGGACCATCGGGAACTCGCGCTTGATGAACGGCGGGGTCCACCCGCCGCGCACCCGCACGTCGAACGGCAGCACCCCGGCCGCCCTCACCCGCACCCGGACCTCACCGGGCCCGGCCTGCGGTTCCTTCAGCGTCGTCTCTTCCAGCACCTCGGGGGGCCCGAACGAGGACAACGTCGCCGCTCGCATCATGCGTCCTTTCCACTGCGCTCGCCTTGACCGTGCTGCCGTTTGTACTCGACGCGCTCCTTCACGGCGTCCAGAATCAGCCGCACCTTGGAACTCAGCTCGGCCCGCACGAACTGACGCGCCGTCTCCAGCCCGGTGCCCTCCCCGAGGACGGCCGCAATGCCGGACTCCCTGATCACCACGGTCTGCACCGACGTCACCGTCGTCGAACCGTCCGGGCCGGCCCCGATCCGCCAGCGCACCTGGTGCGAACTGCCCAGCGGCGGCAGCAGCAGCTGCTTGTACGCGATCCCGTGGTGCGGCAGCCCCACGCGGGCGGTGCGCGTGGTGAACCGGCCGCCGTGCCGCTCCAGGGTCTCCATCTCCAGGACGTGCGCTCCGGGCCCGCTCGCGCGCACATCGGCCCGGACGACGTGCGCCATCACCGAGGGCCACCCGGCCGCGTCGAAGAGCAGGTCGTAGACCTCCTCGGGCGTTCCGTCGATCTCCACCGCGTCCTCGACCGTCATCAGCAGCTCGGGGAAGCGGCAGATGATCTCGGCGGCCGTCTGCACCGCGGCCAGCTCGCTGTGGGCGATCTCCTCGGTGGTGCGCCGCACCGCCTCCGCGGCCCGCGGGTCGTCGTCCCTCAGCCGGTAGTCGTGCTCCAGCCGTACCACGCAGCGGTCGTCCCCGGCCGCCTCCACGGACCAGGTGCGGCACAGCGACTCCAGCGGCGGCTCCACGCGCTCCGGCCGGAACTCGACGCGCAGCGCGTCCTCGTCGGTACGGCGCAGCGCCACCCAGTGCTCGACGCGGTCGCCGGCCGGCTCACCCGCCCCGGACAGCGCCCACATGCCGACCCGCTCGTACCCGTCCACGGAGCCGAGCCGCTCCAGGTGCACGAAGGGCGGGAAGATCCGCGGCCAGGCGTCGAGATCCGCCAGCAGCCGGTAGACGTCGCCGGCCGCCGCCCGCACCGTGACCTCGTGCCGTTCGCTCACCGCTTGTGGCGATGCCATGTGCTCCTCCTCGCGTCGGGGGCCGCTCAGCCGCTCCAGCGGGCCGCGCGGACCACGCCCTGATCGGTGGTCAGATAGCCGACGGTGACGCCCTCGTTGTTCAGCAGATACGCCTCGCTCGACCCCGACACGACCGCGCCGATGTCGGTGACCTGGCCGCCGGGCGACCAGCGCACCGCGTGGAACACGCCGCCCGGCGTGTACGAGAACCCGACCGCGACACCGGCGTCGTTGATGCCGTACACCGCCGAGCCCGTGTCACCGGGCAGCGGGCTCAGCGGGACCGCCGTGCCCGAGCGCGACCACTTGACCGCGTGGAAGGGGCCGTCGTACCCCTTGCCCGCCTTGTAGGAGTTGCCCACCATGGTCCCGCGGTTGTTGATCCAGCTGGCCTGGCTGGAGTCGTCACCGGGCAGGACGCCGCCGAGGGACACCGCGGTGCCGTCGGCGTTCCAGCGCACCGCGTGCTGCTTGCCGTCGGAGGTGCCGGAGAAGCCGACGGCCGCCCCGCTGTCGTTGATCTTCGCGGCGGCGCTGGACACGTCGCCCGGCAGCGGCGGCAGATGCGTGGCCTTGCCGTCCACGTCCCAGCGCTGCGCCTTGTACACCAGCTCCGGCGTGGCCGAGAAGCCCACGGCGACCCCGCGCGTGTTCACGCCGTAGGCCCTGCTCCGGGTCGAGCCGGGCAGCCCCGCCAGCTGCGCGGTGCGGCCGTCGGGGGTCCAGCGCACCGCGTGCTCGGCCTTGTCGGCGCCGACCGAGCGCCCCACGACCACACCCGCGCGGTTGATGTTGTACGCCGTGCCGGACACGTCGCCCGGCAGCGTCCCCAGGTCGGATACCACTCCGTCGGCGCTCCAGCGGACCGGGCGGGTGACACCGTCGGCGTTCGCCGAGGAGCCGACGACGATCCCGGCGTCGTTCACGGCGTACGCCAGGCTGGTCGTGCCGCCGGGCAGCGTGCCCAGGTCGGTGACGGTCGTCCTCGCTCCCGCCGGGAACGCGGTCGCGGCCGTCAGGGCGGCGGTGCCCAGGGCGACACCGAGGCCGCGCGCGGCCATGGGCGACAGTTGGGTTCTCACGTGCTTGCCTGCCTTCCTCTTGCAGATACGGCCGATGCTCTGGGCGCCCGCTCCACCGCCGGTCGACTCCGGGTCGTGGCGCGGTCGAGGCCCGCGGCCGGACGTCGGGGTTCAGAGCGGCTTGCCCGCCAGCTCGACGAGACGGGTCACCATGTGGTCCGGACCGGGCTCCACGGCCAGTTCCTCGGCCAGCGCGGCGGCGTTCTTGCGAACCGGCCCGTCCTCGACCAGGGCGCGCAGCACGGACCCGTCGACCTGCTCCGGCTGCCGGTCGAAGCCGATGCCCTCGCTCTCGATGATCGAGGCGTTGATCCAGTTGTCGGCCCCGTACGGCATGGCCAGTTGGGGCACGCCGGCCTGCGCGGCGGCGAGCATGGTGCCGCAGCCGCCGTGGTGGACGACACCGTCGAGGGTCGGCATCAGCGCGCTGAGCGGGGTCCAGCCGACCGGCCGGACGTTCTCCGGGAGGGTGCCCAGCGGCGCCAGGTCGACGTTGTCGCCGAGCGCGAGGATCAACTCGACGTCCAGGCCCGCCGAGGCGTCCAGCACACTGCGCAGGCTGCCCGAACCGGCCACGCCCGGCACGACGGTGCCGAGCGTCACCACGATCCGCGCCCGCTCCTTCGGCGCCGCCAGCCAGTCGGGCAGCACACCGCCGCCCTGGAACGGCATCGACCGCATCGACCAGCCCTCGCCCTCGCCGCGCATCAGCTTCTGCGGCGCGAAGTACACGGGCTGCACGAACGGCAGCTCCACCGGCACACCGAGGCGCTCGAACGTCGGAGCGAGGTGGGGGAGCATCCGGGACGGCAGGTCGCCCTCGCGCAGGAAGCTGAAGCCGTTCTCCACCGCCGGGACGCCGAGGTCGCGGGCGGCGAGCAGCGCGGTGCCCTGAAGCCGCGAGTACACGATCAGGTCGGGGCGCCAGCAGCGGGCGAACTCCAGCGTTCCGTCGGCCATCATGTCGTTGATCAGGCCGAACTTCTCCAGGATGATCTCCGGCGTCCGCTCCGACCTGGTGATCTCCGCGCCGCGCTCCCGCATCATCCGCACGCGCTCCTCGGGCGTGCCCTTCTTCGGGAACACCGTGCTGAAGTCGGCGTCCGGGGCGACGTCCCGCACGGTCAGGCCCGCCCGGGCCGCGGCGTCGACGGAGACGCCCGCGGTCGCCACGGCCACGTCGTGGCCCGCCGTACGGAACGCCCAGGCCAGGCCCAGTGCCGGATACAGGTGGTCGAGGCCGGGGGAGACGTTGAACAGCACGCGCATGGCGGTTACCTCGTTTCCGTGGACATCGGGTCTGCGGTGGACTCCGCTGCCGTGACCGTGCCGGGGGCGGCTCAACCCGTGCTCGAGAGACGGCGCCGACACTCACCGCCACACACGCCACCGCCCGACGAAAGGCCCCCACCGATGCCCAGGGACCCTCTCGTGACGCCGGACACCAGCACGACCCCGGCCCCCCGTACGGCCCCCGACCCGCTCGTGCGCCCGGATCTCCCCGCGCCCCCCGCCGGGGAACCCGTGTCGGCCTCCCTCTACGCCGGGGTCCAGCAGTTCTACGCCCGGCAGATGCACCTCATCGAGGGTGCGGGCGCCGACCCGGGCGCGTGGGCGGAGACGTTCACCGAGGACGCGGTCATCGAGTTGGCCGGGGACACCCCCGACGTCGGCCGTGAGGCCATCCGCGCCTCGGTGACCGCCGGGGTCGCCCATATCGCCGCCCAGGGCTGGGACTTCCGCCACTGGTTCGGCATGCTCGACGTCCGGCCCCGCGAGGACGGCTCGCTGCGCACCCGGTACTACGCCCTCGCCATGGCCACGCCCCGCGGCGGCGCCCTGGCCATCCGTGGCTCCCTGCTGTGCCACGACGACCTGGTCCCCGCCCCCGACGGCTCCGGCTGGCTGGTCCGCCACCGTCGCCTCGTGCCCGACGGCCGCTCCGGCGACTGAGGCACCCGGCGGCGCCCGCGGCCTCCGCGCCCGGCCGTGCCGCCGCCCCCGCCGCCCGCCCGTCGAGTGCGCCTCGAGACGCCCTGGACGGGCCCCCGATCCCCGGCGGCCACCGTGGACCGCCCAGCCCGCGCCACGGGCCGCACGGGTTCCAGCAGATCACCGGGTGAGGAAGTGGGTTCTATGCCGAGCCAGTCGACAACCAGCCGAACCGGTCTGCCGGAGCGCGCCGGTGACCTCGCCGCGACCGCGGGCCGGTACGCCGCCGACGCGGACACCGACCGGGAACTGGCACCGGCGGTGACGGACGGCATCGTCCGCGCCGGTTTCGCACGGCACTTCGTGCCCGCCCGCTTCGGCGGCGCCGAGGGCGGCGCCCGGGAACTGCTGGACGCGGTCGCCGCGCTGGCGGAGGGCTGCACCTCGGCCGCCTGGTGCGCGTCGGTCACCGCGGGCGCCGCCCGCATGGGCGCCTATCTGCCCGAGCGGGGCCAGCGGGAACTGTGGGGACGGGGCCCCGACACCGTGGTCGTCGGGGCGCTCATGCCGAGGGGCGCGGTCACGGAGGTCG
Organism: Streptomyces sp. NPDC030296; assembly: GCF_055572815.1. NCBI lineage: Bacteria > Bacillati > Actinomycetota > Actinomycetes > Kitasatosporales > Streptomycetaceae > Streptomyces > Streptomyces sp. NPDC030296. The sequence continues at coordinate 204,545 of NZ_JBVICQ010000011.1, forward strand.
CGGACGGCTGGCGGGTGACCGGCGAGTGGGAGTTCACCAGTGCCGTCGGCTTCTCCGACTGGGCGCTGGTGTGCGCGCTCGTGCCGCAGGACGACCGGCACGTGCCCTGGTTCTTCGCGCTGCCCCGCGCCGACTACCAGATCGTCGACACCTGGTCGGCGATCGGTATGCGCGGCACCGGCAGCCACACCCTCACCGTCGACAACGTCTTCGTCCCCCGGCACCGCGGCTTCGCCCGGGACACCATGCTCGCCGGGCGCGCCGTCGCCTCCACCGCCCGCTGCCACACCGTTCCGCTGCGGCTGGTCAGCGGCCTGCTGTTCGCCGCCCCCGCGCTCGGCGCGGCCCGCGGCGCCCTGCGCGTGTGGTCCGAGCACACGGCGATGGACACCGACGAACGCAACCCCGGCCCCCGGATCGCCCTCGCCCGCGCCGCCGTCACGATCGACGCGGCCCATCTGCTGCTGGAGCGCGCGGCCCGCGTCGCCGACGCCCCCGCGGCGACCCCGTTGGAGCAGGTGCGCAACCCCGCCGACTGCGCGCACGCCGTGGACCAGCTCGTCGACGTCGTCGGGCAGCTGTTCCGCACCGTCGGCAGCACCGGCCAGCTCGCCGCCCACCCCCTCCAGCGGATCTGGCGCGACGTGCACTGCCTGGCCAGCCATGTCGCCCTGCGCTTCGACACCGCGGGCGGGGCGTACGGCGCGCGGCTGCTGGAGCCCGCCGCCGGCTGACCCCCGGCGCCGCCCCCGTCCTCGTACCGACCTGTCACACGACCTACGGAAGGCAGCTGGCATGAGCCACCCCAACACCCCGGACCGGGCGACGGCGTCGTTCGCCCCGGCCGACCTGTACGCGGAGATCCAGCAGTTCTACGCCCGCCAGATGGGCCTGCTGGACGACGGCAGGCCCGACGACTGGGCCGACACCTTCACCACCGACGCGGTGTTCGCCGAGGCCAGCCGGCTGGCCGAGCCGCTGCGCGGCCGCGAGGTGATCCGTGCCTCGTCCCGGGCGCGCCAGGAGCGGCTCGACGCCGACAAGATCGACTTCCGGCACTGGCTGGGCATGCTCGACGTCCGCCCCCAGGACGACGGTTCGGTGCGCACCCGCGCGTACGCCCTCGCCATGCGCACCCCGCGCGGCGGGCAGCTGGAGATCTTCGCCAGCGTCGTCTGCCACGACCACCTCGTCCGGGTGAACGGCGCCTGGCAGGTGCGGCAGCGCGATCTGACCCACGACGGCTCGGCCCGGGACTGAGGAGCACACGATGAAGTTCGGCATCGTCTTCTTCCCCACCGTCGGCCCGGCCGACAAGCCCGCCCCGCAGTACTTCGACGAGGCGCTGCGCCTGGTGGACCTCGCCGAGGAACTGGGCTTCGACCACGTGAAGATGGTCGAGCACTACTTCTTCGCGTACGGCGGCTACAGCCCCGACCCGGTGACGTTCCTGGCCGCCGCCGCGGGCCGCACGAAGCGGGTGCGGCTGGGCACCAGCGCCACCATCCCCGCCTTCCAGCACCCGGTGAAGCTGGCGGGCAAGCTGGCCATGCTCGACGCCATGTCGGGCGGCCGGGTCGACGCCGCGTTCGGACGGGCCTTCCTGCCCGACGAGTTCACGGCGTTCGGCATCCCCATCGACGAGTCCAAGGACCGCTTCACCGAGGGCGTCGAGGCGATCAAGCGGCTGTGGGCCGAGGAGGACGTGGTCTTCGAGGGCCGCTTCCACCGCTTCGGCCCGGTCACCCTGCTGCCCCGGCCCGTGCAGGACCCGCACCCGCCGGTGTTCGTCACCACCGCCCGCAGCGCCGAGTCGTGCGCCGAGGCGGGCCGCGCCGGGCACCACCTCCAGACCGTGCCCAACGTGATGTCCACCGAGGAGCTCCAGAGCCGGCTCGCCGTCTACCGCGAGGAGTGGGCCGCATCCGGCCGCGCCCCGGGCACCGAGCAGATCCACTTCAGCTATCCGTGCGTGGTGTCCGAGGACGGCGACACGGCCCGGACGAAGGGCCGTCACGACGACGACCGCAACTCCGCGGCGATCCGCGCCGCCGTCGCCTCCTGGGAGACCACGCGCAGCTCCGCCTACCCCGGCTACGAGAAGCTCGTCGAGGCCACGAGGACCTCGCACTTCGAGGGGAAGCTGGCGCAGAACAAGCTCCTCATCGGCGCCCCGGACCAGGTCCGCGCCCAACTGGAGCAGATCGCCGAGTGGTTCGGCGACGACATCACCATCAGCCTCGGCGTCCACTCCGGCCATCTGTCCTTCGAGGACGCCGCCACGACCATGCGGTTGATGGCCGAGCAGGTCATCCCGAAGCTGTCCGCCGCCCGGTGACCACCGGCCCGTCGACCCCGAAGCGAGGCATGCACCCATGACGCCCCCAGCACAGCAGCGGACGGTCACCGTCGTCGGCGCCGGCACCATCGGCCTCGGGTGGATCGCGCTGTTCCTCGGCCACGGACTGCGCGTCCGCGTCAACAGCCGCAGGCCCGACGCGCCGCGCATCGTCCAGGAGGCCCTCGACCTGTTCGCCCCGTTCCTCCCTGAGGGGAGCGAGGACCCGGCCGGGTTCGGGGAGCGCCTGGAGTTCGAACCCGACGTGGAGCGTGCCGTCGCGGACGCCGACGTCATCGTGGAGAACGCCCCGGAGAACCTGGAGCTCAAGCAGGAACTCTTCGCCCGGATCGGCAAGGCGGCCCGGCCCGACGCGCTGATCCTGTCCTCCACCTCCACCCTGAACCCCGACGACCTGGGCGCCCTGATGGCCGACTCAGCCCGGCTCGTCGTCGGGCACCCCTTCAACCCGCCGCACGTCGTGCCCCTCGTGGAGGTCGTCGCCGGTGAGCGCACCTCCCCTCAGGCCGTGCGGGAGGCCGTCGCGTTCTTCGAGTCGGTGAGCCGGGTCCCGGTGGTGCTGCGCAAGCCGGTCCTGGCATTCGCGGCGAACCGGCTGCAGTCCGCGCTGCTGCGCGAGTCGATCCACCTGGTGAAGGAGGGCGTGGTCTCCCTGGAGGAGCTGGACCGCGTCGTCACGCACTCCATCGGGCTGCGCTGGGCGACCGTGGGCCCCTTCCTCGCCTTCCACCTGGGCGGCGGCACCGGCGGCCTGCGCAAGTGGCTGGGCACGCTCGGCTCCGGCCTGGAGAAGGGCTGGGAGCTGCTCGGCCGCCCCACCCTGGACGAGGCGACGATCCAGTCCCTCATCGAGCAGGCCGAGCAGGTGTACGGCGGCTCGTCGTACGAGGAGCTGGTACGCGAGCGCGACACCCGGCAGACCGCCGTCCTCAAGGCCCTGGCGGAGGTCGGCGACCGCCAGTCCTGAACGACGGCCCGCGCGAGCCCGGTCGGGCCCGCGCCCCCCGACCGGCGGGTGCCCCCACGGCACCCGCCGGTCCTGTTCACCCCTAGGTCCCTTCTGATGGATCCCCGCGGCGTCGCGACGCCCGGCACTCCCCCAAGCTCTTCGAGCAGGGGGTACCCCCACTCGCCGCACCGGACAAAAGCCCTAGTAGCTCCGCTACGAGGGCTTCCGCCCGGCACACCGAGAGCACGCACCGAACGCCGCTCCTTCTCCCGCGGAGATCCATCAGAAGGGCCCTAAACCCCAGGTCACCGCCCCGCCCCGACTTCGAGCCCCCTTCTACCGCCGTGCCGAATGCTGGCGGCACAGCAGCCGACCGGGAGGGCCCCACCGTGTTCCCCACTGTGTTCCGCTTCCGACAGACGTCGGAGTTCCTCGACTGGTTCGCCGAACGGAACCGCACCCACCGGCACCGGGTGACGCCCGTGCCGCTCGACGCCCTGGACAGCTGGGCGAGCGACCCGGAGACCGGGAACCTGCGGCACCGCACGGGGAAGTTCTTCACCGTCGAGGGCGTCGAGATCACCACCGGCCGCCGCGAGACCCGGTCCTGGACGCAGCCGATCATCGTGCAGCCCGAGGCCGGCATCCTCGGCATCCTCGTCAAGGACTTCGACGGCGTACGGCACTTCCTGCTCCAGGCCAAGATGGAACCGGGCAACATCAACGTCCTGCAGATGTCCCCGACCGTGCAGGCCACCCGGTCCAACTTCACCCGCGTCCACCAGGGCGGCGCCGTCCCGTACCTGGAGTACTTCCTGGCGCCGCCCCGGCGGCGGGTCCTGTTCGACGCGCTCCAGTCCGAGCAGGGCTCCTGGTTCCACAGCAAGCGCAACCGCAACATGATCGTGGAGCTGCCGCCCGACGAGGACGTGCCGCCGCGCGAGGGCTTCTGCTGGCTGACCCTGGAGCAGATCGGGGACCTGCTCGCCCTGGACAACGTCGTCAACATGGACACCCGAACCGTCCTGTCGGGCCTGCCGGAGCCCTGGCCCGACGACGTCGGCGCGCCCGGCGCCGAGGACCGCGGCCGGCACTCGATGACCGAACTGCTCAGCTGGTTCACCGACGTCAAGGCACCGCAGGACCTGCACCGGCGCCGCATCCCGCTCGCCGAGGTGAAGGGCTGGACCCACACCGGGGACCGCCTCGTCCACGAGGAGGGCCGCTACTTCTCGGTGATCGGCGTGGACGTCGAGGCGGACGGCCGCGAGGTGGCCCGCTGGTCGCAGCCGATGCTGGCCCCCGCCGGACGCGGGGTGATCGCCTTCCTCACCCGGCGGATCGACGACCGCCGCCACGTACTGGTGAACGCCCGCACGGAGGCCGGCTCCCGCGACATCGCCGAGATGGCGCCGACCGTGCAGTGCTGCCCGGCCAACTACGACGGGCGCCCCGCGCAGGAGCGGCCCCGCTTCCTGGACACGGTCCTGTCGGCGGACCCCTCGCGGATCCTGTTCGACGTGGTGCACTCGGAGGAGGGCGGCCGTTTCCACCACGCCGAGAACCGCTACCTGGTCGTCGAGGCCGACGACGACGTGCCGCTCGACGCGGGCGGGGACCACATCTGGATGACGCCCGGACAGCTCGGCAGCCTGCTGAGGTACTCCAACCACGTCAACGTCGAGGCCCGCAACCTGCTGACCTGCCTGCGCTTCCTGCGGCAGCGGGACCGATGACCGGGCGCACCGTGCGGCTCGGCCTGCTGGGCGCCGCCGACATCGCCGTCCGCCGGATCCTGCCCGCCGTGTCCCGCGCGCCCGGCATCACCCTGACCGCCGTGGCGAGCCGCGACCCCGATCGCGCGAGGACCCTAGCCGCCGCGTACGGGGCCGACGCGCTGCCCGACTACCGGGCGGTCCTCGCCGACCCCCGCGTGGACGCGGTGTACGTGCCCGTGCCGGCGGCGCTGCACGCCGACTGGGTGCGCGCCGCCCTGGAGGCGGGCAAGCACGTCCTCGCCGAGAAGCCGCTGACCACCGACCCCCGCACGACCGCCGAACTGGTCGCCCTGGCCGGGAAGTCGGGGCTGGTGCTGCGGGAGAACTACCTCTTCGTCCACCACCCGCAGCACCGGGCGGTGCTCGACCTGATCGCACGGGGCGCCGTCGGCGAGGTCCGCGCGGTCTCGGCCGCCTTCACCATCCCCCCGCGGCCCCCGGCCGACATCCGCTACCGCCCCGACCTCGGCGGCGGCGCCCTCCTCGACGTCGGCGTGTACCCGCTGCGCGCCGCCCAGTTGCTGCTCGGCCCCGAACTGCGGGTGGCCGGCGCGGTGCTGCGCACCGATCCCGCGCGGGGCGTGGACGTGGCGGGCGCGGCCCTGCTGTGCCGGGACGGGGACGGCGCGACCGCCCACCTCACCTTCGGTATGGAGCACCGGTACACGTCCCGCTACGAGGTGCTCGGCAGCACCGGCAGGCTCCGCCTCGACCATGCCTTCACCCCACCCCCCGACCACCGCCCCGTCCTGCTGCTGGAGGGCCCGGACGGCGTCCGGCGCCACGAGCTGGAACCGTACGACCAGTGCCTCGGCGGCGTCGAGGCGTTCACCCGCGCGGTCGTCGGCGGCGAGGCGACCGGCGACGAGGCCGGTACGTCCGGCGCGATCAGTACCCGACAGGCGGAGCTCACCGCCGACATCCAACGACAGGCCCAGTACGCCGTGGGAGGCGATGCTCGATGACCGAGACCCTGGTGACCGGTTCCCCCGAGGCCAAGCAGGAGCGGGCGGCGGCCAAGGCCCGCATCCTGGAACAGGTCCGTGACTACCACGCCCACGGCGACCAGCACGGCGGCGGGTCCGGCGCGTTCGTGCCCGGCGAGACCGAGGTGTGGCCCTCCGGCGCCGTCTTCGACGCCGAGGACCGGGCGGCGCTCGTCGAGGCCGCGCTGGAGATGCGGATCGCCTCGGGGGTCAGCTCCCGCCGCTTCGAGCGGGACTTCGCCCGGTACTTCAAGCTGCGCAAGGCCCACCTCGCCAACTCCGGTTCGTCCGCGAACCTGCTGGCGCTGTCCGCGTTCACCTCGCACCTGCTGGAGGACCGCCGGCTGCGGCCCGGCGACGAGGTGATCACCGTCGCGGCGGGCTTCCCGACCACCGTCAACCCGATCATCCAGAACGGCCTCGTGCCCGTCTTCGTCGACGTCGACATCCCGACGTACAACACCACACCGGAGCGGGTGGCCGCGGCCATCGGCCCGCGCACCCGGGCCATCATGATCGCCCACGCCCTGGGCAACCCGTTCGCCGTCGAGGAGATCGCCGCGCTCGCCGAGGAACACGACCTGTTCCTGATCGAGGACAACTGCGACGCCGTCGGCTCGACCTACCGCGGCAAACTCACCGGCACCTTCGGCGACATCGCCACGACCAGCTTCTACCCCGCGCACCACATCGCGATGGGCGAGGGCGGCTGCGTCCTCACCAGCAATCTGTCGCTGGCCCGGATCGTGGAGTCACTGCGCGACTGGGGCCGGGACTGCTGGTGCGAGCCGGGCGAGAACAACCGCTGCTTCAAGCGGTTCGACTACCAGATGGGCACGCTGCCGCACGGCTACGACCACAAGTACATCTTCTCCCACGTCGGTTACAACCTGAAGGCCACCGACCTCCAGGCCGCCCTCGGCCTGAGTCAGCTCCGCCGGCTGGACGCCTTCGGCGACGCCCGCCGCGCCAACTGGCGCCGGCTGCGGGAGGGACTGGACGGCGTGCCCGGGCTGATCCTGCCGGAGGCGACACCCGACAGCGACCCCAGCTGGTTCGGCTTCGCCCTCACGGTCCGCCCCGAGGCCCGCTTCACCCGCAAGGAGCTGGTCGACTTCCTGGAGGCCCGCAGGATCGGCACCCGCCGCTTCTTCGCCGGCAACCTCACCCGGCACCCCGCCTACCAGGACCGCCCGCACCGTGTGGTGGGCTCCCTGGTGAACAGCGACCTCGTCGCCGAGCACACCTTCTGGGTGGGCGTCTACCCGGGCCTGGACGAGCAGCGCGTCGACTGGATCGCCGAGAGCGTCCGCGACTTCGCGGCGAAGAAGTCCTGAGCCGTACGGTCCCCCGACACACGTTCGCCCCCGCCGGCCCAGGGCCGGCGGGGGCGAACGTGTGAGGTGCTCAGGTGAAGACGGGCAGCCGCGCGGGACCCTGCGCGGTGTTCCCGGAACCGGAGTGCGGGGTCCCCCGCGTCCCGCCGTCCGGTCGGGAACCGAGCAGTTCCAGCTGGAGCCGCTGAAGGTCCGCGGAGGGCTCGAGGCCCAGCTCGTCCGCGAGGATGCGCCGCAGGTTCTGGTACGCCTGGAGGGCCTCCGCGCGCCGCCCGGAGGCGCCCAGCGCCATGATGAGCCGGCTGTGGAACCACTCGTTGAGCGGGTAGTCGTTGACGAGCTTGCGCAGCTGCGGAATGGACTCGCGGTGCCGGTTCAGGCCGCCCTCCGCCTCGATCCGGATCTCCAGCGCCCGGATGCGCAGCTCCTCCAGGTGCACGATGTGCCCGGTGAGCAGGTCACCGGCGGGGATGTTGGACAGGGCGGGCCCCCGCCACAGCTCCAGGGCCCCGTCGATCCTGCGCACGGCCGACTCGTAGCGGTGCGCCCCGAGGTCGGTGTGCGCCTCGGCGACCAGCCGCTCGAAGATCCGTATGTCGACCTCGTCGTCCTCGACCTGGACGGCGTAGCCGGGGGCACGGGTGACCAGCAGGGGCCGCTCGGCGGGGACGAGGCGCTCGGCCACGAACATCCGCCGGGCGTGGTAGACGTACGTCTGGAGCGTCGTGACGGCGCTGCGGGGCGGGCTCTCGCCCCACAGCTCGTGGATGAGGGAATCGGACGTGACGATCTCGTTGGCCCGGGTCAGCAGCAACGCCAGGGTCTGGCACACCTTCGGCGTGCTCGGCAGATAGGATCTGCCGTCCTGCGCGACGATCTCGAACGGGCCTATGAGGTTGAACCGCACCACGCTTGCTCCTCTTCAGGTGGGGGCGAAGAATGCCGGTTGCCGCGTTCTGTGAGGTGATGACCAGAACGGTAGGCGTGGTGCGAGGTGTCCCCCTACGCCGACAGGGCGAGAGTGTCACTCTCGCCCTGTTCTCCTGCGGCGTCCTGACGAGGCGTCACGCCGCCGAGCGCCAGCCCGGCAGGGAGCGCGCGGTCCAGGCGGGCGCCGGGCGGCGCTCCGGGCCGCCGTCCCAGGACGCGCCGCGCAGCGGCGCCGCGGCGCCGTCGTCGGTGTGCGCGGCCCGCAGGCGGGCCGCCAGGACGACGGCCAGCGCGGCAAGTTCCTCCGGTGTGGGATCGCCGCGGGTGATCCGCCAGGACGCCCCGCTGAGCACGTCCCGCGTCCGCGCCTCCGGTCCGGTGGGCGTTCCGTCGGCGCTCACTGGGGCTGGTTCCCGTGCTTGCGGCTGGGCAGCGGCGCGTGCTTGGAGCGCAGCACGGACAGGGTGCGGATCAGGACGGACCGGGTGTCGGCCGGATCGATGACGTCGTCGACCAGACCCCGCTCCGCCGCGTAGTACGGGTGCATCAGCTCCTCCTTGTACTCCTTGACCAGGCGGGCCCGCATGGCCTCGGGGTCGTCCGCCTGCGCGATCTGTCGGCGGAAGACGACGCCCGCGGCGCCCTCCGCGCCCATCACGGCGATCTCGTTGATCGGCCACGCCAGCGACACGTCCGTACCGATGGACCGCGAGTCCATGACGATGTAGGCGCCGCCGTAGGCCTTGCGCAGGATGAGCTGGACCCGCGGCACGGTGGCGTTGCAGTAGGCGTACAGCAGCTTGGCGCCGTGCCGGATGACACCGCCGTGCTCCTGGTCCACGCCCGGCAGGAAACCCGGCACGTCCACCAGGGTCACCAGCGGAATGTTGAAGGCGTCGCACATCTGCACGAAGCGGGCGGCCTTCTCGCTGGCCTCGATGTCCAGCACCCCGGCCATCCGCTGCGGCTGGTTGGCGACGACGCCCACCACCTCGCCGCCCATGCGGGTCAGCGCGCAGATCACGTTCGGCGCCCACCGCTCGTGGACCTCGAAGACCTCGCCGTGGTCCGCGATCTCCTCGATGACCTTCGCCATGTCGTAGGCCTGGTTCGGGTCGGCCGGCACCAGGTCCACCAGCGCCTCCCCGCGCCGGTCCGAGGGGTCGCAGGTGGGGCCGCCGGGCGGCGTCTCCCGGTTGTTCGACGGCAGGAACGACAGCAGGTGCCGTACGTCCCGCAGGCAGCACTCCTCGTTGTCGTACACGAACCCCGCCACCCCGGACCGCTCGGCGTGCACATCGGCGCCGCCCAGGTCGTCATGGGTGATCTGCTCGCCGGTGACCGCCTGCACCACGTCGGGGCCCGTGATGAACATCTGCGAGGTGCCGCGCACCATGAACACGAAGTCCGTCAGCGCGGGGGAGTAGGCGGCGCCGCCCGCACAGGGCCCCATGATCACGCTGATCTGCGGGATCACCCCGGAGTTGCGCACATTGCGGCGGAAGATGCCGCCGTACCCGGCGAGCGCCGTCACCCCTTCCTGGATGCGTGCGCCCGCCCCGTCGCACAGCCCCACGACGGGCGCGCCCGCGGACTCCGCCAGGTCCATCAGCTTGTGGATCTTCTGCGCGTGCGCCTCGCCGAGCGCGCCGCCGAAGATCCGGAAGTCATGGGCGTAGGCGAAGACGGGACGGCCGTCGACCGTGCCCCAGCCGGTGACGACGCCGTCCGTGTGCGGGCGGCGGTCCTCCAGGCCGAAGCCCGTGGCGCGGTGCCGGCGCAGCCCCTCGATCTCGACGAACGAGCCCTCGTCGAAGAGGATGTCCAGCCGCTCCCGTACGGTCAGCTTGCCCTTCGCCTTCTGCGCCGAGGTGGCCTTCTCGCCCGGCCCCGCGACCACCGCCGCGCGCAGCGAGGCCAGCTCCTGAACCCGTGCCCGGGTGGTGCCGGCGACCGCCGGCGCTTCCTCGGTCTCCTGGATGACACTCACTTCTGCCCCTTTCGGTCTCTCACGCGTGGCATTCGGGGAGCCGGCCGTGGAACTCGACCATTTCCGAGAACAGCAGTCCGATGTCGAGCGGGTGACCGGGCGGTGCGCCGCCGGCCTCCGCGAACGCCCGATGCAGATTCGGCACCAGCCGCTCGCTGTCGAGGAGTTCCGCGTACGGGCCGAGGTCCGCCTCACGCGCCGTCTCCAGCGGGGTCAGACCCGCCGCGAGACCTCGCCCCGCCAACTCCTGCACCCAGCGCAGGTACCGCTCGGCGGTGTCCAGCAACTCCGGCCCGCCGACCGGGCCGTGACCGGGCACGACGACCCGCGGGCCGAGCGCCCGCAGTTTGCCGACGACGTCGATCGTGCCCGCGACGGACCCGGTCAGGCAGAACGGCGTGGCCCCGTTCATCACCAGGTCGCCCGCGAACAGCACCCCCTCCTCCGGCAGCCACACCACCGTGTCGTTGGTGGTGTGCGCCACGCCCGGGTGCGTCAACTCGGCGCGGACGTCGCCCAGATGCAGGGTCACCGGCTCACGGAACGTCAGGGTCGGCAGCTCCACGGCCAGATCGCCCCAGCACACCTCGGGCCACAGCCCGGTCAGATGCAGCTGGGCGAGGTTCATCTCGGCGCGGGTCGCCTCGTGGGCGATCACCACCGCGTCGTCGGCGAAGAACCGGTTGCCGAAGGTGTGGTCCCCGTGCGGATGGGTGTTGACCACATAGCGCGGGGGACGCGGAGCGACGGCCGCGACCGCCTCCTTCAGCGCCAGCGCCCGTGCCTCGGTCGCCGCCGTGTCGATCAGCGCGGGCCGTCCGCCGGCGGTGATCAGCCCCGCGTTGTTCAGGCACCAGCCGCCGTCCGGCTGGACGTACGCGAACACCCCGTCGGCGACCTCGACCATGCGGGCGTCCGCGGGGGAGTGGCGGCTCACGCGGGCCTCCCCGCGGTGCCACCGCCGTCGCCCCCGGCGCCCGGGGCGGCCAGGGCGTCCTTGCGGGAGCAGGTCACCACCGCCCGCATCAGGCCGCTGTCCACCATCCCGGACGCGTCCACCGTCCCGGCGGCGGCATGGGGCGCCGGTCCCACGGCCGCGCTGAGGGTGCACCGGTCGTCGAGGGTGTGGGTCTCGAAGTGCCAGCCCCCGTCATCGGCGGGCAGCCCGTCCGTGCCCAGCAGCCGCGGCGCGGCCGTCCGGGTCGACGGGGTGGTGAACCCGAACGAACGGAACGACAGGCGCATCCCGAGGCCCAGCGCCTTCGTGTACGCCTCCTTGAGCGTCCACAGCCGGATCACCGCGGCGTTCCGGTCCTCCTCCGGCAGCCATCCCAGGGCCGCCCGCTCGTGCGCCGTGCACACGTCCTCCTCCAGGCCCGTGCCGTACGCCGCCCTGTCCTGCGGTTCGACGTCCACGCCGATCGGGCCCAGCCGGCTCAGCCCCACCGCGACGACGTCGCCCGTGTGACTGAGGCTCACGTCCAGCCGCCCGCACCCCCGCAGATACGGGCGGCCGTTCGGGCGGCGGGCCAGCTCCAGGTCGGCCGGGTCAGCGCCCAGCACGGCGGCCGCCCCGTGCTTCAGCACCAGGCGCGACACGGCGAACCGGGTGCGGGCCTCCTCGCCGTTCACCGCCAGGTAGCGGCCGTACTCGTGACCGAGGAGCCCGTGCAGGGCGGGACCGCGCGCCGCGGGCGCCCATTCGCTCGCCAGACCGTACGCCAGCCCGTACCCGCCGTCGCGGACGGCGCCGCTCAGCGCCTCCCACGGGCCGTCGGGGGAGGCGACGCGCAGGGGAGGCGGCCCTGCCAGACCACGGCGTACGGACATGCTCATCCCTTCTCGCGGTGCCGGGCCGGTGTGCCCAGCACGGTGTCGTACAGATCGAGGCTGTGACCCTCGCGGCAGCGCCGTACGGCCTCGGCGAGCATCACGTCCTCGTGGTCGGCCGAGGCGGCCGCCACCGGCAGGCCGAGCCGCACGGAGATCCGTCCCAGCGCGGTGAGCAGCCAGGCCGGTTCGGCGAGGAACCCGCCGGTGCCCGCCCGCCGGGCCGCACGCCACACCCCGAGGCAGGCGGCGGCCGCGGCGAGCAGCGCGTAGCGCTCGCTCAGGGCGAAGCCGCGCGGGTTGGCGAGCACGGCGGGATCCAGCTCGGGCAGCCGCCGGCACTGGTCGCGCAAGGCGGCCAGTTCGTCCGAGAGCGCGGTCGGCCAGTTCGCGAGCCCCTCGTCGGCCAGCCCGTCGCGGGCCCGCGCGAGCAGTACGGTCAGGCCGTCGTCGGCCGCCGCCAGCTTCAGCCGCGCGCCCGCCAGGGGCGGCACCGGCCCGTCCGGCCGGAACAGTTCCGCCGGGGCCGGCGGCCCCTGGGCCGTCCAGGAACGCCGGGCCAGGGTGGGCAGTTGCGGCAGCAGCGTGGCGAGGGCGGCGGCCGATCCGGCGGGGCCGGGCGGCATCGCCGCGAGGTCGCGGACCTGCTTGTGGAAGGTGCCGAGACCGTCCCCGTCCCGCATCGAGTCGGTCCCCAGCACCGTCATCAGGTCGCCCACGCCCTCCTGGAGCAGCCGCAGCACCAGATACCGGGCGGCGGCCGACCAGATGCTCGACCGTTCCGGCATCAGGTGCAGCGAGCGCAGCGTCACCAGCGACAGGCAGTCCGCGGCCAGCAGGTCCGCGAACGCGCCCACCACGGTGCGGCGCGTGACCCGGGAGCGCATGCCCCGCACCCCGCCCCGCTCCGTCAGCACCGCCGTCAGCACGGCACGCAGAGCGGTGTCGGCGCAGCCGACCGCCATCGACGGGAGCAGCGGGAGGCGGGCCTGTGCCACCCGGCGGGTGACCCACTGGCCGTCGCCCACCTCGCCGATCACCGCTCCGGCCGGCACCGCCCAGTCGTCCAGCACGAGTTCACCGGCGGGGATGCGCGGCGGAACGCCGACGTCGTACGGCGACAGCTGCCCCACCGCGCCCGGCGGCAGGTCCCCGCGGCGCAGGAGCAGCACCGACTCACCGTCGCCGCCCGCGCCCGGCCCCGCGTGCCGGGGCACCACCACGAACCCCGCGGCACGGGGGGCGTTCACCAGCCCGGCCGTACGGCCGGTCAGCCGCAGCGGCGTCCCGCCGTCGGCGATCAGGTTCTCCTCGACGGCCGCGCCGCCGGCGATCCGCTCACCGGCGAGCAGCAGGCGGGCGGTGGCGGTGCGCTGCCCGGCGGTGCCGAAGCACCACGGGTACAGGGCGGCGCCCAGGGAGGCGGAGCCGTAGCCGCGGCCGAGCGCGGCGTCCCGCCGGAACACCGCCCGCAGCAGGGCGGCGGCCTCGTCCAGTCCCGCCAGACGCCCGCCGTGCTCCTCGGGCACGAAGTCCTCGTGCAGCCCGAGCGACGCGAGCGACGGCTCACCACCGAGCGGCAGGTCCCCGCGGCGCTCCGCCGCGAGCACCCCGGCGTCCCCCAAGGGGTTCGCCGCGTCGCCCGGGTCGCCGAGCACCGCCTCCAGGTCGGCCCGCCGGGTCGCCGGACCACGCGGAGGCAGGACCTGTAGCGGGAGTCCCGCCTGCCGTACGGCATCCACCGGGCCCCCCGCGCCGGCCCCTGCCTCCGCCATCGTCGTCTCCTCGCCTCCGCTGCACACGCAACGGTCGCCGGGGGAGCTGGAGCCCGGCTCGGGACGGGCTCGAACGGGCCGGGGCCGGCCGGGGAAGGGGTTGGTGCCGGGTCCGCGTCGGGGCTATGGGCTGGTGGCGGGTCCGGGGCGGGCCAGGGTCCGGTGTCGGGTTCCGGCTGGGAACGGGGCGGGTGCGAGGAGGGCCCGGACGGCGAGTCGGGGCTGTGTCGAGGGCAACGGGTCGACGCCGGGGCCCCGTTGGAGCGGACCGGCGCCGGCGCCGGGGCGCGGGCTGGAGTCGGCCCGGCGGCAAGGGTGTTGAGCGGACGCCGCGAGCCCCGGCGCCGCCCCCCACCTCGCGGGACTACGCCGCGCGCACCCCGTGCACGGCCCGGCGGTCGCGGAGCACCGCCGCCGCGTGGGCCGCCGAGGCGAGGGTCATGTGCCGGTGCCAGCCCTGGAAGGAGCGGCCCGCGAAGTCCCGTATCCCCATCTGCTCGGACACCTGACGGAAGGCCAGCTCCACGGTGTCGGCCAGCGCGGCGAGCGCGAGCAGGGCCTCCTCGGAGCGGTACGGCGCACCGGCACCGGCCCCGCGGGCTGGGCCGACGCCGGACGGCGTCCCCGAACCGGTGGGCGTGCCCGAGCCGGGGGCCGCGCCGAGGGCCGGCGTGGTGGCCAGCCAGTAGCGGTCGGGCCCCCGGGTTCCGGCCGTCCACCGGGCGAGGAGCAGCAGCGGCTGCCGAGGAGCGGCGGGCAGGACGACCGGGAGCGCGGCCCGCACCCCGCGTCCCTCGGCGGGCCGCCACAGCCACCGGCACCCGGCGACGAGCTGATCGGCCGTGGCCGGCCGTTCGCTGTAGCTGTGCAGGACGGCGGGGTCGACCCGCAGCGGCGTCGACGCCGGCACCCGGACGACGGCGGGAACCCCGGTCGGCACGAGCACCCGCAGCACCCGCGTGGGGTCGAGTCCCTCCGCGTCGATGACGACGGGCCGCCGCGACGGCAGGCCGCGGCTCGCGTCGAGGGCGAGCCGGCCCGCGACCTCCTCCGGCCCGGCGGGCAGCGCGCCGGCCGGGATCTGCGCGCGACGGCGCCGGCCGGGGTCGTCGAGCCAGGCGCGGGTCAGCAGCAGCGACCAGTCGCAGGGGACGGCCGTGTGCTCGGACGCGAGCCACGCGCCGTACGCCTGCTGCCCGTGGACGGTCAGGCCGAGGTGCGGCACGAACTGCTGGTCGACGCCCACGGAGTGCGGCCCCGCCTTGGGGATCACCAGGGGCCGGACCACCCACGCGCGGGGCGCGACGGTGTCCTCGACGTACCCGGCGAGCGCCTGCCGCACCCGTGTCCAGTCCCACGAGGAGTTGCTGATGAAGTGGTGGACGCTCTGCTTGGCGGGCTCCCGGTCGGCGGGCTCGCCCTCCATCCAGTCGGCGATGTTCCGCAGCGTCTTGCGTCCGGGCACCGACAGCAGGGCCCGGACGTACTGCTCCGCCTTGAGTCGCTGGCCGCGCCGCGGCATCGAGGCGAACAGCCTGGAGCAGAGCTCTGCGACGTGGTCGCGATGGTCGTACATCGGCCTTCCCCCTCCGGACGGCGGCCGGAGCGGCTACTCCCGGCCAAAAAACACACTGGCCGTCGGCGGTACCGAGCCTTTCCCGGCCCGATTCCGCATCGGTCCCGCATGGCGGGAAGTCACTGGCGCCGTGGGCCAACAGGGGCAGAACGGGCGCTCTGGAACGAGGGGTTGAAAATGGCCACCAGTTGACCTGGCGGGTCGTCACAGGAAATAAGCGTTTACCGTGACACTGCGGTTGCGGAGCGTACAAGTTTCAATTGATGCGATCGAACAAGCCTGCATAGAATCTGGCAGCTGTCGATCAGACCTGAAAGATCGTCGACGGGGGGCTGTGCGAAGATGGCACATCGTGCTGCAGAAATTCGGAGCCCGAGATTCCGAATCCTTGGCGTTCTCGAAGGCTGGCACGAGGATTCGCCGCTGAAACTGGGCGGGGCTCTGCGTTCGCGCACACTGGTGATGCTGCTCCTGGAGGCCAACCGCGTCGTTCCCGTGCCACGCCTGGTCGAGGCCGCCTGGGACGACAATCCGCCGATCAGCGCCTCGCACCAGATCCGCAAGGCGGTCGCCGAACTGCGGCAGCGCATACCGGGCGGGGCCGAGATGATACTGACCGACGGCCCCGGCTACCGGGCGTCGGTGGGCGAGGACCAGCTGGACCTCAGCCAGTACCGCTCCCGGCTGCGCAGGGCGCGCAAGGCCGTGGAGGAAGGCCGCCGGGCCCTCGCCGCGGAGGAGCTGAGAGCGGCGATGGAGCTGTGGCGCGGCCCGGTCATGGCGGGCTTCGGCGGCTCGGTCATCGACGCGGCCTCGGCGGCGCTGGAGGAGCAGCACCTGGCCGCCGCCGAGCAGCTGTTCAGCCTCCAACTGTCGGCCGGCGAGGCGTCGTCGGTCGTCGGCGAACTGCGGGTCCTGGTCAACCAGCACCCGCTGCGCGAGACCCTGCGCGGACAGCTGATGCTGGCGCTGTACCGCACGGGACGGCAGGCCGAGGCCCTGGAGGAGTACGGGCGCGTCCGGCACCTGCTCGCCGAGGAACTGGGCATCGACCCCAGCGGGGCCCTGACGAAGCTCTACGAGGACATCCTGCGGCAGAGCCCCGAACTGGCCCTTCCCGAGTCGGCCCAGGAGCCGACCGCGCCGCCCGCCACCGCCCCCGCCCCGCCGTCGGACGAGCCCGGCCCGACCGCGCCGTCCGCCCTCCCGGCGCCGTCCGCCGCGTCGATGCACTCCGTCGGATCGACGCCCTCCGTCGCGCCCGCGCCGCCCCTGCCGGCCATGCCCTCGGCGCCGAGCACACTGCCGTACGCGCTGCGGGACTTCTCCGGCCGGGCCGCCGAGATGGACTGGATCCGTGAGACGGCCCTCGACAAGGACGGGGTCTGGGCGCACATCGTCGCCATCGACGGCATGGGCGGAAGCGGCAAGACCGCGCTCGCCGTGCAGGCCGCCCACCAGCTCGCCCCGTACTGGCCGGACAGCCAGCTCTTCGTCGACATGCGCGGATTCACCCCCGGCCAGGAGCCGCTGAGCTCGGCCGCCGCGCTGGACGCGCTGCTGGCGTCGGCGGGGGTGCCCGGCGAGGAACTGCCCGACGACCCAGCGGCCCGTACCGCGCTGTGGCGTTCGATCACCGCGCAGCGCAGACTGCTGATCGTCCTCGACAACGCCGCCACCGCCGACCAGGTCATGCCGCTGATCCCGGCCTCCCCCGACTGCCTCACCATCGTCACCAGCCGCCCCCGCCTGGTGGACCTGGACGGCGCCCGCTGGCTCTCGCTGGACGTGCTGACCGACGACGACGCCACCGAACTGCTGGCCCGGACCCTCGGCCGCGAGTGGGTGGAGCGCGAACCGGAGGCGTGCGCCCAGCTGATCCGGCTCTGCGGCCGGCTGCCCCTCGCGATCCGGATCTCCGCCGCCCGCCTCAGGAACCGCTCCCACTGGACGATCCAGCGGCTCGTGGACCGGCTGCGCGACGAGACCCGCCGCCTGGACGAACTCAACTCCACCGGCCGCAGCGTCGCGGTCGTGCTGCGCATGTCGTACCAGGCGATGGACGAGGGCAAGCGCACCGCCTTCCGGCTGCTCGGCCTGCACCCGGGCCGGAACATCGACCCCGCGGACGCCGGGGCCCTCCTCGACTGCCACCCCCACGACGCCGAAGAGGTTCTGGAGCACCTGCTCGACGCCCACCTGCTGGAACAGCGCGAGCCCGGCTGGTACCGGATGCACGATCTCGTCCGGAGCTTCGCCCGCGGCCTCCTCGGCACCGAGCAGGCCGGGGAGCAGGAGAACCAGGCGGTGGGGCGGCTCCTGGACCACTACGTGCTGACGGCGGAGAGCGCCTGCGACACGCTCTTCCCCAAGCGGCCCCGGTTCCCGGAGTTCCTGCCGCCGGGCCGCCCCCTCCACCCCGGCTTCGCCACGGCCGACGAGGCCCTCCAGTGGCTGGACCGGCAGCGCGACAGCCTGCTGTCGGCGGTGGACCTGGCCGTGGAGAACGGCCACCTGCTGCACGCCGCGTACCTGCCGCGCGCCCTCGGCTTCCACTCCCACATCAGGAACTACCCGCACGACCTCCAGGAGACCAACCGGGCCGCCGTCGCGGCCGCCCGCAGCCTCGGACAGCCGGTCCTGCTGCGCATCAGCCTGACCAACCTCGCGATGGGACAGTGGCGGCTCGGCCTGTACGAGGAGTCCGCCGCGCATCTGCGGGAGGCGCTGGACGTCGCCCGCGGCGGCGACCGGCTCGGCGAGGCCGTGTGCATGAGCAGACTGGGCCAGGTCTACAACAGCCTCGGCAAGTTCGCCGAGGCACTGGAACTGCTCACCGGCTCCGCGTGCCTGCAGCAGGAGCTCGGCCAGGTACGGGAGGAGGCGGTGAGCCTCGGCCTGCTCAGCTCGGTCAACGCCCGCCTGGGCCGCTACCAGGAGTCGGCCGACGCGGCGGCCCGCTCGCTCGCGCTGTACCGGGAGATCGGGGAGATCAGCAACTCGATCGTCTCCCTGTCGACGCTGGCCCTGGCCCTGCTGGGACTGCGAAGACCGCAGACCGCCCTGGAACGGCTCGACGAGGCGCTGCAACTCTGCGACCGGCTGAACAAGCCCGCCAACACGGCCCTCATCCTGTCCTACTGCGCCGACGCCTATGTGATGCTCGGCCGGCCCGAGCAGGCTCTGCCCTACATCGAGCGGGCCGCGGAACTGGCCGCCGCCGAGACCACCGCGCGCCGGGCCACGGTGGAGAACGCCGCCGGCCGGGTGCTGCGCGCGCTGGGGAAGTTCTCAGAGGCCCGCGACCGGCACCGCAACGCCCACGACCTGGCCTCCGGTATCGCCTTCCGCTACGAGACGGCGCAGGCGCTGCACGGCCTGGCGAGGGCCGGCGAGGAACTCGGTGACTACGCGAGCGCCCAGGAGCACCGCCGCCGGGCCGACGAGCTGTTCGCCGAGATGGGAGTACCGCGCGAGGCCCGCCGCCTCGCCTGACCCGGCCCTTCGGCACCGGACGAACGGCGCCGGAACAGACAGCGGGCCCCGGCCTCTTTCGAGGCCGGGGCCCGCAGCGGCTCCCGTCTGCCGCCGCCCGAGCCCACCGGGAGACCGGTGGGCAAGCCAGCCTGGACGCGGTGGCTGTCAGGTGGAACGACGTACCGGGTGGTTCAAGCGGCCTGGAGCACCGGCGACCGCCGTACGACCGACGGCCCGTGGTCGTCGTTCAGGGGGCCCGACGCGGACGCGACCGAGGGGCCGTGGTCGTCGTTCAGCGGACCCGAGGCGGACGCGACCGAGGGGCCGTGGTCGTCGTTCAGCGGGCCGGAGGGGGACGCGACCGAGGGGCCGTGGTCGTCGGCCAGGATGACTCGCGCGGCTGCGCCGGAGGGGCCGTGGTCGTCCGCCAGAAGAGAGCCGACCGGACCTGTCACAGCAATCCCCCACATGCCAGCCGTAGCGATAACGCCGATCACGCCGGTCATCTTGCCGCGCATTCTGTGCCCCTTCGGTGGATGTCATCTCCTCTGACACCACCGACATTTCCAGTACCTCCTCCCGTGCTGTTCCTCTCTTCCGACCTGCGTCTTCCTCGCCTCTGAGCTGGGAAAACAGCACCGTTACCGCCTCATTCCCGCGCCTCTTCCCGCCTTTCTACCCGTCTTTCCGTCGACAGCTGTCCCGTTACCCTCTCCAGCTTCCCGACCGTTTTCGGAACCGGCTTTCCACTCGGTTCCGAAACCGGCTTACCGACCGGTTCGCAAACCGGATCGTCGACCGGTTTCTCCTCCCGCACGTCGGCGCGGAGAAGTTCCACCGCGCCACCGCTGCGCCGAGCCGCCTCCTCCGCGGTCCCACCGGACACCACCACATATCCGTTGCCGGTGCCGTCCGGAAAAGGAACGGAGTCCCCCGGGGAATAGGGGAAATTCACCGCCTGGGTATACGGCAGGGCGCAGATGCTGTCGATTCCCGCGACCGTGCGCAGCCGCCCCGCGGGCATGCGGAAGAAATCGATCGCGGCGAAACGGGCGGGCTCGGGCACCGGGCCCAGCTCCTTGCCGAGGAGAGCGGCGAATACCGCCGCCTCGAGATCGAGGCCCCGGGCGATGTCCACGAGCAGCGGAATGCGGTCACCGCCGAGACCGGCCCGCGCCGCCAGGAGACGGGGACCGTCCGGGGTGGCCGTGAACTCGAAGTGCGCCGGTCCGAAGCGGTGTCCCGCCGCGTCCAGTGCCCGGGTGACCAGCCGGTCCACCACGGAGCGGTCCAGCGCCGCGGGCGGCGCTGGATGGAGATGGCCCGTGCCGCGGCGGGCGGTCACCCCGATGACCTGATGTCGTCCCTCCGTGGAGAACGCCTGAACGCTGAATCCCGGCCACTCCGGCACGGGGCCGGAGGGACCGGGACGAGGAAGCGGATCGGGCGGGGCGGGGCGGACACGGCTCAGGGCACGGACGGCGGACGGGGGGTTCGGGGCCCGGCCGAGCCGCCAGCCCTCCTCCAGCGCCGGCAGGACGAGCTCCAGCGGGTCGTCGGCGGACAGATGCAGCACATGACCGATGCCGTGCCGCCGCACGGTCCCGCGCACCAACGCACGCAGCCCCTGCTCGTCGGAGTGGTCCGTGAGCAGGAGCTCGTGCGAGGCGTCCTCGATCTGGCGCAGGCTCCGCGCGTCGGCGAGGCCGGGGTCCCACAGGGACCACACGTCGAATCCGGCGGCGACGGCCTTCCGGACGACCCGGTACCGGGGCAGCACCAGCAGCAGCCGCCGGTCGTCGATTCGACCCGCCATGGTCACGAGCCCGCCTCTCTCTTGTTGTGGAGGAACCGGAGCCGGAACCCGGTGACTAGGCCGCCACTTCCCGGGGGGTGGCGGCGAGGTGGCCGGCGACCGCGTCGACCAGGCCGTCGAGGGCCTTGACCACGGAGGGCTCGGTGATGACGCCCTCGGGCGTGCGGAGCTCGATCGCGTTGCCGACCGCCACCTGCTCGCAGTCGATGAGCGCGGCACCGCAGTTGCCGAGGATCTGGCGGACGTGCGGCTGTACGTTCTCCCCGCCGGCCGGGCCCGGGGAGGCGCTGACGACGACCGTGGGCAGGCCCTCCAGCGGCGCGCGGTCCGCGTCGCCCGGCCGGGACAGCCAGTCGAGGGCGTTCTTGAGGACGCCCGACGGGTAACCGTTGTACGCGGGGCTGCTGATGATCAGTACGTCGGCGGACGCGACCTGCGCCTTCGCGGCGAGCAGCTCGGGCGTGCCGCCGTCGCTCTCCAGGTCCTCGTCGAACAGCGGGAAGTGACGCAGCGACAGCTCCGTCACCTCGTAGCTCTCGTCCCGCTGCTCCAGCAGCCGCCGGACGGTGGCGATCACGGCGGCGTTCGCCGACTCCCGGCGGATGCTGCCGGAGGCGAGCACGATCTTGGGCATGGCTTTGGGTCCTCTCCGAGGTTCCTTCCGGGCGCGCGACCCGGCTCCGGTCGTTGAAGGGCGAGCATGCCGGGGCCCGTTCCCGTCCCGTTCCCGTCCTGTTCCCGCCCGCCTCCCCGGGGTGCCATGCGAGGCACCGCGCGGGGATCCGGGGTGTCGGCCGGGGGAGGATCCCGGGCCCCGCGCCGAGACGGACGGGGGGGAACCGTCTCGCGCGGGACCCGGAAGCGAGGGGGCCCTGTGGCCAGGGGGTCGCGGGTGTGAAGGCCGCCGCTGTGGGGGGGCGTGGGGGTGCGGGGCCCGGCGGGGTGGGAGCCCCGGCCGGCCGGGGGACAACCGGCCGGGGAGTCGAGGGGGGAGCCGGGGGCCGCGCCGATGCTGCGGCGGTCCGGTGGCCCGGTGGCCCGTAGGCCCGGGGCCCCGCGCCGGGAGCCGCGGGGCTGTTGCGGCGGTCCGGCGGCCTCGTGGCCCGGAGGCCCGGCGGCCGCGTGGCCCGGCGGGGGCGCTGGTTCAGCCGGCGATCGGTGCCACCCGGGGGCGGGCGAGCACCTTGTAGTCCTCCGTCCGGATCGCGACCGAGAGGTCGAGGCGGCCCGCGGTGAAGTAGATCTCCTCGTGCTCCAGCAGCGCAGGGGCGACGACCAGCTCCAGCTCCGGGCCGCAGGCGAAGGGGAGGACCGCGCCCCGTGGGGTCCCGCTGAGCCGTTCGGCCTCCTCCGGCGGGGTGAACGAGGCCGCCGTGCCGCCGAACAGCCGGGCCACCGAGACCAGGTCGACCGTCCGGTCGCCCGGCACCACCGCGACGACGTCCCGGATGACGCGGCGGCCGCGCCTGACCCGGACCATGTGGCACCGGGCCGACTGCTCCAGAGGGCTGCCCCGAAGGCTGCTGGCCTCCTCGACACGGTCCTCCGGAGCGTGCGGGATCACCCGGTAGCGGGCACCCCGCAGATCGAACGTGGTCAGCAGTCGCGGCCAGTCACGGGAGTGCTCCGCGGCGGGAGCGGTGGCCGCCGGGGCGGGCGCGGCCGACGCCCCGGGCGTCTCACCGCGTGAGCGGTCGGTGTCGAGCAGGGTAGGCACCGGATCCCTCTCCTTAGGTTCCTTGGGTCGTCCCTCGGTTCGCCGCGTGCTTTCCGCCGGCACCCGAAAGGTCGCAGACCCGCCTCCCCTTTCCCTCCTGCCTCGTTCCCGCCCCGCCACCCGCCCGCCCGGAGGAGCGCTGGAGTCCGCCTCGACACCCGCCCGCACCGCTCGACCCGCCCGCACCGCCCCGTTGATCTCCGAATGGTCGCGAGCCGGTAGCGGCTTGGTCAGGGGTTGAGGGGGTTGGGGCGGGGAATCAGGGAGACGCGTAGCGTGTTCGATGACACGGCAGGGGAAAGATCCTCCCTGAGCACTAGAGTCAATCCCTTTGCCTACCTATTACTCTTGAGCCAAGGCCACGCAGGGTGGCCATGGAGGAGTGAAATGAGGAGCAGCAACCCGGTCTTCTCGCGACGGGGGTTCAGCCGCGACAACGGCTACGCGGGCTTCAACACCGCGCCGCAGGCCGGGGGAGCAGCTGTCGGCACCCAGGGCAACCCGTACGCCCAGCAGGGCGCCAACCCCTACGCGACCAACCCGTACGCCCAGCAGGACCTGCAGCACGGCGCCCCGCCGCAGGCCCCGGTCACCGCCGGCCGTATGACGATGGACGACGTCGTCATGCGCACGGGCCTGACCCTCGGCACGGTCATCGTCGGCGCCGTTCTCGCCTGGGCCCTCCTGCCGGTCTCGCCCACCAGCTACGGCCTGGCCGTCGGCGCCGCGCTGATCGCGTTCGTCCTGGCGATGGTGCAGTCCTTCAAGCGCAAGGCCTCGCCCGCGCTGATCCTCGCGTACGCCGCGTTCGAGGGCGTGTTCCTCGGCGTGATCAGCGAGATGTTCAACAGCCAGTGGGACGGCGCGCCCTTCCAGGCGGTGCTCGGCACCATGGCCGTCTCCGGCGCCACTCTGCTGGTCTACAAGGCCGGCTGGATCCGGGTCACCGCACGGTACGCCCGTATCGGTCTGACCATCGCGATCGCGTTCATCCTGGTCATGGCGGTCAACCTCCTGCTGGTCGTCTTCGGGGTCGCCCCCGACGGCGGTCTGCGCAGCATGGGCCCGCTCGGCGCGATCGTCGGCATCTTCGCGATCCTGCTCGGCGCGTTCTTCCTGACCCTCGACTTCAAGCAGATCGAGGACGGCATCGCGTACGGCGCCCCGCGTGAGGAGTCCTGGCTGGCCGCGTTCGGCCTCACCATGACCCTCGTGTGGATCTACATCGAGATGCTCCGCCTGGTCGCCATCTTCAGCGGCGACGACTAGCGACGACCAGCAGGGGGCGGGCCCCGCGCCCGCCCGCCCGCAGCCAGACGAAGGGCCCCCGGACCTCACGGTCGGGGGGCCCTTCGTGGTGTCTGGGCGCTCTCAGCGGAGCTTCCTCGCGGCCCTCCTCAGGTCGTACTCATGGACGATCGCCTTGGCGTGGCCGTACGCGAGGTCGTACTCGTGCCGGAGCCAGCTGACCTTCTCCTCGAAGTTGAAGAGAGCGGGGCCTTCATCGACTTTGCGCAGCCAGTCGGAGACTTCACGACCGGTGCAATGGGGGATGCGGGCGAGCAGATTGCGATGGGTCTCCTCGGAGAAGACTTGGGACATCGGCGCCTCCGGACGAAAGGAAATGTAAGCCGGTCCTTCAGGAAACGTTGCCTGAGTGGCGGCGTGTTGGCAACAGTCCGGTTGCTGCGCGTACGCTCGCGGCGTGCTTGATACGACGCCGTTGACCCGTGCCGTGGACCATTTCGCCGACCGGTTGCGGGCCGCGCCGCAGAGCCGGCTGCAACGGGGCGCCGCAGCGGAGGCACTGGCCCTGGCCAGGGAATTGGCACTGCGTGCCCAGCGGCTGGAGGCGCCCGATCAGGCGCCCCGGGAGATGCCGGACGCGGGAATGTTCGCCGCGGCGGATCAGGTGATGGTCGCCGGGAACGATCTCGCGCTGGTGCTGGCCGACGAGGCCGGGCTGGCGGAGGCGGTGGCGCTGGTGGAGGAGGCCCAGAAGAGGGCGGGTGTGTGATCCCGCCGGGCGCCCGTCACGGGGCGCCTACAGGGAGGCGATGACCCGGTCCGCCAGGATGTAGACCATGTCCTCGCCGCACTCGAACGTGAGGGTGTACGCGCCCGAGATGCCCGAGCCGCCCAGGAGGACCGGGGTGTCACCGCCCTGGAGGGCCCTGGCGAGGCGCTCGGCGGTCTCCCGGTGACCGGGGGTCATGCACAGGGTGGTGCCGTCGGCGAAGACATACACGTCGAGGGTGCCGAGGGGGCCCGGACGGACGTCGGCCAGCGCGGTGCGGGAGGCGGCCAGGTCCTCCAGACAGGCGACGGTGCGCTCGTGGTCGTTGGTGACCGGGGACTGCACCGGCACGAAGTCGGGGTGCGAGGGGTGGCGGCGGCGGGCCGCGGCCAGCTCCGCCGACTCCCCGGCGAACTCGTCGCCCTCCAGGCTCGGCTCGGTCACCGGTTCCAGGTGCTCCAGACCCGCGAAATCGGACTGTCGGGGCAGGAACAGCTCACTGTCGGGCAGACCCAGCAGGGAGGGCGCGTCGGAGCCGTCACGGGCCTCCTGGGCGGCCCAGAACGCCCGCGCCTCGGCCAGCTCACGCTCCCGCTCCTCGGCGAGCGCCTCGGCCACGGCGGCGCGTATCTCCTCCGTGTCCGCGGCCGGCCGGGCGGCGGGCACGACGGCCCGCGCACCGGCGGGACGGCTCTCGGCCAGTTCCTTCCGCAGAGCGGCGACCTGACGGCGCAGCCCGGTGAGGCTGCGCAGGACGGCGACGCCCACGGCGGCGGTGGCGGCCGTGGTGAGCAGCAAGGCGATCGGCATGGCGCTCACTGACGTACTCCCGGTTCAAAGTCGACCCCCGACTTCCTACATCAGCTTGAAGGGCGGACTAACCAGCTGTCAGTGCGTAACGTCACGAAAGGGACAGGACTTTGCCTGGGTGTTTCGTGGTTAAACCGCTCTGACCTGCGTAAATCGCTCTCCGGGGGGAGATAGGTCACATCCTGGGGGAGATTGGATCACAAAACGGCCCGGAGTCCCGGGGATTCCGGGGCTCCGGGCCACAGCGTCACGGTGGGTTCCCGTGCGGCTACGGCGGAGGGGTCAGCTGAGGCGCTCGATGACCATCGCCATGCCCTGGCCGCCGCCGACGCACATCGTCTCCAGGCCGAACTGCTTGTCGTGGAACTGGAGGGAGTTGATCAGCGTGCCGGTGATGCGGGCGCCGGTCATGCCGAAGGGGTGGCCGACGGCGATGGCGCCGCCGTTCACGTTCAGCTTCTCCAGCGGGATGTCCAGGTCGCGGTACGAGGGGATCACCTGGGCGGCGAAGGCCTCGTTGATCTCGACGAGGTCGATGTCGCCGATGGTCAGGCCGGCGCGCGAGAGGGCCTGCTTGGACGCCTCCACCGGGCCGTAGCCCATGATCTCGGGGGAGAGGCCCGAGACGCCGGTCGAGACGATCCGGGCGAGCGGGGTCAGGCCCAGCTCGCGGGCCTTCGTGTCGGACATGATCACGAGGGCGGCGGCGCCGTCGTTGAGCGGGCAGCAGTTGCCGGCGGTGACCAGGCCGTCCTCGCGGAAGACGGGCTTCAGGCCCTGCACGGCCTCCAGGGTGACGCCGGCACGGGGCCCGTCGTCCTTGCTGACCACGGTGCCGTCGGGCAGCGTCACCGGGGTGATCTCGCGCTCCCAGAAGCCCTTCTTGATGGCTTCCTCGGCGAGGTTCTGCGAACGGACACCGAACTCGTCCATGTCCTCGCGGGTCACGCCCCAGGAACGGGCCAGGTTCTCGGCGGTCTGGCCCATCGAGATGTACGCGTCGGGGAGCAGGCCGTCCTCACGCGGGTCGTGCCAGGTGGCGCCCACGGACTTCGACACAGCCTCCGTACGGGCCTCCGCCTCCGCGAAGACCGGGTTGTGGGTGTCGGGCATGCCGTCGCTGCTGCCCTTCACGCTGCGTGACACCATCTCGACGCCCGCCGAGATGAAGACGTCGCCCTCGCCGGCCTTGATGGCGTGCAGGGCCATACGGGAGGTCTGCAGCGAGGAGGAACAGTAACGGGTGACGGTGCAGCCCGGCAGGTGGTCCATGCCCATCTGGACGGCGACGATCCGGCCGAGGTTGTGGCCCTGCTCACCGCCGGGGAGGCCACAGCCGAGCATCAGGTCGTCGATGTCCTTGGGGTCCAGCGCCGGGATCTTGTCGAGGGCCGCCTGGATGATGGTGGCGGTCAGGTCGTCGGGGCGCAGGTCCTTGAGCGAGCCCTTGAAGGCGCGGCCGATGGGGGAGCGGGCGGCTGAGACGATCACGGCTTCGGGCATCACGGCTCCATAATCAAGAAGGTGTGGCGCGTAGCGCCCCAATGAGGGGCGGTGGTCGGGCGACGGGCGGGCGTACGGTCCCCGGTCGCGCGGGGCAGGGCTGTGGGGGAAGTTACCCGTACGTATGGTCGAGGTCACGGGCATTGAGGTGTGACGCCGACCGCACTTTTCTAAGCGCTTGCTTTTCTGGGCGGGGCGCCTAGTAGCTCGGGGGTGCGGGTTCGTTGGCGGCTGCGGGTGGTGTGTGGTTTCTCGCGCAGTTCCCCGCGCCCCTGAAGGGAACGGGCCTGCGGCCCGCCCTTCATATGAAAAGCACGGGGCGCAGCCCCGGTCGCTTTTCAGGGGCGCGGGGAACTGCGCGAACAAACCCCACTCACCCGCACCCGCCCACGAAACAGCGCACCCCCGAGCCACTAGGCGCCCGGCGCGGTCGCTGTCGTGGGGGCCGGGTCCGTCGCCGACACCCGGCGTCGCCGGCGCCGCTTCAGGAGGGCCCACGGCCCCCTCGGCCCCGTCGGCATCGCCGCCGTCACCTCCGTGCCGGCCTCGGACGCCGCCTCGGCGGCCGCACGGGCGACCGGCAGGAAGCCCTCGCGGCGGGAGACGTCGGGGCGCTCCTCCTCCGCGGGCCACAGGTTGAGCGCCGCGCACATCGTGGGCAGGACGGCCATCGCCGCCGTCGCGTACCCCTCCGCGGAGGGGTGGTAGTTGTCGGGGCCGAACAGCTCCCGCGGGTTCGCCTCGAACTCGGGGCCCAGCAGGTCGCCCAGCGACACCGTGCGGCCGCCCTGTTCGACGACACCGATCGTCTGGGCTGCCGCCAGCTGCCGGGACGCCCGTCGGGCGAGCCAGCGCAGGGGCTGCTGCACGGGCTCGATCGTGCCGAGGTCGGGGCACGTGCCGACGACGACCTCCGCGCCGGCCGTGCGCAGTCGGCGTACCGCCGCCGACAGGTGCCGCACCGAGCGGGTCGGCGGCATGCGATGGGTCACGTCGTTCGCGCCGATCATGATCACGCAGACGTCGGGGACCCGGGCCGGGTCCTCCAGGACCAGCGCGACCTGGCGGTCCAGGTCGTCCGACTGGGCACCCGGCAGCGCGACGTTCCGCAGCTCCACGGGGTGCTCCGCCACCGCCGCGAGTCCCGAGGCGAGGAGCGCGCCCGGTGTCTGCCGGGCCCGGTGGACGCCCTGGCCCGCGGCGGTGGAGTCACCCAGCATGACCAGACGGATCGGCGGATCCTCGGACACGTCGTACGCGCCGTCGTGCGGGGCGGACGGGCGCCCGTACCGACTGTCGTAGGAACGGCCGTAGAGGCCCTCCGCGCTCGGCGGATGCGGACTGCTGCCGTTGCCGACGACCCGCTTGGCCATCCGCACCTCGGCCAGCAGCACGCCGACGGCCGCCGCACCGACCAGTCCGATGCCGCCGCCGCCGTACGCCGCGCCCGCCGCGATACGCCGGGCCACCCTCGCTCTGGACATGCTCGACATGCGTCGCCGCCACCTCCTCGTAGCCGTACAACCACTCATTGCCCCGAAGCGGCCCTCGGCCAATCCCTGGAGGAAGTGAACAGTGAGGAGATCAAGAGGGGCGGGGCTTAGGCTGGCGGGACATCACGACCATCACTTTTGCGGCTCCGGAGACAACGGTGCAATTCCACGACTCGATGATCAGCCTCGTCGGCAACACCCCGCTCGTGAGGCTCAACAGCGTGACCGAGGGCATCCAGGCGACCGTCCTGGCCAAGGTTGAGTACTTCAATCCCGGCGGGTCCGTGAAGGACCGCATCGCCCTGCGCATGATCGAGGCGGCGGAGAAGAGCGGAGAGCTGCAGCCCGGCGGCACGATCGTCGAGCCCACCAGCGGCAACACGGGCGTCGGCCTCGCGATCGTCGCGCAGCAGAAGGGGTACAAGTGCATCTTCGTGTGCCCCGACAAGGTGAGCACCGACAAGATCAACGTGCTGCGCGCGTACGGCGCCGAGGTCGTGGTGTGCCCCACGGCCGTCGACCCCGAGCACCCCGACTCGTACTACAACGTCTCCGACCGGCTGGTGCGCGAGACGCCCGGCGCCTGGAAGCCGGACCAGTACTCCAACCCCAACAACCCCGAGTCCCACTACCACTCGACCGGCCCTGAGCTGTGGGAGCAGACGGAGGGGCGCATCACCCACTTCGTGGCCGGCGTCGGCACCGGCGGGACCATCTCCGGCACCGGGCGCTACCTCAAGGAGGCGAGCGACGGCCGCGTCCAGGTCATCGGCGCCGACCCCGAGGGCTCCGTGTACTCGGGCGGGTCCGGGCGGCCGTACCTGGTCGAGGGCGTCGGCGAGGACTTCTGGCCGACGGCGTACGACCGGACCGTCGCCGACGAGATCGTGGCCGTGTCCGACAAGGACTCCTTCCAGATGACCCGGCGGCTGGCCAAGGAGGAGGGGCTGCTGGTGGGCGGCTCCTGCGGCATGGCGGTCGTCGCCGCGCTGCGCGTCGCCGAGCGGCTCGGCCCGGACGACGTCGTGGTCGTGCTGCTCCCGGACAGCGGGCGCGGCTACCTCAGCAAGATCTTCAACGACGAGTGGATGGCCGACTACGGCTTCCTGGAGGACGAGGGTCCGAGCGCGCGCGTCGCCGACGTCCTCAACGACAAGGAGGGCGGCTCCATCCCCTCGCTCGTCCACATGCACCCGGACGAGACGGTCGGCCAGGCGATCGAGGTGCTGCGCGAGTACGGCGTCTCCCAGATGCCGATCGTGAAGCCGGGCGCCGGGCACCCGGACGTCATGGCCGCCGAGGTCGTGGGGTCCGTCGTGGAGCGGGAGCTGCTCGACGCGCTGTTCACCCAGCGGGCCTCGCTCGACGACCCGCTGGAGAAGCACATGTCGGCGCCGCTGCCGCAGGTCGGTTCCGGTGAGCCGGTCGGCGACCTGATGTCCGTGCTCGGCCGGGCCGACGCGGCGATCGTGCTGGTCGAGGGCAAGCCGACCGGGGTCGTCAGCCGGCAGGACCTGCTGTCGTTCCTCGCTAAGGACGGCCTCAAGCAGTAGGCCGACCTGGAGGAATCGCTCCAAGAGGGCCGCAAGGGTGAAGATTTGCGCGGGTATCGCGTGCGACTTCGCAGAAGTGGTACGAGCGCGTCACGTCCGCGCAGCACCCGCTTAACACGGGTCCGGCACATTAGTGGATGTCGGCAGGGCGGGAGCGGCTCCCCGCCCCGGCCGGCGCCCGAAACGGCGTCAAGGACCTCCGGAGCGGCTCCCGGACCTCCATGGACGCCATGGACGCGAAGCCCGGCCTGACCCGGCCCGCGTCCCCGCGGGGACCGCCGTCGTCCCGCCCCCCGTCACACGGGGGTGCGGCGGTCCCCGCGCATACATCTCGTCCTTCGCACCTCGTGGCTCGCGCCCGGCGCACCCCTACTCCTGCCAGTCCGGGTCACCGGACTTGTCGCCCTTCCGCCTGCCCAGGCGAGGGGACGTACGCAGCGCCCAGGCCACGTTCACGCCGACGATGCCCGCCCAGGTGACGAAGAGGCCGGGGAGTTCGGCCACGCCGCCGCCGATGCCGGAGAGCGGGATGGCGACGACGAGGGAGACGACACCGAAGCCGTAGCGCTCGCCCCAGGAATCGGTGGACTTGGGCGAGCGGGAGCCGCGGGCCACCACCATCTGCTGCTCCGCCACCTGGCGCCGGACCCGGCGGTCGACCGCGCCGTCGATGCGCTGGTCCACCTTCTCCAGGAACGACTCCACCAGCGCGGACTCGTAGTCCTCGCCCAGCTCCCTGCGCGCGTGCAGGGTCGCGGCGAGCTCCTTCTTCAGCTCGGTGTCCCCGAGCCGCGTGTCACGGGCATCCATTCCGGTCATGCCCCTCACGGTAGGCAGCCGCGACCCGCCCGGCACTGGGGACAGCCCCCCTCTTTTCCTTCGCCCCGGACGGCAAAGAGCCGTTCGCGGTTGTCCGACCCCAGCACTATTCGGCGCCAACTCGCCCTCCCCCCAAGGGGGGAGGAACTCCGTCCCGTGGAAGGATCAATCCACGTTCCGTGCTCGACAGGATGGGTCGCGTCCCTCACCCACCGACCCAAGGACGCCACACGCGTGCGCAACAGCCGAATAGCCCTCCTCGTGGCGGTCAGCGCCGTCACCACGCTGGTCCCCGTGCTGACCCCGACCGCCGCATCCGCCGCGGGCGACCCCCTGCGCCCCTACCTCAAGCAGAAACCTTCCTGGCACCGCTGCGACAAGTCGCTGCCCGCCTCCCTCCAGTGCGCCACGATCAAGGTGCCGCAGGACTACGCCAAGCCGGGCGGCAAGAAGCTCGACCTGGAGATATCCCGGATGCGGACGAGCACCAAGAAGGAACGGCGCGGTGTGCTCCTGCTCAACCCCGGTGGCCCGGGCGGCCCGGGCGTCGACATGCCGTACTACATGGCCCGCGAACTGCCGAAGTCGGTGAAGAACACGTACGACCTCGTCGGCTTCGACCCGCGGGGCATCGGCCTGAGTTCCCCCGTCGGGTGCGGCCTGACGTCCGGCGAGCGGAACTGGGAACGGCCGTACAAGGCCGAGACGTTCACCAAGGACGTCAAGTGGGCCCGGACCGTCGCCGAGAAGTGCGACAAGAAGCAGGGCGACAAGCTGCGCCACCTCACCACGCGCAACACCGCCCGGGACATGGACGTCATCCGCGCGGTGCTCGGTGAGAAGAAGATCTCCTACCTCGGGTACTCCTACGGCACCTATCTCGGCGCCGTCTACACGCAGATGTTCCCCAAGCGCTCCGACCGCTTCGTGCTGGACAGCGCCGTCGACCCCGCCCGGATCTGGCGCGGGATGATCCAGGTCTGGGCGGAGGGCGCCGAGCCCGCCTTCACCCGCTGGACCGAGTGGACCGCCGAGAGGGACGCCAAGTACAAGCTGGGCGCCACTCCCGAGGCGGTCCGCGCGACCTTCTACGACCTGGTCGCCCGGGCCGACCGCAAGCCCATCGACCTCGACGGCACGCTGCTGACCGGGGACGACATCCGCTCCGGCCTGCGGGCCATGTTCTTCGGCGGCACACGCGACGTCGCCGAAGCGGTCGTCGAACTGAAGAAGGCCGCGGACAAGACCCCGTCGGCCGGCACCGGCAAGCCCAGGACGCCCGAGCCCGTTCCGCCGTCCTTCGGCCGGGCCGTGCCCAAGGACAACAACGACGCCGCCTTCTGGGCCGTCGTCTGCGCCGACACCCGCGACTGGCCGCGCGATCCCGAGCAGTACCGCGAGGACGCGATCAAGGACAAGGCCACGTACCCGCTGTACGGCGACTTCGCCTCCTCCATCAAGCCGTGCGCCTTCTGGAAGAAGCAGGGCAGCGAGCCCGCCACCAAGGTCGACAACAAGGTCGGCGCGCTGATCCTCCAGAACGAGTGGGACTCCCAGACGCCGCTGACCAGCGGCCAGGGCCTGCGCCGCGTCATGAGGGGCTCGAAGATGGTCACCGTCGCCGGAGGCGTCGGACACGGCATCTACGGCAACAAGTCGTGCGCCGACAAGACGGCCACCGCCTACCTGACCACCGGCAAGCTCCCCGCGAAGGACATCACCTGCAAGGCCCGTCCCGGTGCGGAGGAGCGCGCCACCGCCAACCCGCTGCCGATCCCGACGCCCCCGGGCATCCCGGGGATGGCCGACCGCTTCTGATCGCCACGGCCCCTGGGGCGCCGCCCGCACGCGGGAGGCGCCCCACGGGCCTGGCCGTCCCCGGCCGCGCGGGCGGGACCGGGGGCCGAGCAGACCCGGCACGCACGGCCCCCCGAGAACGATGATGCATAGGCTCATGCAGACTTCTCGGCGACTGAATAGGGTGGGTGTTGCGCTGCGCTGATCGAGGGAGGCGCAATGCGGAAGGGGAGCGCGTCATGAGCGCCGAGCGGAACACCGGTGGCACGGGGGCGGCGGGCGGTGCGGACAGCCCCGCCGCGCGCCTCCAGACCTTGTTCGAGGGGCACCGGCTGACGCCCACTCAGCGGCGGATCGCCCACAGCATGGTGCGGCGCGCCGCCGACGTGCCGTTCCTGTCGAGCGTGGAACTGGCGGAACTCGCCGGGGTGAGCCAGCCGTCGGTGACCCGGTTCGCGGTGGCGCTCGGCTTCGACGGATACCCGGCGCTGCGCCGGCACCTGCGCGAGGTCGCGCCCGCCGAACCGGCCTCGGCCGCCGCCGCCCTCAACGAGTACCAGCAGGCCGTCGAGGCCGAGATCGAGAACCTGCGCCACCTGGCCGAGGTCCTCGCCGACCCCGCTCCGGTGGCACGCGCCGGGCGGCTGCTCGCCGCGTCCCGGCCGCTGCCGGTCCTCGGCCTGCGGGCCGCCGCCGCCCAGGCGTACGGCTTCGCGTACTTCGCCGGGAAGGTCCACCCCGACGTACGGCTGCTGCACGAGGGCGGCAGCATGCTCCACGACCGGATCGACGCGACGGTACGCGCCGGGGCGACCGCGCTGCTCTGCTTCGCGCTGCCCCGGCACCCGCGCGAGGTCGTCGACAGCCTCGCGTACGCCAAGGAGGCCGGGCTGACGGTCGTCAGCGTCGCCGACTCCGCGTTCGCGCCCGTCGCCAAGGTCTCCGACCTGCTGCTCCCCGCCGCCGTCGGGACCGGCCTGGCCTTCGACACCGCCTGCGCGCCGATGCTGCTCGGGCGGGTGCTGCTGGAGGCCATGTGCGACGACCTGCCCGAGGCGCAGGCGCGCCTGGAGGAGTTCGACGCGAAGGCCGCCGCCCGGGGACTCTTCGTGGAGTAGAACCCCTTGGGTTCCGGCCCGGTGAGTGGTATCCCGCTTTCTCAGGCGCGTTTCACCTTCGCTGGTTAACGTGCCTGGTGACCGACGTACGACAGGGAAACCGAACCTGGGACACGGGAGGCGGGAGAGTGGCACGCGGAGGACAGGGGCTGGCTCGGGTGGCCGTCGTGGTGCGGGCCGGGGCGGCACCCATGGGGTGGCTCGGAATGATCGCGGCGGGTGCCGGTCTGGTGCCGTCGGGGATGACCGGACGGCGGATCGGGGTGCTCGGCGGGGCGGCGTTGTTCATCGTGGCGGCCGTGGTCGTCGCGGCGTCGCGGCGGGGACGGTACGCGGAACTGGCGCGCGGGGCCGCGCGGGCGGGCAAGCACGATGTGCTCCAGGACCGCGCGGTGACCCTGCGGAACTGGCGGCGCGGACACCGCTGGTGGCTGCTGCTCGCGTTCGCCGCGGCGCTCGCCTCGTCGTTCGCCGTCCCGGCGGCGGGCGGGATGCTGCTGGCCGGCGCCGGTGCCGGCCTGTGGCTCAAGGCGGGCCGGCTCGGCCGCCGCGAGCGCGCCGACGGACACCTGCTGTGGGTCCGCGTGGACTGGCTCTCCCCCCGCGGTGGCGCCCCGGCCGGCAAGCGCGTCACCGCCTACCGGTCGACGGGCGCCGCAGCGGGCGACGCGGCCCCCGGCGGCGGCAGGCGCCCCACGAGGACGGCGGCGGCGGCCGGGCGGGCGTAGGAGGCCCTCACCAGGCAAGCGGTAGAGGTCCGGCTCAGGTGGCGCGCAGCGTCCGTTTGGCCAACTCGTACGCCGGGAGCATGTCCTCGTGCTCCCCGGTGTCGAGGCCGCCGAGGTGGACGACGACGGGGCCGTCGGCGGTCACGGTGAGGAAGGCCCGTTCCTTCTTCGTCTCGTCCAGCGCCTCACTGGTGTAGAGGTACTCGACCTCGGCGCCGGAGACGTCGGAGTCCGAGGAGAAGTCGCTGTACTTCGCCTTGCTGGTGTCGCCCTCGGCCTTCACGAACTCCCGCAGCAGCGCTTGCGCGTCGTCGGCCTTCGCGCCCGCCTCGCCGGTCCACACCCGGATGAAGCCGAGGTTCCCGGCGGGCTTGGCGTCGATCTCGCACGCGGCGGTGAAGGTGCCCTGGTGCAGCAGGGCCTCGGCCAGTTCGGCGGCGACCTCGTCCCCGCCCTCCGCGGTGCCGGGGTCGATGGCCTCCGCCTTCCAGTTCTCCGCCGTGTCGAAGGCGACCGGCAGCTCGCAGGCGGAACCGGCCGCGCCCACCGAACCGCCGCTCGCGGCGACGTCGTCGCCCTTGCCGGAGCCGGCGGAGCCCGCCGCCCCGGTGCCCGAGGCCGACGGCTTGGTCACATCGTCCTCCGCCGGCTGCGAGCACCCCGCCAACAGCCCGGCCAGCACCACCACCTGGGCGAGCACCGCCCCCCGTACCGCTCCGCGCACCGTCACCTTCTCCTCTCGACCTGAGGCGGACACGGTAGCCGAGGGGGCGGCTCGGCATGCCTGGGCGGCGCCCCCCGGTGGGGGGCGCCGCCTCGTGGGTGGGCGTTCGGGGGGTCAGACCTCCAGTTCCGCCTCGATCCTCTTCAACTGGTGCCGGGCCATCGCCAGGTTGGCCCGCTTGGCGTCGAGCACCAGGTACAGGAAGAGGCCGTTGCCGCCGCGGCCGGTGAGCAGCCGGATCAGGTGGTAGGCGTCGGACAGGGTGATCAGGATGTCCTCGATCTCGCCCTTGAGGCCGAGGTGCTCCATGGTGCGCAACTTGGCGCGGACGACGTCCGTGTTGCCGGCGGCGGCGACGGTGAGGTCGAAGCCCTTGCTGCCGCCGATCGTGCCCAGTGCCATGCCGCTGGTGTAGTCGACGAGGGCGGCGCCGGTCGCGCCCTCGATCGACGCGAGGGCCTCTTTGAGTGCGGTCTCGGTGTTCGCCATGGTGTGCGGTCCTTTCAACTCTCTGACGTGGTCGGTGCGTTGGGAGCGGTACGGGGGGTGGATCGTGCGGTCGTGGCGCCGGGCGTCCGGCGGGGCATGGTCGACCTGACCGTGGCCCTGGACGGCGTCTGCGACGTGGTCGGTTCGGTGCCCGGGGGCGTGGTCTGGGCGAGGGACCTGGCCGGGCTCCGCCCGGTCGTGTCGGCCGGGGTCTTGATCGCGGCCCGGCCGGCGACCGGGTCGGCCGCGCGTCGGGGCGAGGCGTCCACCAGCTCCCCGATACGGGTGCCGGTCCGCCGGCCCTCCAGGTGCAGCCGGCCCACGTTGACCCGGTCCTGGGCGAGCAGCGTGAGCACGGCGGAGGCGCCCGCCGCGTACGTCGCCACATAGCCCTGCTCGCCGCGCAGCAGCAGTTCGCGGAGGTCGCCCCGGCCGCCCGCGTCGGTGATGCGTACGGCGACGCCCAGGGCGGCGGCGGTGAGTGCGGCCAGGCCCTCCGGCTCCACGCCGGGGGTGTCGTGGGCCAGCACCAGCCCGTCCACGCTGGCCGCGAGCGCCCCGGTCAGCTGGGGCACACGGGCCCGCAACCGGTGCAGTTCGTCGAGGACTTCCGCCTCGGCGGCCATGGGTAGTCTCCTCTCGGCGGGGCGCTCCCGCTGCCGCTCAAAGGGCCTCCAGCGCATCCCTGAGCCTTTGCAGTAGGGCGATGTCGGGGTCGGCGGTGACCAGCGGCCACGGCGGTGCGGGGACGGGGACGGGGTCGGGGTGCGGCGGGGTGGGGCCCGGTGCCTCGGCCCGCTTCGGCGGAGTGGGGCCGGGAGCGGTGGCCGTCCCGGCCGGGGAGCCGCCCGCGGGGCGGTCGGGGGCGCCGTACGCGCCGGGGTGCGGCGCGGCGCAAGGGGTGGCGTACAGGGCGGTGGCCGGTGTCGGCGCGGCGGGCTCCGGTGCCGGCACGGCGGGGCACGGTGGGGTGTCCGGTGCGGGTGCGGTGTGGCCCGGGGTGGTGTCCGGTGCCGGTGGGGTTCTGGACGGGTGGGGTGGCGCCGGGGAGATGAGGCCCGCCGCGGCCAGCCGGCGGACGGCCACCAGGGTGTGGAAGGTGGGGCGGCCGAGGGTCAGGGAGATGTCGGCGGCGGTGCGGAAGCCGTTGATCTGGTCGAGCACGGCTCCCTGGCGGATCGGGACCGGTGGGGAGGAGAGGCCGACCGCCCGCATCAGCGGGGCGTCGTCCGCCGCCGCGTCGGGCCAGATGCGGTGCAGCAGGTCCCTGCGGCGCAGCGCCTCCCGCGTGATCGCGGCCACCGGCACCGGACGTATCGGTCCCAGCCAGTGCGCGGCCCCGTAGCGGAAGCGGGCCGGGGCGCTGCTCGGCCCCAGCACGAAGTACGCCGCGTCGAACATGGCGCCCGCGTGGCAGAGTTCCAGCGTGCCCTTGGTGACCCGGCCGCTGTCGACGAGGAACCGTCCGACCCGCAGCCCGGCCCCCGCCGTGTCGACGGCCTCCCGCCAGCCGTCGGTGTCGAGGACGCCCCCGGCGCTGAGCAGCACGTCGAGCCCGGGGGAGCGGGGGCTCTCGGCGTGCACGACCTCGCCGTCCGACAGATAGAGCGAGCCGGACTCGCGCAGCAGGACACCGGTGGCCCGCTCGGCGGCGAGCCGGTGCAGCATGGGGGAGACGGCGTGCCGGGTGCGCTCGCCGCGCACGGGCAGCGGGGGAGCCGACGTGGTGATCACGCTCATGCCAGCACCAGCCGCCCCGCCATCTCGCCCAGCCGGATCCGGGCCAGCGCGAGATTGCCGTCCGACCTGGCCAGCCACAGATGCAGGAAGACACTGCTGTCGAACGTCGTCCGCACGAACCGCAGCACGTGGTACGTGTCCCGGTTGCTGACGATCAGGTCCTCGACCGGGAGATCGGCCCCGGACCAGTCCGAACCCTCCTCCGGGGCGAACGCCCGGTGTTCCGCCGCGAGCCGGGCCAGCTCCGCCGCCTCCGCCGCGGTCGTCTCGTGGTCACCGCCGGGTGCGTCCCCGACCGTGCCCAGCGCCAGTCCGCTGGTCCAGTCGACCACCGCGGCGCCCAGGGCACCGGGCAGCCTCATGGCCTCCACCAGACACTCGTCGATTCCGGGCACCGTGGCTCCCCTCCTGCCTGCGGTTCGGCTGAGTGACGCAGACGCTACGCAACGTGTGCACGAGGGGTGAGCGATCTGGCATTTTCCAGCGGAACATGCGGAGAGGTGACTAAGGTGGGTCGACTTGCCTCATTTTCACCGCTGTTGAGGTCCGCGCGGGCGGTCGGTGCGCTGAGGTGGGGGTATGCGGGCCGCGCGCATACGGGCCCGGGGCGCACCGCCGGAGGCACCGACCATTGTGGGGGGAGCGCGGGGCGTGCGGAGTGAAGCGTCCGGCATCCCGCGCGCGCCCGTCTTTGGCGAACGCGCGGGGAACCGCGCGACGGGCCGCGGACGACTTCCGCGGACTTCCGCCCGCCGCACGGCATCTGTCAGGTGGTGGACGGGTGTCAGAGCCCCAGGAGCCCCGACCGTTCCCCGCCCCCCGACTCCGCGACGATCTCCTCCGCCGTCTGGGCCCGCCGGACCACCGCGAAACGCACCCCGCCCTCGCCCTCACCGGGCGCGTAGCCGTAGATCGCGGGCCTCGGCAGCGAGTTGTACCCGTAGTGGTGTGCGAAGTAGTACGCCCCGGTGTCCAACGCCGCCGCGTAGTCCCCCGGTTCGAGGCGCGGCAGGGAGCGCCCCCGGGCGAGCAGGTCGCCGGCGAAGCAGGCCGGTCCCGCCACGTCCTGCACGACCGCCGGTCCCTCCTTCACCCGGCCCTTGCTGTCGTACGCCGCGATCCGCAGCGGCCACGCCCCGGGCGCGTACACCGTCCGCGCCGCCACCTGGACCCCCGCGTGAGTGACCGCCACGGCCCGCCCGCCCGCGCTCTTGGTGTACTCCACGCGCGCCACCACCGTCCCGTGCTTGGCGAGCAGTGACCGCCCGAACTCGGTGACCAGCCCGTACCGTCCGTCGAACAGCCCCGGCACCGCCTCCGCCAGCAGCCGCGCGTACTGCGCGTGCGTCGGTGTCGCCGCCTCCGACGCGAAGTTCACCGGCAGTCCGCCGCCGATGTCGATCGTGTCGATCTGCTGCCGCCCGATCCGCCGGTTGATCTCCTCGGCCAGTTCGTACGTCTCCGCGATCCCCCGGGTCATCAGCGACAGCGGCATGCCCTGCGACCCGGAGTGCGCGTGCAGCCGGCTCAGCCAGGGCCGCTCCAGATACGCCCGTACGACCCACTCCCGGGCGCCCTCGTCCCGCAGCGGCACCCCGAACTTCGAGGTGGCCGTCGCGGTGGACAGCGCGTCGATAGCACCCCCGCCCACCTGCGGATTCACCCGGACGCCGAGGGGGGAGCGGGTGGTGGCCGAGCGGACCAGCGCGTCGAGGCGGTCCAGCTCCTGCGGGTTGTCCGCGTTGACCGCGATGCCCAGCGCCAGCGCCTCCCGCAGCTCCGCCGGGGTCTTGGCGGGCGAGTCCAGCACGGTCTGCCGGGGCGACACCCCGGCGGCCCGCGCCAGGGCCAGCTCACCGGCGCTCGCGACCTCCGCGCCGATCCCCGCCTCGCGCAGCAGCCGCAGCACCGGCACCAGCGGTGTCGCCTTCACCGCGAACGCGTGCAGCACCGGCGTGCCGGGCGCCGTCACCTCGTCGAACGCCCGCCGCAGCGCCGCCGCCGACGCCCGGATCCCGGCGACGTCCAGCAGTCCGATCAGCGGGGTGCCCGGCCCGAGCAGCCCCTGCTCCACGGCCGCCCGCACGGCGTCGTCCCGCCGGGCCGCGCGCTCGTCGTCCGTCTCGAACAGCCGGAGCGTGCGCTCGGCGTCCGCCTCGGCGTCCCCGTCCGGCCGGGGGGCGCGGTCCCCGGCCGTGCTCCCCCGCCGCGCGGCGGGATCCTCCGCCGCCCCGTCACGCCGGGCGGCGGGCCCCGTCCCGTCGGCCCCGCGCGTCGCGTCTCCCATCTCGTCCCCCCGTGGTGGTGTCGTTCCCGGGCCCATGCACCCAGTGTGTCCAGCCAAACATCCACGGCGCGCCTGTCGCTGGCGTACGGGCGTATTGACTAGCTCTATTCATCGAGCGAGGATGTGAATAGTTGCTGTAAATCGAGGAGGCAGACCCGTGTCAGGACCCCGCCCTGTTCGAGCCCCGCGCGGTACGGAACTGAGCACCCTGGGCTGGCAGCAGGAAGCCGCCCTCCGCATGCTGCAGAACAACCTGGACCCCGAGGTGGCCGAGCACCCCGACAAGCTCGTCGTCTACGGCGGCACGGGCAAGGCCGCCCGCGACTGGCGCTCCTTCGACGCCATGGTCCGCACCCTGCGGACTCTCAAGCAGGACGAGACGATGCTCGTCCAGTCCGGCCGCCCCGTCGGCGTCATGCAGACCCACGAGTGGGCCCCGCGCGTCCTCATCGCCAACTCCAACCTCGTCGGCGACTGGGCGAACTGGGAGGAGTTCCGCCGACTGGAACAGCTCGGCCTGACCATGTACGGCCAGATGACCGCCGGCTCCTGGATCTACATCGGCACCCAGGGCATCCTCCAGGGCACCTACGAGACCTTCGCGGCCGTCGCCGCCAAGAAGTTCGGCGGCACCCTCGCCGGGACGATCACCCTCACCGCCGGCCTCGGCGGCATGGGCGGCGCCCAGCCGCTCGCCGTCACCATGAACGACGGCGTCGCGCTCTGCGTCGACTGCGACCCCCGCGCGATCGAGCGCCGTATCGAACACCGCTACCTCGACGTGAAGGCCGACAGCCTCGACCACGCCCTGCGGCTTGCCACCGAGGCCCGTGACGCCCGCCGCCCGCTGTCCATCGGCGTCCTCGGCAACGCGGCCGACCTCGTCCCGCAGCTCCTCGCCATGGGCGCCCCCATCGACATCGTCACGGACCAGACCTCGGCCCACGACCCGCTGTCGTACCTCCCCGTCGGCGTCGACTTCGACGACATGGCCTCCTACGCCGCCAAGGACCCGGCCGGCTTCACCACCCGCGCCCGCGAGTCCATGGCCCGGCACGTCGAGGCCATGGTCGGCTTCCAGGACGCCGGCGCCGAGGTCTTCGACTACGGCAACTCCATCCGCGGCGAGGCCCAGCTCGCCGGGTACGACCGCGCCTTCGCCTTCCCCGGCTTCGTCCCCGCCTACATCCGCCCCCTGTTCTGCGAGGGCAAGGGCCCCTTCCGCTGGGCCGCCCTGTCCGGCGACCCCGCCGACATCGCCAGGACCGACAAGGCGATCCTCGACCTCTTCCCCGAGAACGAGTCCCTGCACCGCTGGATCCGGATGGCCGGCGAGCGCGTCCACTTCCAGGGCCTGCCCGCCCGCATCTGCTGGCTCGGCTACGGCGAGCGCGACAAGGCCGGCGAGCGCTTCAACGACATGGTCGCGAGCGGTGAACTGGCCGCCCCGCTGGCCATCGGCCGCGACCACCTCGACTGCGGCTCCGTCGCCTCCCCCTACCGCGAGACCGAGGCCATGCTCGACGGCTCGGACGCGATCGCCGACTGGCCGCTGCTCAACGCCATGGTCAACGTCGCCTCCGGCGCCTCGTGGGTCTCCCTCCACCACGGCGGCGGCGTCGGCATGGGCCGTTCGATCCACGCCGGCCAGGTCACGGTCGCCGACGGCACCAAGCTGGGCGGCGAGAAGATCCGCCGCGTCCTCACCAACGACCCCGGCATGGGCGTCATCCGCCACGTCGACGCCGGCTACGACATCGCCGAGTCGGTCGCCGACGAGCGGGGCGTGCGGGTGCCGATGCGCGAGGGCGCCGAAGCCGCGCACGGCGAGGGTGAGGACGCGTGACCCCGAGCCACGGCGGCCGCGACGGCGGCTCCCCGGCGGGAGCCGCCGCCTCACCGGCGTCCACGGGCCCGGCCGGGCCCGGCGGCGCCTCCTTCCACGAGATGTGGCGCGATCTGCTCCCCATCGGGCGGCACCCCGACTCCGGTGGATACCGGCGGTTCGCCTGGACCGGCGCGGACGCCGAGTGCCGGGCCTGGTTCGAGGAGCAGGCCCGCGACCGGGGGCTGACCCACGAGGTCGACCGGAACGGCAACCAGTGGGCCTGGCTGGGCGACCCCCGGCAGGGCGACGCCGTCGTCACCGGGTCCCACCTCGACTCCGTACCCGACGGCGGGGCCTTCGACGGCCCCCTCGGCGTCGTGTCCTCCTTCGCCGCGCTCGACGAACTCCGCGCCCGGGGCGCCCGGTTCGACAAGCCGATCGGGATCGTGAACTTCGGCGACGAGGAGGGCGCGCGCTTCGGCCTCGCCTGTGTGGGCTCCCGGCTCAGCTCCGGGCAGCTGACCGTCGAACAGGCGCACCGGCTGACCGACGGCGACGGGGTGACCCTGCCGCAGGCGATGGAGGCTGCCGGGTACGACCCGGAGGGCATCGGCGCGGACCCCGAACGGCTCGCCCGGATCGGCGCGTTCGTCGAACTGCACGTCGAACAGGGACGGGCACTGGACCTGTCCGGCGACGCCGTCGGGATCGCCAGCGCCATCTGGCCGCACGGACGGTGGCGCTTCGACTTCCGGGGCGAGGCCAACCACGCGGGCACCACCCGGCTCGTCGACCGCCGCGACCCCATGCTGTCGTACGCGGAGACCGTGCTCGCCGCCCGCCGCGAGGCCCGGCTCGCCGGCGCGGTCGCCACCTTCGGCAAGATCTCCGTCGAGCCCAACGGGGTGAACGCCATCCCCTCCCTCGTCCGCGGCTGGCTCGACTCCCGCGCCGAGGACCAGGAGACGCTGGACACGGTCGTCGGCGCGATCGAGGAGGCGGCCCGCGACCACGCCCGGCTCCACGGGGTCGAACTGGACGTCGTCCGCGAGTCCTTCACCCCGGTCGTCGAGTTCGAGCACGCCCTGCGCGACGAACTCGCCCGCATCCTCGGCCGGGGCGCCGCCGAGCTGAAGGTGCCGGTGCTCGGGACCGGCGCCGGACACGACGCCGGGATCCTCTCCGGACACGTCCCGACCGCCATGCTGTTCGTACGCAACCCCACGGGCGTCTCGCACTCCCCGGCCGAACACGCCGCCGAGGACGACTGCCTGGCCGGGGTGACCGCGCTCGCCGACGTACTGGAAGGGCTGGCCCGCAGGTGACGGAGACGACCTACTGGCTCGAACACGCCTGGCTCGGCAGCGACGTCGAGCCGGGTGTGACCCTGACCGTGGCCGGGCCGGGCAGCCCCCGGGCCGGCCGCGTCACCGCCGTCCACACCGGCACCCCCACCCCGCCCCCCGGCGCCGAGCCCCTCCGGGGGCTCACCCTCCCCGGACTGGCCAACGCCCACAGCCACGCCTTCCACCGGGCCCTGCGCGCCACCGTCCAGGTCGGCTCGGGCACCTTCTGGACCTGGCGCGAGGTCATGTACCAGGTGGCGCACCGGCTGACGCCCGACAGCTACCACGCGCTCGCCCGGGCCGTGTACGCCGAGATGGCGCTCGCCGGCATCACCGCCGTCGGCGAGTTCCACTACGTCCACCACGCACCCGGCGGCACCGCCTACGCCGACCCGAACGCCATGGGCGAGGCCC
The DNA here is from genome assembly GCF_055572815.1 of Streptomyces sp. NPDC030296. NCBI lineage: Bacteria > Bacillati > Actinomycetota > Actinomycetes > Kitasatosporales > Streptomycetaceae > Streptomyces > Streptomyces sp. NPDC030296. The sequence goes on from NZ_JBVICQ010000011.1 coordinate 247,731, forward strand.
TGATCGCGGCCGCCGCCGAAGCCGGCATCCGGATCACCCTCCTCGACACCGCCTATCTCTCCTCCGGCTTCGGCCAGGCACCCGACCGGCACCAGCTCCGCTTCTCCGACGGCACCGCGGACGCCTGGGCCGAACGCTGTTCTGTTCTCAAGGAACGGGATCACGCGCGGATCGGGGCGGCCGTCCACTCCGTACGGGCCGTGCCCGCCGGACAACTGGCGACCGTTGCCCGCTGGGCCGAGGAGCGGCGGGCCCCGCTGCACGTCCACCTGTCGGAGCAGACGGCCGAGAACGACGCCTGCCGGCAGGCGCACGGCCGCACCCCCGCCCAACTCCTCGCCGACCACGGGGTCCTGGGGCCCCGCACCACCGGCGTCCACAACACCCACCTCACCGACACCGACATCGCGCTGATCGGCGGCAGCGGCACCGGCACCTGTATGTGCCCCACCACCGAACGCGACCTCGCCGACGGCATCGGACCGGCCGTCGCCCTCCAACGGGCCGGCTCCCCGCTCTCCCTCGGCTCCGACAGCCACGCCGTCATCGACCTGTTCGAAGAGGCACGCGCGATGGAGCTGAACGAACGGCTCCGCAGCCGTACCCGAGGTCACTGGACGGCGGCGGCCCTCCTGCGGGCGGCCTCGGCCGACGGTCACGCGGCGCTCGGCTGGGACGAGGCGGGCACCCTGGAGCCCGGAGCGCTCGCCGACTTCACGACGATCGCCCTCGACTCCGTCAGGACGGCAGGCCCGCTTCCACGGCTGGGCGCGGAGACGGCTGTATTCGCCGCGTCGGCAGCAGACGTGTCGCACACGGTCGTGGGCGGTCGGCACGTCGTCCGGGACGGGGCGCACGCCCTCGTACCGGATGTGCCGAAGGCGCTCGCCGAGGCCGTCGCAGCCCTGCGCGGATGAGGCCCGCCCGCGCACCCGAAGCAGAGCCCGCACCCGACCCGACCGCCGAGAAGGCCACCAAGGACGCCATGAGCAGCCCGACGACCGACAGTCCCGCCCACTCCGCGAGCACCGCCAGCACGCTCATCACCAACATCGCTGCCCTGGTCACCAACGACCCCTCTCTCGGCGACGGATCCCCTCTCGGCCTGATCCGGGACGCGGCACTCGTCATCGACGGTCAACGCGTCGCGTGGACCGGTGAACGAAGCAAAGCACCCGCCACTGACAATCGGGTCGACGCCGGTGGCCGGGCGGTGCTCCCCGGCTTCGTGGACTCCCACTCCCACCTCGTCTTCGCGGGCGACCGGACCGCCGAGTTCAACGCCCGGATGTCCGGCAGGGCCTACAGCGCGGGCGGCATCCGCACCACCGTCGCCGCCACCCGCGCCGCCACCGACGAGGAACTGGAGGCGAACCTCACCCGCTACCTGCGCGAGGCCCTCCGCCAGGGCACGACCACCTTCGAGACGAAGTCGGGCTACGGCCTGACCGTCGAGGACGAGGCGCGGGCCCTGCGCATCGCCGCCCGGCACACCGACGAGGTGACCTACCTCGGCGCGCACATCGTGTCCCCGGACCACACCGAGGACCCCGCCGCGTACGTGGACCTCGTCACCGGCGAGATGCTCGACGCCTGCGCCCCGTACGCCCGTTGGATCGACGTCTTCTGCGAGAAGGGCGCCTTCGACGGCGACCAGGCCCGCGCGATCCTCACCGCCGGCAAGGCGAGGGGGCTGCACCCGCGTATCCACGCCAACCAGCTCTCCCACGGCCCCGGCGTGCAGCTCGCCGTGGAACTGGACGCGGCGAGCGCCGACCACTGCACCCATCTGACCGACGCCGACGTGGACGCCCTCGCCCACAGCCGTACGGTCGCCACCCTGCTGCCCGGTGCCGAGTTCTCCACCCGCGCCGAGTGGCCGGACGCCCGCCGTCTGCTCGACGCGGGCGTCACCGTCGCCCTGTCGACCGACTGCAACCCGGGCTCGTCCTTCACCTCGTCCGTGCCGTTCTGCGTCGCGCTCGCCGTGCGGGACATGCGGATGACGCCGGACGAGGCGGTCTGGTCGGCCACGGCAGGGGGAGCGCGGGCGCTGCGCCGGGACGACATCGGCCGCCTCGCTCCGGGCGCGTACGCCGACCTGGTCCTGCTGGACGCCCCCAGCCATGTCCACCTCGCCTACCGGCCGGGCGTCCCCCTGGTCACGGGCGTGTGGCGCAGGGGCGTACGCGAGGTCTGAGCGGGCGGCCGGGGCCGGACACAGTTCGGCCGGGCGCGGGAGGAACATGGCTCCTGCCGCACCCGGCCGAAATGTTTGGTCGGGGCCGACGCGTGCTACTCGTCGAGGGTCAGCCCCTTGCGCAGGCGGACCAGCGTGCGGGACAGCAGCCGGGACACGTGCATCTGCGAGATGCCCAGCTCGTCGCCGATCTCGGACTGCGTCATGTTGGCGACGAACCGGAGGGAAAGGATCTGTCGGTCGCGCGGTGCCAGCCCGGCGATCAGCGGCTTCAGGGACTCGACGTACTCGATGCCCTCCAGCCCGTGGTCCTCGTAGCCGATGCGGTCGGCCAGCGCGCCCTCGGAGTCGTCCTCCTCGGGCTGGGCGTCCAGCGACGAGGCCGTGTACGCGTTCGACGCGGCCATGCCCTCGACGACCTCGTCGTTCGTGAGACCCAGGCGCTCCGCCAACTCTCCCACTGTCGGAGCGCGATCGAGCTTCTGGGCGAGCTCGTCACCGGCCTTGGCCAGGTCGAGGCGGAGCTCCTGGAGCCTGCGCGGGACCCGCACGGACCAGCTCGTGTCACGGAAGAAACGCTTGATCTCGCCGACGATCGTCGGCATCGCGAAGGTGGGGAACTCGACGCCTCGGCTCAGCTCGAAGCGGTCGATGGCCTTGATCAGGCCGATCGTCCCGACCTGGATGATGTCCTCCATGGGTTCGCTGCGCGAGCGGAACCGGGAGGCGGCGAACTTCACGAGCGCGAGGTTCAGCTCCACCAGGGTGTTGCGGACGTACGAATACTCGTGCGTGCCTTCCTCGAGCGCTTCGAGGCGCTCGAAGAGGGTCTTGGACAGGGCCCGTGCGTCCACCGGCCCCACCTCGTCGTACGGGGGGATCTCCGGAAGGTCCGCGAGCGAGTCGCCCGATGGGTGGGCGATGTCGTCGAGACCGTCTTCCAGAGAGGGTGTCGACGTCGCCCTCTGGGTATGCGATTCGTCGAGCCGGGGTGACATGATGTCCTCCATCGTTCTCGGCATATGGCCGCCGATGCCAATCCGTGCACTGCGGTGTGCGGCGCCTCCGAAGCCGGCCGTGTTGATTGGTGTCACTACTAGGCCTACCCGGTTCCGGGACACCGTCGCAAGTGCCTACTGTGGCGAAATGTCCATTTGCGGGTGATTGTTCGGGTGTCGGGGAGTGTGGAGAAGGCGTAGTGTTCGAGGGCGAGTCAGCAGCCACGACGGTCGGGAGAGATGACGGCATGGACCGTGGGACGGTCGGCAGCGCACAGTCGGGCCGGCTACGGGTCGAGGTGCGGGAAGAGGGCGCCAGCGCCGTCGTGACCCCGGCGGGTGAGCTAGATCACCACACCGCCGATCTGTTGCGCGAGCCGCTCGAAGGGTGCCTCGACAAGGGGTTCGCCCGCCTTGTGGTGGACTGCACACAACTGGAGTTCTGTGACTCCACCGGACTCAACGTCCTGCTGGGCGTCCGCCTCCGGGCGGAGGCCGCGGGCGGCGGGGTCCATCTGGCGGGGATGCTGCCGGCGGTCGCCCGGGTCTTCGAGATCACCGGCGCCGAGGCCGTCTTCACCGTCCACGACACCGTCGAGGCGGCCCTGTCCGCCTAGGGGATTCCCCCTGGGTGCCTCGGCGGACCGCCTCGCGGTCGGCCGGCCGCCCGCGGGGGCCTGCCCGGTGTCACACAGTGACCGATGGGTTACTGGCGTCACAGGTTTCGTGCCGAAAACGTGGGTGTTCTGACGGTTCGCTCGGGCAGGAGACATCCTGAACGGGTCGCAAGCGCGGCCGACGGCTCGACGGCCACGACGTAAAGACGGATGGCACAACGGATGACAGCAGGAAAAAGCACGTGCGGCGGGCTCCGTTCCCGCACTCTTGAGTCCTGATACGTGAACTGGTGAATCGGTGAGGTGAAGCGCTGATGAGCACCACCCGGCCTGTCTCGCCGGGCGACCGCGGCCCGGAACCGGGTGTCGGCGGCGCTTCCGGGGCGCCCGGAGAGGACCGGCCCGCGGCGACGGCCGCCGGTCGCCGGTCCCGCCGGCTGAGCTTCGACGGCGAGAGCGGTGTGGTCCCGCTCGCCCGTGACTTCACCCGCCAGGCGCTGTACGAGTGGGGATGGCTGCCCGCCGCCACCGCGGACCAGCGGGCCGCGGCCGAGGACGTGCTGCTGGTGGTGTCCGAGCTGGTCACGAACGCCTGCCTGCACGCCGGGGGGCCCGCCGAGCTGTGGATCAGCTGCGACAACAAGGTGCTGCGCATCGAGGTGGCCGACCGGGGAGCCGGGAATCCGGCGCCGCGCACACCGCACCGGGCGGGACGGCCCGGAGGGCACGGCATGTTCATCGTGCAGCGCCTGTGCCTCGACTGGGGGGTCGTGCGGACGCCGGGTGCCTCCGGCAAGACGGTGTGGGCGGAACTGGGCGCCCCGGCCTGAGCCCGGCGGTGGCGCAGCGCGCCGCGACCTGACCCCGGCGGTGGAGCCGCGCCGCGACCTGACCCCGGCGGTGGCGCAGAGCGCCGCGACCTGCCCCCGTCGGTGGCGCAGAGCGCCGCGGCCTGACCCCACCAGCGGCTCCGCGTCCCCCGACTGAGTCCGGCAGCGGCTCCGCGCGCCCCGACTGAGTCCGGAGCGCCGCCCCGACGCATCGACACGCATCCGACACTTGCGTGTGTCTTCCCTCCTCAAGGCCCCCGGCGTACCTTGAGCGGCCGATCTGATGTTCCGTCAGAATGTGGGGTGCCGAGGTGTCGTACCGGACGTACCAGAAACGAACCGCCGCGCTCACGTCCCTCGTGGCCCTGGCCGGCTCGGCGGTGCTGATGGCCGCTCCGGTGGCCCATGCCGAGGTCGTGGAGGTCACGTACAACTGCAAGACGCCGATCGGGGACAAGTCCGCGGTCTCGCCCATCGACATCAAGGGCGTGAAGCGGGGCGACGGCTACCGGATCACCATGTCGTGGCAGAAGGGCGTCTCGTCCAGCCCGGTGGAGCTGGGCAAGGGCGCGATGAGCCCGAGCGCCACGATCAAGCTGAGCGGCGCCGAGAGCGGAACGCTCACCGTGGCGGGACCGGCCAACCAGGAGGCCGTTCCGGCCAACACCCCCATCAAGATCAATGACCTGAGCGGGACGTACACCCCGAAGAAGACCGGCAAGGTCGACTTCACCGCCGGAGTGCTCACCATCAAGGCCCTCGGGACGGTCACCACCTGCACCCCGGGCAACGATCCGGGGCCGTCGCTGACGCTGGACGTCACCGCGGCGGGCGGGGGAGGCTCCGGCGGCTCCGGCGGGTCGGCCTCCGGGGGGACGAACGGCGCCGGCGGGTCGGGCGGGGAACTGCCGCAGACCGGCCCCCTGGACTCGGCGGTCGCCCTCGGCACGCTCGGCGGCACGGTGCTGCTCGCGGGCGCCGCGGGGGCGCTGTGGTTGACGCGCAGGAATCAGGCCGCACGCCGCTGACGGGAGCGGTGACGTGAGGAGTGCGCGGATGCCCGCAGCGGTGGCGGCGGTCGTGCTCGCGCTGGCGTTCGCGCTCGTCGCCGTGCCGTTCGGCGGCGGGGCCGGCCCGGCCGTGGCGGCGGACGGGCCGGCCGTGACGCTGTCCAAGTCGCAGGCGGGGACGGGCGGTTCCCTCACCGTCACCGGCAGCGGCTGGCGGTCGAGGGCGCTGCTGATGATTCTGATCTGCGGTCGGTCGACGCCGTCGCGGGGTGTTTCGGGCGGCACCGACTCCTGCGCCAACGCCGACGGCCGGGCCGTGACGGCCGACGCCGAGGGCGACTTCAGCCGGAGGGTGCCGGTGGCGGAGCCGCCGGTGCCGTGCCCGTGCGTGGTGCGCGTCGCCACCATCACCGGGAAGAAGGCGGAGGCCTTCGCGGCCTTCCAGGTCGCCGGGCACTCGGTCGAGCCGCTGCCCCCTGAGGCCACCGGCGGACGCCTCTCCGTCCTGACCGACACGGAGTTGAGGGGTACGAGCGGGCTGCTGACCTGGTTCGGGGCCCCGGCCACCCGCGAACTCGTCCTCACCGTCGGCAATGTGGGCGCCTCCCCGGTCGAGAACCCCGTCTTCCAGGTCGGCACCTCGCACGGGGTGTACGCGCCGCGGTGGGAGGACCACCAGTGGCGCGGCACCATCGAGCCGGGCCGCAAGGCGCGCGTCTCCCTGCCCGTGGAACTCGCCGCCGGGGCGCACGGCGACTACACGGTCTCGCTCACCTACGGCGGCAAGGTCCTCGCCGAACACCCCTGGGAGGTGGGCCGCCCCTGGGGCGTCACCCTCTTCTGGCTCCTGCTCTGCCTCGTCGTCCCGGCCGCGCTGTTCCGCGTCGGACTGGCGGTGGTGGACCGGTTCCGGCCGCGCCGCACCGCCTCCGGCCGACGGTCCCGCCGCAGGCCACCGCTCCCCGGACTCATTCGCCGGCTCCCCCGGTGGGGCGCCTCGACGGGCGCGCACGCCGGATCCCGCCCGTCACCGTCCGGGGCCCGCACCACGTCGCGTACGACCCCGGCCCTGCCGTGGTTCACCCCCGACACCGATCCGGGGGCCACGGCGGCCGGGGCGCTCTCCGCACCGAGGGAAGACAGCCCCACGACTCCGACCAGAGAGGGAAGCGCGTGAGAGCGAAGCGAAGAGCCAGTGCACTCGGGGTCGCCCTGATGCTCGGCGGGGCCGGTGCCCTGCTGGGGGCGGCGGCCGTGCCGGCGTACGCGGGCGAGGTGTCGTACGCGACGAAGTGCGTGCCGCCGCCGATCTCCGGACTGCCGCCCGTCGAGGGCACGACCAAGGTGGAGATCACCGCCCCGAAGTCGGCGAAGGTCGGCGACGAGGTCGAGGTGGTGTGGAAGTTCGTCCAGGCCGCGTCCAAGAACCCCGACCTCATCGACCTGCCCGCCAACACCGTCCAGCCGAGCGGCACGCTCAAGGCCGCTGGGGCGCAGACCGCCGACATCGCCATGAAGGGCCCGCGCGAGAACCCCGCCATCCCCAAGGGCGCCGCCATGGTCCTCTCCACGATGAAGGGCACCCTGAAACTGACGGCGCCCGGCGCGGTGACCCTGACCCCCGGCGGGTACGCCATCGACGTCTTCTCGACCCAGACCACGTGCGCGCCGACCGTACCGGTGGCCGCCGGGGCGACCATCGACGTCACGGGCGGCGGCGGTACTTCGGGCGGTACGAGCGGCACCACGGGCGGCAGCGGCACGACCGGCACCACCGGCACGAGCGGAGGTGCGTCGTCGGGCGGCACCACCGCGGGCGGCACGACGGCGGGCGGGACGACCGGCGGTACGACGACCTCGGGCACCACCGCGGGCGGTACGACGACCTCGGGCACCACCTCCGGGGGCACGTCTTCCGGAGGCACGACAAGCGGCGGCGCGAGCGGCGGCGGAACGACCGGTGGCGGTGGCGGGCAGACCGACTTCCCCGGCAAGGAGGTCCGGGTGCCGTACGACTGCGTGACGCCCATCGGCAACCGGAGCGTGGTCTCGCCGGTGCAGATCGACGCCACGAAGGACGGCGGGAGCTTCGACCTCACCGTGCGGTTCAAGAAGTCGGTGATGGACAGCCCCGCCGACATCCCCGCGGACTCGGTGAAGCCCGCCATGGAGATCGTCCTCGGCGGGGCCGACAAGGGCTCGGTCCGGGTCGAGGGACCGACGAACGCCGAGCCGATCAAGGCGGGCGACCCCATGGAGATCCCCGACCTCACCGGCACCTACAAGCCGGGCGCGAGCGGTGAGTCCACGCTGGCCCCCGGCGTGCTGACGATCAAGGCGCTGGGGACGACCACCACGTGCACCCCCGCCGAGTCGCTGGTCTCGCTCACCCTCGACACCGAGGAGCAGCCGGGCGGCGCCGCGGGCGGTTCCTCGTCCCCCGGTTCCGTGGGCGGCGGCACGGCCTCCGGCTCGGGCACGGCCTCCGGAGGCGCCACCGGCGGCGGACTCGCGGACACGGGCGCGGGCGGCGGTCAGGGCACGCTCAAGGCGCTGGGCCTCGTCGCCGGCACGGTGGCACTGCTCGGCGGCGCGGTCCTCACCTTCATGCCGCGCCGGTATCTGCGCTGAGCCCCCCGCCCGCGGCGGGTACGTCCGGAGAAGCCCGCAGGGCCGCCGCACCCCGAGGTGCGGCGGCCCTGCGCGAAAGCCGGGGCGGCGGGCTCAGCGCACGTCGCCCATGAGCCGCTTGACCTTGTTGCGGTACATGTACAGCGCGAGACCGGCGAGCGCGGCCAGGGTGGCCTCGACGGCGACGAAGCCCGCCCGGTCGAGGTTGACGCCGCCGACGGCCTCGTTGGACAGCAGCGCGGTGACGGAGTCGCCCGCGCTGACCGCGAGGAACCAGACGCCCATCATCTGGGAGGCGTACTTCACCGGTGCCATCTTCGTCGTGACGGACAGGCCCACCGGGGAGAGCGTCAGCTCACCGAGCGTCTGCACGAAGTAGATGCCGGCGATCCACAGCGCGGCGGCCTTCTCTCCGTCCCCGGCGATCGCCAGCGGCGCCATGAAGAGGAAGAACGACGCACCGACCAGCAGCAGCGCCGCCGAGAACTTGACGATGGTGCTCGGCTCCTTGCCCCGCCGGTTCAGCCACACCCACAGCCAGGCGAAGACGGGCGCCGCCGCCATGATCATCAGCGGGTTCAGGGACTGGTACCAGGAGACGGGGAACTCCCAGCCGAGCACGCTGTTGTCGGCGGACTGGCTGGCGAAGACCGCCAGCGTCGAGGCGCCCTGGTCGTAGATCATCCAGAAGATGGCGGCGGCCACGAAGAACCAGACGAACGCCGACATCTTCGACTGCTCGGCGGCGTCCAGGTCGCGGTCCCGCTTGATCCGGGCGATCACCCAGATCGGGACGATCAGACCGATGAGGGTGACCGGGATCACCGCCCAGTTGACCGTGTAGTGACCGGAGAGGCCGACAACGCCGTAGAAGACGACCGGGACGGCCAGCCACAGCAGAGCCTTGCGCAGGACGGCCGACTTCTCGGCGGCGGGCATCGGCGTGGGGACGATGTCGCTGCGCTCGCTCAGATGGCGGCTGCCCAGCAGGAACTGCGCGAGGCCCAGCGCCATGCCGACCGCGGCCATGCCGAAGCCGAGGTGCCAGCCCACCTTCTCGCCGACCGTGCCGATGGCCAGCGGCGCCGCGAAGGCACCCGCGTTGATGCCGATGTAGAAGACGGTGAAGCCGCCGTCGCGGCGCGGGTCGGTCGGGCCGTCGTAGAGGTGGCCGACCATGGTCGAGATGTTGGCCTTCAGCAGGCCCGAGCCGATGGCGACGAGGGCGAGGCCCAGGTAGAAGACGCCGGCCGACGGCAGGGCCAGGGTCAGATGGCCGAGCATGATGACGACGCCCGCGACGGCGACCGTTCTGCGCGGGCCGAGGAAGCGGTCCGCGATCCACCCGCCGGGGAGGGTGAGCAGGTACACCATCGACCCGTACACCGCGGTGATGGTGATCGTCGCCGCCGCGCCCAGGTCGAGGCCGTTCGGCGCGACCAGGTAGAGCGGCAGAAGGGCCTTCATGCCGTAGTAGGAGAACCTCTCCCACATCTCGGTCATGAAGAGAGTGGCCAGTCCTCGGGGGTGGCCGAAGAAGGTGCGCTCGTCGCCGGGGGTCCCCCGGTCGGCCGAGTCCTTCGTCAGGCTGGACGCCATGGTCGTTCCTTGCGCTTCGGGACGCCGCACAGGGTGCGCGGCGCCCGGTCGGAGGGGCGGCCGGCACCACCGGGGATCCACGTCCTCTACGCGCGTCGACGGCAGGGGATTCCGTCGGCGCGGGGGCCGGCCACAGGTCATTCCCGCGGGGCCGGAGAATCCGGCTCCGCGCACAAAAGAGACCTTCAGCGCATATATGCCGCCAAAGGTCCCCACGTGTCGCTACAGGCGTTCCATCACCATACGCCAGAGTAGACAAGGGAATGGAAGTGATTGAGAGACGGATCACAGGTAAGAATGCGATAGTGCTCGCGCATTCGAAGGCGTGTCCGGGAATTGCCTCCCCGTAGTGCGGGGTGCCCATTCCGAGAGGCGAAGCCGTCGCGGAAATCCGCACGGACCGTCCCCGATCTCCATGGACCCTCGACGGCCGCGGCTGGATCTTCACCGGACGGGGGCGGAATGCCCGACCTATTCGATCATGGCCGTCAGGGGTGAGAATTCCGCCGGACAAAGGTGTGAATCAGCCTTGCCGATCACCCTCCACCTGCGGTTCTCGGCGGACTACCATCAGCGCATGACCCGTGTACTGCTCGCCGAGGACGACGCGTCCATCTCGGAGCCGCTGGCCCGCGCACTGCGCCGGGAGGGGTACGAGGTGGAGGTCCGCGAGGACGGCCCCACCGCGCTGGACGCCGGAATGCAGGGTGGCGTCGACCTGGTCGTCCTCGACCTGGGGCTGCCCGGCATGGACGGTCTGGAGGTGGCCCGCCGACTGCGCGCCGAGGGCCTCACCGTGCCGATCCTGATCCTGACCGCGCGCGCCGACGAGGTGGACACCGTCGTCGGCCTCGACGCGGGCGCCGACGACTACGTCACCAAGCCGTTCCGGCTCGCCGAGCTGCTCGCCCGCGTACGGGCGCTGCTGCGGCGCGGCGCGGCCGAGCCGCAGCAGCCGCCCGCCACGCACGGCGTCCGGATCGACGTCGAGTCCCACCGGGCGTGGATGGGCGACGAGGAGCTCCAGCTCACCGCGAAGGAGTTCGACCTGCTGCGGGTGCTGGTGCGGGACGCGGGGCGGGTCGTCACGCGTGACCAGCTGATGCGCGAGGTGTGGGACACCACGTGGTGGTCCTCCACCAAGACCCTCGACATGCACATCTCCTGGCTGCGCAAGAAGCTGGGCGACGACGCGGCGAACCCCCGGTACATCGCGACCGTGCGGGGCGTCGGCTTCCGGTTCGAGAAGAACTGAGGACCCGGGCGGCCGCCTGACGCCCGGGGTCCGGGCGCCGCCCGGACCTCCAACCGGGTGCCGCACAATCGAAGGTCCCAGAACACCCGCCCGCCCGGAGGGCAGCCGTGCGTCGCCGTCTCATCCAGTCCACCCTCGCCGTGGTCCTCGTGGTCATCGCGGTCTTCGGCGTCTCCCTCGTCATCGTCGAGACGCGGACGATCAGCAACAGCGCCCAGGAACGCGTGGAGTCCGAGGCGGTCCAGCTGACCAGCATCGTGGACAGCCGGATCATCGGGGACGAGCGGATCACCGCCGAGGTCCTGGAGGACCAGGTCGGCGACGACCGCTACGCGCGCATCCAGATCCCCGGCCAGCGCACGATCGAGATCGGCGCGAAGCCCGTAGGCGACGTCATCCGCCACGAGGCCAAGGGCGAGAAGGACGAGGTCGTCACCGTCGAGGAGTCCCGCTCGGCGGTCAGCCGCGAGGTCGGCCGGACGCTGCTGATCATCGCGGCGGTCGCCCTGCTCGCCGTCGTCGCCGCGGTCCTCCTCGCCGTACGGCAGGCCAATCGCCTCGCCTCCCCGCTCACCGACCTCGCCGAGACCGCCGAACGCCTCGGCTCCGGCGACCCCCGCCCCCGGCACAAGCGGTACGGCGTCCCGGAGCTCGACCGGGTCGCGGACGTGCTCGACGCCTCCGCCGAGCGCATCGGCCGCATGCTGACCGCCGAGCGGCGCCTCGCCGCGGACGCGTCCCACCAGCTGCGCACGCCGCTGACCGCGCTGTCGATGCGGCTGGAGGAGATCACGCTCACCGACGACCCGGCCACGGTGAAGGAGGAGGCGCACATCGCGCTCGCCCAGGTCGAGCGGCTGACGGACGTCGTGGAGCGGCTCCTGACGAACTCCCGCGACCCGCGCAACGGCTCCGCCGTCGCGTTCGAGCTGGACGAGGTCATCAAGCAGCAGCTGGAGGAGTGGCGGCCCGCCTACCGCAGCGTCGGCCGCGCCATCGTCAGCTCCGGCAAACGGCACCTCCAGGCCGTGGGCACGCCGGGGGCGGTCGCGCAGGTGCTGGCCGCACTGATCGAGAACTCGCTGATGCACGGTGGCGGCACGGTGGCGCTGCGCACCCGTGTCACCGGCAACCAGGCGGTCATCGAGGTCACCGACGAAGGGCCCGGCGTCCCCGCCGACCTCGGGGCGCGGATCTTCGAGCGGGCGATCAGCGGACGGAACTCCACGGGGATCGGGCTGGCCGTCGCACGCGACCTCGCGGAGGCGGACGGCGGACGTCTGGAGATGCTCCAGGCGCAGCCCCCGGTGTTCGGCCTCTTCCTGTCCCGGACCCCGGTGAGGACCCCGTCCGGCGACGACCGGCCCGTGCGGTAGGGCGGCAGAGGGCGGGAAACCTAGCGTCGGCCGTCCGGGCGTTTGGCCGGGCCGCCGCCGGTCAGCGCGGGCGGGTGGGCGGCTCCCGTCTCCAGGAACGATTCCGCGCTCGCCACCGCCTCACGGGCGGGCAGGGCGCGGAACACCCACGTGCGGTACGACCAGAAGCGGAAGAGGGTCGCGACGCCGATGCCGAGGAACTTGAAGATGTTGCTCTGCAGCGGGCTGTCCCAGCCGAAACCATAGGTCGCGGTGTAGAGGACGCCGTTCTCGACGACCAGGCCCACCGCGCTGAACAGCAGGAAGAGGCTCAGCTCCTTCGTCCGGCCGCTCTTGTCGCGGTCCCGGTAGGTGAAGTAGCGGAACCCCACGTAGTTGAAGGCGATGGCGACGACCGTGGCGATCACGCTGGCCCGGACGACCTGGAGGTCGGTGGTGTGCCGGACGAGGTTGAACACGGCGAGGTTCACCAGCAGCCCGGCACCGCCCACCGCACCGAACTTGGCGACCTCACGGACGAGGAGGTCGATCCGTCGGCGCAGGACGCCGCGGGGCTTCGCGTGAGGCCCCGAGGTGGTGCTTCCCATCGTCTGCCGGCCCCCGTCGCTCGGTGGTCTGTCGTACCTCGGTCGGTACCAGGTCGGTCCCGTCGGTCCGAAAACAGTTGATCTTCGATCGAAATCCACTGGTTCCGCCATGCTAACCAGCGGTCCCGGGCAACGCCTGTGCAGCACCTCACAGGCGCTGTCGGGACAGCGGACGGGGGCGGAAACCGGACACCGGGGAGTGGCCGATTCCATGGCCGATACTCTGGGGGTGTGACGTTCCCGGTAGTCGGCATGGTCGGCGGCGGTCAGCTCGCTCGTATGACGCACGAGGCTGGCATCCCGCTCGGCATCAGGTTCAAGCTCCTCAGTGACACCCCTCAGGACTCCGCGGCCCAGGTCGTCGGTGATGTCGTCGTCGGCGACTACCGCGATCTGGAGACGCTGCGCGCGTTCGCGCAGGGCTGCGACGTGATCACCTTCGATCACGAACACGTGCCCACCGAGCACCTCCGGGCGCTGGAGGCGGACGGCATCCCCGTACGCCCCGGCCCGGACGCCCTCGTGCACGCCCAGGACAAGGGCGTGATGCGGGCGAGGCTCGACGCGATCGGCGTGCCCTGCCCGAGGCACCGCATCGTCGCCGACCCGGCGGACGTGGCGGCCTTCGCGGCGGAGGGTGATGGTTTTCCGGTCATCCTCAAGACGGTCCGCGGTGGCTACGACGGCAAGGGCGTGTGGGTCGTCCGCTCCGTCGAGGACGCCGCCGAGCCGTTCCGCGCCGGGGTCCCGGTCCTCGCCGAGGAGAAGGTCGACTTCGTACGGGAACTCGCCGCCAACGTCGTCCGGTCCCCGCACGGCCAGGCCGTCGCCTACCCGGTCGTCGAGTCCCGGCAGGTGGACGGGGTGTGCGACACCGTGATCGCCCCGGCGCCCGACCTCGCCCCGGCGCTCGCCCTCCAGGCGGAGGAGATGGCCCTGCGCATCGCCAAGGAACTGGACGTCGTCGGCCACCTCGCCGTCGAGCTGTTCCAGACCCGCGACGGCCGCATCCTGGTGAACGAGCTGGCCATGCGCCCCCACAACTCCGGCCACTGGAGCCAGGACGGCGCCGTCACCTCGCAGTTCGCCAACCACGTCCGGGCCGTCCTCGACCTCCCGCTCGGCGACCCGCGCCCCCGCGCCACGTGGACCGTCATGGTCAACGTCCTCGGCGGCGACTACCCGGACATGTACTCGGCGTATCTGCACTGCATGGCCCGCGACCCCCAGCTCAAGATCCACATGTACGGCAAGGACGTGAAGCCCGGCCGCAAGGTCGGCCATGTGAACACCTACGGCGACGACCTCGACGACGTGCTGGAGCGCGCCCGTCACGCCGCCGGATACCTGAGAGGCACGATCACCGAATGAGCCCGGTCGTAGGCATTGTCATGGGGTCGGACTCCGACTGGCCCGTCATGGAGGCCGCCGCGCAGGCCCTCGACGAGTTCGAGATCGACTACGAGGTCGACGTGGTCTCCGCGCACCGCATGCCGCGCGAGATGGTCGCCTACGGCGAGGAGGCCGCGGACCGGGGCCTCAAGGTGATCATCGCCGGGGCGGGCGGCGCCGCCCACCTGCCCGGCATGCTCGCCTCCGTGACCCCGCTGCCCGTCATCGGCGTGCCCGTCCCGCTGAAGTACCTCGACGGCATGGACTCGCTGCTGTCGATCGTGCAGATGCCGGCCGGGGTGCCCGTCGCGACCGTGTCCGTGGCCGGCGCCCGCAACGCCGGACTGCTCGCCGCCCGCATCCTCGCCACCCAGGACGAGGAACTCCTCGGCCGGATGCGGGAGTTCCAGCAGGAGCTGAACGACCAGGCCACCGAGAAGGGCAAGCGCCTGCGCACCAAGGTCGAGGGGGCGGGCAACGGCTTCGGCTTCGGCAAGTGACGCACGACTGACCGCGAGAGCCGCGACGACCCGGGCGACCGGGAGGACGGGGGAGTACGGCAAGTGACGGGGACGACGGGGGACGAGGAAGTGACCGGGATGACGGGGACGGGTTCGCTGGAGGAGGCCCGGGAGCTGCTGCGCGAGTTCCCGGTCGCCGACGGGCACAACGACCTGCCGTGGGCGCTGCGCGAACAGGTCCGCTACGACCTGGGCGCCCGCGACATCGCCACCGACCAGAGCGCCTATCTGCACACCGACCTCGCCCGGCTGCACGCCGGCGGCGTCGGCGCCCAGTTCTGGTCGGTGTACGTGCCCTCGGACTCCGCGTTCCTGCCGGGCGCCGTCCCCGCCACCCTCGAACAGATCGACTGCGTACGGCAGCTGATCGACCGTTACCCGGCGCGGCTGCGGTCCGCGCTGACCGCCGCCGACATGGAGGCGGCCCGCACCGAGGGCCGTATCGCCTCCCTCATGGGCGCCGAGGGCGGTCACTCCATCGACAACTCCCTCGCGACGCTACGCGCGTTGTACGCGCTCGGCGTCCGCTACATGACGCTCACCCACAACGACAACATCGCCTGGGCGGACTCCGCGACCGACGAACCGGCGGTCGGCGGCCTGTCCGCCTTCGGCCGCGCCGTCGTCCGGGAGATGAACCGCGAGGGCATGCTCGTCGACCTCTCCCACGTGGCCGCGACCACCATGCGCGACGCGCTGGACGCCTCGGCCGCACCGGTAATCTTCTCCCACTCCTCCTCCCGGGCCGTCTGCGACCACCCCCGCAACATCCCGGACGACGTCCTCGAACGCCTCCCCGGCAACGGGGGAGTGGCGATGGTGACCTTCGTACCGAAGTTCGTCCTCCAGGCCGCCGTCGACTGGACCGCCGCCGCCGACGAGAACATGCGCGCCCACGGCCTCCACCACCTCGACACCACCCCCGAGGCCATGCGCGTCCACCGCGAGTTCGAGGAGCGCAACCCGCGCCCCGTCGCCACGGTCGCCACGGTCGCGGACCACCTCGACCACATGCGCGAGGTCGCCGGCGTCGACCACCTCGGCATCGGCGGCGACTACGACGGCACCGCCTTCACCCCGGACGGCCTGAACGACGTCTCCGGCTATCCGAACCTGATCGCCGAGCTCCTCGACCGCGGCTGGTCCCGGACCGACCTCGCCAAGCTCACCTGGCAGAACGCGGTCCGTGTGCTGGGCGCCGCCGAGGACGTCGCCCGCGACCTGAAGTCCCGTACGGCCCCGTCGAACGCCACCCTGGAGCAGCTGGACGGGTGACACCCGGCCGGCGGTACGGCCCCCGTCCGGCGGCGGCGGGGCGGCCGTACCCCCGAACGCCGCACCCACCAGGAATCCGGGCGGCCCCCGTGGCACGGTGACGGTGACTGCGTTCACCGACCGGGTACGGAGGTCCGCCATGGCAGACCTGCAGGACGAACTGCAAGCGACAGCGGAGGCGGGGCGGCTCGACGCCCCCGCGAAGCGGAAGCCGAAGCCGAGCCGTCGGTTCGGGGCGGCCGAGCCGATAGCCCCGCCGGACGGCACGGCCGAGCACGGCGCCACCGAGCCCGGCACCGCCGCCGGAGCGAAGGCCCCCGAGGCCGACCCGGAGGCCGCCGGGCGGCTCGCGGACCCGGAGGGCGCCGAGCAGTCGGACGGGCTGGAGGACGCACACGCCTTCCTCGTCGACCACCCCGTGGCCGACGGCTACAGCGGGCTGCCGTGGGTGCTGCGCCACCTGCCCTGGTACGACCTGGAACTCGGCGAGAGCGGCGTGGACACGGACGTGCCCCGGATGCGCGAGGGACACATCGGCGCCCTGTTCTGGTCGCTGCACCTGTCCGAGCCGCTGACCGGCGACCGGGCCGTCGGCGCCACCCTGGAACAAGTGGACCTGGTCCACAGGGCCGTCCACGCCCACCCCGAGGGTCTGCGACTGGTCCGCACCGCGGGCGAGGTCACCGACGCGTACAACTGCGGCCGCGTCGCCATCCTGCTCGGCCCCGCCGGCGCCCCCGCCCTCGGCGACTCCCTCGCCATCCTGCGCGCCCTGCGCGCCCTCGGACTGAAGGCCCTGACCCTCGCCGGCGTCTCCTGGGCGAGCGAGGCCGGGCTCAGCCGGTTCGGGGAGGAGGTGGTCCGCGAGATGAACCGCGTGGGCGTGCTCGCCGACCTCTCCGGCGCCGGTGAGCAGACGATCCGCCGGACCCTCGCGGTCTCCCGCGCCCCGGTCCTGTGCACCCGCTCGGCGGCCCACGCCCTGCGCCCCCACCCCGCGAACCTCACCGACGACCTGCTGGCCGCGCTCGGCGAGGCCCACGGCCTGTGCATGGTGCCGCTCACCGCCGAGCAGACCGGCCCCTCCGTGCGCGACGTCGCCGACCACCTCGACCACGTCCGCTCGATCGCCGGACCCGAGAGCGTCGGCCTCTCCGGCACCTACGACTCCGGCGCCGCCCACCCCGAGGACCTCACCGACGCCTCCTGCTACCCCCACCTCGTCGCCGAGCTCCTCCACCGCGGCTGGTCCCACGACGACCTCGCCCTGCTCACCTGGGGCAACGTCCAACGTGTCCTGCGCAGCGCCGACTTCACGGCGCGGGCGGCCCGGGACCGCCGCGAGGCCTCGACGGCGCGGATCGCCGACCTGGACGGCTGACACCGGAGATGAGGGCCCGACCGGGCGACAGCCCCGGGCCCTCACCGGCCGACCCCGAGCCGGGCACACCGGCCCGACTCACCGGCCGGACCTCACGACCGCGTCAGCACCCGGCCTCAGGCGCGGCACAGGCAGAACGGATGCCCCGCCGGGTCGGCGTACACCCGGAAGCCCCGCTCCCGGTCCTCCGTGTCCAGCGGCTTCGCCCCGAGCGCCAGCACCTCCTTCTCCGCCGCGTCCATGTCCTCCACGTTCACATCGAGATGGAACTGCTGAGAACGGGACGGCGACGGCCACTCGGGCGGCACGAAGTCCGGCGCCTGCTGGAACGCCAGCCGGACACCCGCGTCCGGCACCCTCAGATCCACCCAGTCGCCCTCACCCGAGACCTCCCCGCCGACCAGCTCGGCGTAGAACCCGGCGAGCGCGGCCGGGTCGGGACAGTCCAGGACGACGACATCCAGCTTGGCGATGGCCATGACTGCTCTCCTTCGCTCTGCGATCCGGTTACCTGTAGAGCCGGGTAACCAGTAACGGTTACTGCATGCTTCCCCATTGGCGGTAACGTCGCAAGCATGAGGTCGCACGCATGAGTGAGAGAGTGCCCGCACCCGGCGGCCTGGCCCTCATCGAGAGCCTGGTGAACACGCTGGACCTGGAGTCGGGCGCCGACGCCCTCGACACCCCGGAGGGCCGGGCCCGCCTCGCCCTGACGGCGGCCGAGGACCTCGCGGACCTACGGGAACTGCGTGAGTCGCTTCGCGCCGTCTGCCTCGCGCACGCGGGACACCCGCCGCACCGCGCGGTGACCCCGCTCGGGGACCTGCTGGCCGCGGCGCCGCTCGTCGTCGCCGTCCGCGCCGAGGACGGCTCGGCGAGCCTGCGCCCCGCCGCCGACCCCGCACCCCTGCTCGCCCGCGTGGCCGCGGCCGTCGCCGAGGCCCTCACGGCGGGCACCTGGCAGCGCCTCAAGGCGTGCGAGGCCGCCGACTGCCACTGGGCGTACTACGACCGCAGCCCCGCCGGACGCGGCCGCTGGTGCTCGATGCAAGTGTGCGGAGCCCGCGCGAAGATGCGCCGCTACCGCGCCAAGTGAGCCCGCCGAGTGAGGCGGATGAGCCGGACATCACCCCATGAGTCACCGGCGAAGTAAGCGCTTCGCACCCACGGGGGACCGGAACGATGGAGAATGAGCACAGACGCCGTTCCGGCCGACTGAGCCTCGGCCGGAACGGCGTCGCCCGCCACCGGCCCGGTCAGGCCGTCGCCCGCCACCGGCCCGGTCAGGCCGTCGGCCGGCCCATCGCTCGGTAGGTCCAGCCGGCCCGGCGCCACAGCTCCGGGTCCAGGGCGTTGCGGCCGTCCAGCACCAGCCGCCGGGACGCGACCTCGCCCAGCGCCTGCGGGTCGAGCTCCCGGAACTCCCGCCACTCCGTCAGGTGCAGCACGATGTCGGCGCCCCGCACGGCCTCCAGCGCCGAGTCGGCGTACCCGAGCGTCGGGAACAGCCGGCGCGCGTTGTCCATGCCCTTCGGGTCGTAGACCGTGACCTGTCCGCCCTGGAGGTGGATCTGCCCGGCCACGTTGAGCGCGGGGGAGTCCCGGACGTCGTCGGAGTCCGGCTTGAAGGTCGCGCCCAGCACGGCGACCCGCCTGCCCAGGAAGGGGCCGCCGCCCAGCGCCTGCCGGGCCAGCTCCACCATCTGACCGCGCTGCCGCATGTTGATGGAGTCGATCTCCCGCAGGAACGTCAGCGCCTGGTCCGCGCCCAGTTCACCGGCGCGGGCCATGAACGCCCGGATGTCCTTCGGCAGGCACCCGCCGCCGAACCCGATGCCCGCCCGCAGGAACTTCCGCCCGATCCGGTCGTCGTACCCGATGGCCTCCGCCAGCTTCGCGACATCGCCCCCGGCGGCCTCGCACACCTCGGCCATGGCGTTGATGAAGGAGATCTTGGTGGCGAGGAAGGAGTTCGCGGAGGTCTTCACCAGTTCGGCGGTCGGGAAGTCGGTGACGACGAACGGGGAGCCCTCCTCGACCGGCGTCGCGTACACCTCGCGCAGCAGCTTCTCGGCCTTCTCGCTGCGGACGCCCACCACGATCCGGTCCGGGTGCAGCGTGTCGTTCACGGCGAAGCCCTCGCGCAGGAACTCCGGGTTCCAGGCCAGCTCGGCGTCCGCCCCCGCCGGGGCGTGCTCGGCGAGATACGCGGCCAGCCGGTCTGCGGAGCCCACCGGCACGGTCGACTTGCCCACGACCAGGGCCGGGCCCGTCAGATGCGGGGCGAGCGAGGCGAAGGCCGCGTCGACGTACGACATGTCGCAGGCGTACTCGCCGTGCCGCTGCGGGGTGTTCACACACACGAAGTGGACATCGCCGAAGGCCGCGACCTCGGCGTAGTCCGTCGTGAAGCGCAGCCGCCCGGTGGAGCCCTCGATCCCGGCGACGTGCCGGCGCAGCAGCTCCTCCAGGCCCGGCTCGTACATCGGGACCTCGCCCCGGCGCAGCATGTCGATCTTCTCTTCGACGACATCGAGCCCGAGCACCTCGAATCCCAGCTCGGCCATGGCCGCGGCGTGGGTGGCGCCGAGATAGCCGGTGCCGATCACGGTGATCTTGAGGGCCATGGATGCTCCTGGGACGTACGGCCGTGGGTGCGCCGCGACGCGCGCGGCGGGTGCGCTGCCTGAGCATAGTCGGGGCGTGTCCGGGCCCCTCACCGGGCAGATTCCCCCTGGTGCCGCGACCGGACGGGGACCTGTCGCCAAGCTCACGTATCTCTGGGGTGGGCAGGCCCTTTAAAATTTGAGTTACTTAACGGTAGTTAGCATCGGGAGCGTGAGAGACCTTGGCCGGATCGGCTGATTTCGACCTGTACCGCCCGTCCGAGGAGCACGACATGCTCCGCGACGTGATCCGTTCCCTCGCCGAGGCGAAGATCGCGCCCCACGCCGCCGCGGTCGACGAGGAGGCACGCTTCCCCCGCGAGGCGCTCGAAGCGCTCGTCGCGAACGACCTGCACGCCGTGCACGTGCCGGAGGAGTACGGCGGCGCCGGCGCCGACGCGCTCGCCACGGTCATCGTGATCGAGGAGGTGGCCCGCGTCTGCGTCTCCTCCTCCCTCATCCCGGCCGTCAACAAGCTGGGCTCGCTTCCGGTGATCCTCTCCGGCTCCGAGGAGCTGAAGAAGAAGTACATGGCCCCGCTCGCCAAGGGCGAGGGCATGTTCTCGTACTGCCTCTCCGAGCCCGACGCGGGCTCCGACGCGGCCGGCATGAAGACCAAGGCGGTCCGCGACGGCGACCACTGGATCCTCAACGGCGTGAAGCGCTGGATCACCAACGCCGGCGAGTCCGAGTACTACACGGTGATGGCCGTCACCGACCCCGCCAAGCGCTCCAAGGGCATCTCCGCCTTCGTCGTCGAGAAGTCCGACGAGGGCGTCTCCTTCGGCGCGCCGGAGAAGAAGCTCGGCATCAAGGGCTCCCCGACCCGCGAGGTCTACCTCGACAACGTCCGCATCCCCGCCGACCGCATGATCGGCGAGGAGGGCACCGGCTTCGCCACGGCGATGAAGACCCTGGACCACACCCGCATCACCATCGCCGCCCAGGCCCTCGGTGTGGCGCAGGGCGCCCTCGACTACGCCAAGGGCTACGTCCAGGAGCGCAAGCAGTTCGGCAAGCCCATCGCGGACTTCCAGGGCATCCAGTTCATGCTCGCCGACATGGCGATGAAGATCGCCGCCGCCCGCGCCCTGACCTACCAGGCCGCCGCCGCCTCCGAGCGCGGCGACAGCGACCTCACCTTCCAGGGCGCCGCCGCCAAGTGCTTCGCCTCCGACGTCGCCATGGAGGTCACCACCGACGCCGTCCAGCTCCTCGGCGGCTACGGCTACACCCGCGACTACCCGGTGGAACGCATGATGCGCGACGCCAAGATCACGCAGATATACGAAGGCACCAACCAGGTCCAGCGGATCGTGATGGCCCGCAACCTGCCGTAACTCCTTCGGCGCAACCTGTGAACGGCCCCCGGCACCCCGCCGGGGGCCGTTGACTTGTGGGGGGAATGGTGCGGAATGTTTGCGTCCGCCCAATGGCGGGTGGCGGCAGGGGGGCGTAGGACGGAAGTGCACGGGGTCCGCCCCGGACCCCCGCTCCCACCCCTGGAGGAGCCATGCAGGAGACCGGAACCATGAGCGCGATGAGCAAGGAGATGCAGGACTGCGTCAACGCGTGCATGACGTGCCACACGGTGTGCGAGGAGACCATGAGCTCCTGCATGCAGGCCGGCGGTCAGGCTCAGATGCAGATCATGCGCGCGCTGATGGACTGCGCCGAGATGACCCGTATGTGCGCGGACATGATGATGCGCCGCTCCCCGATGAGCGCCGAGATGTGCGCGATGTGCGCTCGCGCCTGTGACATGTGCGCCGAGGCGTGTATGTCCATGCCCGACGATCCCCAGATGATGCGCTGTGCCGAGGCGTGTCGCCGCTGCTCCGAGACGTGCCGGGCGATGTCGGGCGCGACGGCCTGAGCCGAGGCCGGCCCGACCCGCACGACCGAGGGGCATCCCGTCACGGGATGCCCCTCGGTCACGTCGTCCGCCGGGTCAGTTGTCCGACACGGTCACCGTCTCGTCGTTCTTGAGCTCCTCCACCAGCTTCTTCACCTTCGCGGTGTCCCACTGCAGGTTGCCGTTGCCGGCGTTGCCCGAGATCGGCATGTTCATGGACTTGCCGTCGCCGCCCGTGACGCCCTTCATCGCCCAGAACATGTCGGCCAGGTCGAACAGGCCCATGTCCTTGTCGACGATCAGCGTGTCGAGGCCGGCGCTCATCGTCGGGTACAGCTTGAAGGGGTTCAGGACCGTGCTCGGCGTCGCCGTCTGGCTGGCGAGGGCAGCGAGGAACTTCTGCTGGTTCTTCGTGCGGTCGAGGTCGCTGCGCTGGAGGGCGTACCGGGTGCGGACGAAGGCCAGGGACTGCTCGCCGTTCAGCGTCTGCTTGCCCGCCTCGAAGTTCGCGCCCGACTTGGTGTCCTTCAGGCCGCCCTTGGGGATGTCGATCTCCACACCGCCGACCGCGTCGACGATGTTCGCGAAGCCGGCGAAGCCGATCTCCACGTAGTGGTCGATGCGCAGACCCGTGTTGGCCTCGACGGTCCGGACCAGCAGCTCCGGCCCGTCCTCGGCGTACGCGGCGTTCAGCTTCACCTGGCGGCCGGTGCCCTTGTACGTCTTGCCGGACTCGGAGCCCACGAAGGTGGGGATCTCCACGTTCGAGTCACGGGGCAGCGAGATCAGCGTCGGGCCGTTGGACCCGGTGTGCAGGATCATCATCGAGTCGGTGCGCTTGCCGTCGGCGGACCCGGTGTGGAGTTCCTTCTTCTGCGCGTCGGACAGGCCCTCGCGGCTGTCGGAGCCGACGATCAGGTAGTTGGTGCCCTCGCCCTCCTCCGGCCGGTCGATGACCTTCGACAGGTCGACCTCGCGGTTCAGCTTGGAGTCGGCCCAGAAGTAGGTGCCGATCGTCGTGCCCAGGAGGACCACGGTGACGGTGATCGCCGTCCACTTGATCCGGCGCCGCCAGTCCGGCGCGCCGCGCTCCCCCCGGCCGTCGTAGCCGCCGGGGCCGCCCGACCCGCCGCCGTACACCTGGCCGGTGTTGTAGCCGCTGTCGTACTGCTCGGGGCCGCCGCCGTAGCTGTCGTACGTGTCGCCGTACGCCGGCTGCTGCGGCACACCGCCCTGAGGGGGCGCCGACGGGCCGCGGCGGACCTGGCGCATCACACGCGCCCCGTCGGGGTGTGCGCCGGCGCTTCCCTGTCCGTACCCGCCGCCGCGGTTGCTGTCGGACCATCCCTCGGGCCAATCGTTCATGCGCCCCAGTGTGCAGGGCTCCCCTGTGGGCCGTACAAGGGTCGCCGGAATTTCGCAGCGCGGCTGTTGCCAAGCTGATGCAAAGCGGACCTTACGAGGTCACGCATAAGGTGGACGCCATGACAGAGCAGGCCCCCGCAGCGGAATCCGATATACCCGGCAAGCCGACCTCGGCGTCCCGGACCACCCTGAGCCACATCATGACCCACAACGACACCAACCTGCTGGGGACGGTGCACGGCGGTGTGATCATGAAGCTCGTCGACGACGCGGCGGGCGCGGTGGCCGGGCGCCATTCCGGGGGGCCGGCCGTCACCGCCTCCATGGACGAGATGGCCTTCCTGGAGCCGGTCCGGGTGGGCGACCTGGTCCATGTGAAGGCCCAGGTGAACTGGACGGGGCGGACGTCCATGGAGATCGGCGTCCGGGTGCTCGCGGAGCGGTGGAACGAGTCGACGCCGCCGCAGCAGGTGGGGTCGGCGTATCTGGTGTTCGCGGCAGTCGACGCCGACGGCAAGCCGCGCCGGGTGCCGCCGGTGCTGCCGGAGACCGAGCGGGACCGGCGGCGCTACCAGGAGGCGCAGATCCGCCGGACGCACCGGCTGGCCCGCCGCAAGGCGATTCTGGAGCTGCGGGAGAAGAGGATCGCGGACGGCCTGGGCGACTGAGCCGCCCCTGGGCGCCGAGCACCGCTCGCGCCCTTCAGGAACAGGTCACCTCGTCGCCCGTGACCACGCCGAACTCGCCCTGGTCGGGGTCCTCGGCCCGTACCTTGCGGACCTTCTTGAAGTCCGTCCCGGCGATCACCCGCAGGACGGGGCCCTGCCCCGGGGCCTCCCGCAGCTCCGCGCCCGGCAGGGCGGTCGCCAGGGACCGGGCCGAGCGGTCCCAGCGCGGGTCGTGCACGACGACCGTCCGGCGGACATCGGTGCGCCCGGCGTTCACGGGGGTGCGGGTGGTGCGGAAGCCGGTGGCGGCCAGCTGGCGGTCGACCTGGCGGCCGAGGCCCGCGACGGCCGTGCCGTTCTCGACCTGGACGCGGATCTGCTGCGGGGCCACCTCGACCAGGGCGCGCTTGCCGCGGGTCCGGTAGGGGGCGAGGGGCCGGTCGTCGCGGAGGGCCTTGAAGAGGCGGCGCGACTTCGCGGCGTCCCACTGGAGGGTCGAGCCGAGTCCCTCGACGACATGGCCCATGCGGCCGATGGGGACGGTGGTGAACTCGGAGGACGCGGGTGTGAGGTCGCGCATGGCGCGGCCGAGGTCGATCAGCTCCCCGGTGCCGAACTCCTTGTCGGCGCGCACCGAGCCGAGCACGGCCCGGGTGACCTCACGGAACTTGATCGGGTTGAGGAGCACCCCGGAGGACGTCGCCTGGGCCATGAGGGCGGCCATGAAGCGTTGCTGGCGCTTCATGCGGCCGAAGTCGGAGGAGCCGTCGGCGTGGCGGGAGCGGACGTACTGCAGGGCCTGTCCGCCGTCGAGGTCGTGGGAGCCCGCGGCCAGGTCGAGGCCGGTGTAGGAGTCCTTGAGCGGTTCGGCGGTGCAGATCCTTACGCCGCCGAGCACGTCCACGGTCCGCATGAAGCTGGTGAAGTCGACCTCGACGTAGTGGTCGATCTTCACCTTGGTCATGTGCTCGACCGTGCGGACGGTGAGCGGGGGCCCGCCCTCCGCGTACGCGGCGTTCAGCTTGATCGCGTGGGCGGGGCGGTTCTTCCCGGTGGCGCGGTCGGTGTGCGCGGGCACCTCGGCGTAGGAGTCGCGCGGCAGGCTCACGACGCTGGCCCGCTCCCGGTCCGCCGAGATGTGGACGATCATCATGGTGTCCGTGCAGTGGCAGGGGGCGCCGCCGAGCCGGTAGGCGCGCCGCTCCTGCTCGCTGATGCGGTCGCGGCCGTCGGTGCCGACCAGCAGGACGTTCATGCCGTGGCCCGCCTCGGGGCGGTTCTTCATGTCCTTGAAGGGGTCGACGCGGGCGATCTTGTCGTCGAGGCTGGTGACCACCGCGTGCCCGATCCCCGCGGCGGCCAGCACCATCACCGACAGCGTGGTCGCCACCCGCAGGGCCCAGCCCCGCTTCCTCGGGCGTACCGGGGGCCTGGGCTGCTGCGGCCGTGCGGGCATGGGACACCTCCGCGTGACACGGTCGTGGAGACGGGGGAACGCTGAGCACCGTAGGCGCAGTCTCCGCGCGGCCCGTACCGGCGACCGGGCGGCGCGCGTCGCTGTCCCCCGTTCGCGGTAACGTGAGCCCCCTATGAACGCCAAGCCCGACGTGCGGCTCCCCGCCGTGTCTGTGATCATGCCCGTCCTCAACGAGGAGCGGCATCTGCGCGGGGCCGTCCAAGCGATCCTCGCGCAGGAGTACGCCGGCGAGATGGAGGTCGTGATCGCCCTCGGTCCGTCCACGGACCGTACGGACGAGATCGCGGCCCAGCTCGTGGCCGAAGACCCGCGTGTGCACACCGTGCCGAACCCCACCGGTCGTACCCCCGCCGCGCTGAACGCCGCGATCAAGGCCTCCCGCCATCCCATCGTGGTCCGCGTCGACGGCCACGGCATGCTCTCGCCGAACTACATCGCCACCGCCGTGCGGCTCCTGGACGAGACCGGCGCGCAGAACGTCGGCGGCATCATGCACGCCGAGGGCGAGAACGACTGGGAGCGCGCCGTCGCCGCCGCCATGACCTCGAAGATCGGCGTGGGCAACGCCGCCTTCCACACGGGCGGGCAGGCCGGTCCGGCCGAGACGGTCTACCTGGGCGTCTTCCGGCGCGAGGCGCTGGAGCGGCAGGACGGCTACAACGTGGAGTTCATCCGCGCCCAGGACTGGGAGCTGAACTTCCGGATCAGGGAGGCCGGCGGCCTCATCTGGTTCTCGCCGGAGCTGAAGGTGTCCTACCGGCCCCGGCCCAGCGTGAAGGCGCTGGCCAAGCAGTACAAGGACTACGGGCGTTGGCGCCATGTCGTCGCCCGCTACCACCAGGGCTCCATCAACCTGCGCTACCTGGCCCCGCCGACCGCCGTGTGCGCGATAGCCGCCGGTCTGCTGGTGGGCGCACTGCTCACGCCGATCGGGTTCGTCGTCCCCGGCGGTTATCTCGCGGCGATCGTCGCCGGCTCCGTGCCGGCGGGCAGGGGCCTGCCGCTGAAGGCCCGGCTCCAGATCCCCGTGGCCCTCGCCACGATGCACATGTCGTGGGGCTTCGGCTTCCTGACCAGCCCCAAGTCGCTGGCGAGGAAGGTCATCGCGTCCCGCCGCCCGGCCGTGCTCACCGAGAGCTGAACCGGACCGACGCATACGTGACCGACGTATACGTGTGGGGCCCCTCCCGAGCTTCGGGAGGGGCCCCACCCACGTCGTGCCGGACTACCAGGTGAAGTTGGGGTCGACCTTCATGCAGGCGTCCTTGTCGGCGCCGTTCAGCGCGTCCGCCGACTTGGGGGTCTTGTCGTCCTCCTTCTCGGCCTTGTACGCGTCGCCCTCGCGCCAGTCGGCGCCGACGACGAGCGTGACGCCGCTGACGTTCGTCGACTTCTCCACCTGGCTCAGCGGGATGCCGAGCGCCTTGGCGACCGCCTGGGCGTCGCCCTCCAGTTCGGCGCTCGGGTAGCGCACGACCGTCTTGTCCTCGGTGGTGGCGGTGGTCGAGTCCGCGGTCGCCTTGGTGAAGCCCTCGCCGACGAGGAGCTGGGAGACGGTGTGGGCCCGGCCGGGGGCCGCGCCGAGGGCGGACGTCAGGGTGCCGTTCTGCACGAGCACGCCGATCTCGTCCTCCGCCGCCGCGGGGTCGTCGGAGGCCGGCTCCTCGGAGGCGGCCTTCTTGGCGTCCTTGCCGTCGAGGGCGATGTCCTCGCGCACCAGCCGGAACAGCTTCTCCGCGTCGCCCTCCTTCGGCACCACGCGCGCGCCGACATAGGTGAACGGCATCGTCGTCATCGTGATCCGGGCCGGCTCGACCTTGCGCAGTTCCTTGCTGAGGTCGTAGAGCGCCGCCACGTCACCGAGGCCGGGGTCGACGGTGAGAGCCTGCGTGGCCTCCTCGGCGAGCCGGCGCAGCTTGTTCGGGTTGGTGATCGTGGCGTTCTCGCGCAGCTCGCGGACCATCGAGTTCATGTACATGTGCTGCGCCTTGGCGCGGGCGATGTCGCTGCCGTCCTCGAAGCCGTACCGGGTGCGCAGCCACTGCAGGGCCTGCTTGCCCTGGATGTACGTGGTGCCCTTCTCCAGCTTCAGGCCGGAGCCGTGGCCCATGCTGTCCCGGGACTCGATGTTGTCGGTGACGCAGACCGGTACGCCGCCGATGGCGTCGGCCATCGAGACCACACCGGCGAAGTCGACCATCATGAAGTGGTCGATGTGGATGCCGGTCAGCTCCTGCCAGGTGGCGACCGTGCAGCCGGGTCCGCCGCGGCCGAGCGACTCGTTGGTCATCGCCCGGCTGCTCGCCGCGTACACCTTGCCGTCGTCGGGGTCGGTGCACTTGGGGATGTCGAGCAGCGTGTCGCGCGGCATGCTCACCACCGACATGTTGCTGCGGTCGGCGGACAGGTGCAGCAGCATCTGGACGTCGGCGAGCGGTGTGCCGCCGAAGGTCTCCCGGGCGCCGCCGAGCTTCTGGTTCTCCTTGGTGTCCCGCGCGTCGGAGCCGATGAGCAGGATGTTCAGCGGGGTCTGGCCCGCCGCGTTGGGAGTGGGCTCGGCGATCTTCGTGTCGCCGAGGTTGAGCTTCTCCTTCTTGATGTTGCCGTTCAGGTGCCGGTAGTAGAGGTAACCGGCTCCCGCGGTCCCGAGTATCACCACCGCGAGCACCGTCGCCGACCAGCGCAGCACACGCCTGCGCCTGCGCGGCGCGGCCGTACCGGCCCGCCTGCGCCCTCCGGCGCCGCCCTGGCTGCCGCCGCCCCGCCCCCGCTGTTCCGGGACTCTGGCGCTCCCGTCGTCGCCGGACGAGCCGTCCGGCGATCCGAGGCCACCGCCCCGCTCGCCGGGTTCCTCGACGCGCGGCCGCCCCCCGTCCCCGCGTACGTCGCTCCGTACCATCTCCCTGCCCCTCCCCACCCTGCTGTGCCGACGGGGCCGCCCCCGCCTCCTGTTGGACTTCCGAGACCCCGACTGGGATGTACGCATGCTCTCTTGAACGCGTACCGCGCCCTGCCCGGATGACATCGGCCAACCGTGTGCACGACCGGTACCGCGTCTGTGCGCTCGGTCGAACGCCGGACGTGGACACGCACATGGGTCGCTACGGCGGCGGGTGCCGCCGCATGACCACCGGAACCCGCCGGGCGGGCGCACCCTCGCGCCCGCCCGGCGTCTGTACTTCGTGTCGCGTCCTGATAGACGCGAGAAGACCCCGTCAGGTCATCAGCCGGCGCACTTTTCCTTGTCCGCCGTGTTCTTCTCGACATCCAGGTCCGCCGCCGACGACGAACCGCTGATCTTCACCCCGGCGCCCTTGAAGTCCTTGCCCAGGATCAGCACCATCGCGGGCAGCCCCTGGGAGTTGGTCTCGCTGTTGCCCTCGCCGGGCTTGAGCGCGGACGCGGACAGACCCATCAGATCGGCCAGCTTGCGCGCCTGGTCGGCCTGGTCCGGGTCGTACTCGAGAGTCGTCTTCGACAACGTCTTGCCCGCGTTGCCGAGTTGGCTGGACTTCGTCACGCCGACATCGTTCTGCAGCCAGTTGAGAGTGGCCTGTGCGCTGCCGGCCTCGGCACCGCCGTTGTAGACGTTGACCCGGACCTCGGAGGCGTCGGCGCGCTTGCCCTTGAGCTTCGCGGCCTGCTTCTCCTTCTCCTTCTTCTTCACGTCGCTGAGCGAGACGTCGTCGCGGATCGTCTCGAACAACTGCTCCGCCTTGCCGGGCATGGGCAGCACGGTCGCGCGGTCGGTGTTGTCGATCACCGGGACCGTGGTGAAGGTGATGTTCTTCGTGTTCACCTTGCCGACCTCCTGGCCGAGCGAGCCCAGCTTCTTGATGTCGGCGATCTTGTCGTCGACGGTGAGGGCCTTGGTGGCCGCCTCCGCCAGGTCGATGACCTTGCCCGGGTCCGTGAGGGTGTCCTCGGACTTCATCTGGCGGATCATCGAGCTGAGGAACTGCTGCTGCAGCTTGATCCGGTCCAGGTCGCTGCCGAAGCCCACGCTGTAGCGGGTGCGCAGGAACGACAGTGCCTGCTCGCCCTGGATGACGTGCTCGCCCTTGGACAGGTCCAGCTTCGACTTCGAGTCCTTGATGGGCTTCGCGAGGCACACCTTCACGCCGCCGATCGCCGTGGACAACGTCTTCACCGCGTTGAAGTCGGCCACCATGAAGTGGTCGGGGACGATCCCGGTGAGCTCCGTCACGGTCCGCATCGTGCAGCTGGGGGTGCGGCCGTCCTGGCCGAGGCTCGTGTTGAACCGGACACCGGTGGAACCGCCGATGATCTTCTTGGAGCCGTCCTCCTGCGTCGTCTCGCAGTCGGGGATGTCCACGATCATGTCCCGCGGGATGCTCATCGCGGTCGCGTTCGTCCGGTCCTTGGAGACGTGCAGCAGGATCGTGGTGTCGGCGTGGCCGACGCTCTCCTTGTCGCCGTACGACTCGTTGCCCTTGCCGGTGCGCTTGTCCGTGCCGATCACCAGCAGGTTGATCGCCCGGTCCTTGCTGAAGCCGCCGGTGCCGGCGCCGTCGGCGGAGATGGCGGTGATGTTGTTGTTCAGGTGCCGGTAGTAGAGGTAGCCCGCGGCGCTCACCCCGACCAGCACGAAGGCCAGCGTGCCGCCCGTCCACACGAGTATCCGCTTGCCCTTGGGTTTCTTGGCCTTCGTCCTGCCCCGGCCGCCACGACGGCCCGGCAGCGGCTCCTCCTCGGGCGCCCCCCGGCGACGCCCGGGTCCCGGAACGACCTCGCGGATCTCCCGGGTGTCCGGCGTCGCCGTCGCCGACCGCCCGGAGGCGCCGCCCGCTCTGGCACCCGCCGCCGCGGGCGTGGCCCGGCGGGGCCTGGGTACGCCTGACTGCGGTGCGGAAGGGGCCAGTCGCAGTTCGTATTCACCGGTGTTCGGGTTGAGTACCCACTGGTCTGCGGGATCGATGTCTTCCGCCCGCCCACGGCCTTGCGCGTCCACGGTTGTCTGATTCCTCCGTCGGGGCCACGCGGCGTCTTCCCCCTCAAAAGACGCTCGGGTCTCGCTGCAAGTGGTGC
Organism: Streptomyces sp. NPDC030296; assembly: GCF_055572815.1. NCBI lineage: Bacteria > Bacillati > Actinomycetota > Actinomycetes > Kitasatosporales > Streptomycetaceae > Streptomyces > Streptomyces sp. NPDC030296. The sequence goes on from NZ_JBVICQ010000011.1 coordinate 278,483, forward strand.
GTGACCGGGAAGGCCTGACACACCGGATCGCTCACACTAGCCGCCCGATCAGGCGTCAAGCGACGGCGGTGACAAATTGCACGTCCCTACAAGTGGGCAATCTGCCCATTTCCTGGTGCATTTGTTCCTCGTGTTGACGTGCGTTTTACCTGCGGGGACCCACTCCGGTCACTCGCAAGCCCCTTCGGCGGCCGTGCGACCGCGAAAAGTGGGCATCGGATCGGGGGTGACGGAAGACGCACCCGATAGCTCGTCCGCTTCGCCTTCGGGTCCCCGTTCCGGGAGTTCCCGGGCCACGGCCACGGGTGCGTCGGAACGCAGCCGGGCGAAAAGCCGGTGCGCCGCCGGCTCGACGAGTTCGTCACGATTGGCGTCCTGTGCGTACGACTTCCTGGGAACGGTCAGGAATTGCACCCTTTCCATGGGAATGCCGCGCAACCCGCGGACGAGGTCGTAGAGACCGCGCAGACTCGCCAGACCGGGGTCGGTGGTGAGCGAGGACGTCGCCGCGTCCAGTACCGGATAGAGCTTCACCGGATTCAGCAGTACGCCGTTGCTGCGCACCTTCGCGGCCAGTGCCGCGAGGAAGCGCTGCTGGCGGTCCATCCGTTCGGTGTCACTGCCGTCGCCCAGCGTCTTGCGGGCCCGCACATAGCCGAGCGCCTGCTCGCCGTCGAGTCTCACCCTGCCCGCGGGCAGCCGGAGCTTGGCGGCCTTGTCGCGGATGGGGGCCTCGACGCACACCTCGACGCCGTCCACGGCGTCCACCATCTCCTTGAAGCCGCTGAAGTCCACGACCACGTGGTGGTCGACGCGGATGTCGGTCATCTTCTCGACCGTCCGGATGGTGCAGGCCGAACCCCCGGCCTGGAAGGCGTAGTTGAACATCGCGAAGGTCGGTTCGGACCGGGTGCCGTCCGCCCTGCGGCAGCCGGGCACGTCCACCATCAGGTCCCTCGGCAGGGACACCGCCGTCGCGCTGCGCCGGTCGGCCGCCAGGTGCAGCAGGATGGTCGTGTCCGATCGCTCGGTGCCCGAGTCCCGCCCGTATCTGCCGTTCTCGTTCCCCGATCGGGAGTCCGACCCGATCAGCAGGATGTTCTGCGCGTCCCGCACCAGCGCGGTCGGCCGCTCCCGCTCGTACCGGGCCAGCTCGTCCGCCGCCGTCGTGTCCGACGTGATGTTCCCGTCCAGCTTCCGGTAGGCGGCCCACCCCACCGCCACGCCCCCGAGCAGCATCGTCGCGGCGCCCGCCGCGGTCCAGCGCAGCCACCGCCGCCGACGACGGCGCAGAAGCCCGTCCCCGCTGGCGGAACCACCCGCACCGGGCCCGAGCACCCCCGTCCTGCCTCCGGCGTCGTTCACTGTCGGCCACCCCTCACGGCGTACGAGGTACGAGCGAGCTGTGCTCCTACGACGATGGCGCGAGAGGGGGGAGGGGGCGGCCCGGGGTAGGCCGAACGGGGGACGGCGGCTGTTGTCCGAGGCCCCGCCCCCTCGGCGCGGGACGGTCCCTGTGGTCCGAGGCCCGCTAGCGCGAGACGGCCGTGACGCGCTCGCTCTCGACGCGCTTGGCCAGCGCCTCCTCCGCCAGCTGGTCCAGGTGCCGGCACAGCACCACGGAACCCCCGGTCGCCAGCGGCCCGTACAGCCCCGCCAGCAGACCCTCCCACGTGTCGTAGCCCGCTCCGGACAGCAGCCGCGACCCCGGCCCCGTGAGCCCGAGGTCGCCCGCCTCGGCGCGTGCCCGCTCCACGACCTCCGCGCCGCTGAACTCGCGCCCGGCCACGATCAGCGCGGGCTCGTCGGGGTCCACGGGCGCGAAGGGCGCGAACCGGTCCCCCTGCGAGGGCACCTCCACGGCGTAGTCCGCGAAACCCGCCGGGGTCTGCGGGAACCTCCCGCCGAGCGGCCGCAGCGCGAGGGCGACCCGCTCCCCAGGGCAGGCCCGCGCCTCCTCCAGGGTGTCCGGCCCGCTCACCACGAGATCGGCCGCGCCGGGGTCCCCGGCGACATCGGCGACGACGCCCACCGACGAGCACGCGAGGAGCCACACCGCCGTCTGCCAGTGCGCGGGCAGCAGCAGCGCGAGCCGGTCGCCGGGCTCCGCGGCCAGGTCGCCCTGGAGCAGATTCGCCGTCTTGGCCACCCAATTGGCGAAGGTGGCCACGGACAATTCGACGCGTTCGCCCGTGGCGTCGTCGTAGAAGGTCACCAGGGGGCGCGCGGGGTCCGCGGCGAGCGCGGATCGCAGCAGGTCGGCAGGGGTGCGATCGGTGGCGTTCATCCGCGTAAGCGTACGCGGGGCCGGGTGGGGGGCGGGTGCGGGGCGAAGCGGAGGGGCCACCGGTTCGGCCCAGCGCCACCCACCGGTTCGGCGGAGCGGAGCCGACGGTCCGTCAGTTCCGCGATGGACAGATATGTATGACTATGCCCAAGATCGGGCGTATGCCTAGCTCTCGTTTCCTCGCCTCCTCGATCGGTGTCGCCTGTGCTGCGGTCCTCGCCCTCCCCGCCGCACTGCCCGCCGCGGCCGCGACCCCCGCCGCCCCGGCCCTCGACACGACCTCCTCCTCCGAACAGTCCGCGACCTCCGCGCAAGCCGCCTCGGTCGTGGCCCCTGCCCTCGACAGAGCGACCGCATCGCCGTCCGGTCGCACCCAGTCGCTCCCCCTGGTCCCGCGCGCGACGGACCGCGCCCTCGGCCCGACCGCCGAACAGGGCCTCAGCCGCCGGGGCGTACGGTCCTTCTCGCTGGTCGGTGTCGTGTGGGACGACCCGGACACCGAACTGCACGGCCGCGTCCAGGTCCGTACCCGGGCGCGCGGCACCTCCCACTGGTCCGGCTGGCAGGACGTCGAGACGCACAACCACGAGCACGCCGCCGACCCGGACACCGCCGAACGCGCCTCCAGCCGGGTGCGCGGCTCCACCGCCCCGCTCTGGGTGGGCGAGTCCGACGGGGTCGAGGTCCGCGTGCGGGCCGAGGTCACCGGTCGTACGGCCGCGCAGGGCGTCCAGATGCTCCCGGACGGCCTACGCCTCGAACTGGTCGACCCCGGCACCGGCCTCCCGGAGGCCGTGTCGACGCAGGCGACCGGCCCGGCGGCCGGGCCGGTCGCCGACCCCCCGCCCGTCGGCACGCCCGTGGACGCCTCGCGGCTCGGCGCGCTGACCGTGGAGTCCGCCGCCGCCTCCGCCGTCAACGCGGACCTCGCGCCGCTCGGCGCCACCGTCATCCCGGCGTTGACGCGGAAGGCGACGGAGGCCGGGCTGGCCGGCCTGGAGCCGGGCATGAAGCCCTACATCGGGCCGCGTCCACGCATCATCACGCGCCGCGGCTGGGGCGCCGACGAGAAGCTCCGCGAACGGGACTTCCTCTACACCAAGAAGGTCCAGGCGGCGTTCGTGCACCACACCGCCTCCGGCAACAACTACAGCTGCGACGAGGCGGCTTCCGTCATCCGCAGTATCTACCGCTACCACGTGGTGAGCAGCGGCTGGCGGGACATCGGCTACAACTTCCTCGTCGACAAGTGCGGAAACATCTACGAGGGGCGCGCGGGTGGCGTGGCCAAGGCCGTCATGGGCGCCCACACCCTCGGTTTCAACACGAACAGCATGGGGGTCGCGGTCATCGGCAGCTTCGGCACCACCAAGCCGCCCGCCGTCGCTGTGACGGGCATCGCGCAACTCACCGCCTGGAAACTCGGTCTTTACCGGGCGAACCCCAAAGGCAAGACGGATCTCATCTCCGGGGGTGGCAATCTGTACGCAAAAGGCAAGAAGGTACGACTGAACGTGATCTCCGGCCATCGTGACGGGTTCGCGACCGAGTGCCCGGGGGGGCGCCTTTACGGAAAGCTCGGTACGGCCCGCGCGAAAGCCGCCCAGTACCAAGGGCGGTAGGACGGCGGCAGGTTGAAGGGGGAACAGGGGCGCGACCGCCCCGACCGCACACCGGTGAGCCGGCCGGAGGCCACCGCACGGCAGCACAGCAACGCAGGGGGCACGCGCGCCGTGCCCCCTCGAACCACCCCGCCGACCTGCGAAGGAGCAGACCGGCGGGGTTCCGCACGTCCATGAAGGCGCCATCGCACGGTCTGCATACACTGGCCGGCCGAAAGACAGTTCGGCCGGTCCCGGCAGGAAGCAGAGACGACAGGTGACAGAAGCGATCCTCCTGGTCGGCGGCAGAGGCACCCGACTGCGTCCGCTCACGGTGCACACTCCGAAGCCCATGCTCCCGGCGGCCGGAGTCCCTTTCCTGACACACCAACTGGCGCGGGCGAGAGCGGCGGGCGTCGACCACATCGTCCTCGCCACCTCGTATCTGGCCGAGGTCTTCGAACCCCACTTCGGCGACGGCTCCGCCCTCGGCCTCCACCTCGAGTACGTCACCGAGGAGGAGCCCCTCGGCACGGGCGGCGCCATCCGCAACGCGGCCGCACACCTCCACTCCGCTCCAGAGGACCCCGTCCTCGTCTTCAACGGCGACATCCTCACCGGCCTGGACATCCGCCGCCTTGTCGGCACGCACCGGTCGACCGGGGCGGACGTCTCGCTCCATCTGACCCAGGTGACCGACCCGCGCGCCTACGGTCTGGTCCCCACCGACGAGTCGGGCCGCGTCCTCGCCTTCCTGGAGAAGCCGCAGACGCCCGAGGAGATCGTCACCGACCAGATCAACGCGGGGGCGTACGTCTTCCGCCGCTCGGTCATCGACACGATCCCGGCGGGCCGCCCGGTCTCGGTGGAACGCGAGACGTTCCCGGACCTGCTGGCTGCGGGCGCCCACCTCCAGGGCATGGTCGACTCCACGTACTGGCTTGACCTCGGCACCCCCGCGGCCTTCGTCCGCGGCTCCGCCGACCTCGTCCTCGGCCGCGCCCCGTCCCCGGCGGTGCCGGGCCGCTGCGGTGACCGCCTCGTCCTGCCCACCGCCCGGGTGGCCGGCGACGCCAAGCTCACCGGCGGCACGGTCGTCGGCGAGGGCGCGTTCGTGGGTGAGGGCGCGCGGGTCTTCGGCAGCACGGTTCTCGCGGGCGCCGTCGTCGAACCGGGCGCGGTCATCACCGACTCCCTTATTGGCGCCCGCGCCCGCATCGGCGAACGCTCCGTCCTCACGGGCACGGTCGTCGGCGACGGCGCGGTCATCGGCGCGGACAACGAACTCCGCGCGGGGGTGAGGGTCTGGTGCGACGCCCAGATCCCCACGGGGGCGCTCCGCTTCTCGTCGGACGAGTAGGGCGCCCAGTAGCTCGGGGGCGCGCTGTTCGTTCGGCGGGTGCGGGTGGTTCGTGGTTTCTCGCGCAGTTCCCCGCGCCCCTGGAGGCACGGGCCTGCGGCCCGGTCTTCATCGGAAAAGCACGGGGCCGCGGGCCCCTGCTTTTCCAGGGGCGCGGGGAACTGCGCGAACGGCCCCCGCTCACCCGCGCCCGCCGACGAGAGGCGGACCCCCGAGTTCAAAGGCGCCCGATATCCCAGCGAGGCATCTTCGGCGTCCGCCGCCCCGGCACCCGCCCCGACAGCAGAATGAACCGCGCGGCCCGATGCCGCTGCCCCGCATACGGCTCCAGCAGCGACAGCATCACCGAGTCGTCCGCGTCCCGGTCGCCCGCCAGCGCGTAGCCCACGATCCCCGGCAGATGCAGATCGCCCACGGTCACCGCGTCCGCCGCCCCATGGCTGCGCTGCACCGTCTCCGCCGACGTCCACGGCCCGATGCCCGGCACCAGTTCCAGCCGGGCCCGCGCGTCCTCCGGCGACATCCCGACGGCCTCCTCCAGCCGCCCCGCCACCCGCACCGCCCGCAGGATCGTCGACGCCCGTTTGTTGTCGACCCCGGCCCGGTGCCACTCCCACGACGGGATCAACGCCCACTCACGGGCTGTCGGCATCACGGCCATCCCCGCGGGCGCGGGCCCCGGCGCCGGCTCCCCGAACTTCCGTAGGAGCAGCCGCCACGCCCGGTACGCCTCGTCGGTCGTGACCTTCTGCTCCAGGATCGACGGGATCAGCGACTCCACGACCAGCCCGGTCCGTGTCAGCCGCAGTCCCGGACGCCGTCGCCAGGTCGCCGCCACGATCCGGTGCCGGGGCACGAATGCGTCGGGTTCGTCCGACGCCCCCAGCAGGGGCGGCAGTCGGTCGAGCAGCCACTCGCCGCCGGGACCCCAGGCCTCCGCCTCGACGGCCCCGCCGCGCACGGCGACCCTGAGGGTGCCGGCCCCGGCCGGTGTGCGGCAGACCCGCCACACGGCCCCGTCGGGGGTCGCCTTGAACGTCGGATCGCCGGGCCCCCTCTTGAGCGGCCCGAGCACCAGCCCCAGGTCGAACGGCCCCTCAGGCGTCCAAGCCCGCCGAAGCCCGGGGGCGGCCGCGGGCCGGGGCACCCCACCGGGCACCACGACATGCCCGCCTCGCACGGTCGTACGAGTGGGTCGGGGGGAGAAACGTCCGGCCACGATGAGGTCCTAGGAAGCTGTGGGCGCCCTATGAGCATAGGAGGCGGTGGTTCTGGTGAGGCCGAGGTTCTCCGGACCCGTCACCGCACCTCGATGAACGCCCCCGCGTCCCGCTCGCCCCGCGCGGGCGGCTCCGCCGCCGGGTGACCGACGGCCACGGCACCCATCGGGTCCCAGTCCTCCGGCAGCGCCAGCACGTCCCGTACGACGTCCCGGCAGAACATCGTCGAGGACACCCACGCGGACCCGAGCCGCTCCCCGGCCAGCGCGACCAGGAAGTTCTGCACCCCGGCCCCGGTGGCGACGACGAACATCTCCCGCTCGGCGCCGTCCCGCCGCGCGTCCCCGTAGGTGTGCGACCCGTCCATCACCAGACACGGCACGACGAGGTACGGCGCGTTGCGCAGGACGTCCCCCCGCCGTACCCGCTTCGCGATGGAGTCCTCGCTCTTGCCGTCCCGGCGCAGGTCCGCGATCCACGCGTCCCGCATCGCGTCGAGCAGCCGCACCCGCGACTCCTCGGACTCCAGCAGCACGAACCGCCACGGCGTCGTGTGGTGCGGTGCCGGCGCGGTGACGGCGGCGGCCACGGCACGCCGTACCGCCCCGGGGTGGACGGGCTCGTCGGTGAACGCCCGCACGGTCCGCCGCTGGGTCACCGCCAGCCGTACGGCCTCCGAGGTCCCGAGCCGGAACATGTCGTCGCGGGCGCCCCTGACCAGGGCCTTCGTGCCCTCGCCCGAGTCCTCGGCGACGACGTGCGCGAGGCCCCGCACGACGGCCACCGGCAGCCCGGCGGCCTTGCCCTTCACCAGGTCGCCGGCGGCGGCCAGCTCGTCGGCGGTGGCGACGACGGTCGCGCTGAGCGGATTGCCGTGCGCGTCCGTGCCGCCGCGCAGGTCGTCGAGGACCCGTACCCCGGCCGCGCCGATGGCCACGTCGGTGAGCCCGCTGCGCCAGGGCCGCCCGAAGGTGTCGGTGACGACGACCCCGACCTCGACCCCGAGCGTGTCCCTGATCCCGTCCCGGACGGCCCGCGCGGAGGCGTCGGGGTCCTCGGGCAGCAGCAGGACGGTCCCGGCGGGGGTGTTGGAGGCGTCGACGCCGGCGGCGGCCATCACCAGGCCCTGCCGGTTCTCCACGATCCGCAGGGCGCCGCGCCGGGCCACGACCCGGACGGTCTCGGCGTCGATCGCGGCCTCCCGGTCGGCCGCCTCGACCGTCCGGCCCTCGGCCTTGGACACGATCTTCGAGGTGACGAGCAGCACGTCCCCGTCGCGCAACCCCGGCTCGGCCGCGGCGATCAGCTTGGCGAGGTCGTCCCCCTGCTGGATCTCGGGAAGGCCGGCCACGGCCCACACCCGGTACCCGGCGGCCGGGGACGTCTCTCTCGCGGTCTCCCCGCTCACGCGGCCCGCACCTCCTCGGCGAGCGCCAGCGCCGCCCCGGCCATGGCCGCGGTGGCGTCGAGGTCGGTCATCATCAGGGGCACCGCCCGGCAGCGGATGCCCGCGGCCTCGACGCGCTCGACGGTGCCGGCGTCGACCGTGTCGACGAGCCAGCCGTCGAGCAGCCCGGAGCCGTAGTGCTCGGCGACGGCCGCGGCGGTGGACTCGACGCCGACGGCGGCGAGGACCTTGTCGGCCATGCCCCGCACGGGCGCGTCCCCGACGATGGGGGAGAGCCCGACGACCGGCACCCCGGCCTCGGCGATCGCCTCCCGGATGCCCGGCACGGCGAGGATGGTGCCGATGGAGACGACGGGGTTGGACGGCGGGAAGAGGATCACGTCCGCCTCCGCGATGGCCTCCAGGACCCCGGGGGCGGGCTTGGCCTGCTCGGCGCCGACCGGCACGATCGCCTCGGCGGGCACGGAGGCCCGCAGCCGCACCCAGTACTCCTGGAAGTGGACGGCCTTGCGCTCGCCGTCGAGGTCGACGGCGACATGGGTCTCGACCCGGTCGTCGGTCATGGGGATGAGCCGCACCCCCGGCTTCCACCGGTCGCACAGCGCCTCGGTGACGGCGCTCAGCGGGTATCCGGCGCCGATCATCTGCGTCCGGACGATGTGCGTGGCGAAGTCCCGGTCGCCCAGGCCGAACCACTCCGGTCCGACGCCGTACGCCGCGAGCTCCTCCTTCAGATGGAAGGTCTCGTCGGCCCGGCCCCAGCCCTGCTCCTCGTTGATGCCGCCGCCGAGCGTGTACATCACCGTGTCGAGGTCCGGGCAGACCTTCAGGCCGAAGAGGTGGATGTCGTCCCCCGTGTTGCCGATGACCGTGATGTCCGCCTCCGGAGCGGCCCGCTTCAGGCCGCGCAGGAACCGGGCACCACCGATGCCACCCGCCAGAACCACAATGCGCATGGGAGCCAGTCTCGCAGGCGCCGATGACAACGGACCGCGCGCCCGCCCCCGGTCACGAACGGTTTCGGCCGGGTGCGGCGTCAGGCCGTGGCGGTCGCCGCCCGTGTCGCGCAGGCCTTGGTGTGCATCGGCATGTCCGTCAGGCCCGGGTAGTAGATGTGCAGGCTTATGGCTGGTTCCAGCGTGTCGTTGACGACCTCGTGCGCGTACCCCGGCGCGAAGACCCGCTGCGCGCCGGCGGCCAGCACCCGCGTGCCCCGGTCCGTGCGCTCGGTCAGGGTGCCGTCCAGGACGGTGAGCACCCCGGACGAGCCGCCGTGGTCGTGCAGCCCGGTGCCCTGACCCGGCACCCAGGACAGCAGCCACACCTCGTACCCGGGGCCGGTGCGCAGCCGGTGGTACCAGCGGGTGGTCGCGTCGTACTCGACGAGGTGCTCCCACTGGGCGCGGTCCTCGGCGATGGAGCGGGCCAGTCCGGCGAACTCGGCCACGGTGACCGGGTGTTGGCGCGGCGTCCGCAGGAGGTGGGGTACCTCGAGGATGTCGCCGGCGATCTGGAGGTCGCTGTCGCTGTTCATGGGATGCGGTGGTCCTCGGCGAAGGGTGTGGGGGATGGCTGGGTGTCGCGTGCCGTCCGCCCGGGTCACGGGCGGGGCGAACGCCCGGGTGCGGGCGGAGGGGAACAGCAGCCGAGCCGCGATGGGCTCAGTGGCAGCCGGAGCGCGTTGGGCTCAACAGCCGGGACAGCAACAGCTACAGCGAGCGCGGGCAGCACCGAGGAACCCGGCGGAGCGGGTCGAGGTGAGTGCCAAGTTCGCGAGCATGCCCACTAGGACAGCGGTTCACACCCCTGCTGTCAACTTCACGTCCGGTATGTGGATGCCGCTTCACCTCTTTCGGTGCATCACCCCGGTGAAAGGTTTGTGCAGGGGGAGTCGGGGACACATGGCGCACAACCCGATACGGGTGAGTGCGAGCGGGCCGGAACGAGATCGAACTCCTGGACGTCTTCCCTCGTAAGAGAGGGAGACCGAACGGGACTCCCACCCGCCGCCGGGCTGCTGTCAGGTTTATGCCGATTTGAACACTTTCCGCATAGCCTTGGTTCCGCAGAGTGAATAAGGGGCCCAATAGCAGATCTCGGCTTGACTCGCCCGTAGCAGCACACTTGTAATTTCACTCGTGTCGTTCAGCCGAAATCGGTAACGGCCGCACGACGGGGACGCGAAAGACGGACGAGGGGCGCACATGACCGAGCTCGTGCAGCAACTGCTGGTCGACGACGCGGACGAGGAACTCGGCTGGCAGGAGCGCGCGCTGTGCGCCCAGACCGACCCCGAGTCCTTCTTCCCCGAGAAGGGCGGTTCGACCCGCGAGGCCAAGAAGGTCTGCCTGGCCTGCGAGGTCCGCTCCGAGTGCCTCGAGTACGCCCTCGCCAACGACGAGCGCTTCGGCATCTGGGGCGGCCTGTCCGAGCGGGAACGCCGCCGCCTCAAGAAGGCCGCCGTCTGAGCGCGCGCCGCGCTCACCGCACGCACCTTCCCGCACACCGCACACCACAGGAAGTCGGCAGTCCGCAGCACGTCCCAGCGGAACCGGGTGCCCAACGGCCCGTCGCAGGTGGCTCGTCCACAGGCGGCGGGCCGCCGTGGTGCTCAGCCGTTAGTGTGGGCCCTCGTCCGAGACGTCCCGCTGTCCCCGCCGGACACAGACGTCCACCGCAGTCCATCGAACCGGGGCCCGTACCTCGATGTCCGTGCACAGCCACACCGCAGCCCACGACGCTGCCACCCCTGAGTTCCCACGTCATGTGGTGACCGCGGTCCTCGTCGCGCACGACGGCGCCCGCTGGCTGCCCGACGCGCTCGCCGGACTGCTCGGCCAGGAGCGCCCCGTGCAGAGCGCCATGGCCGCCGACACCGGCAGCGCGGACGACTCCGCCCAGCTCCTCGCCGACGCCCTCGGCGCCGACCGCGTCCTGCACCTCGCCCGGCGCACCGGTTTCGGCCAGGCCGTCGAGGAGGCCAACCGCACCGCGGGCGTGCTCACCCAGGACGACCTGGCCTACCTCCGACGCCCCAGCGGCTGGGACCCCGTCACGCGCACGTGGCGCGACGACGCGTACGACATGCCCGAGCTCCCGCACGGAGAGCCGGTGCAATGGCTGTGGCTGCTGCACGACGACTGCGCCCCCGAGCCCGACGCCCTCGCCCAGCTGCTGCGCGTCGTGGAGAACGAACGCGAGCTGGGCCGGGACGACGTCGCCGTCGTCGGCCCCAAGCTGCGCGGCTGGTACGACCGCCGTCAGCTCCTGGAGGTCGGCGTCACCATCGCGGCCTCCGGCCGCCGCTGGACCGGCCTGGACCGCCGCGAGCAGGACCAGGGCCAGCACGACCACGTCAAGCCCAGCCTCGCCGTCTCCACCGCCGGCATGCTGATCCGCCGCGACGTCTTCGAGGAACTCGGCGGCTTCGACCGCCGGCTGCCCCTCATGCGGGACGACGTCGACCTGTGCTGGCGCGCCACCGCCGCCGGCCACCGCGTCCTCGTCGCCCCCGAAGCGGTCGTACGGCACGCCGAGGCGTCCTCCCGCGAGCGCCGCACCGTCGACTGCGTGGGCCGCTCCGCCGCCTCCCCGCACATGGTCGACAAGGCGGGCGCCGTCTACACCCTCCTCGTCAACTCCCGTACCGCACAGCTCCCCTGGGTGCTGTTCCGGATCGTCCTCGGCACCCTCCTGCGAACCGTCGCCTACCTCGTCGGCAAGGTCCCCGGCCAGGCCGTCGACGAGATCCGCGGGCTGCTGAGCGCTCTGTTGCGGCCCGAGCGGATCATCGCCGGACGCCGCAGAAGAGGCGGGGCGCAGATCGACAAGGGCGAGCTGCGCGCGCTGTTCCCGCCGCCCGGCGCGACCGTCCGCGCCACCGTCGAGCAGGCCGCCGGTGATCTGTTCGGCCGCTCCGACACCGAGACCTCCGCCGCCGGACGGCACGGCGGCGCCGTCGAGTCCGGGCCCGGCGACGACGACGCCGACTTCCTGGAGGTCGAGCAGTTCGCCCGGCTCAAGCGCGTCGCGCGCAAACCGGGCCCGTTGCTCCTCCTCGTACTGCTGCTCGCCTCGCTCGTGGCCTGCCGCGCCCTCCTCGGCGGCGGCGCCCTCGCGGGCGGCGCCCTGCTGCCCGCGCCCGCCGACTCCGCCGAGCTGTGGTCGCGCTACCTGGACGCGTGGCACCCCGTCGGCGCCGGCGGCGCCGAGGCCGCGCCGCCCTACCTGGCGATCATCGCGATGCTCGCCTCCCTGCTGTTCGGCTCGACCGGCCTCGCCGTCACCGTGCTCCTCGTGGCCTCCGTGCCGCTGGCCGGATTCACCGCCTACTTCGCCTCACGGCCCCTCGTCGAGTCCCGGCTGCTGCGCGCCTGGGCGGCCGTCGTCTACGCCTTCCTGCCCGCCGTCACCGGCGCCCTCGCCGGGGGGCGCGTCGGCACCGCCGTCCTCGCGATCCTGCTCCCCCTGATCGCCCGCGCGGGCGCCGCCGCGGCCGGGCTCGCGAACAGCACGGGGGCGCGCGGCAGCTGGCGCGCGACCTGGGCGTACGCGCTGCTGCTGACGATCACCACCGCGTTCACCCCGATCGTGTGGCCCATCGCGCTGCTCCTCGGCCTTGCCGTGCTCGGTGTGCGCCGCCGCGAGATCACCGCGTACGGCCCGCGCTTCCTCGCCCAGCTGGGCACCCCGCTGCTGATCCTGGCCCCCTGGTCGCTCACCCTGCCGCCGTTCGGCTTCTTCCAGGAGGCCGGCCTGGAGTACGGGGCGAGCGCGGCCTCCCCGACCGATCTGCTCGGCATCAGCCCCGGCGGCCCCGGCACGGTCGGCGGCCTCACCCTCGTCGGCGTGGTCCTCGCCGCGCTCGCCGCCCTGCTGCGCTCGGAACGCCGACTGGCGATCGGGACCGCCTGGACGGCGGCCCTGGTGGGACTCGTCTTCGCCGTCCTGTCCAACAACTCCACCTGGGCGGGCCCCGCGACCCTGGTCTACGGCATCGCCCTCCTGGCCGCCGCCACCCTGGGCGCCGACGGGGCACGCGCGCGCGTGGCCGAGCAGAGCTTCGGCTGGCGTCAGCCGGTGGCCGCGCTGATCGCGCTCGCCGCCGCCGTCGGCCCCCTCCTCGCCGCCGCCGGCTGGATGATCGGCGGCGCCGACGGGCCCCTGGAGCGCCGCGACCCCGTCCAGGTCCCCGCGTTCGTCGCCGAGGAGAGCGGCACCCGCGACCAGGCGCGCACCCTCGTCCTCGACAGCGACTCGGCAGCCGAGGTCTCCTACACCCTGGTCCGCGGCTCCGGCGTCCGCCTCGGCGACGAGGAACTCACGGCCGCGGCCGGGCGGAACCGGCAGCTCGACAAGGTCGTCGCCAACCTCGTCGCCGGCTCCGGCGCCGACCAGGCCGACGAGCTCGGCGGCTTCGCCGTGCGCTACGTCCTGGTCCGCCCTGGCGCCCCCCGTGAGATGAGCCGCGTCCTGGACGCCACGCCCGGCCTGAGCCGGCTCAGCCAGCAGGACGGCAGCGCCCTGTGGCGCGTGGACCGCGAGGTCGCCCGCGTCACCGTCGAGACGGGCTCCGGCGACCCGAAGTCCGTCGCGGCCGGCCCCGTCGACGTGCACACCACACTCCCGGCCGGCGGCTCGGGCCGCGTCCTGCGCCTCGCCGACACCGCCGACGAGTCCTGGACCGCCACCCTCGACGGCAAGCCGCTCACCCCGACCACGGTCGACGGCTGGGCCCAGGGTTTCCAGCTCCCCACCGGGGGCGGCCGACTGGACGTCACCTTCGACGAGCCCGTGAGCCACACCGGCTGGCTGTGGGCGCAGGGCTCGCTCGCCGTCGTCCTCGTGGTCCTCGCCCTGCCGGGCCGCCGCCGCGACGTCGACGACGACCTGCCCGACGAGCCGGTCGCGGTACCCGCCCAGGACGCCACCGGCGACGGCCGCCGCGCCCGCCGGCTGCGCGCCCAGGCGGAGGCCGAGGCCGAGGCCGACCGGCCCGCGGACACCCCGCCCCCGCCCGCCGAGGAGGCCCCGGTGGCGGTCCCCGTCCCGGAGCAGCAGGCGTACGGCGAGTGGGACACCCCGAGTTACGCGGGCGCCGAGTACGGCCAGTACGACCAGCAGTACCAGGCCGCCCAGCAGTACCAGGCGGGCACCTACGACCAGCAGCACTACCAGGCGGACCCCTACCAGGGCGGCCAGTACGACCCGTACGCCTCCTACGGGGGCGACGCGGCCTCCTACGACCAGACGTACACCCAGGGCTACGACGCGACGTACGACCCGTCGCACGGCACCGGCGCCGACCCCGAGCGCCCCGACGGGAGCCAGCAGTGAACCGCACGACCCTGTCCCTGATCGCTGGCACGACCGCCCTCGCCGCCGTCACCGGTTTCGCCGTGCTCAGCGCGCCCGACGCCTCCGGCGGCGACACCACCGTCGAGGCGGCCGCCCAACTCCCCGTGGAGCGCACGAGTCTGCTCTGCCCCCGGCCGAGTTCCTCGGACGTCGCCGAGACCGCGTACACGTCCTTCACGCCCGTCACCAAGGGCGCCTCCGGCAAGGGCGGCGCCCAACTGGCCTCCGCGGGCGAGGAGTCGGCGGACAGCGGCGCGAAGGGCAAGAAGGCCAAGCCCGTCCTGGAGCCGAAGGAGCCGGGCATGCCCGCCACCGGGAGCACCGACGGCGGTGACGCGCCCGCGCTGATCGGTACCGCCGAGGGGAAGTTCGCGCCCGGCTGGACCGTCCAGGAGACCACCGAGGTCGCCGCCGGCACCGGCCGTGGTCTGCTCGGCGTCAACTGCACGGCGCCGGACACGCAGTTCTGGTTCCCGGGAGTCAGCACGGCCGCCGGCCGCACCGACTACGTCCACCTCACCAACCCGGACGACGCGGCGGCCGTCGTCGACATCGAGCTGTACGGCAAGGACGGCGAGCTGAAGTCGACGGTGGGGGAGGGCATCACGGTCCGGCCCCGCTCCACCGAACCCGTCCTGCTGTCGACGCTCACCACGGAGAAGCAGGCCGACCTCACGATCCACGTCAGCGTCCGCAGCGGTCGCGTCGGCGCTGCCGTGCAGGCCCTCGACGACAAGCAGGGCGGCGACTGGCTGGCCGCCGCGGCCGACCCGGCCGCCACCGCCGTCCTCCCCGGCATCCCCGAGGACGCCACGTCCGTCCGGCTGATCGCCTTCACCCCCGGTGACACCGACGCCGACCTGAAGCTCCGGCTCGCCTCGCCGTCCGGGACGATCACCCCGGCCGGCAGCGAGACCCTGCACGTCAAGGCGGGGATGACGGCCACGGCCGACCTCGGCGCCATCACCCGAGGCGAGGCCGGCTCGCTCCTGCTGAGCCCCACCGACGAGTCGATCCCGGTGGTGGCCGCCCTCCGCGTCGTCCGCGGCAAGGGCGCCGACCAGGAAACGGCGTTCATCCCGGCCACCCGCCCCGTCGGCAAGCGCGCCACGGTCGCCGACAACCGCGCCAAGGGCACCACCCTCGCCCTCACCGCGCCCGCCGGGACCGCCAAGGTCAAGGTGACGGCATCCGCGGGCAGCTCCGCCGGTGAGCCCGCGACGAAGACGTTCACGATCAAGGCGGGCACCACGCAGAACGTGGAGTGCCCCGTCCCGGCGGGCCTGAAGGGCCCCTACGCCCTCACCGTGGAACCCCTCACCGACACCCCCGTCTACGCTTCACGCACCCTGGAGTCCAAGGTCGACGCCATCCCGGCCTTCACCGTCCAGACCCTCCCCGACGACCGGGGAACGGTAGCGGTCCCCCAGGCCCACGAGGACGTGGCAGTACTCCAGGACTAGGGTCCGTCGTTTGGATCATGCCGGCTCCGGGCTACGGCACCTTGTGGCTGCCGGTGAGCGTGCCAAGCCCCGCGCCCCAGGCATGATCCAAACGGCAGGCCCCAGGGGACTCGGGGCGCCCTCGGGCGCCCCGGCCGGGTCAGTCCTCCCCGTAGCGGGGATCCACGGTCTCCGGGTTCAGCCCCAGCAGCTCGGCGACCTGCTCCACGACCACCTCGTGCACGAGCGCCGCCCGCTCGTCCCGCCCCTTTGTCCGGATCTCCACCG
The DNA here is from genome assembly GCF_055572815.1 of Streptomyces sp. NPDC030296. Lineage (NCBI taxonomy): Bacteria > Bacillati > Actinomycetota > Actinomycetes > Kitasatosporales > Streptomycetaceae > Streptomyces > Streptomyces sp. NPDC030296. The sequence continues at coordinate 294,446 of NZ_JBVICQ010000011.1, forward strand.
GCCGCCGGTACACCACCACCCGCGCGACCCGCCCCTCCCGCGGCGGCACGATCCCGCCGAGCGGCACCGCCTCGTCGTTCCACACCCCGTCCCCCGGCCCGTCCAGCCGCGGCACCTCCAGGACGAGGAAGTCGATGTCGGCCAGCTGCGGCCACCGCCGTTCCAGCCGCTCCACGGAGTCCTGCACGAGGTCGGCGAAGACCTCCGCGCGACTCGCCGCGAGCGGCACCTGCGGCGGCGCGATGGGGCCGCGCATCCCCCGGCCGTGCCGATCACGACGGCGGGGCCCGGGTGCGGAGGCGGCGGGCGGCGGTACGAGGTTGTCCATCACCTGTGAAGCGTAGTCCTCACGAGGTGGGCGCGCCCGGCTCCACACCCCGCGCCGCGCCCCCGCTCCGACACCGCTGACCTGGTACGTCCAACCGGCGCGCCGAACACGGGTGCGCCGCAGGCCCGTACGGCCCGACGCCGGATGACCAATCCAGCCAAGGTTGGGCTCGAATCCGTTCTCTCCCGGACCGGGGAACTCGCTTCAAATGACCTGGTTTGTAGCGATAATTGAGCGCCTTTCGAGCCGTTCGGGATTCCGGACGAGGGGTTACTCGCAGGTCAGCGAGGTGGGTTCGGAGGGGCGTGTGGGGCGTCTCACACCACGACACGGTGGAGTGACCTGGTGGAGAGTCGTCGCGGCCCGCTCAAGAGTGCGGTACCGTCCAACGTCGTGAGCCCTGTACGTCGCTGTTCGCGCACCGCTTGCGGCCGTCCCGCCGTCGCGACACTGACGTACGTCTACGCCGACTCGACCGCGGTCCTCGGCCCGCTCGCCACCTACGCCGAACCCCACTGCTACGACCTGTGCGCCGAGCACTCCGAGCGCCTCACCGCCCCGCGCGGCTGGGAGGTCGTCCGACTGCTGGACGCCTCGGCCCCCGCCCGCCCCAGCGGTGACGACCTGGAAGCGCTCGCCAACGCCGTGCGGGAGGCGGCCCGCCCGCAGCAGCGCGCCGCGGAGGCCGGCGGCGGTGCCCGTACGGCCGACCCGATGGAGGTCGCCCGCCGGGGTCACCTCCGCGTCCTGCGCTCACCCGACAACTGACGCCCCGTTCGGTTGCGTTGCCGCCGCTCCCGCGGTGCCCCACGTCCGTCGCCGTCGCCCACCGGGGCGCCCGCATCACAGGCTCCGTCCTCGCCGACCCCCAGTTCCCTCCTTGCAGGGCCCACGACCTCGGAGGTCACACAGTCAGCCGTAACAACGGCCGGGTAGTTTGGGGCGATCGGGTGAGGACTTCAGGAGGGTTTGGCCGTGGCTGCTGATCTGTCGACGATCGTGAAGGCGTACGACGTACGCGGTGTGGTCCCGGACCAGTGGGACGAGACCCTGGCCGAACTCCTCGGCGCCGCCTTCGCCCAGGTCGCCGACGCGGACGCCCTCGTGATCGGCCACGACATGCGGCCCTCCTCACCCGGCCTCTCCCGCGCCTTCGCCCGCGGCGCGGCGGCACGCGGCGTGCACGTGACCGAGATCGGCCTCTGCTCGACGGACCAGCTCTACTACGCCTCCGGCGCGCTCGACCTGCCCGGCGCGATGTTCACCGCCTCGCACAACCCCGCCCAGTACAACGGCATCAAGATGTGCCGCGCGGGCGCCGCCCCCGTAGGCCAGGACACCGGCCTCGCCGAGATCCGCGCCCTCGCCGAGACCTGGAGCGAGTCCGGGGCGCCCGCACCGGCCGCGACCCCGGGAACGATCACCCGGCGCGACACGCTGGAGGACTACGCGGCGTACCTGCGCGGCCTGGTCGACCTCACCGCGATCCGCCCCCTGAAGGTCGTCGTCGACGCGGGCAACGGCATGGGCGGTCACACGGTCCCCACGGTCTTCGCCGGGCTGCCCCTCGACCTCGTCCCGATGTACTTCGAGCTGGACGGCACGTTCCCCAACCACGAGGCCAACCCCCTCGACCCGGCGAACATCGTCGACCTCCAGCAGCGCGTCCGCGAGGAGGGCGCCGACCTCGGCATCGCCTTCGACGGCGACGCCGACCGCTGCTTCGTGGTCGACGAGCGGGGCAACCCCGTCTCGCCGTCCGCGATCACCGCCCTGGTCGCCTCCCGCGAACTCGCCAAGCACGGCGGCAAGGGCACGGTCATCCACAACCTGATCACCTCCTGGTCCGTCCCCGAGGTCGTCCGGGAGTGCGGCGGCACCCCCGTGCGCACCCGCGTGGGCCACTCCTTCATCAAGGCCGAGATGGCCCGCAGCGGCGCGATCTTCGGGGGCGAGCACTCCGCCCACTACTACTTCGCCGACTTCTGGAACGCCGACACGGGCATGCTGGCCGCCCTCCACGTCCTCGCGGCCCTCGGCGGCCAGGACGGCCCCCTCTCCGGCCTCGTCGCCCAGTACGACCGCTACGTGGGCTCCGGCGAGATCAACTCCACCGTCGCCGACCAGGCCGCCCGCCTCGCCGCCGTCAGGGCCGCCTACGCGGGCCAGGAGGGGCTGACCCTGGACGAGCTCGACGGCCTCACGGTGTTCTCAGCGGACTGGTGGTTCAACGTCCGCCCCTCCAACACGGAGCCCCTCCTCCGTCTGAACGCCGAGGCCCGCGACGAGACCACGATGGCCAAGCTCCGCGACGAGGTCCTGGCGATCATCCGAGCGTGACCGCGCCGGCCTGGCGGACGACGGGCGCGTCCGCGCGGTGAGGACGGCCCGCGCACCCCGCCCGGCGCGGTGCGGGCCGCCCGCACGGCCGATCCGGGCCTCCCAGGGGCCTTGCCCGGCAGGCGGAACCTCGCCCCTGCGCCGGGCGTTCCACGGGCAAGGACGCGCCCCGCACGGCCCGGACGCCCCGCCCAACCCCGGCGCCGACCCCCTCCCGGCGGTACGCTGACCAGGCCGCACCGCACAACCCCGCACAACAGAACCCCGCCCCCGAAGGGACCCCGACATGCCGCTCGAAGCCGGCCTCCTGGAGATCCTCGCCTGCCCGGCGTGCCACGCCCCCCTCACCGAGGAGGACACCGAGCTGACCTGCACCGGTCAGGACTGCGGCCTCGCCTACCCCATCCGCGACGGCATCCCCGTCCTCCTCGTCGACGAGGCCCGCCGCCCGGCGTGAACCCCCCGCCCGGGCCCCGGCTCCGGGCACCGCAAGGCGTAACCCCGCGCGGGTTGGGAAACCCGGCGCGAAGGCGAAAAGGGCACCCGGCGAATCGGAGGCTGCCGCCCATGCTCGACGAATCGCTGCTAGACACCCCCGAGGCCCTGTCGGAGGCCGACCGGGGCGGCCTGCTCCGCGGCGCCGCCGAGGCCGGCGCCCGGGTCCGCACGGCCGTCCGCCTCGGCACCGAGGCCGGCATCGCCGACCTCAAACCCGACGGCCGCCCCCGCGCCCTCATGATCGCGGGCCCCGGCATGGCCTCCGCCGGCGTCGCCGACCTGCTCGGCGCCCTCGCCGGCTCAAGCTGCCCCATCACCCGCATCCACCCCACCGGCGTGGCCCCCGCACCGGGCGCCCTCCGCTGGGACCTCCCCGGCTGGGCCGGCTCCGTCGACCTCCTCCTGATCGCCACCGCCGACGGCACCGAACCCGGCCTGTCGCTCCTGGTCGACCAGGCATACCGGCGCGGCTGCACCGTCGTGGCCGTCGCCCCGCCCCGCACCCCCGTCGCCGACGCGATGGCGGGCTCCCGCGGTCTGTTCGTACCGATGGCGACCGCCCCGTACGAGCTGGAGGTGCCCCTCGGCGCCGCCGCCCCCGGCATCCTGTGGGCCCTGCTCACCCCGATGCTGGCCCTCCTCGACCGCATGGGGATCGTCGCCGCCGACCCGGACGCCCTGGCGAAGGTCGCCGACCGCCTCGACCAGGTCGCGGAGCGCTGCGGCCCCGCCATCGCCACGTACAGCAACCCCGCCAAGACGCTCGCCGCCGAGTTCGCCGACGCGCTCCCGCTGATCTGGACCGAGGGCCAGGCCGCGGGCCCCGTGGGCCGCCGGTTCGCCTCCGCGCTCGCCGATCTCGCGGGCCGCCCCGCCCTCGCCGCCCAGCTGCCCGAGGCCCTCGCCTCGCACGCGGTGGTGCTGTCCGGCCCCCTGGCCGCGAGCGCCGACCCCGAGGCCTTCTTCCGCGACCGCGTCGAGGAGCCACCCGCCCTCCACGCGCGCGTGCTCCTCCTGCGCGACCGGCCCACCGGCGGACTCAGCGCGGCCTCGGCCGCTCGCGAGCTGGCCCTCGGCCACGAGACCGCGATCAGCGAGCTGGAACCCGAGGAGGGCAGCGACCTGGAGACCCTCGCGGAGATGATCGCCATCACGGATTTCGCCGCCGTTTACCTGTCGCTCGCCTCGGGAGCCTGACCTTTACCTGGCCCGGCAGACCCCCGAACGGCGTACGGAGAAGAACACACACCATGGACCGCCTCGACAACACCATCCGCCCCTACGCCTGGGGCTCGACCACCGCCATCCCGCACCTCCTCGGCGTGGCCCCCACCGGCGAACCGCAGGCGGAGATGTGGATGGGCGCCCACCCCGGCGCCCCCTCGCGCACCCCGCGCGGCCCCCTCACCGAGGTGATCGACGAGGCACCCGAACGCGAACTGGGCCGGCGCACCGTCGCCAAGTTCGGCCCCCGCCTGCCGTTCCTGCTGAAGATCCTCGCCGCCGGCGCCCCCCTCTCCCTCCAGGTCCACCCCGACCTCGAACAGGCCAGGGAGGGCTACGAGGACGAGGAACGCCGCGGCATCCCCATCGACGCGGGCCACCGCAACTACAAGGACGCCAACCACAAGCCCGAACTGATCTGCGCCCTCACGGAGTTCGACGGTCTCTGCGGCTTCCGCGACCCCCTGAGCGCCGCCGATCTGCTCGCCGGCCTCGACGTCGACTCCCTCAAGCCGTACGTCGACCTCCTGCACGCCCACCCCGAAGAGGCCGCGCTGCGCGAGGTGTTGACGGCCGTCCTGAGCGCCGACCCCGAGGCGATGGCCGAGACGGTCACCGAGGCCGCGGCCGCCTGCGCGCGTCTCGGCGGCGACTACGCCCCGTACGCCGACATCGCCCACCACTACCCGGGCGACCCCGGCGTCATCGCCGCCATGCTGCTCAACCACGTACGCCTGCAGCCCGGCGAGGCCCTCTTCCTCGGCGCCGGCATCCCGCACGCCTACCTCGACGGCCTCGGCGTCGAGATCATGGCCAACTCCGACAACGTCCTGCGCTGCGGCCTCACCCCCAAACACGTCGACGTCCCCGAACTGCTGCGCGTCGTCCGCTTCGAGGCCACCGACCCGGGCGTCCTGCGCCCCGAGGCGGCCCCCGACGGCGAGGAGGTCTACGCGACCCCCATCGACGAGTTCCGCCTCTCCCGCTACGTCCTCCCCGAGGCCACAGCCCCGCACGACCTCACCCTCCCGACCCCGCAGATCCTGCTCTGCACGGCCGGTGCCGTACGGGCGGGCGACCACACCCTCGCCCCCGGCCAGTCCGTGTTCGTACCGGCGGACGAGAAGGCCGAGGTGTCCGGACCGGGCACCGTCTTCCGCGCCACGGTGGTCGCGTGAACGACGTGACACCCTCCTGATCCGCGACCCGGCGCACCGACACCGGACCGGGCTGCAACAATGCCCCCTGCAAAAGGCGGGCAAAGCCCGGCCGGTGACGGACGGAAGCGTGGGTACCCATGCCCATGCACAGACACATGCGTAGGCGAAGGGACACCCCGGACAGATGAGCGCGTCAGGCGGCACCAAGGCGATCGTGGCGGCACTCGCCGCCAATCTCGCGATCGCGGCAGCGAAGTTCGTGGCGTTCCTCTTCAGTGGCTCGTCCTCGATGCTCGCCGAGTCCGTGCACTCCCTCGCCGACTCCGGCAACCAGGCCCTGCTGCTCCTCGGCGGCAAGAAGGCCAAGCGCGAGGCCACCCCGCAGCACCCCTTCGGCTACGGCCGTGAGCGCTATATCTACGCCTTCCTCGTCTCGATCGTCCTCTTCTCCGTCGGTGGCATGTTCGCCCTCTACGAGGGCTACGAGAAGGTCAAGCACCCGCACGAGATCGAGGCCTGGTACTGGCCGGTGGGCGTCCTCGTCTTCGCGATCATCGCCGAGACGTTCTCCTTCAGGACCGCCATCAAGGAGTCGAACGTCCTGCGGGGCAAGAAGTCCTGGACCGAGTTCGTCCGCCACGCCAAGGCTCCCGAGCTGCCGGTCGTGCTCCTGGAGGACCTCGGCGCGCTCGTCGGTCTGATCCTCGCCCTCGGCGGCGTCGGCCTCGCCCTGATCACCGGTGACGGCGTCTGGGACGGCATCGGCACCCTCTGCATCGGCGCCCTGCTCATCCTCATCGCGATCGTTCTCGCGGCCGAGACCAAGTCCCTCCTCCTCGGCGAGTCCGCCGGCGCCGAGGAGGTCGCGAAGATCGCCGCGGCCGTCGTCGACGGCGACACCGTCACCCGCGTCATCCACATGCGCACCCTCCACCTCGGCCCCGAGGAACTCCTCGTCGCCGCCAAGATCGCCGTCCAGCACGACGACACCGCCGCCGAGGTGGCGAACGCCATCAACGCCGCCGAGGCCCGCATCCGCGAAGCCGTCCCGATCGCCCGCGTCATCTACCTGGAGCCCGACATCTACAGCGAGGCGGAGGCGGCCAAGGGCCCCGACGCCGACGCCACCCCCGGCGGCCCCGCCCCGACCGCCGAGCACTGACCCACGCCCCGCAGGACCGGGCCCGCCGCATGACACGGCGGGCCCTTTCCCGTCACAGGCCACGCACCGCCGAACCGGCGATACCCCAGGCCAGGACCCTATGAGGCCCCGCCGCCCCGCGGTGAGGGCCTGATCCATCTCCAGGCGGACTGGGGCCGCACGGGTCGACCGGTGTAGCTTGGGACGGAGCCAGACGTCGCTGCTGATGGCGGTCGGGCGGTCCCACCGAGGGCCGACCGAGGGAGAGAGGGCCTCCGACGGACTGCGCTGCGCGCACGCGGGCATGCCTGTGTCCTCTTCGGGCACCCCTGTGTCCGCCGCCGCGCAGACCAGCCCTACCCACCCTCGACCCGACACCGAGGAGCAGCTCCTAATGACGACTGTCGATCAGCGACAGGACTTCAAGGTCGCCGACCTCTCCCTGGCCGAGTTCGGCCGCAAGGAGATCACCCTCGCCGAGCACGAGATGCCCGGCCTGATGGCGATCCGCAAGGAATACGCCGAGGCCCAGCCCCTCGCCGGCGCCCGCGTCACCGGCTCCCTGCACATGACCGTGCAGACCGCCGTCCTCATCGAGACGCTGGTCGCCCTCGGCGCCCAGGTCCGCTGGGCCTCCTGCAACATTTTCTCCACCCAGGACCACGCCGCCGCGGCCATCGCCGTCGGCCCGAACGGCACCGTGGACAACCCGCAGGGCGTCCCCGTCTTCGCCTGGAAGGGCGAGACCCTGGAGGAGTACTGGTGGTGCACCGAGCAGGCGCTGACCTGGCCGGACAGCCCCACCGGCGGCCCCAACATGATCCTCGACGACGGCGGTGACGCCACCCTCCTCGTCCACAAGGGCGTCGAGTACGAGAAGGCCGGCGAGGTCCCCTCCGTCGACACCGCCGAGAACGACGAACACCGCGTCATCCTGGAGCTCCTCCACCGCACCATCACCGAGGGCTCCCAGAAGTGGACCCAGCTCGCCTCGGAGATCCGCGGCGTCACCGAGGAGACCACCACCGGCGTCCACCGCCTGTACGAGATGCAGCGCGACGGCGTCCTCCTCTTCCCGGCGATCAACGTGAACGACGCCGTCACCAAGTCGAAGTTCGACAACAAGTACGGCTGCCGCCACTCGCTGATCGACGGCATCAACCGCGCCACCGACGTCCTCATCGGCGGCAAGACCGCCGTCGTCTGCGGCTACGGCGACGTGGGCAAGGGCTGCGCGGAGTCCCTGCGCGGACAGGGCGCCCGCGTCATCGTCACCGAGATCGACCCGATCTGCGCGCTCCAGGCCGCCATGGACGGCTACCAGGTCACGACCCTCGACGAGGTCATCGACAAGGCCGACATCTTCATCACCACGACCGGCAACAAGGACATCATCATGGCCTCCGACATGGCCAAGATGAAGCACCAGGCCATCGTCGGCAACATCGGCCACTTCGACAACGAGATCGACATGGCCGGCCTCGCCAAGGTCCCCGGCATCGTCAAGGACGAGGTCAAGCCGCAGGTCCACACCTGGACCTTCCCCGACGGCAAGGTGATCATCATCCTGTCCGAGGGCCGTCTGCTGAACCTGGGCAACGCCACCGGCCACCCGTCGTTCGTGATGTCCAACTCGTTCGCGGACCAGACCCTGGCCCAGATCGAGCTGTTCACCAAGCCCGACGCGTACCCGACCGGCGTCTACACGCTGCCGAAGCACCTCGACGAGAAGGTCGCCCGCCTTCACCTCGACGCGCTCGGCGTGAAGCTCACGACGCTCCGCCCGGAGCAGGCCGCCTACATCGGCGTAGAGGTCGAGGGCCCGTACAAGTCGGACCATTACCGCTACTGATCAGGTAGTGATCACGCACATCCGCTGACGCACTCCCGCGGCAGCTCACAGGCAGGCCCCCGCACCCCCGTGCCGGGGGCCTGCCCGTTCGGCCCGTGGCCCGCCCGCCGGCCGGATCAGCCCGTCACGACTCAGGACGCCCATGCCCCGCGGCCGGTATTCGCTTCATGACCCGCACGACCACACCCTCCTCGCCGAAGAACACTTCCACTGCGCGCCGGGTCCCTCCGGCTGGCGCTATGTGTCCCAACTGACCTCCCCTTCCGGCGACCACACCGGCTCCGTCGACCTCACCCTCGACGAACTCGGCCGCCCCCTCCGCCTCGAACTCCACGCCGCGAGCTGGCAGGTCCGGGGCGCCGCCCTCGACGGCGTCACCTGGGTCCGCACCGACCCCACCGGCACGCATGCCAGCGAAGGCAACGTCCGCGCCCACGCCTTCACCGGCACCTCCCCGGCGTTCCTCATCGCCACCGCCCGTCTCCTGCGCCTCACCCCTTCCGAGCCCGCGACCCGCGTACGCCTCGTCGCCTTCACCGACCCGGTCCTCGCCCCGCGCACCGTGGACCAGTCCTGGGCCTTGATCGCAAGAGAAGCACACGCCACTGACAACGACCCGCTGACCGTGGACGAATACCAGGTCACAGCCCTGGACACCGGCGAACAGCACACCGTTCACATCGCGGGCGACGTGGTCCTCGCGGCCCCCGGGGTGGAGCTGGAACACCTGGAATCACCGCCCTCGACGTTCGCCTGACGGGGGTCGACTGAGAGGCGGAGGGCGGGCGCCCACGGCACGGCCGTGCCCGACGGGGGAGTCAGACACCTGGTGGCGACGGCCGGCCCGGTAGGCGTACCTAGGCCGGTGGCGCGAACCCGGTGCTCGGCCGCTCGACAGGCGGCGTCTGCGACGCCTCGACGGGAGCGGAGGCCGCGGGCGCGGCCGGCGAGGCCGGAGGGGGAGCCGCATGAGCGCCGGGGGCGGCGGGGGCGACCGGTGGCGCGGCGGCAGGGCCGGATGCCGGCACACCGGGAGCAGCCGTCCCGCTCGTGGGCACGAAGCCCCCGGAAGGCGGCACCGGATACCCGGGCCCTACTGGCGGCCGCGCAGCGGGCCCGGCGGCCCACCCGGCCCCTGGGACCTGCCCACCCGGTACCACGCCCGGGCCCGTCGCACCGCCGAAGGCGCGGCGTGCCTCACGCGCCTGGCGCTCGTGCACCACGGCCGCGAGATAGGCGCCCGGCGGCACGCCGTACGGCGCGGGCGTTCCCGTACGCGCCGCGAGATCCGCGGCGAGATGTTCCGCCATCGCCGCTCCGACATGCGGATCCAGCTGTCCCATCCGCGTCAGGTACTGCCGGATGGCCAGCCACAGCGCGTCCGGAACGGCGGACAGATCGAGCCCGGAGAACTGCCCGGCCAGCCAGGGCGGCGGCGGGGGCACGAACGGCGACCGTCCCGCCGGTACCCGCTCCCGCACGACCAACGTCCCCGCGAACACATCGCCCAGCCGCCGCCCCCGCGCCGACACCAAGGAGGCGATACACGCGACGACCCCGAAGGTCATCAGGATCTCGACGACGCCGACGGCACCGCGCACCAGGGCGTGCCGGAACCGGATCGGCCCACCGTCGTCCCGCACCACGCGCAGCCCGAAGGCCAGCTTCCCCAGGGAACGCCCATGGCTCAGCGTCTCCACCGCGATCGGTACACCCACCAGCAGGAGCAGAAAGCTCGCGACGGCCATCGCCATCTGCGCCGCCTCGTCGAGACCGGCTGTGGCGAGGGCCAGGAGCAGGGTCACCACGAGGTAGACGACCATCGCCACGACCAGGTCGAGCAGCACGGCCAGCGCCCGGCTCGGCAGCTTCGCGGGACGCAGCTCCAGCGCCACCGCCTCGCCCGTCACTAGCTCACTCACACCCGTGGTCCTTCCTGTTCCATCCCCTGACCTGCCCCGCGACTGGCCAGTCTGCCAAGCTGAAGCCACATCGCGCCGCAGTACGACCTGTACGACAAGCTGACACGCAGTTCGAGAGGGACGAGGAGCAGCCAACCCGATGGACCTCGATGTCTTCGTGTCCGCCCATCGCGCCGAGTGGGACCGCCTCGACGCACTGCTCCGCCGCCAGCGCCGCCTGAACGGCTCCGAGGTCGACGAACTGGTCGCCCTCTACCAGCGCACGGCGACCCACCTCTCCCTGATCCAGTCCAGCGCTCCGGACCCCCAGCTCACCGGCCGTCTCAGCCAACTCGTGGCACGCGCGCGTAGCGCGGTCACAGGCGCCCGCCGCTCCTCATGGCGCGATGTCGTCCGCTTCCTGACCCACGGTTTCCCGGCTGCGGTCTACCGCTCACGGCACTGGTGGGTCCCCACCGCACTTCTCTCCACCCTGGTCGCCGCCCTCCTGGGCTGGTGGATCGGTACGCACCCCGAAGTCCAGGCGTCGATCGCGGCCCCCGACGCACTGCGCGAGATGACGCGACCCGGTGGCCAGTACGAGACGTACTACTCCAGCCATCCCGCGGCCTCCTTCGCGGCCCAGGTGTGGACGAACAACGCCCAGGCCGCCGCCATGTGCCTGGTCCTGGGCATCTTCCTGGGCCTGCCGGTCCTCTGGATCCTTCTCCTGAACATGCTCAACCTGGGCGTGGGCATCGGCTTGATGTCCTCGGCGGGACGGCTCGACGTCTTCCTGGGCCTCGTCCTTCCCCACGGCCTGTTGGAACTGACCGCGGTCTTCGTCGCCGCCGGCACGGGTCTGCGCCTCGGCTGGACCGTCATCGACCCCGGCCCCCGTACCCGCCGCTCGGCCTTGGCCGAGGAGGGGCGGGCCGCAGTGGGGATGGCGATCGGCCTGGCGCTGGTGCTGTTCGTCTCCGGCGCCATCGAAGGGTTCGTCACCCCGTCCGGCCTGCCGACCTGGGCCCGCATCAGCATCGGCGTCCTCGCCGAACTCGCCTTCCTCGCCTACGTCTATGTCCTGGGTGGACGCGCGGCTCGGGCCGGCGAGACAGGCGACGTCGAGGAGCACGAGCGCAGCGCCACGGTGCCCACAGCAGCCTGATGTGCATCCACCCCCGTCGGGCTGTTAGTGTCGTCGTCGTTCCCGCGAGAGCCGTTGACACGGAGCTGGTGGGGAGGTAGATTTGAACAGTTGCCTAGTGGTGGACATGCCCCAGGTGACAGTGAACATCTACCGGTTCCTCGCGGACGAGATTCGCGAGTGAGCCCGCCCCGATGAATCAGGAAGAGCAGCCGGTAAAGCCGGTCAAAAACTTCTGATAAAGTCGGATTCGCCGAAAGGGAGCCGCAAGGCGAACGAATAGGCAAAAGCCATCCAACGGCTACCGGAAACGAATTCCGACCGGAAACGGAACGGAAAACTGATCTGGTAAGGTTGGAAACGCAAGACCGAAGGGAAGCGCCCGGAGGAAAGCCCGAGAAGATACTCGGGTGAGTACAAAGGAAGCGTCCGTTCCTTGAGAACTCAACAG
>NZ_JBVICQ010000012.1:0-301956 GCF_055572815.1 Streptomyces sp. NPDC030296
CAAGGAACGGACGCTTCCTTTGTACTCACCCGAGTATCTTCTCGGGCTTTCCTCCGGGCGCTTCCCTTCGGTCTTGCGTTTCCGACTCTATCAGATCGTTTTCCGATCCGATTTCCTCGGTGCTTTCCAGGTTCCCGCTTTCGCGTTTCCCTTTCCGGCGGTTCCGACTTTATCAGAAGTTCTGAGTCGGAATTTCCGCCCGGTCCGGGTGGTTCCTGACGCACAGTTGCGTCGGGTTCCCCCCTGGGCGGAGCCGTAAACGTACTGGAGCGGAGCGCCCCGATGCAAATCGAGGGGCCCCGCTCCCAGTCAGGCGCTGACGGAGGGTCAGACCTCAACCACCACAGGCAGGATCATCGGCCTGCGTCGGTACGTGTCCGAGACCCACTTGCCCAGGGTGCGTCGGATGAGTTGCTGCAGCTGGTGGGGCTCGACGACCCCGTCCTGCGCCGACCGCTCCAGCACTTCGGTGATCCTCGGGGCGACGTCGGCGAAGGCGGAGTCCTCGATGCCGGAGCCGCGGGCCTGGATGTGCGGGCCGCCGGTGATCTTGCCGGTGGAGGCGTCCACGACCACGAAGACGGAGATGATGCCCTCGTCGCCCAGGATCTTGCGGTCCTTCAGGGCCGGCTCGCCGACATCGCCGACCGAGAGGCCGTCGACGTAGACGTAACCCGCCTGGACCTTGCCGGAGATCCTGGCCTTGCCCTCGATGAGGTCGACGGCGACGCCGTCCTCGGCGATGACGATGCGGTCGTGCGGGACGCCGGTCATGGCGCCCAGCTCGGCGTTGGCGCGCAGATGCCGCCATTCACCGTGGACCGGCATCAGGTTCTTCGGGCGGCAGATGTTGTAGAAGTACAGCAGCTCGCCGGCCGAGGCGTGTCCCGAGACATGGACCTTGGCGTTGCCCTTGTGGACGACGTTGGCGCCCCAGCGGGTCAGGCCGTTGATGACGCGGTAGACCGCGTTCTCGTTGCCGGGGATCAGCGACGAGGCCAGGATCACCGTGTCGCCCTGGACGATGCGGATCTGGTGGTCCCGGTTGGCCATGCGCGACAGGGCCGCCATCGGCTCGCCCTGGGAGCCCGTGCAGACGAGGACGACCTCGTGGTCGGGCAGGTCGTCGAGCGTCTTCACGTCCACGACCAGGCCCGGCGGGACCTTCAGATAGCCCAGGTCCCTCGCGATGCCCATGTTGCGGACCATCGAGCGGCCGACGAAGGCGACCCGGCGGCCGTACTCGTGGGCCGCGTCCAGGATCTGCTGGATGCGGTGGACGTGGCTGGCGAAGCTGGCCACGATGATGCGCTTGCGGGCGCCCGCGAAGACCTGGCGCAGGACGTTGGAGATGTCCCGCTCGTGCGGGGTGAAGCCCGGGACCTCGGCGTTGGTCGAGTCGGAGAGGAGGAGGTCGATGCCCTCCTCGCTCAGCCGGGCGAACGCGTGGAGATCGGTCAGACGGTTGTCCAGCGGGAGCTGGTCCATCTTGAAGTCGCCGGTGTGGACGACCATGCCCGCGGGCGTGCGGATCGCCACGGCCAGGGCGTCGGGGATGGAGTGGTTGACCGCGACGAACTCGCAGTCGAAGGGGCCGATGCGCTCGCGGTTCCCCTCCGCCACCTCCAGCGTGTACGGGCGGATGCGGTGCTCCTGGAGCTTGGCCTCGATCAGGGCGAGGGTCAGCTTGGAGCCGATCAGCGGGATGTCGGGCTTCTCGCGCAGCAGATACGGGACACCACCGATGTGGTCCTCGTGGCCGTGCGTGAGGACGATGCCCTCGATGTCGTCGAGGCGGTCCCGGATGGACGAGAAGTCCGGCAGGATCAGATCGATTCCGGGCTGCTCCTCCTCGGGGAAGAGCACTCCGCAGTCGACGATCAGCAGGCGGCCGCCGTACTCGAAGACGGTCATGTTCCGGCCGATCTCGCCGAGGCCGCCGAGCGGGGTGACCCGCAGGCCACCTTCGGGCAGGGGCGGGGGCGAGCCCAGTTCAGGATGCGGATGACTCAAAAGACTCTCCTCACCACGCGCGCCACGTGCCTCCGTGGCACGTGGCGCGCGTGACGTTCGTGCATAAGCAGTTGTGTATGGGTATGCAGGCACTCGCGTCCTGCGTATTCAGTTGTGAAGTCGGTGCCGCACTGTGCGATGCCAGGTCGCGCCGCGCGAAGTCTGGTGTTAGAGCTGTACCCCGCCGGCAGCAAGATCGATCTTGAGCTGGGCGGTCTCCTCGGGCGAGAGCTCGACCATGGGGGCGCGCAGCGGTCCGGCGGGCAGTCCCTGGAGGGCGAGCGCCGCCTTGGTGGTCATCACGCCCTGGGTGCGGAACATGCCCGTGAAGACCGGGAGCAGCTTCTGGTGGATCTCGGTGGCCTTCTGGACGTCGCCGGAGACGTACGCCTCGACGAGGGTGCGCAGCTCCGGGGTGACGACGTGGCCCACGACGGAGACGAAGCCGACCGCGCCCACGGAGAGCAGCGGCAGGTTCAGCATGTCGTCGCCGGAGTACCAGGCGAGGCCCGAGCGGGCGATGGCCCAGCTGGCGCGGCCGAGGTCGCCCTTGGCGTCCTTGTTGGCGACGATCCGCGGGTGCTCGGCGAGGCGGACGATCGTCTCGGTGTCGATCGGGACGCCGCTGCGGCCCGGGATGTCGTAGAGCATCACCGGGAGGTCGGCGGCGTCCGCGATGGCCCTGAAGTGGCGGTACAGGCCCTCCTGCGGGGGCTTGTTGTAGTACGGCGTGACGACGAGGAGGCCGTGCGCGCCGATCCGCTCGGCGGCGCGGGCCAGCTCGATGCTGTGGTGGGTGTCGTTCGTGCCGACGCCGGCGAGGATGTGGGCGCGATCGCCCACGGCCTCCAGGACGGCTCGTACCAGGTCCGATTTCTCCGCGTCACTGGTGGTGGGGGACTCGCCGGTGGTCCCGTTGATCACCAGGCCGTCGTTGCCTGCGTCCACCAGGTGGGTGGCGAGCCGCTGCGCGCCGTCGAGGTCGAGTGCGCCGTCCGCCGTGAAGGGCGTGACCATGGCGGTGAGGACCCGCCCGAAGGGGGTCTGCGGAGTCGAGGTCGGAGCCATGGGTAACACGCTACTCGTTGCTCAGGGCGCGGTCTGCCCTAGGGGGCCGGGAAAAGTCAGGACAAATGCGGAGCCCGGCACTGCCTGCTCGGGGGTTCAAGCAGTGCCGGGTCCGTTTGATCAGGCTAGATGAACTTCGCGAAATGCCGCAATACGGACACTTCGCCTGGCTGACCCGTACATCTGTGCCTGGCCGAAACACATCTGCCGATCAGGGGGCGACCCGGCCGTTGGCGTTGAAGGCGGCATAGGTCAGCGGCATGAGCTCGGCCCACGCGGCCTCCATCTTCTCGCCGACCATCTCGATCTCCCGTTGCGGGAAGGACGGCACCTTCGCGAGCTCGTGCTGGGTGCGCAGGCCGAGGAAGTGCATCAGCGAGCGCGCGTTGCACGTGGCGTACATCGAGGAGTACAGGCCGACCGGGAGGACCGTACGGGCGACCTCGCGGGCGACGCCGGCGCCGAGCATCTCCTGGTACGCCTCGTAGGCGTGGACGTACGCGTCCTCCGTGATCCGCCCGACCAGCTCCTGCTGGGCCTGGGTGCCCTCGACGAAGACGTACTTGCCGGGGCGGCCCTCCTGGACGAGCTTGCGGGACTCGTCGGGGACGTAGAAGACGGGCTGGAGCTCCCTGTAGCGGCCGCTCTCCTCGTTGTAGCTCCAGCCCACGCGGTGGCGCATGAACTCGCGGAAGACGAAGATCGGGGCGCTGATGAAGAAGGTCATCGAGTTGTGCTCGAAGGGGCTGCCGTGCCGGTCCCGCATGAGGTAGTTGATGAGGCCCTTGGAGCGCTCCGGGTCCTTCTTCAGCTCGTCCAGCGACTGCTCGCCGGCCGTGGAGACGCGGGCCGCCCACAGCACGTCGGAGTCGGACGCGCTGTGCTTGACCAGCTCGACGGTGACATCGCTGCGGAAGCTGGGCTTGAGATCGTCGGCGGGGGTGTCGGTCACGGCTCGAAAGGTCCTTCCCATTGCTGCTCTCGGGCGGCGCCCACTCTACGGGCCGCCAACGACAAGGGGTCGGTTGGCCTGATTTGTACCGCCTTGTGCCTCCATCGGTCCCCCGAGAGTGGTGGGCCCGGGTCCGGCTCGGTAGCCTCACCCGGCACAACCTGTGCGTGGATCGAGTGAGGATCAGCCGTGCCCCTGCCCTTCCTGACCGCCGATCGCGCCTTCGACCAGGCGGTGGACGAGGCGCTGCCGTTCGACGACCGCGACCGCTGGCGGCGGCCCTACCGTCCCGGCCCGTGGCGGGTCGGCGCGGCCGCGCTCCTGCTGCTGCTCGCGTCGTACGTGCTGGTCGCGGCGGTCATCATCGCGGCGGCCGACTCGCTTCAGGCGGGCGCGCTGTGCTTCGGGGCGGCGCTGCTGATCATCGCCTGCACCCTGCGGCTGCTGCGGGTCGGTATCTGGGTGAGTGCGCGGGGTGTGCGTCAGGTGAGCTTCTTCCGGACGCGTACGGCGTCCTGGGAGCCGACCGTGTCGGTGCGTACGGTGCAGCAGCCGGTGCGGTGGCTCGGGCTGCCGCGGTCCGTACAGGGGCAGGCGCTGCTCCTGGTGCGCAGGGACCGGGTCCAGGAGTATGTGACGCCGCTGATGACCAGCCACAACGCCGACTTCCTGGCGCGTACGGAGGCCTTCGATCGGGCGGCCGACACGATCGGGGCATGGGCGGCCGCGTACGGGCGCGCCGCGTAGTCGACGGAACGGGTGAGGGGCCGGTCCGCGTGTGCGGGCCGGCCCCTCACCCGTCGGCGGGACGTCAGGCGGTCGGGATCGGCTTGCCGTCGTGGAGGGCGATGGCGCGCTGCATCGCCTTGCGGGCGCGCGGGGTGTCGCGGGCGTCGTGGTAGGCGACGGCGAGGCGGAACCAGGTGCGCCAGTCGTCGGGGGCGTCCTCGGTCTCCGCCTTGCGCTGCGCGAAGACCTCGTCGGCGGAGGCGCGGTCGATGCGGCCGCTCGGGGTGCGCTTCAACTCGTCGACGGGCAGGCCGCCTTCGGCGTCGAGTTCGGCGGCGAGCTGGTTGGCCCGTCGGACGAACCGGGTGTTCTCCCACAGGAACCAGATGCCGATCGCGGGCAGGACGAGGACGGCGACGCCGAAGGCGATCGTGATCGGCGTGCCGGTCTCGATGAGCATGACCCCGCGGCTGCCGACCAGGACGAAGTAGACGACCAGGACGGCTGCCGTGAGGGCGTAGGTGATCTTCGCGCGCATGGTGGATGCCGGCCGATCAGCCCAGGTCGAGGAAGTGTTCGAGGCCGAAGGTGAGGCCCGGGGTCTGCACCACGCGGCGGGCGCCGAGCAGGATGCCCGGCATGAAGCTGCTGTGATGCAGGGAGTCATGACGGACCGTCAGCGTCTCGCCCTCACCGCCGAGCAGCACCTCCTGGTGGGCGAGGAGGCCCCGCAGGCGTACGGCGTGGACGGGAACGCCGTCGACGTCCGCACCCCGCGCGCCGTCCAGGGCCGTGGCCGTGGCGTCCGGTGCCGGGGCGGTGCCGGCGGCGCGGCGTGCCTCGGCGATGAGCTGGGCGGTGCGGGTGGCCGTGCCGCTGGGGGCGTCGACCTTGTTCGGGTGGTGCAGCTCGACGACCTCGACGGACTCGAAGTAGGGCGCGGCGATCTGCGCGAACTTTATGGTGAGGACGGCCCCGATGGAGAAGTTGGGTGCGATGAGCACGCCGGTCTCCGGGGAGCCGTCCAGCCAGCCCTTCAGCCGCGCGAGGCGCTCGTCCGTCCAGCCCGTGGTGCCGACGACCGCGTGGATGCCGTTGCGGACACAGAAGTCGAGGTTGTCCATGACCGAGGCGGGCGTGGTCAGTTCCACGGCGACCTGGGCGCCCTGCTCGGTAAGGGTCTCCAGCTTGTCGCCCCGGCTCAGGGCGGCGACCAGCTCCATGTCCTCGGCGGCCTCGACGGCCTTGACCGCCTCGGAGCCGATGCGGCCCCGGGCACCGAGGACCGCCACGCGCAGCTTGCTCATCTGTCTTGCTTCCTTCTGGGCCTTGTGGGAGGGGTCAGGCGACGGTGTCGTGGAGTCGGGACGCCTGTTTGTCCTTGAGCGGGCCGATCACCGACAGGGAGGGGCGCTGACCCAGGACGTCGCGGGCGACGGCGCGGACCTCGTCCGGTGTCACCATGGCGATCCGGGTCAGCATCTCGTCGACGGACATCTGCTCGCCCCAGCACAGCTCGCTCTTGCCGATGCGGTTCATGAGGGCGCCGGTGTCCTCCAGGCCGAGGACGGTGGAGCCCTTCAGCTGACCGATGGCCCGGTCGATCTCCTCGTCGGGCAGTCCGTGCTCGGCGACCTGGTCCAGCTCGTCGCGGCAGATCTTGAGCACGTCGTGGACCTGGGAGGGGCGGCAGCCGGCGTAGACGCCGAAGAGACCGCAGTCGGCGAAGCCGGACGTGTACGAGTACACGCTGTAGGCGAGGCCGCGCTTCTCCCGGACCTCCTGGAAGAGGCGGGAGGACATGCCGCCGCCGAGCGCGGTGTTGAGGACGCCGAGGGCCCAGCGGCGCTCGTCGGTGCGGGCGAGGCCGGGCATGCCGAGGACGACGTGGGCCTGCTCGGTCTTGCGGCCGATCAGCTCGACGCGGCCGGCCGTGCGGAGGCTGCGCCGGCCCTCGCGCGGGGCGATCGGGGTGGCGTCGGTGCGGCTCAGGGCGCCCGCCTTCTCGAAGGCCGCGCGGACCTGTCGTACGACCTTGTTGTGGTCGACGTTGCCGGCGCAGGCGACCACGAGGTGGGTGGGGTCGTAGTGCTTTCTGTAGAACCGGCGGATGCGGTCGGCGGTGAGGGCGTTGACCGTGTCGACCGTGCCGAGGACGGGGCGGCCGAGGGGGGTGTCGCCGAACATGGTGTGCGCGAACAGGTCGTGCACGCAGTCGCCCGGGTCGTCCTCGGTCATCGCGATCTCTTCGAGGATGGCGCCGCGTTCCACGTCGACGTCCTCCTCACGGATCAGCGAGCCGGTGAGCATGTCGCAGACGACGTCGATGGCGAGGGGCAGGTCGGAGTCGAGCACGCGAGCGTAGTAGCACGTGTACTCCTTCGCGGTGAACGCGTTCATCTCGCCGCCGACCGCGTCGATCGCGGACGATATGTCGAGCGCGCTGCGCCGGGTCGTGCCCTTGAAGAGCAGGTGCTCCAGGTAGTGCGTGGCGCCGTTCAGAGCGGGCGTCTCGTCGCGGGAGCCGACGTGGGCCCAGATACCGAAGGTGGCGGACCGCACCGACGGCAGGGTCTCGGTGACGATGCGCAGGCCGCCCGGGAGGGTGGTCCTGCGGACCGTGCCGATGCCGCCGGCGCCCTTGATCAGGGTTTGGGTACGGGCGACGGCCCGCGCCTCCGTGGAGGTGCGGGCCGTCGCCTTGGAGCTACGCGACGTCACTTGTCGGCGTCGTCCTTCTTCTCGTCCGAGCCCTCTTCGCCCTCGATCACGGGGATGAGGGAGAGCTTGCCGCGGGAGTCGATCTCGGCGATCTCGACCTGGACCTTCTGGCCCACACCGAGGACGTCCTCGACGTTCTCCACGCGCTTGCCGCCGGCGAGCTTGCGGATCTGCGAGATGTGCAGCAGACCGTCCTTGCCCGGCAGCAGCGACACGAACGCGCCGAAGGTCGTCGTCTTCACGACGGTGCCCAGGTAGCGCTCGCCGACCTCCGGCATGGTCGGGTTGGCGATGCCGTTGATCGTGGCGCGGGCGGCCTCGGCGGCCGGGCCGTCGGCGGCACCGATGTAGATGGTGCCGTCGTCCTCGATCGTGATCTCGGCGCCGGTGTCCTCCTGGATCTGGTTGATCATCTTGCCCTTGGGGCCGATGACCTCGCCGATCTTGTCCACGGGGATCTTGACGGTGATGATCCGCGGGGCGTTGGGGGACATCTCGTCCGGGGTGTCGATCGCTTCCATCATCACGTCGAGGATGTGGAGGCGGGCGTCCCGGGCCTGCTTGAGGGCGGCGGCCAGGACGGAGGCCGGGATGCCGTCCAGCTTGGTGTCGAGCTGGAGGGCGGTGACGAACTCCTTGGTGCCGGCGACCTTGAAGTCCATGTCGCCGAAGGCGTCCTCCGCACCGAGGATGTCGGTGAGGGTGACGTAGTGCGTCTCGCCGTCGATCTCCTGGGAGATCAGGCCCATGGCGATACCGGCGACGGGGGCCTTCAGCGGCACACCGGCGTTCAGCAGCGACATGGTGGAGGCGCAGACCGAGCCCATGGAGGTCGAGCCGTTCGAGCTGAGCGCCTCGGAGACCTGGCGGATCGCGTAGGGGAACTCCTCGCGCGTCGGCAGGACCGGGACGAGGGCGCGCTCGGCGAGGGCGCCGTGACCGATCTCGCGGCGCTTCGGGGAGCCGACGCGGCCCGTCTCGCCGGTGGAGTACGGCGGGAAGTTGTAGTTGTGCATGTAGCGCTTGCGCGTCACCGGCGACAGGGTGTCGAGCTGCTGCTCCATGCGGAGCATGTTGAGGGTGGTGACGCCCAGGATCTGGGTCTCGCCACGCTCGAACACGGCGGAGCCGTGCACACGCGGGATGGCCTCGACCTCGGCGGCGAGCGTACGGATGTCCGTGACGCCACGGCCGTCGATGCGCTTCTTCTCCTTGATGACGCGCTCACGGACCAGGGACTTGGTCAGCGAGCGGTACGCGGCGGAGATCTCCTTCTCGCGGCCCTCGAACTGCGGGAGCAGCTTCTCGGCGGCGAGCGCCTTGACGCGGTCCAGCTCGGTCTCGCGCTCCTGCTTGCCGGCGATGGTGAGCGCCTGGGCGAGCTCGTCCCTGACGGCGGCCGTGAGGGCCTCCAGGACGTCGTCCTGGTAGTCGAGGAAGATCGGGAACTCGCCGGTGGGCTTGGCGGCCTTCGACGCGAGGTCGGACTGGGCCTTGCAGAGGACCTTGATGAAGGGCTTCGCGGCCTCCAGGCCGGCGGCGACGACCTCCTCGGTCGGCGCCTCGGCGCCGCCCTTGACCAGCTGGATGGTCTTCTCGGTGGCCTCGGCCTCGACCATCATGATCGCGACGTCGCCGTCCTCCAGGGTGCGGCCCGCGACGACCATGTCGAAGACGGCGTCCTCGAGCTCGGAGTGCGTCGGGAAGGCCACCCACTGGCCGTTGATCAGCGCGACGCGGACGCCGCCGATCGGGCCGGAGAAGGGCAGACCGGCCAGCTGCGTGGACGCGGAGGCGGCGTTGATCGCCACGACGTCGTACAGGTGGTCGGGGTTGAGCGCCATGATCGTGGCGACGACCTGGATCTCGTTGCGCAGGCCCTTCTTGAAGGACGGGCGCAGCGGGCGGTCGATGAGGCGGCAGGTGAGGATGGCGTCCTCGGAGGGACGGCCCTCACGGCGGAAGAAGCTGCCGGGGATCTTGCCGGCGGCGTACATCCGCTCCTCGACGTCCACCGTGAGGGGGAAGAAGTCGAGCTGGTCCTTGGGGTTCTTGGAGGCGGTGGTGGCCGACAGCACCATGGTGTCGTCGTCCAGGTACGCCACGGCGGAGCCGGCGGCCTGCTTGGCCAGGCGGCCCGTCTCGAAGCGGATGGTGCGGGTGCCGAAGGAACCGTTGTCGATGACGGCCTCGGCGTAGTGGGTCTCGTTCTCCACTAGCGATCTCTCCGTTACTTTGTCGTCTTTTGTCCCGCGCTGTCCGTGTGACAGGGGGACGGTGGCGGAGAAGCGCTCCGTGCGGTGCGGGCCGGTCTTCGATCGAAGCACCCGGGGTTCGCTGCCCCGGGGGCCACTACCGAGGACCGGCGGCGGCGTGGCGCGCTTCTCCTCGTTCGGTCGCGTGCGGTCACCCCTCCCGGGTGTCCTCACGCTGTGTCGTACATATGGCGTTGTGCTACCACACTACAAAGGGGCGGTGACACTCCGCACGTCTCCGCACCTACGGCATGTGCCGTACGTACGGCAAAGGGAGCGGCCCCCGATCGTTTCGGGAACCGCTCCCTTCACGGCGTCCTACTTGGCGCCGGCCGCACCGCGGCGGATGCCGAGGCGGTCGACCAGCGTACGGAAGCGCTGGATGTCCTTCTTGGCCAGGTACTGCAGCAGACGGCGGCGCTGACCGACCAGGATCAGCAGACCACGACGGGAGTGGTGGTCGTGCTTGTGGGTCTTGAGGTGCTCGGTCAGGTCCGAGATACGGCGCGAGAGCATCGCGACCTGGACCTCGGGGGAGCCGGTGTCGCCCTCCTTGGTACCGAACTCGGCGATGATCTGCTTCTTCGTAGCGGCGTCGAGCGACACGCGATACTCCTTCTGAGTCTCTTCGATGCCACCGAGCGCCCCTGGTCTTCGTCTCAGGGGGACTTCTGTGACTCGGGTGGCGGGATCCGTCGGCGCTGCCTCGCGGGGTCCCTGGAGGGAGTCCGCAGGGTGCGTACACAGACGGCCGTCACACAGCGTACCAGCACGCCAGGACGGTCCTGCCCGGGGCCCGGCCGGTGCGGGGCGCGCGGTCAGCCGGTCATGGCGCGGGCGGCGGTGTAGACGTCGAAGACGGCCAGGGCCAGCGGGATCAGGGTCAGCAGGACGAAGCCCTCGAAGATCTCCAGGAAGCGGCCCCAGAAGGGGGTGAGACCGCCACGGGGGGCGATCAGGCCGATCGCGGTGATCAGCGCGGCCAGCGCGGCGATGGCGACGACGAGCCAGACGGTGCGGATCTCCAGGGCCGTGCGGTCGCCGGTGAGGGCCTCGCGGATCACCGAGTGCGGAGGGTCGAGGGCCAGCCCGAGGCCCAGCAGGACGAGGGAGCCGAGGCCCGCGGCGAGGCAGGCGCCGACCTGGGCGGTGTAGCGGAAGAGCTGGGCCCGCATCAGGAGGGCGGCGGCGGTCGCGAACGCGAGCAGTTGCGCCCAGACGTCGCCGGAGAAGCCGAGGACGGCGGCGGAGGCGACGGCGAGCAGGGCGCAGCCGCCGACGAGCCCGACCAGCAGTTCGTGGCCGCGCCGGGCCTGGGCCTCGATCCGGGCCAGGTCGACCGGCTCCTGTGGGGCGGGGTCGGCGCCGTACGCGGCGCGGCCGGTGCTCGGGGGTTCGTAGCCGATGGGGAGGCGGGCGAACCGCATGGACATGCCGGGCAGGAAGGCCAGGGTCATGACGGCGAGGGGGGCGCACAGGGCGGCGATCTCGGTGGGCGTCCAGCTCAGCAGGATCGCGACGAACACCGTGACCATGGCGACGGCGGAGGCGAACACGCAGGCGACGAACGGGCCGTCGCCGCGCGGGGAGCAGACGGTCAGGACGACGGAGGCCACCAGAACGGCCGCGCAGCCGAGCAGGAACTGGAGTTTGCCGACGCCCTGGCCGTCGGTGAGCGGGAGGAGTCCGGAACCGCCGACGCCCGCGTTCACCAGGGCGCCGATCCCGAGGGCGACGGCCGAGGCGCGGTCGTCGTAGACCCGGGCGCGGACGGCTGCGAGGGCGAGGAGGACGACACCGGCCACGGCCGCGAGGACGCCGATCCGGCTGTGCATGTCGTGCCGCGGGTCGGCGGTCCAGACGACGAAGGCGAGCAGGACGGGCAAGACGCCGCCGCCGACGAGGCCGGCGGCGCGCGTCAGGTCGCCGCTCCACAGCCGGTGGTCGCGGGTCACGGCGGAGGCCACGGCTTCGGAGACGTCGTCGAAGACGGCCGGGGGCAGTGAGTCGGCGAAGGGCCGCAGGGTGAGAAGTTCGCCGTCGAGAATGCGCTGTGCGGCGAAGGAGCGGGCGCTGTCGAGGACCGTGCCGTCGCGGCGCACGAGGTGGTAGCCGACCGGGGCGCCCTCGGCGGGGCGCTGCCGGGAGAGCCTGAGGATCTCCGGGCAGAGGTCGGCGACCGGCACGTCGTCCGGCAGGGCCACGTCGATGCGGCTGTCGGGCGCGACGATCGTGACCCGGCAGAAGCCCAGTCCCGTACCGGCCCCGACCGGGGCTCCCTGGCCGGGCGCGCCCGCTCCGGCTGCCGTCGCGGAGGCCGTCATGCTCACCTGCTGCTCCCCCTCGGTGTTGGTTCCGCGTCCGCGGTGTGAAGGTCCTGCGCCCCTTCCCCGGGGTCGTCCCACGGGTGGTCCCGCGGGGCGCGAGGGAGGGGTCCGTGCGGTCGGCCGCCGGTGTCCGGGCGGCTCCGCATCGCGCGGATTGCCCTGTTTCGCCGACCGGATTCGTGTGTGCTCACGCGAATCCACCGGCACCCTACCGCCCGTCGGCGGGGGCCCGGGTCAGTAGGATCGCGCGGCGGCCCGCGTCCGCCCGACACGGGGCGGCGGACGGAACTCTCCGGGTCCGGCAAGGGAATTGGTGAGCGGTGAGCCAGATCGTTGTGAAGCGTCCACCGAGGGCGCTGCCGTCCGAGGTGCCGACGAACGAGGTCGTCCTGCAGCCTCCGCCGGAGTTGCCGCGCGGCCAACAGGAGAGCGTGCTGCTGCAGTTGCTGCCCACGCTCGGCATGGGCGGCTCGGTGGTCTTCTTCTTCACGAGCGGCCATCCGTTCATGAAGGTGATGGGCATGGTGATGATCGCGTCGACGATCGCCATGTCGATCGCGATGGTGGTGCGCTACCGCCGCGGTTCCCAGACGCAGTTGGCGGACATCCGCCGCGACTATCTGCTGTACCTGTCGCAGGCCCGGCGCTCCGCCGTCGAGACCGCGGGGAAGCAGCGCGACGCCCAGTACTACCTGCACCCCTCCCCCGACCAGCTGTGGGCGCTGGTCGCCGAGGGCAGCCGGCTGTGGGAACGGCGGCCGGGTGACGAGGACTTCGCGCAGGTGCGCATCGGCCTCGGCCCGCAGGGTCTCGCCACCCCGCTGATCGCCCCGGAGACCGGGCCGGTCGAGCAGTTGGAGCCGCTGGCGGCGGGCGCGATGCAGCGCTTCCTCGCCACCCACGACACCCTCGACGACCTGCCGATCGCGGTGTCGCTGCGCGCCTTCCACCACGTCACCGTGGGCGGCGAACAGGAGTCCGTACGGGCGTCGGTGCGCGCCCTGACCGGCTCGCTGGCCGCGCTGCACTCACCGGCGGACCTGGTGATCGTGGTGATGGCCGGGCGGGAGGCCCTGCCGCACTGGGAGTGGACCAAGTGGCTGCCGCACGTACAGGCGCCCGGCGCCGCGGACGGCGCCGGCAGCCGCCGTCTCATCGGCGGCGATCCCCGCGACCTGGAGGACCTGCTGGCCCAGCGGCTCACCGGCCGCCCCCGCTTCCACCCCGGCGCGGCACCGCTCCCCGACGAGCCGCACATCGTGGTCGTGCTCGACGGGGTGTCCCTGCCGCCGGACTCCGTCCTCGCCTCCGCCGAGGGCCTCCAGGGCGTGACCGTCGTCGAGGTGGTGCCCGGCGAGCCGGGCGGCGCCCGGGGCGACCTCTCCGTGCTCGTGCACCCCGGGTCGCTGCACCTGGAGTCGGGGCACGGGCTGGTCTACGAAGGGGTGCCCGACGCGTTGTCGTACCCGGCGGCGGAGGCGCTGGCGCGGCAGTTGGCGCCGTTGCGCATGGCGTCGGGCGGGGACGACGACGAACCGCTGCTCGCCAACCTGGAGTTCACGGATCTGCTGGGCCTCGGGGACGCGGCGTCGGTGGACACGAACCGGACCTGGCGGCCTCGTGCGCTCGCCGAGCGGCTGAGGGTGCCGATCGGTGTCGGCGAGGACGGCCGGCCCGTGATGCTCGACCTGAAGGAGGCCGCCCAGGAGGGCATGGGGCCGCACGGTCTGTGTGTGGGCGCCACGGGCTCCGGCAAGTCGGAGCTGCTGCGCACGCTCGTGCTCGGGCTCGCGGTGACGCACTCCTCGGAGACCCTGAACTTCGTCCTCGCCGACTTCAAGGGCGGCGCGACCTTCGCCGGTATGGCCCGGATGCCGCACGTCGCCGCCGTGATCACCAACCTGGCCGACGATCTCACCCTGGTCGACCGCATGGGCGACTCCATCCGGGGCGAGCTCAACCGCCGCCAGGAGATGCTGCGCGACGCGGGCAACTACGCCAACATCCACGACTACGAGAAGGCCCGCGCCGCGGGTGCCCCGCTCCAGCCGATCCCCTCGCTGGTGCTGGTGATCGACGAGTTCAGCGAACTGCTCACCGCCAAGCCCGACTTCATCGAGATGTTCGTGCAGATCGGCCGGATCGGGCGGTCGCTGGGCGTGCATCTGCTGCTCGCGTCGCAGCGCCTGGAGGAGGGGCGGCTGCGCGGGCTGGAGACGTACCTGTCGTACCGCGTCGGTCTGCGGACCTTCTCGGCGGCCGAGTCGCGGGCCGCGCTGGGCGTGCCGGACGCCTACGAGCTGCCGAACGTGCCGGGTTCCGGATTCCTGAAGTACGGCACGGACGAGATGGTGCGCTTCAAGGCGGCGTACGTGTCGGGGGTGTACCGCTCGGGCGCGGCGGGCTCGGGCGCGGCGGGCGGTCCCCGGCCGGTGGACCGGCGGCCGGTGCTGTTCACCGCGACGGAGGTGCCGGTGCGGTACGCGGCGGTGCCCCGGCCCCGTACGGAGCCCACGTCCGACGCGGACGACGCGCTCGCCGACACGGTGCTGGACGTGGTCGTGCGGCGGTTGGAGGCGCAGGGCCCGGCGGCCCACCAGGTGTGGCTGCCGCCGCTGGACAGCCCGCCGTCGCTGGACGCCCTGCTGCCGGGGCTGACGGCCGTGGAGGGCCGGGGGCTGACCCAGCCGGGGTACGAGGGCACGGGCCGGCTGGTCGTCCCGGTCGGCATCGTCGACAAGCCGTTCGAGCAGCGGCGTGATCCGCTGTGGGTGGACTTCTCGGGTGCGGCGGGCCACATGCAGATCATCGGCGGCCCGCAGTCCGGCAAGTCGACGCTGCTGCGCACCCTGATCTCGTCGTTCGCGCTCACCCACACACCGCACGAGGTGCAGTTCTACGGGCTGGACTTCGGCGGTGGCGGAATGTCGGCGGTGGCCGGGCTGCCGCATGTGGGCGGGGTGGCCTCGAGGCTGGACCCGGAGAAGGTGCGGCGCACGGTCGCCGAGGTGTACGGCGTGATGACGCGCCGGGAGGAGTACTTCCGGGCGCACGGCATCTCGTCGATCGCGGAGTTCCGGGCGCGGCGCGCCCGCGGCGACATCGCGGTCTCGGACCAGCCGTGGGGGGACGTCTTCCTCGTCATCGACGGGTGGGGCTCCTTTCGCACGGACTACGAGGGTCTGGACGCGGTGGTCCTGGACATGGCGGCGCGGGGCCTCGGGTACGGCATCCATCTGGTGCTGGCCGTGTCCCGTTCGATGGAGGTCCGTTCGAACCTCAAGGACCACATCATGAACCGCCTGGAGCTGCGGCTCGGCGACCCGATGGACTCCGAGATCGACCGCAAGGTCGCGGTGAACGTGCCCACGGGGGTGCCGGGGCGGGGTCTGTCGCCGCAGAAGCTGCACTTCATGGCGGCGGTGCCGCGGATCGACGGGCTGACCTCCGACACGGATCTGGCGGACGCCACGACCGCGCTGGCCGGCGAGGTCGCACGGCACTGGGACGCTCCGGGCGCGCCGGAGGTGCGGTTGCTGCCGCGGCGGGTGCCGGTGGAGCAGTTGCCGCCGGGCGATCGCCTCCCCCGGCAGGGCGTCGCGTTCGGGCTCGACGAGGACAACCTGGAGCCGGTCTTCGTCGACTTCGAGCAGGACCCGTTCTTCCTGGTCTTCGGCGAGAGCGAGTCGGGCAAGTCGAATCTGCTGCGGCTGCTGGTCAAGCAGCTCACCCAGCGCTACTCGGGCGACGACTGCAAGCTGTTCGTGGTCGACAACCGCCGGTCCCTGCTGGATGTGACGCCGGCGTCCCACCTGGCCGAGTACATCCCGATGTCCAACGCCATGGACCACCACATGACGGCCCTCGCTGACCTGATGAAGCGGCGCACGCCCACCGCCGAGGTGACCGCGCGGCAGTTGCGGGACCGCAGCTGGTGGCGCGGGCCGACGGTGTACGTAGTCATCGACGACTACGACCTGGTGTCCACCTCGAGCGGCAACCCGTTGAGCGGCCTCACCGAGCTGCTGCCGTTCGCCCGCGACGTCGGGGTGCGGTTCATCATCGCCCGTTCCACGGCGGGCGCGGGGCGGGCGTCGTACGAGCCGTTCCTGCAGCGGATGAAGGAACTCGGCGCACAGGGGGTCGTCCTTGCGGGTGATCCCGGCGAGGGTGACCTGCTCGGTGGTGTCCGGCCCCGTCCGATGCCCGCGGGCCGGGGGATCTTCGTGTCGCGGCGCCGCGGCAAGCCGCTGGTCCAGACGGGCCTGGTCCCGGAGGAGACCTTCTGAGGGGGTCTCGGCGACGTCCTGAGCCGTGCCCGGGTCCGGCAGAACGGCTGGGTGTCGACCGGCGGAACGAGGCGGGTGGCACCGGTCGGGAGGGACTCGGGACCGTGCTGCGTTCACATTTGATCGTTCTGGTCAAGAACGCCGCCGTCTTCGCTCATCGGAAGGCCCGCTGCGACAGGGGGGCAGTAGGGTGACTCGCACGGTTCGTTCGCATGTCAGGAAGGTTTTCATCAGGATGACCGACGCACCGGACACCGAGGTCGGCGCTCAGGCCGAGGACGTGAAGGCACGCAAGGAGCGGGAGAAGAACGAGCTGTACGCCCTCGACATCTCGGGGGTGGAGTGGCACTCCGCGCCCGGTACGGAGGAGCACGAGGAGCGGGTGGAGATCGCGTATCTGCCGGGCGGCGCCGTCGCGATGCGGTCGTCGCTCGACACCGAGACGGTGCTGCGGTACACCGAGGCCGAGTGGCGGGCGTTCGTTCTCGGGGCGCGGGACGGGGAGTTCGACCTGGAGCCGGCGCCGCACAACGGCGGACTCGCGGTGGAGTAGCGGTGGAGTAGAAGACCACAGCAGCGGGTGGACCGACGTGCCCACCCGCTCGCTGGGTCACGTCACAGGAAGTAGCTCGCGCCCTTGAGGTCGCCGCCGCGGTAGTCACCGCCGGCGTCGCCGATGCGGTGGCCGATGGCCATGAGGGCGTCGCGGATGCCGTTGGCGTGCGTGTCCCAGTCCTTGTGCTGGGTCTTGAAGGCCTCGTGGGCCTCACCGCCCCAGCCTTCGGCGATCTTCTCGACATCGGCCTTGAGGGCCTGGACCTGGTTCTCGAAGTCCCGTGCCAGGTTGCCGAGTTCGGTGGTGAGGGCGTCGAGCGTGCCGTACTTGACGGCAAGGTCCTGGTAGTCGCCGTTGACGTTCGTCATGACTGCCTTGTCTCCTTGGTGGTGGCTGTCGCCGGGACTAGTAGCTGCTGAGGGCCGAGGTCTTGCCGCCGAGGTCCTGTACGTCGATCCGGGTGATCTGCTGGTGGAGTTCGTCCTCCAGCTTGTCCTTGTCCTTGCGGTTGAGGTTGACGCCTTCGAGGACCTTCTCCAGCATGCGGCCGAGGGCCACCACGTGGTCGTTGATCTCGGTCTGCTTCTTGTCGAAGGCGATCGCGCCCTGGCCCGTCCAGTTCTTCTCGATCATGTCGATCGTTCCCTGGAGGCGGCCGAGAAGCTTCTTGATGTCGTCGTAGCGGTCGATGATCCCCTTCTCCAGCAGCCAGACGCTCTCGCTATTGAGCTTCCGTCCGTCCGTCATGTCTCGCACTCCCTTTCCCGAACTGTGGTCATGGCCTTCACATCGGTGCATTCCCCACTCGATGGACCACTGTAGTCACTGTGTAAATTGCATCCAACTGAAGTTTGTGAGAAGTCAGTTGTGACAGGGGCGTTGCATCGTTGAAGGGGCGCGCGGACCCTTTGCTACTCGAATGCGGAGCCTTTGCTCCTGGCGGTGCGGCGGCGTGCGTCGCGCACCACCACGGCGGTGCCGGCGATGAGCGCGGCCAGGACGGCCGTCGCGCCGAGGGCGTAGGTGGCGTAACGCTCGCTGCGTTCCTGGGGTGTCTCGCCGAGGTGGAGTTCGGCGGCGGTCGGGGCCTCAGCCTCGCTGAGGCCCTCCCGTGGATCGGGGGACTCGATCGGCCGGTCGTCGTCCGTGAGGGCGCGGACCGGGTCGACGACGCCCCAGCCGACCCGCTGGTCGTGGCCCGCGAAGGAGCGTTCGGCGGTCTGCTCGATCTGGGCGACGATCTCGGGGCCGGTCCAACGGGGGTGTTTGGCCTTGAGGAGGGCGGCGACCCCGGCGACGTACGGCGCGGAGAAGCTGGTGCCGTTGTCGGAGCAGTGGCCGCCCAGGGGGACCGTGGAGACGATGTCGACGCCGGGTGCGGCGACCCCGACGAAGTCGCCGGACTGGGAGAAGGGGGCCCGTTCGTTGTTGCGGTCGGAGGCGGCGACCGCGAGGACGCCCTCGTACGACGCGGGGTAGGTCTTCTTGTCGTCGCCGCCGAGGCCGTCGTTGCCCGCCGACGCCACGACCACGATGTCCCGTTGCAGGGCCCTGTCGATCGCCCGTTTCAGCGACTCGTCGGGCTCTACGGCGTTCGCGGTGTCCTGGGAGATGTTGATGACGTCCGCCTTCTCGGCCACGGCGTGGTCGATCGCCCGCACCAGGGTCTTCGTCGTGCCGCGGCCCTCGGCGTCGTTCTGCTTGATGGGGATGACGGTCGCCTCGGGGGCCAGTCCGACGAACCCCGTGTCCTTCGCGGGGCGGGCCGCGATGATGCCGGCGACCTTGGTTCCGTGGCCGACCGCGTCCGTGGTGCCGTTCGCCTTGCCGCGGTCGACGGGCCGGCCCTTGTCGTCCTTCACGGGCAGGTAGTTGGCGCCGCTGGAGACGTCGACGGCGTCCTTGAGCTGCTCGTTGCGGATGTCGACGCCGGTGTCGATCACCGCGACCCGTACGCCTCTGCCCTTCGACTGGCTCCACAGTTCGTCGAGGAGGACGCGCTGGAGGGACCAGGGGCGGCCCTCGTACTTCTTGTTGCCGAAGACGCACTCGTCCGGGGAGGCCGCGGACGCGGGCGTCGCCCCCACGGCGCCGCCGAGGACGAAGGCGGCGGCCGTCGCGGCGGCCACGCGGGCGAGTCGACCGCGCGCGTGCGAGGAGGGCGGCGCGGCGCTGTTTTCCTGTCGCATCAGGGGCTCCCCGTCACGATCCCTGCGGCTGGCGCGCGTCCGCCGTCGACAGTCGGGGGCCCGTCGGCAGGAAGACGGACCACTCGGCGGGGATCACGGCGGGGTCCAGGTCTCCGTAGCCGAGGCGGATCTGGGCGAGCTGCACCTCGTTCTGGAGCTGCTTGCGCTCCTCCTTGGTGATGCCGATGCCCGCGTCGTCCCCGGCGCCGTCGGCGTTGGACTGCAGCGCGTAGCGCAGACCGGTGTCGGTCACGAGGAAGACGGCGCCGGCCTTGGTCTCCTCGCCCTTGAACTGGCGGTAGAGCTGACCGGAGCCGGGAGTGACGTAGGCGCTGGAGGAGCCGGTGGCCAGTGTCGCGGGGAAGTCGCCGCCCGCCCAGGTGCTCAGGGTGGTGGTGCCGTTCTTGTCGACGTCCCGCAGGACGGCGCAGACGGTGTCACGGTCCCGGCCGGTCTTCGACATGCCGTTGACGGCGTCCGCCTTCAGGGTCGGCCACGCCCTGTCCGCCTCGAACGGCTCGCCGGGAACGATCTCTCCGGGGCCGACGTCGAGTGCCTCGCCCCGCTGCCCGACGGGCACCAGGTCCCTGCTCCTCAGGAGCAGCTCGGCGACGAACGGGGAGACGGGCGCGACCCGGTCCGGCAGCACCACGTAGTACCGCTCCGCGTTCCCGTCCTTGGCCTTCAGGACCATGCCGACCTTCTTGTCCTCGTCCTTCAGCAGACCGGGGACGTCCGCCGGGGCACCCGGCCGGCCCTCGACCTTCGGGAACGTGATCGGGTCACCCGGGTGGAGGGTGTCGAGCCACTGCCGGCTCACCCGCTGGGGTGTGCTGGTGGATCCGACGACGGCACGCACCAGCGCCTCATCGTCGCCGTCCCACTCGTACGCGGTGCCGCCCGCGTCCACGACGTAGCGGTTCCCGTCCGGGTCCACGACGTCGAGGAGTTGACCGCCGCGCAGCTTGTCGCGGCCCTCGGTGCGGTCCATGTCGCGGGAGGCGAGGACGAACGCCGCCTTCTGGATGGCCCTGCCGCCCGGTGCCTGCCGTTCGCAGACCGCCCAGCGCTTCTTCGCGCCCGCCTCCTCGGCGGAGGGCAGCCGGTCGGGGGCGTACGGGATGCCGATCGTCACGCCGTGCGGGATGTCGCCCTTGTCGAGCACCGACTCGTCGACGGTGACGACCTCGCCCTTTCCGGTGGCGAGCAGCAGCTTGGCGGAGGCCATGTTGAGGACGGGATGCAGCTGGGTCTTC
Organism: Streptomyces sp. NPDC030296; assembly: GCF_055572815.1. Classification (NCBI taxonomy): domain Bacteria; kingdom Bacillati; phylum Actinomycetota; class Actinomycetes; order Kitasatosporales; family Streptomycetaceae; genus Streptomyces; species Streptomyces sp. NPDC030296. The sequence goes on from NZ_JBVICQ010000012.1 coordinate 20,356, forward strand.
CGGCCGGTGCGGCTCTCCGTCTGCAGGACGACGTACCGGGTCGTGGACTTGCTGGCGATGATGACCTTCTCGCCGGGCTTGTCCCAGTCCTTCGGCGCCGTCGGCTTGAACATCCCCCACGCCCCGAAGGCGGCGACGATGACGACCCCCACGATGGTGCCGGGCAGGACGGCCCGCAGGGGGCGCGGCGCCCCCTCGTCGGAGCCGTCGGGGGACGACTGGAGGAAGGACGCGAGCATACGGCGCTTCGCGAAGGTGTAGGCGTTGAGCTGGTCCCGCCGAGATGCCATGTCTGCGTGAATCTCCCCGTGTCTCGCCCTGATCGGCGCTCGGGGGTCACCGTCCCCCGCCCTCCGTTGTCAGACCGGCCCCCTACTATGCCTGGTACGGGGACGACTCTGCGGAGCGGGTAGGGTACCTGGATCTTCCGAGGGCCTGTGTGCCTGGGAATTCCGGCGAGTTGTGGGCAGAACGGGGGGACGGAGTGAGGGTTTCCGGAGCGCTGACCCGGTCGCGTGACCGGTCGCGGACACCAGGCTCCCCGACCCCCGGGCCGCACCCCGCGGGCCGGCCGTCCGCTCCCGGCGCGGCGCCCGTCCCGACGGGCGTGGTGCATCTGCGGTCCCGGTCGGGGCTGTCGGGGTCGTTCCGGTTGCAACGGATCGTTCTGCTGGAGATCGCCGTCGCGGTGCTCCTCGTCGGCTGGGCCGTGGGTCCCCTGGCGCTGATCCCCGCCTCCGTCGTCGCCGTCCTGCTCTTCCTCCTCGCCGTCGTCCGCCGCCGGGGACGCTCACTGCCGGAATGGCTGGCCACGGCACGGGCGTTGAAGGCACGGCAGAAGAAGGCGGCGGCCTCCGCGATACGTCCGGGGACCGAGCCGGGCCTCGCGCCCGCCGTCGAATGCGACCCGAGCCTGCGGACGTACGCGTACGGCGGTCGGGAGCGCCGGCCCGTCGGCATCATCGGGGACGGCACCTTCGTGACGGCCGTCCTCCAGGTCGAGGCGGACGTGACGGCGCTGCGCGCCGAACCGAGCCGACGGCCACTGCCGTTGGGGCTGGTGCGGGACGCGCTGGAGGTCGACGGCATCCGGCTGGAGGGGGCGCAGATCGTGCTGCACACCCAGCCTGCGCCCGCGATCCACCTGCCCCAGCAGTCGGTGGCCGTCAGCAACTACGCCCCGTTGCAGGCCCGGACGGGCGCGCCCGCGGTCCGTATCACGTGGATCGCCCTGAAGCTCGACCCGGAACTGTGCCCGGAGGCCGTCGCCATGCGCGGGGGCGGGCTCGTGGGCGCCCAGAAGTGCGTCGTGCGGGTCGCCGACCATCTGGCCAGCCGGCTGACCGGTGCCGGGTTCCGGGCGACCGTGCTCGACGAGGAGGAGCTGATCGCCGCCGTCGCGACCTCCGCCTGCGCCAATCCGCTGGTGACGGCGGAGGCCGGGCGTACGGACACTCCGCAGCGGCGGACCGAGGAGTCCGGGCGGAGCTGGCGGTGCGACAACCGGCGGCACACCACCTACTGGGTGCGGCGCTGGCCGCAGCTGGGCGGGCAGGGGCCCTCGCTCCCCCGGCTCGTGGGCGCGCTGACGGCCGTGCCCGCGCTCGCCACCACCTTCAGTCTGACCCTGGCACGCGGGGAGCGGCAGGACGTGACGCTCACCGGGCACCTGCGGGTGACGGGACGCAGTGACGACGAACTCGTGGCGGCCCGCCGCGCGTTGGAGCACGCCGCCCGCGAGACCGGCACGGGGCTGGCGCGCCTCGACCGCGAGCAACTGCCGGGTGTCCTCGCCACGCTGCCTCTCGGGGGTGCTCGATGACGGTGACGACCGGCGCGGGTGCGCAGCCGCCGGGTCCACAGCCGCAGGGGTCCCAGCCCCAGGGCGCGTTTCCACCGGGTTCGCCGGGCACGTACCCGTCGGCCACGGATCCGTCGGGCGCATATCCGTCGGTCTCGCCGGGCGGTTCGGTGTCGGGCGGGGCTTCGACCGGGCCGTCCGTCGGGGAGCGGGTGCGTGAGCGGGTGCGCTCCGGTCTCGGGCTCATCGGGCCCCGGCACGGGCGGCACACACTCTCCGCCGAGCAGCTCGACACTCTGGCGCTGCCCATCGGGGACGACGGGGTCGTCATCGGGGTGGACGCCGAGGGCCAGCCCGCCGTGCTGGGCGTCAACCGGCCCACTCCGTACGACGTCGTCCTCATCGGCGGTCTGTGGACGGCCCAGGTCCTCGCCCTGCGCGCGGTGGCGACGGGGGCGCGCGTCGCCGTGGAGACCGGGCGGGCGCAGTTGTGGATGCAGATGGTGCACGCCATGGGCGGCGGTCAGAACGGCATGACCGTGTACGACGTGGGCCGGGTGCCGCCGCAGGGCGCGTCGGCGGGCAACCCGGTGCTGGTGGTGCGTGACTGCGGTATGCGCCCGCCGCGCGGCCGAGTGGTCTCCGGGCCGTGGCAGTCGGTGCTGACGCTGCTGCCGTATCTCAGCCCGGTGGCCCCGAGACTCATCCGTCAGGCACGGCTCGTCGGCGTACAACGGGTCTCGCCGGACGAGGCAGGCGAGTTGGGGCGCACGATGGCGCTGCCCCGGGCGGACGTCGAGTCGCTGCCGACGCTCGCCGACGGGGTCACACTGTGGTGCGCCGACCGCGACCGGCAGTACGTGATGACCCAGCCGACCGACGCGGAGACGGGGTTGCTGGGGACACCCCGACGGATGGACTGAGGGTGCGCGCCCCCTCCGGGGGCGCGTCCTCGTCGCGTCCGCCGGGCGGCGCGCGCCCGCTCGGGGTCGACGGAACGGGCGGGTGCGGAGGGGCGGACGGGCCTGCCGTCGTCACGCTCGTGGTGATTAGGCTGGGACCGGGGGCGCACACCACGACGTTCAGGACGACACGGCTCGAACGACGAGAACGGTCGGCCCCGGCACGACTTTGAGGGTGCTCGACCACACCAGGAGGAATTGTGAACAGCGATCGGGACGGGATGCGCGGGGGCTGGGCCACGCCCGGCGATGACCAGTCCGACGCGGAGTCCGCCATCGAGACGACGGGCGAGTTCACCATCGACTACGCACCGCCTGCCTGGTACACGCAGAACGCCTCGCCGCAGGGGGCCGGTTCGGAGCCGGGGTCGGGGACGGGGACGGGGACGCACGTGGGGGCCGATGCGGGTGCCGATGCCAGTTCTGGTGCTGATGCGGGTGCGGGAGGAGCCGCTCCGGCGGTCGGACCCGTGACACCTCCGCAGAGCCCGCCGGTCGGGCCGCCCACGGGCATGCCGGGTACGGCGTCGGGCGGCGCCTATCCCCCGCCGTGGCCCCCGGTGGCCGCAGCCCCCATGCCGGGCCCGGATCCCGCCCAGGCGCCCACTCCTGTTCCAACTCCCGCACCTGCTCCGGCCGATAGGGACAACGGTGACATCGAGAGCGGCGCGACCATGCGGATCTCCGCCGCCGCGCTGAAGCGTGACATCGCTCAGGTGGCGACGCCTGGGGAGGTCGCTGCCGCTGCCCCCGGTGGGGGTGCGGAGGCTGCCTCGGACGCGAACGTGGTCGTCGACGGGGCTGCGGGCAACGGTGCGGGTGCGGAAGCACCCGAGGTCCAGGCCGAGGTCGGGGCTGAGGGCGTGGCGGTCGACGGCGCTGGTGACCTGGACGGTGATCGTGGCGCCGAGGGAACCGCGGAGAGCGGTTCGGGTACCGGCGGTTCGGTCGAGGGCGCTGCTCAGGGCCAGGGCCAGGAGGCTGCCACCGACGGGGTCAGGGCCGACGCACCAGCCGGTGCGGTGGAGGGCCGGTCCGAGCCGGGTGATGTGAGCGCCGAGGGCTCGGCGGGTGCCGACGCGTCCGGCGAGGACGGCCCGAGCGGCGAGAACGCTGAGGGTGTCACGGGCGCTGAGGTGTCCGGCGAAGCCGGGGGCACGGAGGGCGAGCAGCCCGGTGACGCCGCCCCGGACGCCGCCGCCGGAGACGCCGAGCCGGCGAACGACGCCGCCCCGCAGGACGCCGCCCCGGGGGTGCCCAGCCCGGGCGCCGACGAGTCCGCGCACGCCGAGGGTACGGCGCCGCAGGACGCACCGCCCGTACCCGCCTCGCCGGACGCCTCCGGTGCCGTACCCCAGACTCCTCCCGCGTGGACTCCTCCGCCGGCCACGCAGGGCGGGCTGCCGCCGCTGCCGCCCGCGTACCAGCCCGCCGCGCCCACCGCGCCCGCATCGGCCGCGCAGTGGCCCGCGTCCGCGCCGTCGGCCCCTGCCGCACAGGCGTTCCCGGAGGCCCCGGATCCCGCGCAGTCGGCGGTCCCCCAGCAGCCGATCCACCCGCAGGCCCCGCAGGGCGCGCCCGCGGCATGGAGCGACCCGGCCGATGCGGCACCGGGTGCGCCTGGTACGCCTGGTTCACCGACGGCGCCGGGTACGCCCGCCGCTCCGGGCACCCCCGGCACGCCCACGCCCCCGCAGCCCCCGAACGACGTACCGCCCCCGGCGGGTTACGGCTTCCCGCCACCCCCGGTGCAGCCCGGCCACCCGGAACAGCCCGGTCAGCCGGCGCACCCAGCCGCCAGCTACGGCTCCCCGCAGCCCCCGGCCCACCCCGGTCACCCCGCGCCCGCCGTGCCCCCGGCGCAGCCCACCCCCGGCTACGGCTTCCCGCCCGCCGCCTCCGCGCCCCCGCAGGCGCCCGTACCCCAGCAAGGCGGCTACGGCTTTCCCCAGCCACCAGCACAGCAAGACACCCCGAACACCCCCGGAAACCCCAACACCCTCGACGGCGCGAGCAGGCCAGGTGCCCCCGCGGTCACGCCGACCCCGACCACCCCGCACCCCCCGGCCCCGCCCGCGGGCTACGGCTTCCCGCACCCCGGCGCACCCCAGACTCCGGGCGCCCCTGGCGCCCCCCAGAGCGGGTACGGCTTCCCCCAGCCCGGCGCGCCCGTCCAGCCGCACGCTCCCATCCCCGGTCAGCCCGGCCCGGCAGGCTACGGCTTCCCCCAACCCCCGGCCCAGCCCGGCACCCCTCCCCACCCCGGCACCCCCGCCCAACCCGCCCACCCGCAAGCCCCCGCGGGCGCCCCCACCGCCCCCGTCGACCCCCGTACCGGTGCCGCCTGGCCGCAGGCCGTGCAGCACGATCAGCGGCAGCCGACCAACCCCGGTGTGGCGCCGCTCGGTTACACGGCGGCCGTGGAGCTGTCCTCCGACCGGCTGCTCAACAGCAAGAAGCAGAAGGCGAAGAGCAGCCGGCCGGCGTCCGGCGGCGGACGGTTCAAGCTCGGCGGCAAGAAGGAGGAGGCCGAGCGGCAGCGGAAGCTTCAGCTGATCAGGACCCCTGTCCTGTCCTGCTACCGCATCGCGGTCATCAGCCTCAAGGGCGGCGTCGGCAAGACCACGACGACCACCGCCCTCGGTTCCACCCTCGCCAGCGAACGCCAGGACAAGATCCTCGCGATCGACGCCAACCCGGACGCGGGCACGCTCGGCCGCCGCGTCCGCCGCGAGACCGGCGCCACCATCCGCGACCTGGTCCAGGCCATCCCGTACCTCAACTCGTACATGGACATCCGGCGGTTCACCTCCCAGGCCCCCTCGGGTCTGGAGATCATCGCGAACGACGTCGACCCGGCCGTCTCCACCACGTTCAACGACGAGGACTACCGGCGTGCGATCGACGTGCTCGGCAAGCAGTACCCGATCATCCTGACCGACTCGGGCACGGGTCTGCTCTACAGCGCGATGCGCGGCGTGCTGGACCTCGCCGACCAGCTGATCATCATCTCGACACCGTCCGTGGACGGCGCGAGCAGCGCCAGTACGACCCTGGACTGGCTCTCCGCGCACGGGTACCAGGACCTGGTGGCACGGTCCATCACGGTCATCTCGGGTGTGCGCGAGACGGGCAAGATGATCAAGGTGGAGGACATCGTCCACCACTTCGAGACGCGCTGCCGTGGCGTCGTGGTCGTGCCGTTCGACGAACATCTCGCGGCCGGCGCGGAGTTGGACCTCGACATGATGCGGCCGAAGGTGCGGGAGGCGTACTTCACGCTCGCCGCGATGGTCGCCGAGGACATCGCACGGCACCAGCAGTCGCACGGCCTGTGGACGTCCGACGGCAACCCGCCGCCGGTGGCCGCCCCGCCACTGCCGGGCCAGCCCGTCCCGGGCCGGCAGCCGTACCCGCCGCAGCAGGGCCAGCCGCACCCCGGCCAGCCCTATCCGGGCCAGGCCCCCCACCCGGGCCAGGCCCCTCAGCCCCACCCGGGCCAGCCGCTCTACGGCCACCCGGCACCGGGCCAGCCGTACCCGCCCCAGCAAGGCCAGACCCCGCCGCCCGCCGCGCCCCCGCAGCAGTAGCGGGAGCAGGCCGGAGGTGTGCAAAGGCCCGTACCGTCCTCGACGGTACGGGCCTTTCCGTACGGGGCTACTCCCCTTCGTACGCCGCGATCAGCTCACGGCACTTCTTCACGTCCTCCGCCATCGCCACGAGCAGCGCCTCCAGCGACTCGAACTTCGCCTGTCCCCGCACGAACGCGAGGAAGTCGACGGCCACATGGAGCCCGTACAGATCGAGGCCGACGCGGTCGATCGCGTACGCCTCGACCGTGCGCTCGGTGCCGTCGAACTGCGGGTTCGTGCCGACGGAGATCGCGGCCGGCATGGCCTCGCCGTCGACGTGCAGCCAGCCGGCGTAGACGCCGTCGGCGGGGATCGCGGTGTGCGGGAGGGTCTCGACGTTGGCCGTGGGGAAGCCCAGCTCACGGCCGCGCTGGGCGCCGCGCACGACGACACCCTCGACGCGGTGGGGGCGCCCGAGGATCTCGCGTGCGCCCTCGACGTCGCCCTCGGCGATCAGCCGCCGGGTCAGCGTGGAGGAGAAGGGCTCGCCGCCGCCCGCCTCACCGGTGACGTACAGGTCGACGACCTCGACGTCGAAGTCGTACGTCTTGCCCTGCTCGGCGAGGAACAGCACGTCCCCGGCGGCCTTGTGGCCGAAGCGGAAGTTGGGCCCCTCGACGACGGCCTTGGCGTGCAGCTTGTCGACCAGGACCTTGACCACGAAGTCGGCCGGGGAGAGCCGGGAGAACTCCGTCGTGAAGGGCAGGACCAGCACCGCGTCCACCCCCAGCTCAGCCATCAGTTCGGCACGGCGGTGGTGCGGGGCGAGCAGCGGCGGGTGCGTGCCGGGGCGCACCACCTCGCTGGGGTGCGGGTCGAAGGTGACGACGACCGAGGGAACGCCCAGCTCGCGGGCGCGTTCCACGGCGTGCCGGAGGATGAGCTGGTGCCCGCGGTGCACCCCGTCGTAGGAACCGATGGTGACGACGCTGCGCCCCCAGTCCTCGGGGATGTCCTCCAAGCCACGCCAGCGCTGCACTGTGACCGCTCCTCGTCGAACCTGTGTCCGTGGTTGCCTCTACGCAGGTCTAAGGGTGCCATGCCCGCGGGCGTCGGCCCGCATCGGCATCCGGCCTGTGACCGGGAGCACGGTCGAGGCACCCCTCTCATGCGGGCACCCGCACCCCCGGTTCGCCCGCCAGGTTCTCGATCATCCGGCGGGTGCTCGGCCCCACCACCGCGGCCCATTCCTGCGGTGTACCGCTGAGCCAGCCCGCCACCAGCTCCGCGAAGCCGGGGAGGTGACGGGCGAGGTCGACGAGCGCCCAGTCGAAACGGGTCGCCCCTTCGGGCGTACGGACAAGGAGCCGCGCCGCCTCCTGCACCTGCCCGGAGACCTGCGCCGCGAGCCGCCGTACGGCCGTCCCCCGCATCCCGTTCGCCGCGGCGAGCCGTACGGCGATCCGGAGGCACATGAGGTCGAGATAGGCGCCGAGCACCTCGTCGCAGTCCGGCACCGGCGCAGGCCCTGGCTGCTCCTCGTCCCGGCCGGGCACCCGCGCACGCCCCGGCTGCTCCGCGCCCCCGCCGACGCCTACACGCCCGCCGGCGCCCGCGCCGGGCGGTCCGGGCGGTCCGGGCGGTCCGGCGGGGGCGCCATCCCCGCCGTGCCGCCCGGCGCCCGCTCCGGCAGCGCCGCCCGTACCTCCGACAGGAGCCGCAGGGTGAGCGGGTGCCGGGCATCGGCCCCCGCGAGCGCCCCTTCCGGGATCCCGTACCTCAGCCGCGCCCGCCGCGCCTCATCCTCGGTCAGCTCACCCAGCCGTACGCACGGCGGCAGCGACCTCCCCTCGCCCTCGGGCCCTGTCCCGTGCAGCGCATCCGGCGGGAACTGCGCCCCGGCCTGCTCCCAGTACTCGGCCCGGCACGCCACCACGAGACGCGCCCCGTTCACCCGCAGCCAGGCGACCGTGCCCTCGGTCCACTCCGCCAGCCGGTGCGCCAGGGCGGGCGGCATCTCCTCAGGGCCGTCGAGCAGCAGCAGCAACGGCCGCCCCTCCTGCGACGCGAGCCGAGCGAGCCGCTCCGGCCGGATGTCCCCCAGCGCACCGTCGTACCGCCCGCCCGCCTCCGGCTGCTCGCCCCCACAGCCGAACGGGTCGCCCACGGCACCGAACGGATCGACCGGCGCGGTGGAAGCGCCCAGACCGGCGGACGCGGTGGGCGCGACGGAGACGGTGGGCGCTGTGGGCGCTGAGGAGACGGTGGCCGTGGCCGAGGCGCTGAAGGCGGTGGAGCCGGTGGACGCGGCCACGATCCGCCCCGCCCGTTCCAGTGACCGTCGTGCCCCGTCGGCCACCGACCCGTCGTCGGCGAGGAGGTCGGCGCCCCGGAGCCACAGCGTGGGGGTGGGCTCGGCCCCACGGGCGCGTCGGGCGGCGAGGGCCGCGAGTGCTGTCGTACGACCGCTGCCGGGCGCCCCGACGAGCCCGAGGACGGTGGCCGTTCCGTCGGTGAAGGCGGCGAACTCCCGCACGCACGCGGCGCGTTCGACGGGTTCCGCAGTGACCGCCGCAGTGGGCCCGGCCGGCTGTCGGGGCCCGTCGGACCCCACCGTGGTGGCCGTCAGCTCCAGGACCCCGGCGAGGTTCAGATCGGTCCCGTAGGCCGGGACGGTCGCCGCGTTGCGCGCGAGGAGGTCGGCCAGCGGCGGTACGGCCCGCCATCCGCGCAGGGGCACGGCGAAGCCGGTGGACCGGTGGGGTGCCTCCAGTGCGGTGCCGAGGACTCCCACCACGGTCCCGGTGGTCATGTCGAGGACGGGCCCGCCGGCCGCTCCCCCGCCCGGCCGCAGCGCCTCGCTGCCCGCCGTCCCGATCGCCAACTCCGGGGCACCGGGGATGAGGTGGAAGCCGTCCGGCGCGGTGTAGGTGACGTCCGCCGTGCCCAGCACACGGGCCTCGCGCCAGCCGCCGGCGGCGATGTGGACATAGGCGCCGACCTCGGCCTCATGGCTCGACGCGAAATGGCTCGGCGCGAAGGGCAGCGGATCGACGCAGAGCCCCTCGGCGCGGATCAGCGCGAGATCCAGCGCGGGCAGCGGGGTCACCGCGTCGGACGTCACCACACAGGTGCGGTCACCGGTGGTGTGCAGCACGATCCGGGCCAGCCCGTCCACCGCCTCGTGGCTGGTGACGACCGTGCCGTGGTGGTCGGCCACGAAGCCCGTGCCGCGCGGCCGTCCCGCAGGATCGGCGACCCACACCAGGACCTCGTCCCACGCGGCCCGGCCGTCGCCCGTCGCCCGACGGCCCCGTACCGCCATCCCTGACCTCCCCGTCGTACCTCTGTTCCGACGGTAGGCAAGCGAAGATCAGCAGGACAGACCGCTCCGCGAACGCGCCCCCTTCCGCTCCCTCGGTTCACTCCGAGCGCCTGCACGAAGGGGTGAATAGACGTGAGCGGATGGATACACCTCTGGGTGGGGGAACCGAGGGGGGACCGTGGAGCGGCGGGAACAGCACATCCCCGTGACCGTCGCTCCACGCTCGCTCCCCCGGACCCCACCCGGGTTGCCGGGCCCGCGGCACTCTCAAGGCCCTCGGACCCTCCGGCCCTCAGCCGAAGACGGCCAGGCTCTTGGCCTTGCCCTTCAGGTTCTCCACCAGGGCCAGGAAGCGGCCGTCGGCGTCGAAGACCGCGACGGCGCCGGCGCCCGCGTACTCCTCGGGCATCTCCAGGCGCACGCCGTTCAGCAGAAGCCGGGCCCGCTTGGTGTCCACGTCCCAGCGAGGGAACGCGGCGGCGGCCGCCTCGGCGATCGGCATCACGGTCAGCTCCTCCTGGAGCTGGTCGAGCGTCCGGGCCGAGTCCAGCTTGTACGGCCCGACGCGGGTCCGGCGCAGGGCGGTGAGGTGGCCGCCGACACCGAGGTCGGCGCCCAGGTCACGGGCGAGGGCCCTGATGTACGTCCCGGAGGAGCACACCACCGACACCACCAGGTCGAGGACGGGGGTGCCGTCCTCGGCGACCGCGTCACGGATGTCGTACACGGCGAAGGAGGAGACGGTGACGGGCCGGGCGGGGATGTCGAAGTCCTCGCCGTCCCTGGCGCGCTTGTACGAGCGCACCCCGTTGATCTTGATGGCGCTGACCTTGGACGGCACCTGCATGATGTCGCCGGTCAGTTTGGCGACCCCGGCGTCGACGGCGTCGCGGGTGACCTTCGACGCGTCGACCGACGCCGTGATCTCGCCCTCGGCGTCGTCGGTGACGGTGGTCTGCCCGAGCCGGATGGTGCCCAGGTACTCCTTCTCGGTGAGCGCGAGATGACCGAGGAGCTTGGTGGCCTTCTCGACACCGAGGACGAGCACACCGGTGGCCATGGGGTCCAGGGTGCCCGCGTGCCCGACCCGGCGGGTCCGTGCGATGCCGCGCATCTTGGCGACGACGTCGTGCGAAGTGAAGCCCGACGGCTTGTCGACGATGACAAGTCCGTCGGGCGGGGTGATCTTCTGGCGCTGCTGGGTCATTCGGCGGCGTCGTCCTCGTCGTCGCCCGGCTTCCTGTACGGGTCGGCGTCACCGGCGTACTTCGCCCCCGAGGCGCTCTCGCGCACCTTGGCGTCCGAGGTCCGCGCCTTGTCGAGGAGGTCCTCGATGGTGCGGGCGGTGTCCGGGAGGGCGTCGGCCACGAAGGTGAGGGTCGGCGTGAACTTCACACCCGCGGCCCGGCCGACCTCGGAACGGAGGATGCCCTTGGCGCTCTCCAGTCCGGCGGCGGCCGCCGCCCGCTCCTCGTCGTCCCCGTACACCGTGTAGAAGACGGTCGCCTCCCGCAGATCCCCGGTGACCCGGGTGTCCGTGATGGTGACGTGTGAGCCGAGCCGCGGGTCCTTGATCCCGCGCAGCAGCTTCTGGGCCACCACCTCTCGGATGAGGTCCGCCAGCCTCTTGGCGCGCGCGTTGTCGGCCACTGGTCCGTCTCCTAGCTCGTTCTGCGTTACCGCTGTTTCTTGAATTGTCCCTGCGATCCGGCTCCGCGACCGGTCTAGTCGTCGTCGCCGTGCAGCCGCCGTCTGACCGAGAGCAGTTCCACCTCGGGACGACCGGCGACCAGCCGCTCGCACCGGTCCAGTACGTCGGTCAGGTGCCCCGTGTCACCGGAGACAACCGCCAGTCCGATGACGGCCCGGCGGTGCAGATCCATATGGTCGACCTCCGCCACGCTCACCGCGAATTTCCGCTGGAGCTCGGCCACGATCGGGCGGACGACGGAGCGCTTCTCCTTCAGCGACCGTACGTCGCCGAGCAGGAGGTCGAAGGACAGAGTCCCCACGTACATGTGTGTAGCCGGTTAACCCGCCGGGCCGGGGTAGATGGCCTGCGCCGTGTCCGGGCAGGAACATCTGAACGGTACCCCGAACCTGCGGTGCGGCTCGACGGGATATCGGGCGCCCAGTGGGTCGGGGGGTGCGGGTTCGTTGGCGGGTGCGGGTGGGTGGGGGTTGTTCGCGCAGTTCCCCGCGCCCCTGAGAAGCGCCCGGGGCTACGCCCCGTGCTTTTCAGCTGAAGGCGGGGCCGCAGGCCCAAGCCTTCAGGGCGCGGGGAACTGCGCGACAAGCCCCATCCGACCGTCACTCTCACGACAACCGGAAAACGGCCACACCGGCCGGCGGTGCTCATCGCACCCCCGGCCGGCATGAACCTCGGCCTTACGCCCGCGGCTTCTCCCGCATCTCGTACGTCGCGATGACGTCGTCCACCTTGATGTCGTTGAAGTTTCCGAGGTTGATACCACCCTCGAAGCCCTCGCGGATCTCGGTGACGTCGTCCTTGAAGCGACGCAGACCCTCGATGTTGAGGTTCTCCGCGACGACCTTGCCGTCGCGGATGAGGCGGGCCTTGGTGTTCCGCTTGACCTCGCCGGAGCGGATGAGAACACCCGCGATGTTGCCCAGCTTGGACGACTTGAAGACCTCGCGGATCTCCGCCGTACCGAGCTCGACCTCTTCGTACTCCGGCTTGAGCATGCCCTTGAGGGCCGCCTCGATCTCCTCGATCGCCTGGTAGATGACCGAGTAGTAGCGGACGTCCACACCCTCGCGCTCGGCCATCTGCTGCGCACGCCCGGCGGCGCGCACGTTGAAGCCGATCACGATGGCGTCGGAGCCCATCGCCAGGTCGATGTCGGACTCCGTGACCGCACCGACGCCGCGGTGCAGGACGCGGATGTCGACCTCTTCGCCGACGTCCAGCTGGAGCAGGGAGGACTCCAGGGCCTCGACGGAACCAGAAGCGTCACCCTTGATGATGAGGTTGAGCTGCTGGACCTCGCCGGCCTTGAGCACCTTGTCCAGGTCCTCGAGCGAGACGCGGCGCGTGCGCTTGGCGAACGCGGCGTTGCGCTCACGGGCGGCGCGCTTCTCGGCGATCTGACGGGCCGTACGGTCCTCGTCCACGACGATGAAGTTGTCGCCCGCACCCGGGACGTTGGTGAGACCCAGGACCTGCACCGGCGTCGACGGGCCCGCCTCGAGCACGTTGTTGCCGTTGTCGTCGTGCATGGCACGGACGCGGCCGTACGCGTCGCCGACCACCATCGTGTCGCCGACCCGCAGCGTGCCTCGCTGGACGAGGACCGTCGCCACGGCACCACGGCCGCGGTCGAGGCGGGACTCGATGGAGATGCCCTGCGCGTCCTGCTTCGGGTTGGCCCGCAGGTCGAGCGAGGCGTCGGCGGTCAGGATGACCGCTTCCAGCAGCGAGTCGATGTGCAGACCCTGCTTGGCGGAGATGTCGACGAACATCGTGTCGCCGCCGTACTCCTCGGCCACCAGGCCGTACTCGGTCAGCTGACCGCGCACCTTGGTCGGGTCCGCGCCCTCGACGTCGATCTTGTTGACCGCGACGACGATCGGGACGTCGGCCGCCTTGGCGTGGTTGAGCGCCTCGACCGTCTGCGGCATGACGCCGTCGTTGGCCGCGACGACCAGGATCGCGATGTCCGTCGACCGGGCACCACGGGCACGCATGGCGGTGAACGCCTCGTGACCCGGGGTGTCGATGAAGGTGATCTTGCGCTCTTCGTCGTTGACCTCGGTCGCCACCTGGTAGGCACCGATGTGCTGGGTGATGCCGCCGGCCTCGCCCGCGATGACGTTCGTCTTGCGGATGGCGTCGAGCAGTCGGGTCTTACCGTGGTCGACGTGACCCATGACGGTGACGACCGGCGGGCGGACGACCAGGTCGTCCTCGTCGCCCTCGTCCTCGCCGAACTCCAGGTCGAAGGACTCGAGCAGCTCGCGGTCCTCCTCCTCCGGGCTGACGATCTGAACCGTGTAGTTCATCTCGTCGGCGAGGAGCTGGAGCGTCTCGTCGGAGACGGACTGGGTCGCGGTGACCATCTCGCCGAGGTTCATCATGACCGCGACGAGCGACGCCGGGTTGGCGTTGATCTTCTCCGCGAAGTCGGTGAGGGACGCACCGCGCGACAGGCGAATGGACTCGCCGTTGCCGCGAGGCAGCATCACGCCGCCGACCGACGGGGCCTGCATGGCCTCGTACTCCTGGCGCCTCTGCCGCTTCGACTTGCGGCCACGACGCGCCGGACCGCCGGGACGGCCGAAGGCGCCCTGCGTGCCACCACGGGCACCCGGACCACCGGGACGGCCACCGAAGCCGGGACGACCGCCGCCGCCCGCACCCGGACCACCGGGACGGCCGGCGAAGCCGCCGCCACCACCGGGAGCACCGGGACGACCGGCGAAACCGCCACCGCCGCCACCGGGACGTCCGGCGAAGCCGCCGCCACCCGGACGACCGCCGCCGCCACCCGGACGACCGCCGCCACCGGGGCCACGACCGCCGGGACCGCCACCACCGGGACGCGGGCCGGCAGCGGGACGCTGCGGCATCATGCCGGGGTTCGGACGCGGGCCGCCGGGGCCGCCGCCGGGACGGGGACCGCCCTGCGGACGGGGCATGCCACCGGGCGTCGGACGGGGACCGCCCGGAGCCTGGGGACGCGGACCGCCACCGGCCGCACCCTGCGGACGGGGGGCCTGGCCGGGAGCCTGCGGACGCGGGCCGGGGGCACCGGGGCCACCGGGACGCGGCGCACCGCCGGGACGGGGCGCCTGCGGGCGGCCCATGCCGGTGGAGCCACCGGAGGTGAAGGGGTTGTTACCGGGACGCGGACCGGCCGGACGGGCGCCGCCGGGCTTGGGCGCACCGGCACCGCCGGGACGCTGACCGCCGGGGCGGGGCGCCTGGCGCTCCTGGCCGGGGCCGCCCGGACGCTGCTGGCCACCGGGGCGCGGGGCACCGGGGCCGGGACGGGCGCCCGGACGCGGGGACGGGGCGGCCGGGGCCGACGGGGGCGCCTGGAACTCGGGCACGCTCGGGGCCGGGGAGGCCGGAGCGGGCTTCGGCGTCGGCGGCTTCGGGCCGGGCACGGGGCGCGGACCCGGGGCCGGCGCCGCGGGCCTCTCCGCGGCGGGCGGCTTCGGAGCCGCCGGACCCGGACGCGGGGCGGCCGGACGGGCGGCCTGCGCCGGAGAGGGGGCCGCCGGACGGGCCGGGGCGGCCTTGCGCGGGGCGGGCTTGCCGCCACCGCTGCCCTGCTGGAGGGCGTCAGTCAGCTTGCGTACTACAGGCGCCTCGATCGTCGAGGACGCCGAACGGACGAATTCACCGAGCTCTTGGAGCTTGGCCATGACGACCTTGCTCTCAACCCCGAACTCCTTGGCGAGTTCGTATACCCGGACCTTAGCCACTTCGCTCCTTTTAGGTCCGGGTTGACGCCGGACCGTCGCTACTTCATGGGCGTACTCATCGCGTGCTCATCGAGTGCTCATCGCAATCTCGACCTACTTCCAACTCGCGGGGTACCAGGGCCGCACGGAGGTTCCATGCGACGCGTCTTACTGTGTTGCCTGCTCGACGGTGAGGCGCAACGCCGCGCTGTCGAGCGGTCCCGGGGCACGGAGCGCCCTCGGGAACGCCCGGCGGCGAACCGCCAGGTCGAGACAGACCAGGGCGGGGTGGATGTACGCACCCCGGCCGGGCAGCGTACCGCGATGATCGGGGACGCATTCGTCCTCGATCGCCACGACGCGCAGCAGCTCGGTCTTGGCCGCTCGTTGCCTGCACCCCACACAGGTGCGTTCAGGGCATGCGCGGGCACGCGTCCGGCCAGACACTGCTAAGTCTACCTCCCCGCACCGACCTCACCCCTTTGGGGCAAGAATCGAACAGTTGCCGCGCACATAACTGACGTGATCTGAGCGACCTGCGGCTTGGATCTATTCCCGATCATGCGCCGTCCGGCCTTCCTCGGCTATTCGGACGGCTGCTCGGTGTCCGGACGGATGTCGATGCGCCAGCCGGTGAGACGGGCGGCGAGGCGGGCGTTCTGGCCCTCCTTGCCGATCGCCAGCGACAGCTGGTAGTCGGGGACCGTGACCCGCGCGGAGCGGGCCGCGAGGTCCACCACCTCGACCTTGGAGACCCGGGCCGGGGAGAGGGCGTTGGCGACCATCTCGGCCGGGTCGTCGGACCAGTCGACGATGTCGATCTTCTCGCCGTTCAGCTCGCCCATGACATTGCGCACACGGCCGCCCATGGGGCCGATGCAGGCGCCCTTGGCGTTCAGGCCCGAACGGGTGGACCTGACGGCGATCTTCGTCCGGTGACCGGCCTCACGTGCGATGGCGGCGATCTCGACGGAGCCGTCGGCGATCTCCGGCACCTCCAGGGCGAAGAGCTTCTTCACCAGATTGGGGTGCGTGCGCGAAAGGGTGACGGACGGACCGCGTACGCCCTTCGCCACCCGAACGACGTACGACCGGAGCCGCATGCCGTGCGGGTACGTCTCCCCGGGGACCTGTTCCTGCACGGGCAGGATGGCCTCCAGCTTGCCGATGTCGACGAGCACGTTCTTCGGGTCGCGGCCCTGCTGGACCACACCGGTGACGATGTCGCCCTCGCGGCCGGCGTACTCGCCGAGCGTCGCGTCGTCCTCCGCGTCCCGCAGACGCTGCAGGATCACCTGCTTGGCGGTGGTGGCGGCGATGCGCCCGAAGTCCGACGGGGTGTCGTCGAACGCACGAGCCTCCTGCCCCTCCTCCAGGTCCTCGGGGTCCTCCTTCGCCCACACGGTCACATGGCCGGTCTCCCGGTTGAGCTCCACGCGCGCGTGGCGGCGGCTTCCCTCGGTGCGGTGGTAGGCGATGAGGAGGGCCGCCTCGATCGCCTCGACGAGCAGGTCGAAGGAGATCTCCTTCTCCCGCACCAGGCCCCTGAGGGCACTCATGTCGATGTCCACGGCTACGCCTCCTCCTCTTCCTTCATGTCGTTCTTGTCCTTGCGGTTGAACTCGACCTGGACGCGAGCCTTGTCGATCTCGTCGAAGGCGAGCCTGCGGGTGGTGGCCTTGCGGCCCTTCACTCCGGGCACCTCGAGGTCGAGGCCGTCGTCGTCCACGGTCAGGATTCTGGCGATCAGTTCCCCGCCCTCGCGGAGTTGGAACTTCACCAGTCGGTCCACGGCCCGCCGGTAGTGGCGGTGTTCGGTGAGGGCGCGCTCGGCGCCCGGCGTGCCGACTTCCAGGGTGTACTCCGCCTGGCCCATCGCGTCCGTCTCGTCCAGCTTGGCCGAGAGCGCGCGGCTGACGTCGGCGACCGTGTCCAGATCGGCGCCCTCGTGGGAGTCGACGGTCACGCGCAGCACCCGCTTGCGGCCGACCGCGTCCACGGCGATCTCTTCGAGGTCCAGACCCTGGGAGCGTACGAGGGGTTCCAGCAGCTCTCGCAGCCTCTCGCTCTGGGTGGTGCTCATCCGGGTGACTCCTCGGCCGCGTGTGCTGTTGTGGGTAGGGCGCGTGTCAGGTCAAAGGGTAGCCGCTCCGCTGGGGTGTTGCCGTCCGCCCGCACGCTCGGGGGACGTGGTCCGTTGGCGCGAGCGGGTTGTCCGCGGCCGGTCGCGCGGTTCCCCGCGCCCCGCGCGGGGCGCGGCCGGGTAACGTGATCACACCGCTCTTTTGTTCGTACGACCCCCCTAGGACGTCTGCTGTGTCGTTCAGCCTGCCGTCGCGTGCCCCGTCGGGGCCGCGCAGAAGGACTTTGCTCGCCGGGGCCGCGGGTCTGGGCCTCCTCGTGGGGTGCTCGTCCGGGGGTGAGGGGTCGGATTCCGCCGGGAGGAGTCCTTCGGCGGCCGAGAAGGCGCGGGCCGGAGCGGCGCGGGACAGTGAGGCACTCGTGGAGCGGTACGACGCCGTACTCGCCGCCCATCCCGATCTGACCGGGCTGCTGACGCCGTTGCGGGCGGAGGCAGTACGCCACGCGGAGGCGTTCGGGGGCGGGAAGCGCGCGACGAAGCCCTCCACGTCCCCCTCGCCGTCGCAGTCGCCGTCCGCGTCCGCGGCGGCCTCGTCCTCGGCCGGCCCGTCCGGTGGGCCCGACCCCGTGCCGGCCGAGCCGAAGGCGGCGCTCGCCGGGCTGGCCGCGGCCGAGCGGAAGCTCGCCGACCGGCGGGGCAAGGCGTTGCTGGAGGTGCCGGGCGAGCTGGCCCGGCTGATGGCGTCGGTGGCCGCGGCGGGGGCCGGGCACGCGTACATGTTGACGGAGGGCGCGAAGTGAGCGGCGCGGAGCTGAAGGCGATGCAGGCGGCGCTCGGGGCCGAGCACGCCGCCGTGTACGGGTACGGGATCGTCGGCGGGAAGATCGGTGACGCGCGGCGGAGCGAGGCACGGGAGGCGTACGACGCCCATCGGGCCCGGCGGGATCTGCTGACGCGGGCGGTGCGGGACCTCGACGGCCGGCCCGAGGCCTCGGCGGCCGCCTACGCGCTGCCCTTCGCGGTGACGGACGCGGATTCCGCCGTACGGCTGGCCGTGGAGCTGGAGGAGCGGGTGGCCGGGGTGTACTCCGACCTGGTGCGGGCGGCGACCGGCGAGCGGCGGGCCTCGGCGGCCGAGGCGCTGCGGGAAGCGGCGGTGCGGGCGGTCAGGTGGCGCGGGGGAAGCGTAGCCTTCCCTGGTCTCGCCGAGCGGGCGGCCGGTGCCACCGCCTCGGCGGCACCGCGCAGCTGATCACGGCCTGGAAGGGGACGAGTCGCACATGACGCGCAGGGCTTTCGAGGCTTTCGAACCGCCGCAGCGGCTTGTGCGGGCGCTCGCCGAGACCCGGCAGAGCGGGGGCGACGGCGCCCAGGAGTGGCTGTCGCGGTTGCCCGACCTCCTTCAACAGGCCCTTGATCTACGCGAGTTGACCGTCGAGCGGGTGCAGGCGCCCGGCGGGCGCAGCAGTCTGGTGGTGCTCGTGCGGCAGATCGACGGCACCCCGGCCGTGCTGAAGCTGGCGCCCGAGCGGGCGCGGCCGGAGAGCGAACGGGCGGCGCTCGCCCACTGGGACGGGCGGGGCGCGGTGGAGTTGCTGAACCCCGGGGACAGTCAGGGTGTGCTGCTCCTGGAGCGGCTGCGGCCGGACCTGTCCGTGCGGTCGCTGCCCGAGGCGAAGGCGCTGCTGGAAGCGGCGGCCACGCTGCGGCGGCTGTGGGTGGAGCCGCCCGAGGCGCATGTGTTCGAGACCGTGGCCGAGCGGACGGGGCGTCAGGCCGAGGCGATGCGGGCTGCCGCCGAGGCCGACGGTGAGGTCCGGGGCTTGGTCGAGGCGGCTCTCGCCGCGCGGGAGGAGCTGCTCGCCTCCGCTCCCGAGGAGCGGTTGCTGCACGGGACGTTCCGGCAGAGCAAGGTGCTGGCCGGGGATCGGTTGCCGTGGCTGGCGGTGGGACCCGATCCTGTGGTCGGGGAGTGCGCGTTCGATCTGGCGCGACTGGTGCGGGACCGGGTGGAGGATCTGATCGCCTCCCCGTCGGGGGCGGCGACGACACGACGACGGGTGAGGAAGCTGGCCGACTCGCTGGACGTGGACCAGGAGCGGCTGCGGGGGTGGACGCTGTTCCGGGCCGTGGAGTCGGGGGTTCGGGCCCGGCGGGTGGGCCGCCCGCGTGACGCCGAACTGTTGCTGGAGTTCGCCGGCTGGCTCTGACCCTCGGAGGAGTTGGGGTTCGTCGACGGCCGCGGGTCGGTGGGGGCTGGTCGCGCAGTTCCCCGCGCCCCTGAGAAGCGGGGGGTGCGCCCCGCGCTTCTCGTCGGCCCGCTGGGCCGTTCCGGGTGCGGGGGAACTGCGCGACCAGCCCCCACGCACCCGTTCGCCCGTACGGAACCCGGCTCGGGCGGTCCCCGACGGCTCGACCGCCGGTGCCGGGTCAGGCGGTCGTCAGCCGGGTGATCGCCTCGTCGACGGTCAGTTCCTCGCGCTCGCCGGTGCGGCGGTCCTTCAGCTCCAGGACGCCCTCGGCCGAGCGGCGGCCCGCGACCAGGATCTGCGGCACACCGATCAGCTCGGAGTCGGTGAACTTCACGCCCGGGGAGACCCCGGCGCGGTCGTCGACGAGGACGCGCAGGCCGGCGGCCCGCAGCTTCTCCGAGACCTCCAGGGCGAGTTCGGTCTGGAGGGCCTTGCCGGCGGCGACCACGTGCACGTCCGCCGGGGCGACCTCGGCGGGCCAGCACAGGCCCTTGTCGTCGGCGGTCTGCTCGGCGAGTGCCGCCACCGCGCGGGAGACGCCGATGCCGTACGAGCCCATGGTGACGCGGACCGGCTTGCCGTTCTGGCCGAGGACGTCGAGCTTGAGCGCGTCGGCGTACTTGCGGCCGAGCTGGAAGATGTGGCCGATCTCGATGGCGCGGTCCAGCCGCAGGCCGGTGCCGCACTTCGGGCACGGGTCGCCCTCCTGGACGACCACGACGTCGACGTACGCGCCGACCTCGAAGTCACGGCCCGCGACGACGTTCTTGGCGTGCGTGCCGTCCTTGTTGGCGCCGGTGATCCAGGAGGTGCCGGGGGCCACCCGCGGGTCGGCGACGTAGGTGACCTTCTCGCCGAGGCCCTGCGGGCCGACGTAGCCGCGCACCAGCTCGGGGTGGGCGACGAAGTCGTCCTCGGTGACCATCTCGACGACCGCCGGGGCGAAGTGCGCCTCGACCTTGCCCATGTCGACCTCGCGGTCACCGGGGACACCGATGGCGACGATCTCGCCGTCGACCTTCACGAGGAGGTTCTTCAGGGTGGCGGAGGCCGGGACGCCGAGGTGGGCGGCGAGGGTCTCGATGGTGGGGGTGTCAGGGGTGGGGATCTCTTCGAGGGCGGGCACGTCGCCCGCGTCCACCGGCTTCAACTCGTAGGTGATCGCCTCGGTGTTGGCCGCGAAGTCGCAGTTGGGGCAGTCCGCGAAGGTGTCCTCGCCGGCACCGGCCGGGGCCAGGAACTCCTCCGACTTGGAGCCGCCCATCGCGCCCGCGGTGGCGGCGCAGATGCGGTAGTCGAGACCCAGGCGCTCGAACACCTTCTGGTACGCCTGGCGGTGCAGGGCGTACGACTGGGCGAGGCCCTCGTCCTCCAGGTCGAAGGAGTACGAGTCCTTCATCAGGAACTCACGGCCGCGCAGGATGCCGGCGCGGGGGCGGGCCTCGTCGCGGAACTTCGTCTGGATCTGGTAGAGGATCACCGGCAGGTCCTTGTAGGAGGACGCCTGGTCCTTCACGATCAGCGTGAAGATCTCCTCGTGGGTGGGACCGAGGAGGTAGTCGCCGCCCTTGCGGTCCTGGAGACGGAACAGCTCCGGGCCGTACTCGTCCCAGCGGCCGGTCGCCTCGTAGGGCTCCTTCGGCAGCAGGGCGGGGAGCAGCACCTCCTGGGCGCCGATCGCGTCCATCTCCTCGCGGACGATCCGCTCCACGTTGGCGAGGACCCGCTTGCCGAGGGGCAGCCAGGTCCACACGCCGGCGGCCGTGCGGCGGACGTAGCCGGCGCGGACCAGCAACTTGTGGCTGAGTACCTCGGCGTCCGCCGGGTCGTCGCGCAGCGTCTTCGCCATCAACTGGGACATGCGCTGGACCGGTGCGTTCGCCATGGTTCTCGTACTCCTGCTGCGGATCGGTTGATGGCAGGAGGTTAGCCGGGGGGCGGGGGACCGTGGAAATCCGGCGGTGGCGGGCGGGGGCGGGAGGGCGGCTACCTGCGGCGCAGGGGCAGGGGGGCGCCCATGACGGCGTAGGGCCTCGGGGCGCTGGGAAAGAGGACCTGGCGGGCGAGGTCCTCGTAGCCGAGGGAGCGGTACAGGCCCCGGGCGGGGCTCTCGATGTCGATCGCGGAGAGGATCGAGCGGGGCTCGGTCGCGCTGTCGGTGATGGTGGTGATCAGTGAGCGGCCGACCCCACGGTTCTGGTAGGCGGGGTGGACGTGCAGCTCGGTGATCACGAAGGAGTCGTCCAGCCAGTCCTCGTGGCCCCGGGCGCGGAGATAGGGCTCCACGACGGTGGACCACCAGTGGGTGCGGTCGTTGGGCATGCCGTAGACGAATCCGACGAGACGGCCGCCGGCCGTGGCGCCGAGTGCCCTCGCTCCGGGATAGGTCATGTGGCGCAGGACGATCTGGCGGCGTACGGCCACCTCGTCGGGGCCGAGACCGAACGCCACGGCTTGCACGGCCAGGGCCTCGTCTACGTGGGCGGGGAGGTCCAGGGGGCCGATGACGAGGCTCATGTTGCGGATGCTACAGGGGGGTTCGGCTGGTGCGCGGGGTGCCGGTCGGATGTGGCCGACCCTGCGGTTCCCGGGTCCGGGACGGGGGTGCGTCGGTCTTCGTCAGAAGAGGACGCTCATGAACTCCCCGACCTCCTGGAAGCCCACCCTGCGGTAGGTGCGCCGCGCGGCCGTGTTGAAGTCGTTGACGTAGAGGCTGACCAGAGGGGCCACGTCGGCGAGGGCGTAGCGCAGGACCGCCGCCATACCGGGCCCCGCCAGGCCCCGGCCGCGGTACTCGGGGGCCACCCAGACGCCCTGGATCTGGCAGGCCTGGGGGGTGGCGGCGCCGATCTCGGCCTTGAAGACCACGCGGCCGTCGGCGTCGAGGCGGGCGAAGGAGCGGCCGGAGCCGACGAGTTCGGCGACGCGGGCCTGGTAGAGGAGGCCGCCGTCCCCGGCCATCGGGGAGACGCCGACCTCCTCGGTGAACATCGCCACGCACGCCGGCATGATCGTTTCCATCTCGTCCTTGCGGATCCGGCGGACGTACGGGTCGGGGGCGACCTCGGCGGGGTCGGGCAGCCGGTCGGTGACCATCAGCGGCTGGTGCGCGCGGACCTCGCGGGCGGGGCCCCAACTGGGCTCCAGCAGGCGCCAGAGCTGGGCGGTGGGTTCGGCGGGGCCGACGAGCGAGGAGCAGCGGCGGCCGGCCCGGCGGGCGCGGTCGGCGAAGGCGCGGACGGCGCGCGGGGTGGCGCAGATGGGGACGAGGTTGGCGCCGGCGTAGCAGAGGGAGGTGAGGGCGCCGTCCTCGTACCAGCCCCACATCTCGCCGCCGAGCCGCCAGGGGTCCAGGCCGGCGACCTGGACGCGGGACGTCACGAAGGCGTTCGCGACGGGCTCGCGGTCGAGGACGGCGAGTGCGGCGTCCAGGTCACTCGGTTCGAGGACCCGGGTGGTGGTCTGGGTCAACACGTGCGGGGGCCTCACCCTTGGTCTGCGCTGATTTCCGCACGATACCCTGCGGGGCTGTGGCCGGGTGCCCTGTGGCTGCGCCAGGGGCCGGGCGCCCAGTGGCCTCCGGGGGTACCGGTGCTCTTGCGGGTGCGGGTCGGTCGTGGCTGGTCGCGCAGTTCCCCGCGCCCCTCGAGGGGCCTGCGGCCCTCGAAGGTCAGCCCGCTACCGCCACCGTCGGCTCGCCCGAGGTGACGCCGGCCTTCTCCATCTCCTCGGCGATCTTCATGGCCTCTTCGATGAGGGTCTCGACGATCTTGGACTCGGGGACGGTCTTGATGACCTCGCCCTTGACGAAGATCTGCCCCTTGCCGTTGCCGGAGGCGACGCCGAGGTCGGCCTCGCGGGCCTCGCCGGGGCCGTTGACGACGCAGCCCATGACGGCGACGCGGAGGGGGACCTCCATGCCGGTGAGGCCGGCGGTGACCTCTTCGGCGAGCTTGTAGACGTCGACCTGGGCGCGGCCGCAGGAGGGACAGGAGACGATCTCCAGACCGCGCTGCTTGAGGTTGAGGGACTCCAGGATCTGGTTGCCGACCTTGACCTCCTCCACGGGGGGCGCGGAGAGGGAGACGCGGATGGTGTCGCCGATGCCCTCGGAGAGGAGCGCGCCGAAGGCCACGGCGGACTTGATCGTGCCCTGGAAGGCGGGGCCCGCCTCGGTGACACCGAGGTGGAGGGGGTAGTCGCACTGCGCGGCGAGCTGACGGTAGGCGTTGACCATGACGACCGGGTCGTTGTGCTTGACCGAGATCTTGATGTCCCGGAAGCCGTGCTCCTCGAAGAGGGAGGCCTCCCACAGGGCCGACTCGACCAGGGCCTCGGGGGTGGCCTTGCCGTACTTCTTCAGCAGGCGGCGGTCGAGGGAGCCGGCGTTGACACCGATGCGGATCGGGGTGCCGTGGTCGTTCGCCGCCTGGGCGATCTCCTTGACCTTGTCGTCGAACTGCTTGATGTTGCCGGGGTTGACGCGGACGGCGGCGCAGCCGGCCTCGATCGCGGCGAACACGTACTTCGGCTGGAAGTGGATGTCGGCGATGACCGGGATCTGCGACTTCTTCGCGATGACGGGCAGGGCGTCGGCGTCGTCCTGCGTCGGGCAGGCGACCCGGACGATCTGGCAGCCGGAGGCCGTCAGCTCGGCGATCTGCTGGAGCGTGGCGCCGATGTCGGACGTACGCGTGGTCGTCATGGACTGGACCGACACCGGTGCGTCCCCGCCGACCGCCACGGACCCGACCTGGATCTGCCGGCTCTTGCGGCGCTCGGCGAGCTTGGTCGGAACGGACGGCATGCCGAGAGAAATCGCAGTCATCTGCTGTGCAACCCCAAGTTGTGGATCAGGATCGGGTCCCGGAACGGGCGGGCTCCGGGCTTCGAGATTACGGCACGGCCCTGGGCCCCAGCACATCACGGGCCGTAAACCCACCCGTAAGGGAAGGCGGGGGGCGGGACAGCGAAGCGGCCGGGCACCCCAGGGTGCCCGGCCGCCGTGAACGCGGGGTGTCTACGAGATGCGCACCGGGTTCACGAGGTCCGCGATGAGGACCAGCAGCGTGAAGCAGATGAAGACGCCGGCCACGACGTACGCGACGGGCATCAGCTTCGCCACGTCGAAGGGGCCGGGGTCGGGCCGGCGGAGCACCTTGGCCGTGTTCCGGCGCACCGACTCCCACAGGGCGCCCGCGATGTGCCCGCCGTCGAGCGGGAGGAGCGGGAGCATGTTGAACAGGAAGAGGGAGAGGTTGAAGCCGGCCAGCAGGATGAGGAAGCTGGCGAGCTGCTGGGTGGCGGGGATGTCCATGGTGAAGATCTCGCCGCCGACGCGGGCGGCGCCGACCACGCCCATGGGCGAGTCCGCCGCGCGCTCGCCGTCGCCGAAGGTGGCGTCCCACAGTGCGGGGATCTTGGCGGGCAGGGAGATCAGGGACTCGACGCCGTTCTCCATCATGTCGCCCATGCGGTCCACGGACTGCCCGAAGGAGAGCGGGACGATGTCGACGGCCGGGGTGAAGCCGAGCCAGCCGGCGGAGACGAACTTGTCCTCGACGTAGCCGCCCTGGCCGTCGGTCTGGGCGACGTCGTTCTTGATGAGGGTGGGGGTGATGTCGACCTGCTTGCCGTCGCGCTCGACGGTGAGGACGACCTTCTTGCCAGGGTTGTCGCGGATGTCCGCCTGGAGGGCCGACCAGTCGGTGACGGGGGCGCCGTCGAACGCGACGATCTTGTCACCGGGCTGGAGGCCGGCGGCCTTGGCGGGGGCCTCCTTGTCGCCGTCCTTGCACTTGGTGCGGTTCTCGCTGGCGGAGATGACGCAGTCGGAGACCTTGCTGACCGTGGTCGTCTGGGTCTTGGCGCCGAAGGTCATCATCACGCCGACGAAGATCACGACGGCGAGGACCAGGTTCATGAAGGGCCCGGCGAACATCACGATGACGCGCTTCCACGGTTTGCGCGTGTAGAAGAGGCGCTGCTCGTCGCCGGGCTGGAGCTCCTCGAAGGACGCCTCGCGGGCGTCCTCGATCATCCCGCGCCAGGGGGAGGTGGAGCGGCTCTCGACGCGGCCGTCGGCGCCGGGCGGGATCATGCCGATCATGCGGATGTAGCCGCCGAGCGGGATCGCCTTGACGCCGTACTCCGTCTCGCCCTTCCTGCGGGACCAGAGGGTCGGGCCGAAGCCCACCATGAACTGGGGCACGCGGATGCCGAACATCTTGGCCGTCGAGAAGTGGCCCAGCTCGTGCCAGGCGATCGAGAAGGCCAGGCCGATCACGAAGACCACTATGCCGAGGATGAACATCAGGGTCGTCATGCACGGGCCTCCGCGGTCGTCCGCTCGGTGGGTTTGCCTGGGGAACCGGTCAGTTCACGGGCGCGGGCGCGCGCCCAGGTCTCCGCTTCGAGGACGTCCGCCACGGTCAGGGAAGTTCCCGTGGCGGGGGTGCCGTGCTCCTCGACGACCCGGGTCACGGTCTCCATGATCGCGTCGAACCGGAGACCGCCGTGCAGGAACGCGTCCACGCACTCCTCGTTCGCCGCATTGAACACCGCCGGGGCCGTGCCCGCGAGCCGGCCCACGTGCCGGGCGAGGCCGACCGAGGGGAACGCGTCGTCGTCGAGGGGGAAGAACTCCCAGGTGGACGCCCTGGTCCAGTCGAAAGCGGGCGCGGCGTCGGGGACGCGCTGCGGCCAGCCGAGGCCGATGGCGATGGGGCCGCGCATGTCCGGGGGCGTGGCCTGCGCCATTGTCGATCCGTCCGTGAACTCAACCATCGAGTGGACATACGACTGGGGGTGGACGACGACCTCAATGCGATCGAAGGGAATGTCGTAGAGGAGGTGCGCCTCGATGACTTCCAGGCCCTTGTTGACGAGCGTCGCGGAGTTGACCGTGATGACGGGGCCCATGGCCCAGGTGGGGTGCGCGAGGGCGTCGGCGGGGGTGACGTCCGCGAGTTCCGCCTTGGTGCGGCCGCGGAACGGGCCGCCGGAGGCGGTGACGACCAGCTTGCGCACATCGGCGCGGGTGCCGCAGGCGAGGGCCTGGAAGAGGGCGGCGTGCTCGGAGTCGACGGGGATGATCTGGCCGGGCTTGGCCACGGCCTTCACCAGCGGGCCGCCGACGATGAGCGACTCCTTGTTGGCGAGCGCGAGGGTGCGGCCCGCCTCCAGGGCGGCGAGGGTGGGCGCGAGGCCGATGGAGCCGGTGATGCCGTTGAGCACCGTGTGACAGTCCGAGGCGGCGAGCTCGGCGGCGGCGCCGGGGCCCGCGAGGATCTCGGGGAGCGGCTCGCCGGTGCCGTACGCGGCGGTCAGGGCCTCGCGCAGCGCGGGGACGGTGTCCTCGCGGGCGACGGCGACGGTCCGCACCCGCAGTCGGTGCGCCTGCTCGGCCAGCAGTTCCACCCTCCCTCCGGCGGCGGAGAGCCCGGTGACCCGGAAGCGGTCCGGGTTGCGCAGGACGAGGTCGATGGCCTGGGTGCCGATCGAGCCGGTCGATCCGAGGATCACGACGTCCCGGACCCCGTCGACGGGGTCGAAGACGAGATGGGGATCGGCGAGAGGGGCGGGACTGTCACTCATCCCCCCATTGTTGCCGCATCCGGTGTCCGGCAGGACCGCGCGGCCCCCTGTTGACCCACTTCGGGTGGTGTGCCGTCGACGATGCGCTTTCTCCGTTTGTGAAGCAGATGTGAAGGCGAGGTGATATGACTACTTCCCTGCTGATCCGAAAGTCGTATCAGCCGATCGCCGCACCCCTGGATGACGGCGATCGTGAACGAGGTCCCTGGGGGGAAATCCATGCGCAAGCGCATACGCGCCGTCCTGCCCGCGCTCGCCGGAGCGGTGGCTCTGACCGGCACGGTGCTGAGCAGCCCGGCGGAGGCGGCGGGGGGCGTAATCATCTACGAGGTCTACTACGACAGCCCGGGGTCGGACCACGGTTCCAACGCGAGCCTGAACGCCGAGTGGATCATCATCAAGAACACCAAGTCCACCACGGTGGCCCTGAAGGGCTGGAAGATCAAGGACAGGACCGGCTACACGTACACGTTCGGTGATGTGAAGGTCAGCGCGGGCAAGTCCAAGAAGGTGCACACCGGCAAGGGCACCAACACGGCCTACGACAAGTACTGGGGGCGTTCCTGGTACGTGTGGAACAACTCCGCTGACACGGCCACGCTCCACAAGCCGGACGGGACGAAGTCCGACACTTGTTCGTGGTCCACCCTCGGCAAGGGCTACAAGTACTGCTGAGCAACGTCTAACCCCGCCGGGCGCCCTCCACCACGCCCTCCGCCGTGTCGACGGTCGGGGCCGTGAAGTGGAGGGCGTCCTCGTCGCGGGAGGGGGCGAGGCCGGCGGAGGTGGTGTCGAGGTGGAAGACGTAGCCGACGGACTCCTCCTTGATCGCGTCCGTCATGGCGACGAACATGTCGTAGCCCTCGCGCTCGTACTCGACGATGGGTTCGCGGCCCAGGGTCCAGCGCAGGCCGATGCCGTCGCGGAGGTAGTCCATCTCATAGAGGTGCTCGCGCCAGGTGCGGTCCAGGACGGACAGCACCACCCGGCGTTCCAGCTCGCGCAGGGTGCCCTCGCCCAGCTCCGCCTCGCGTTCGGCGTAGTGGGCGCGGATGTCGTCCGTGAGGGCCGCCTCCAGGTCCCCGGCGGTGAGGTTCGCGCGGCCGCCGTGCTCCCGCTCCAGGTCCTCGATCGTCACGCCCACCGGGTAGAGCTGCCCGAGCGCCCGCCACAGGGCGTCCAGGTCCCACTCCTCCGGGTATCCCTCGGCGGTCTCGGCGGCGACGTACGCCTCGACGGTGTCGTCCATGAAGCGGAGGAGCTGGCCGCGCAGGTCCTCGCCCTCCAGGACGCGGCGGCGCTGGGCGTAGATCAGCCGGCGCTGGCGGTTGAGGACCTCGTCGAACTTCAGGACGTCCTTGCGGGACTCGAAGTGCTGGCGCTCCAGCTGGGCCTGGGCGGAGGCGACGGCACGGGTGACGATCCTGTTCTCGATGGGGACGTCCTCGGGCACGTTCGTCGCGGCCATGACGCGCTCGACGAGCTGGGCCTGGAACAGCCGCATCAGGTCGTCCTGGAGGGAGAGGTAGAAGCGGGACTCCCCCGGGTCGCCCTGGCGGCCGGAACGGCCGCGCAGCTGGTGGTCGACGCGGCGGGCGTCGTGGCGTTCGGTACCCAGGACGTAGAGGCCGCCGAGTGCGGTGACCTCGGCGCGCTCGGCCTCCACCTGGGCGGTGATCCGGTCGAGGACCGCCCGGCGCTCGTCCTCGTCCGCGTCGTCGGGCAGCGCGGCCCGGGCCAGGGCCTCCGGGTTGCCGCCGAGCATGATGTCGGTGCCCCGGCCCGCCATGTTGGTGGCGACCGTCACCGCTCCCCTGCGCCCGGCCTGGGCCACGATCATGGCCTCGAGGCGGTGGTTCTTGGCGTTGAGGACCTGGTGCGGGACGCGGCGGGCGCGCAGGCGGGCGGAGAGCGCCTCGGAGACCTCGACCGTGGTGGTGCCGACCAGCACCGGCTGGCCCCTGGCGTGCCGCTCCGCGATGTCGTCGACGACCGCCGCGAACTTGGCGTCGGTGGTCCGGTAGATCAGGTCCGGCCGGTCCTCGCGGATCATGGGACGGTTGGTGGGGACGGGGACGACCCCCAGCTCGTAGATCTGGTGGAACTCGGCGGCCTCCGTCATCGCCGTGCCGGTCATGCCGGAGAGTTTGTCGTAGAGGCGGAAGAAGTTCTGCAGGGTGATGGTGGCGAGGGTCTGGTTCTCGGCGTTGACCGACACCCCCTCCTTGGCCTCGATCGCCTGGTGGAGGCCCTCGTTGTAGCGGCGGCCGGGCAGCAGGCGGCCGGTGTGCTCGTCGACGATCAGGACCTCGCCGTCGATGACCACGTACTCCTGGTCCCTCCGGAACAGTTCCTTGGCCTTGAGGGCGTTGTCGAGGTGCCCGATGAGGGGGGTGTGGTCGGACTCGTAGAGGCTGTCGATGCCCAGCTGGTCCTGGACGTACTCGACGCCGGGGTCGAGGATCGCGACGGTGTGCTTGCGCGGGTCGTACTCGTAGTGGTGGCTCGCGCGCAGCCGCTCCAGCCGCTCCTTGTCGGCGGGGCGGGTGAAGCGCTCCTCCTGGATCTCGACGCCCCTCATCGGGCCGACGAGCGTCGCGAAGGCCTCGTACCAGTGCGTGGCCGGGTCGGCCGGGCCCGAGATGATCAACGGGGTGCGGGCCTCGTCGATGAGGATGGAGTCGGCCTCGTCGACGATCGCGAAGTGATGGCCGCGCTGCACGAGTTCGGCGCGCGACCAGGCCATGTTGTCGCGGAGATAGTCGAAGCCGAATTCCGTGTTCGTGCCGTAGGTGACATCGCACGCGTACGCCGCCCGGCGTTCGTCCGGGGTGGATTCGGAGCGGACGACGCCGACGGTCAGCCCGAGGAATTCATACGCCTTTCCCATCCATTCGGCGTCCCGGCGGGCGAGGTAGTCGTTGACGGTGACGACATGGACGCCTTTTCCGGTCAGGGCGTTCAGATAGACGGGAAGGGTGGCCACCAGGGTCTTTCCCTCACCCGTCTGCATTTCGGCGACATTGCCGAGATGGAGGGCCGCTCCGCCCATGACCTGGACGTCGAAGGGGCGCATGCCGAGGGTGCGGCGGGCGGCCTCCCGCATGGTGGCGAAGGTCTCCGGCAGCAGGTCGTCGAGGGTCTCGCCGTCGGCCAGTCGCTGCCGGTACTCGTCGGTGAGGGCGCGCAGACGGGTGTCGTCCAGGGCCGCGACATCCTCCTCGACCGAGGCGACCTCGTCGGCGATCCGGTGCAGCCGGCGCAGTATCCGGCCCTCGCCCGCGCGCATGATCTTGTGGGTGAGGGAATTCATGCCGAGTTCGGGCATCGCAGCATCACCTCGGCGCTGTCGCCCCGTCCGCCGTCCTTTCGATTGTCGGCTCGTGGGGTGAGCGCGGCAAGCAGCGGGACGGTGGAACGGGGCGACGGCGCTTTCCGTACGCGGCGGCCGGCGAAGGGGGCGGCGTGAGCGAATGGGACGGTGTCAGCGAATGGGGCGGTGGACGTTCTCCTTCTCGCTCGCGCCCGGTGTCGCGTCCGCGATCCACGGGCCCTCACCGGAGGGGTCGATCACGCCCTGCTCCAGCCACTCGTACGCACCGCCGAGCACACCCTTGACCACCTTGCGGTCGACGTCGTCGGTGTTGCTCCACAGCCGGCCGAAGAGTTCCTCGACGCGGAGGCGGGACTGCCGGCAGAAGACGTCGGCGAGCTGGTACGCCTCGCGGCCGTGGCCCTCCGTGGTGCGCAGCAGCTCGGCGCGTACGCAGGCCGCGCTCATCGCGAACAGCTCCGCGCCGATGTCCACGATCCGGCCCAGGAATGCCTGCTTGGTCTCCATCCGGCCCTGCCAGCGGGACATGGCGTAGAAGGTGGAGCGGGCCAGCTTGCGGGCGGAGCGCTCGACGTAGCGCAGGTGGGCGGAGAGGTCGGGGTGGCCCGCCGGGTGGAACTCCGCGTAGGCGCGCGGGAGTTGTCCGGTGCCCGTGACCAGCTTGGGCAGCCACTTGGCGTAGAAGACGCCCGCGTTCGCGCCGGCCCTGGCCTTGTCGGAGAGGGACTTCTCGGGGTCGATGAGGTCTCCGGCCACGGACAGGTGGGCGTCGACGGCCTCACGGGCGATCAGCAGGTGCATGATCTCCGTGGAGCCCTCGAAGATGCGGTTGATCCGCAGGTCGCGGAGCATCTGCTCGGCGGGCACGGCCCGTTCGCCGCGCGCCCGCAGGGACTCCGCGGTCTCGAAGCCCCGGCCGCCGCGGATCTGGACCAGCTCGTCGGCGATGCGCCAGCCCATCTCGGAGGCGAAGAGCTTGGCGAGGGCGCCCTCGATCCGGATGTCGTTGCGGTCCTCGTCGGCCATCTGCGAGGAGAGGTCGAGCACCGCCTCCAGGGCGAAGGTGGTGGCCGCGATGAAGCTGATCTTGGCGCCGACGGCCTCGTGGTGGGCGATCGGCTTGCCCCACTGCTCACGGGCCTCCGACCATTCGCGGGCGATCTTCAGACACCACTTGCCGGCGGCCACGCAGGACGCGGGCAGCGAGAGCCGGCCGGTGTTGAGGGTGGTCAGCGCGATCTTCAGCCCCGCGCCCTCCGGGCCGATGCGGTTCGCCGCCGGGACCCGGACCTGGTGGAGGCGGGTGACGCCGTTCTCGATGCCGCGCAGGCCCATGAAGGCGTTGCGGTTCTCGACGGTGACGCCGGGTGAGTCCGTCTCCACGACGAAGGCGGTGATGCCGCCCTTGTGGCCGTCGGACTTCGGCACCCGCGCCATGACGACGAGGAGGTCGGCGACCACGCCGTTCGTCGTCCAGAGCTTCACGCCGTCGAGGACGTAGTCGTCCCCGTCGGGCACCGCGGTCGTCGCCAGCCGGGCCGGGTCCGAGCCGACGTCGGGCTCGGTGAGGAGGAAGGCGCTGATGTCGGTGCGGGCGCAGCGCGGCAGGAACTTCTGCTTCTGCTCGGGGGTGCCGAACAGTTTCAGCGGCTGCGGTGCGCCGATCGACTGATGCGCGGAGAGCAGCACGCCGATCGCCGGGCTGGCCGAGCCGACCAGGGCCAGCGCCTTGTTGTAGTACACCTGGGTGAGGCCGAGGCCGCCGTACTTGGGGTCGATCTTCATGCCGAGGGCGCCGAGTTCCTTGAGGCCGTTGATCACCTCGTCGGGGATCCGGGCCTCGCGCTCGATGAGGGCGCCGTCGACCTTCGTCTCGCAGAACGCGCGGAGCTTGGTCAGGAACTGCTCACCGCGCCGGACGGCCTCGTCGGTGGGCAGGGGGTGGGGGTGGATGAGGTCGAGGCGGAACCGGCCCAGGAACAGTTCCTTGGCGAAGCTGGGCTTGCGCCAGTCCCGCTCGCGGGCTGCCTCCGCCACCTGGCGGGCCTCACGTTCGGTGACGACGGGTTTCTTGAGGGGTGGTGCGGACATGAGGTTCACCTCGCCGCGAATCGGGATCTTGTACCGGATGAGTACCTGATTGGTTACCGATGGGTGCTACCCGATCGTTGGTACCCGATCCGGACGCCCCCCGCCACCCCTCGCGTCCGCCTCCGGCCGCCGGTGGCCGAGTACCGCTTCACCTCCGAACCGGCCATTCCTCGCCACCCACGGCCGAAAGCCGTCTGCCCGGCCCTAAGCTGAGACCCACTGCGCCTTTCGAAGCAGAGGGCGCCCGAAAGGGGCGCGGGGGAACGGCGTGCCAAGCCCCCACAAACCCGCGGCCGCCCGTACGACACCCTCCCCCACCCCTTGGGTGCCCGACCCGGTATCGAAGCGCTTCGACAACCTATGGACACGCAGTCACCACCGAGCTACTGTCGAGCCACCCCCACATCACCCTGTACGGAACCCTCGCGCAGTCGAAGCGCTTGAACAGCTTGGAGAGCTGGATGGTCACCCTCGCCGAGGTCGCCCAGCACGCCGGAGTCTCGGCGAGCACGGTGAGCTATGTCCTCAGCGGCAAGCGGTCCATCTCCGCCGGCACCCGCCAGCGGGTCGAACGGAGCATCCAGGAGCTGGGCTACCACCCGAACGCCGGGGCGCGCGCCCTGGCGAGCAGCAAGTCCAACATCATCGCGCTGATGGTCCCGCTGCGGACGGACATGTACGTGCCCGTGATGATGGAGATCGCCATCGCGGTGGCGACCACGGCCCGTATCCACGGCTATGACGTGCTGCTGCTCACCGGCGAGGAGGGTCCCGACGCGGTCCGCCGTGTCACCGGCAGCGGGCTCGCCGACGCGATGATCCTGATGGACGTCGAGCTGGACGACGAACGCCTGCCGCTGCTGCGCGACACCGACCAGCCGTCCGTACTCATCGGACTACCGGCCGACACCAGCGGACTGACCTGCGTCGACCTCGACTTCGGGGCGACCGGGGCGCTGTGCGTGGAGCACCTGGCGATGCTCGGCCATCGCGAGATCGCCGTCATCGGCGAGGCCCCCGCGGTGTACGAGCGGCACACCGGTTTCGCCGAGCGCACCCTCGACGGGCTGCGGTCGCGGGCGCGGGAGCTGGGACTGCGGGTGCTGCACCGGCCCTGCGAGGGCGGCTACGACGCGATGGCCGCGACGCTGGCCCGGATCTTCGACGAACGGCCGGCCACCACGGGGTTCGTCGTGCAGAACGAGTCCGCGGTCGAGCCGCTGCTCGCGCTGCTGCGCCAGCAGGGCCGGGCGGTGCCCGAGGACGTCTCGGTGATCGCCGTCTGCCCCGAGCAGGTCGCCCTGCAGGCGTCGGTACGGCTGACCTCGGTCGCCATCCCCGCCCAGGAGATGGGGCGGCGGGCCGTGGAGCAGCTCGTCGCCAAGCTCGACGGGCGGGAGACGGACGAAGTGGTGCTCCTCGCCCCCGAGCTGACGGTCCGCGCGAGCACGGGACCGCTGACCGGCGGCTGACCTCGGGGGCGGGGCACGGCAGGCGGGAACCGGCTCCCGCAGGCCGGCGGCCACCTCCGTCGCCCGGCGTCCGACTCCTTCTCCGTCCGCCCGCGCGGCTCCGGACCCGACCCGGTCTCCGGTCATCCGGCGCCCACCGACCCGCCCACCGTCCTGCCACTCGTCCGGCACGTCTCCCGCCGACCCGCACGTCGTCCGGGCGGCGAGCCCTGCGCTTCTCGCCCCTGCCCCCGATCCCCACTCCCCCGGCCGCAGCGGACGTGCCGGGTGGGCCGTCACTCCTTCCTTCCAGGAGCCGTCTCGTGAATCAGTCTGCCGAGAACGAGAACCAGACCCCGACGGGCGCGGTCAGCCTCGCCCAGTCCTCCCCCACCGTCGGCACGTTCCGTGAGCGGGACGGTGCCCTGGAGTGGAGCGGACGCCAGGAGACCCTGCGGATCGAGCCCTGGGGGCCGGACGCGGTCCGGGTCCGTGCCCGGCTGGGCGGCCCCCTCCTCGACGGGCTGCCGGGCGCCCTGCTCGACGAGGCGGAGAGCACCGAGAGCAGCGTCAAGATCGAGGACGGGCAGGGACGGCTGACGGTCGGCGCGCTCACCGCCGAGGTCAGCGCCGAGGGCCTGGTCCGGTTCACACGCACCGCCGACGGTCGTGAACTGCTGTCGGAGGAGCGCGCCCACTTCTGGTGGCCGGGCCCCCGCCTCTACACGGCGGTCGGCAACGGCCACCACCGCCTGGAGCAGCGTTTCGCCGCGTACGACGACGAGAGGCTGTACGGCCTGGGCCAGCACCAGCACGGGCGGCTGGACCAGAAGGGGCTGGTCCTCGACCTGGTGCAGCGCAACGCCGAGGTGGGCATCCCGGTGCTGACCTCCAGCCGCGGCTACACCCTGCTGTGGAACAACCCCGCGATCGGCCGGGTCGAGCTGGCGGGCAACGGGACGCGCTGGGTCGCGGACTCGGCCCGGCAGATCGACTACTGGATCACCGCGGGCGAACCGGCCGACGCCCAGCGCCGCTACAGCGCGGTGACGGGCCGTACGCCGATGCTGCCCGAGTGGGCGGCCGGGTTCTGGCAGTGCAAGCTGCGCTACCGCACCCAGGACGAACTCCTCGCCGTGGCACGGGAGTACAGGCGCCGGGGTCTGCCGATCGATGTGATCGTGTGCGACTTCTTCCACTGGACCCACCTCGGCGAGTGGAAGTTCGACCCGAGCGAGTGGCCCGATCCGGCGGCCCTGGTGGACGAACTGGCCGGGATGGGCATCAAGCTGGTGGTGTCGGTGTGGCCGTCGGTGTCGCCGCTGTCGGAGAACCACCCGGTGATGGACCAGCGGGGCTACTTCATCGGCACGCAGTACGGTCCGACGGCCCACGCCGACTGGCCCGACAAGGAGGTCGCCTCCACCGTCCAGGTGGCGTTCTACGACGCGACCAACCCGGAGGCCCGCGCGTTCGTGTGGGCGCGGGTGAAGGAGAACTACCTGGAGCCGTACGGCATCACGGCGTTCTGGCTGGACGCCTGCGAGCCGGAGCTGAAGCCGGGCTTCCAGGAGAACCTGCGGTACTGGGCGGGCCCCGGCCTGGAGGTCGGCAACATCTACCCGGCGGAGAACGCCCGCACCTTCTACGAGGGGCTGAAGGCGGCCGGCGAGGAGGAGATCGTCTCCCTCAACCGCTCGGCGTGGGCGGGCAGTCAGCGCTACGGGGCAGCCCTGTGGTCCGGTGACATCGGCACCGACTTCCCGACCCTGCGCCGGCAGATCGCGGCGGGCCTCAACACCGCGCTGTCGGGCATCCCCTGGTGGAACACCGACATCGGCGGCTTCCACGGCGGCGACCCGGACGACCCGGCGTACCGGGAGGTGATGGTCCGCTGGTTCCAGTTCGGGGCGTTCTCCCCGCTGATGCGCCTGCACGGCTTCCGGGAGCCCGGCATGCCGCTCGGCCCGGCCATGACCGGCGGCCCCAACGAGGTCTGGTCGTACGGCGAGGAGGCCGGCGCGATCCTGGAGCGGTATCTGC
This sequence comes from Streptomyces sp. NPDC030296, assembly GCF_055572815.1. Lineage (NCBI taxonomy): Bacteria > Bacillati > Actinomycetota > Actinomycetes > Kitasatosporales > Streptomycetaceae > Streptomyces > Streptomyces sp. NPDC030296. The sequence continues at coordinate 56,296 of NZ_JBVICQ010000012.1, forward strand.
GGCTGCGCGAACGCATGAAGCCGTACGTCCTGCGGGTCATGCGCGAGGCCCACGAGCAGGGACTGCCGGTCATGCGCCCGCTGTTCCTGGAGTTCCCCGGGGACGAGCGGGCCTGGTCGGTCGACGACGCGTATCTGTTCGGCCCCGATGTGCTGGTCGCGCCGGTGCTGGAGGCGGGCGCGACGACCTGGACGACGTATCTCCCGGCGGGCGCCCGCTGGACCGACGCGTGGACCGGGGTGACGTACGACGGGGGCGCGTCCGTCACCGTGGACGCGCCGCTGGACCGCATCCCGCTGTTCCTGCGGGACGGGGCGTCGTTGCCGATCACCGAGTAGGCGGGCGGCTGCTGTTGGGACGCCGGGTCTACGCTATGGCGCCACGGCCATCCCGTGATCTTCAGGGGGTGTGCGCAACCCCCTGAGTGAGCGGAGACGACCAAGCATGAACAGCCGTACGGGAGACCCTCGCCGGGTGCGCGGGGGACGGCAGGGCCGGCGGGGCGGTCCCGCGCCGAGACCGTTGCACCGGACGCGGACGACGATACGGACCACCGGCGGCGGCCATCTGGAGCTGCCGCCACCGGTGGCGGCCCCGGCGACGCCGGTCGGCGCCGGTGGTTTCCTGCCTGGGCCCGCGCGGCACGTGGCGGTGTGGAGCGCGCTGACGCTGCTCGTCACCGGTGTCGTGGCGGTGGGGGTGTGGATCTGCGTGACGTTCCAGACGGCGGTCACGCCGGTGCTGCTCGCGCTGCTCGGCACGGCGCTGCTCGGGCCGTTCTACCGGCGGCTGGTGGCGATGCGGTTCAACAAGTCCCTCGCCGCCGGGCTGACCTGTGCGGCCGTGGTCGTGGTGATGGGCGGCGCCGCGTACATCGTGGTGGCGGCGCTCATCGACACCGGCGACCAGATCATCGCCTCGCTGCGGGACGCGGCGCGGTCGCTGAGCGACGAGTTCGGGCTGGCCGGGACGTCGTTGGACGACCTCGCGAAGAACGCCAAGGAGCTGCTGTCGAAGTTCGGCGGGACGGCGGCCTCCGGGGTGCTCACCGGGGTCAGTGCGGTCAGCTCGTTCGTCGCGATGGCGATCCTGGCGCTGCTGCTGATGTTCTTCTTCCTGCGTGACTCCGACAAGGCGGTCGCGTCGCTGCACTCCCTCGCGCCGCGCGGCCGCGGGGAGACGCTGGAGGTGATGGCCCGGCGCGCGTTCCAGGCGATCGAGGGCTTCATGCGGGGCACGACGATCATCGCGTTCATCGACGGCGTCTGTATCGCCGTCGGCCTGCTGATCCTCCAGGTACCGGGAGCGGTGGGGCTGGGCGCGCTGGTGTTCGTCGGCGCGTACATCCCGTACCTCGGCGCGTTCCTGTCGGGCGCGGTGGCGATCCTGGTGGCGTTCGCCGACCGGGGGCTGGTGACGGCGCTGTGGGCGGTCGGGGTGGTGTTCGCGGTGCAGATCCTGGAGGGGAACGTGCTCCAGCCGATGATCCACAGCCGGACCGTGCAGATGCATCCGGCGGCGATCCTGCTGGCGCTCACCGCGGGCGCCTCCATCGCCGGCATCCTCGGCATGCTCCTGTCGGTGCCGCTGACGGCGGCGGCGTTCGGCGTGCTGTCGGAGCTGCGCTCCCGGTACGGCGACGGCGCGGACCGGGCCGAGCCCGCTCGGCCGAAGGAGATCGCCGGAACGGCGGGATGACCGCCGGCGCCCGCCGGCCGCAAAAAGGGGGAACCCCAGCCGACGTGCGGCTGGGGTTCCTTCAGGTGGTGCGTATCAGGCGGGTCAGCGCTGCAGGGTGAGGACACCCGGCCGGTACGGCCACTTCAGGTAGTCGGTGCCCGCAGCTGTGGCGCCCCGGCCCTGGTAGAGGAACTGCAGGTTGCAGGGGTCGATGGTCTTGGTCTGGTCGGGGTTGTTGCGGACCAGGTCACCGTGGCTGATGTCGTTGGTCCAGGTGGCACCACTGTTGGCCTTGCCCGCGAAGGGGTTGGCCTCGGTGCCGGCCTGCACGGTCCACGGACCGTTCAGGCTGGAGGCGGTGTACGAGCGGAAGTAGCGCCCGTTCGCGCCCCGCGCCTCGACGATCATGAGGTACTGGTTCTGGCCCTGGACCTTGTAGACCTCCGGCGCCTCGAACACCTTGTCCACGGTGTCGCTGATGACCGTCGTGTACGACGAGCCGAAGTTGCCCGGGAAGTTCCCGATCGGCATGGTCGACTTGTAGATCTTGCCGTTGTCACCGGCGAAGAACAGGTGCATGTTCTGGTCGTCGGCGATCAGGGTCTGGTCGATGGGGCCCGTGGGGGAGTTGTCGGTGCTGGGCAGGGTGCCGGTGAACAGCGGCTGCGGTGCGGACCAGCTGTTGGGGTTGGTGGGGTCGGTCGACGTGCGGTAGTTGAAGGGCCAGCCGCCGGCCCACTGGGAGGCCATCACCCAGATGTTCTTGGGCGCGTGGTAGAACAGCGTGGGCGCCACCGCGCCCTGGCTCATGGCGGTCTGGGGGGCCGACGCCATGTCCGACCAGTTCGTGAAGGCGCCGAAGCCCATCGAGCGCCAGTTGCTGCCGTCGGAGTACGTCCCGTAGACCAGGTGCTTGCCCTGGTGCGTCACGGTGGTGAAGTCCTTCAGCGCGGACCACCCGTTCGCCGGCTGCGCCAGCGCGCCGGTCGAGGTCCACCGGTACGTCGACGGCAGAGAACACGTGGTGCCCGACGCGGACAGGCCGGACCACTTCTGGTTGCTGCCACCGTTGCAGGTCGCGATCTCCACCGCGGTGCCGTTGGCGGTACCCGCACCCACGACGCTCAGGCACAGCCCGGACTCCACGCCGACGACCGTGCCGTCCGTGTTCACCCGCCACTGCTGGTTCGTACCGCCGTTGCAGTCCCAGATCACCGGCCGGGTCCCGGGCGTGGTGGCGTGGCCCGGGACGTCCAGGCACTTGTTGCCGTACACGGTCAGCTGGTTGCTGTCCGTCAGCGTCCACTGCTGATTGGTCCCACCCCAGCAGTCCCAGATCTGGGTGGCGGTGCCATTGGTCTGGCTGGCGCCCGGGACGTCGAGACACCGGTTGGAGCCGGTGCCGCGCAGGGCGCCGCTGCTGGCCGCCTGGGCGGTCGGGCTGGCGACCAGCAGCGCCGCCAGCGAGACCAGGGTCGCGGTCGTGGCGGCGAGCACCGCGGACGGACGTCTGCGGCTGAGGCTGAGTCTGTGCATGGGGACCTCGTTTTTCTGAGTGCGCGGCTCTGCCGGCCCCTCGGAGGCTGTGCGTGGGGTGATGCGGCGCGACCTCACATGCGTTCGGCATTTCGAACACAGATCGAAGTATCGAGCAAGTGGATAATAAAGATCCGGCCACCAGCGTCAATACTTCTCACAGAATTCACGAGCCGGAAAAAACGGCCTAGCCGATGACCCGGCCCAGTTCGATCCGGTCGATGTTCGGGGCCCAGGCGGTCGCGTTGGCGATGGTGACCTTGTTGGAGCCCTTCCTCAGGTCGACGGGGACGCCGACGGTCCAGTAGTCGTCCCAGCTCCAGGTGTTCTTGAAGGTGACCTTCCGCGGGGCCCCGGTGCCGACGGTGATGTCCGCCGTGCGGGACATGATGTCGGTGTTGTAGGCGTGGCCGTTGTCCCGGCGGTCGTTGTGGGCGTAGTGGACGACCAGGACGTACCGGCCGGCGGCGGGCGCGTTCACGGTGAACTCCGCTGCGCTGTCGGCGCTGTTGCCGAGCCGGCCGATGTAGGAGCCGCTGGAGGCGTGCGCCGAGTCGACCAGCCTGGCACCGCCGGTGAGCGTGGCGGCGGCGGCCCCGTAGGAGAGGACGCCGTCGGACGAGCCGTCGCCGGAGACGTCGAGGGAGCGCACGGCGGAGTGCTTGGCGGTCGTCTCGATCCGGTTGTTGCCCGCGACGAGGTACAGCTTCAGCGGACGGCCGGGCACCGCCGCCAGCGTCTGCCCGTGCAGGGCGAGCCGCACCGGCGCCGACGCCCGGGGCACCACCCGGTAGTAGCCGTCGCGCGGGGCGTACACGTCGAAGACCGCCTTGTCGCCGGGGCCGAGGACGAGGGCGCCGGTGCCGACGCCGGCCGACGAGGAGTAGTCGTACGACGGCCTGCCGCTGATGTCGGCGAGCGTGGCCTCGTAGGAGGCTGCGGGTGCCGCGGTGCGGGCGGTGAGGTCGATCCGGTCCAGGGTGACCTCGGCGGCGCCCTTGGCGAGGGTCAGGGTGTGGCTGCCGGCCGACAGCTCCACGCGGACGTCCTTCTTGGCGCGGTAGGTCCAGTTCTCGGTGGAGGGGTAGGTGACCGTGACCGGGTCGCCGCCGTCGACGGACAGCTTCTGGGTGGCGGGGGCGCCGGACTGGTTGCCGTACAGGATCGCCAGGTCGTAACGGCCGTCCTCGGGCACGGTCACCGTGAAGTCGACCTTGCTGCCTGCCTGGTTGAGGGAGCCGACATCCTTGGTGCCGGAGGCGGCGTAGCCGTTGGCGTTGGAGACGGTGCCCTGGGTGTAGACCTTGCCGTCGGTGATGGCGGCGTCCTCGGCCTCGTGGGACGCGGTCCAGGACACGGTGGGGGCGGTGGGGGTACCGGAGCCGCCGGGGGTGAGGACGATCCGGTAGGCGGACATGCGGTGCAGGCCGCGCAGGGGGAGGGTCACCGTGCCGTCGTCGGCGACCCGTACCTTCGTGCGGCTCAGGACGCGGGGCGTGGCGTGCTGTCCCTCGTAACCGGACCAGGCGGCCTCGGCGACGGTCGCGGTGACCGTACGGCCGAAGAGGGGCCGGGGGACCTCGCGGACGACGACGTCCGTGTCATCGGCCGAGCCGCCCAGCAGGACCTGGGCCTGGCGGCGGGAGGCGTCGAGGGAGGCGAGGCCCTGAAGGGTGTCGATGGTGTTCGCCCGCGGTGGGGTGACCTTCACGGTGTCGCCGGTGAGGCCCGCGTACCAACGGAAGAACCACCAGCCGCCGTTGGGGATGTTGGAGCGGACGACGTTGCCGTCCATGTTCCCGGCGGCGTCCCAGTACGCCTGGTTGGCGTACACCTTGTTCCTCTCGAACATCGAGACCCACTGCACGAGCTGGCCGGGGACGGACAGGTCGCGGCGGTTGGCGTACTCATCGATGTTGATCTTCAGGGGGGTGATGCCCAACTGCCTTTCCAGGGACCGGTAGTCGTCGTAGTGGCCCTGGAAGTCGCGGAGCGAGCCGGAGCCCAGTTCGTGCCAGGTCATGATCTGGGGCAGGACGTCCTCGCGCTGGGCGAAGGCGAGGAAGTCCCTCAGCAGCCTTGTGTGGTACGAGGCTTCGTTGGGGCCGGCGATCCGCGCGTCGGGGTCGATGGCGCGGATGCGCCGGTACACGGTCTTCCAGTCCCGGAAGAACCGGTCGCGGTTCCTCTCGTACTGGGCCTGGTCGGCGATGTCGAGCTTGTACCAGATCTGGTCGGGCTCGTTGAAGGGGACGTAGACGAAGCGGTCGCTGTTCGGGTCGGCCGCGATCTCCTCGGCGATCCTGTCCACCTTGGGGAGGTAGTCGTCGATGCCGAGGTCCTCGTAGGGCCACTTGGCGTAGATGTCCTGCATCATCACGTTGATCTCGCCGCCGCCGTTGCGGAAGAACGACTTCGAGACGGTCAGCGCGTCGCCGTTGGGGTGCTGGGCGCCGCCCTCCGGCTTCTGCGAGATGCTGGTGATCTTCAGGGGGGCGAGGGCGGCGTCGCTGGGCACCCCGTCGTCGCTGAGCCCGTACAGCGCGCCGTTGGCGCCCCGCATCACGGGCCCCTCGGGGGCGGAGAGGTCGACGGTGAGGCGCTGCGGGTCCGCGGCGGCGGCCGCGGGGGCCCCGGTGGCGGGAAGGGTGCCTGCCATGGCGGCGACTCCAATGACTGCGGTGACCAGGGCGGTTCGCGCCCGGGACCTGATGCGGGTTCGTTCACGGGCGCGTGTGCGGGTGGGGGTGATCACGCGGTCGGACCTCCGGTCATGTGACGGCTCCACTGGTGATTCCGGACACGATCTTGCGCCGGCCGACGAGGAACTCGGCGACCGTCGTCAGGCTCATCACCACGACGTACGCGAAGACGAGTTGTCCGTGCTCCCGTCCCCGGCGGCCGTGGGGTCGCCGCCCGCGGTGGCGGCGGGACCGGCGGCGCGGAGGAGGGCCAGGACAGGCAGTGCTCTTCTGTGCATGAACGTGCCTTTCGAGAAGGAGTGGTTCAGGGCAGAGAGAGGAAGCACGGCGGCGGAGGCGGTCCGGCGCGGGCGCCGGGACCGGTCAGACGCGGGCGGGCGGCGGCCCCGAGCTCTCCCGGATCACCAGCTCCGGTACGGAGACCCGGTGCGGGGCGATCGGGGCGGACTGCTCCAGGACGCCGTGCAGCAGGGCGAACGCGGCCCGGCCGAGGCCGGTGAAGTCCAGGCGCGCGGTCGTCAGGGACGGGGTGAGATACGCGGAGTGCGGGGCGTCGTCGAAGCCGGCCACGCTGACGTCGCCGGGAACGGACCGGCCGTTCTCGTGCAGGGCGCGGAGCACGCCGAGCGCCAGGTCGTCGTTGCCGCACAGGATCGCCGTGACCGACGGGTCCTCCGCCAGCCTCCGGCCGGCCCGATGACCGCCCGCCGGGCCCCAGTTGCCCTGCACCGGGCGGGGTTCGGGCGCGCCCGCCTCCCGGAGCGCCTGCCGCCAGCCGGTGGTGCGGGCGCTGGTGCGGCAGGTGCTGGACGGGATGGCGACGTAGTGCACGGTCTCGTGGCCGAGGGAGAGCAGATGGCGGGTCACCGCGTGGGCGGCCTCGCGGTCGTCGGTCCACACCCAGGGGCGGTCGCCGCCGGGCGGGGTGGCCGGGGTCTCGACGACACCGACGACGGGCAGCTCGGCGGGCACGGCGGCCAGGGCGCCGACACCGGCCGGATCGTAGGCGATCACGATGAGTCCGCCGCCCGCGTCCGCCGCCCGCCGCACCTCGGCGGCGACGGCCGCCTCCTGCGCCGACTCCAGGACACCGATCCCGACCGCGTACGACGCCGCGCGGGCCGCCTCCTCGACGCCCTGGAGGATCGACGCGTAGCCGTAGTGGGTGGTGTTCGCGGTCAGCACGGTCACCGCGCGACTGCGGCCGCTGGCCAGGGCCAGAGCGGTCGCGTTGCGGCGGAAGCCCAGCTCGTCGATGGCCGCCAGCACCCGCTCCCGCGTGGACGGTTTGACGCTGGGGTGACCGTTGATCACCCGCGAGACGGTCTGGTACGAGACGCCGGCGGCGGTCGCGACGTCCCGGATGCTCGCGGGCCGCCTTGTGTGACCGGTCACAACCATGCCAGGATTGTGACCGGTCACACTGGGGGCGTCAAGAGAACGTGAAGCGGGATTCCCGCGAGGGACCGCCGGGAGGGCAGCGATTTGACCAGTGCGGCGGATCGGACGGCGGACGGCTCCACCACCTCGTGCCCGACGTTCAGTTGGGGGCATCCGGCGCTGCGCGCTGAGTTCGCCGCGGCGGCCGACGGCACCCCGCGTCTGGTCCGGCTGGGCCCCGCCGGGACCGCCGTCGAGCCCGGGGTCGCCCTGCCCCTCGTCGAGTTGACGGCGGTCGGGCACGGGAGCGGCTGGTCCGGGCCCCGGTTCACCGGCACGGCTCTCGGCTCGCGGCTCGCGTACCGCGGGCACCGTGACGCCGGCTCCTCCGACTGGGCGCGGCTGACCGTCGAACTCCACGACCCGGTGACGGCTTTGACCGCCTTCGTCGAGCTGGCCTCCCCGATCGGGCTGCCGGTGCTCCGCTCCCGGGTGCGGCTGCGCAACGACGGCACGGACCCCCTCGTCGTCCAGTCCGTCAGCAGCCTCCTCCTCGGCGGGCTGCCCTCCGCCGACGTCCTCGACGTGCACCGGGCCCGCAACGACTGGCTCGCCGAATGCCGTTGGTACGCCGAGCCGCTGCGCGAAACCGTCGCCGACATCGGCGTCGACGCCCACCAGCACGACAGCCGGGCCGCGCTCACCCTCACGGGGCGCGGCAGCTGGCCCACCGACGGCCATCTGCCGATGGGGGCGCTGACGGAGCGGGGCGGTGGCCGGGCCTGGGTGTGGCAGGTGGAGTCACCGGCCGGCTGGCGCTGGGACCTGGGCGAACGCGCGCACGGCACGTACCTCGCGGTGAACGGCCCGACGGACGCCGAGCACCAGTGGCGGGTGCGGCTGGCGCCGGGCGAGGAGTTCACCACGGTGTGGGCGGCGGTCGCGACGGGTTCGGCGCGGGCGGGGGTGTCCCGCCCGGGGGACGGGTCGGCGCTCGACGAGGCGTTCGGGGTCATGACCGCGTACCGGCGGGCCGTGCGGCGGCCGCATCCGGACCATGGCGCGCTGCCCGTCGTCTTCAACGACTACATGAACACGCTCATGGGCGACCCGACCACCGAGAAGCTGCTGCCGTTGATCGACGCGGCGGCTCGCGCGGGCGCGGAGTACTTCTGCGTCGACTCCGGCTGGTACGACGACACTGTGGACGGCGGCTGGTGGGACGGCGTCGGCGCGTGGCAGCCGTCGACGCGCCGCTTCCCCGACGGCGGCATCGAGGCCGTGCTGGACCGGATCCGGGAGCGCGGCATGGTGCCGGGACTGTGGCTGGAGCCGGAGGTCGTCGGCGTGCACAGCCCGGTCGCCTCGGCGCTCCCCCCGGACGCCTTCTTCCAGCGGGACGGCGTAAGGATCGCCGAGCAGGGCCGCCATCAGCTCGACCTGCGCCATCCCGCCGCCCGCGCGCACGTCGACGGGACGGTCGACCGGATCGTCGGCGACTGGGGCGTGGGCTATCTGAAGCTGGACTACAACATCGTCGTCGACCCGGGCACGTGCGCCCCCGGCGACCTCTCCCCCGGCGCCGGGCTCCTCGGCCATGCCCACGCCTACCTGGAGTGGCTGTCCGACGTCCTGGAGCGCCACCCCGGGCTCGTCGTCGAGAACTGCGCCTCCGGGGGCATGCGCATGGACGGTGCCACCCTGGCCGTCGCCCAGCTCCAGTCCATCAGCGACCAGCAGGACCCGCTGCGCTTCCCCGCGATCGCCGCCGCCGCGCCGACGGCGGTCCCGCCGGAACAGGGCGCGGTGTGGGCCTACCCGCAGCCCGGGTTCGACGACGATCTGATCGCGTTCACCCTCGGCGGCGCGCTCCTCGGCCGCATCCACCTCTCCGGCCATCTGAACCGGATGTCGGAGCGGCAACTCGGCCTCGTCCGGGACGCCGTGGACACGTACAAGTCGATCCGCGGGGACCTGGCGCGGGCCGTGCCCTTCTGGCCGCTCGGTCTGCCGGGGTGGACGGACGCGTGGCTCGCGCTGGGCCTGCGGGTGCCGGACGGGGCGTCGTACGTGTCGGTGTGGCGGCGCGGCGGGGAGGCGGACGTGTCGCTGCCCGTCGGGCACCTGGCGGGCCGCGATGTGCGTCCGGAGATCCTGCACCCGTCCGCGGGGAGCGGTGGCTCGGCGGTCTGGGACCGGGACGGGCACGCGCTGCGGGTGTCGCTGCCCCGCACACCGACCACCGTGCTGATCCGCCTTCGCGCCGGGACCGGCTGAACGACCGCCGCCCGTCGGTCCCGCGCGAAGGCGGACGGGCCCGAGCCGGGGCCGTATGGGGGGCGGCACCGGGTCGGCACCGGCTCGGGCGGAGGGCTCAGCTGCTGCTGACGGTCAGGTTGTTGGTCTGGAAGTTCAGGCCGCCGGACGACGAGGTGATCTCGAAGCCGAACTGCACGTCACCGATGGTCTCGTTGCCCATCCAGCCCTTGGTGTCCTTGAGCCACCTCAGGACGGGCAGGATCTGGACCGAGCCGGAGGTGGAGTCCGCGGTCCGCAGGAAGGAGAAGACGTCCCAGTACGTGCCGTTGCTCCGGTACACCCGGCCCTTGTGGACGTTCCAGTTGTGGCCGCCGAGCGTGACGTTGCCCTGGTAGTCGCCGAGCGCGCCGACCGCGCCGTTGTAGTTGACCCAGAGCATGATCTCGTAGTCGTGGTCCGTGTCCCAGACGTCGTACGAGGTGTTGTACGCGCCCGAGGACGGGACCGTGACGTTGTAGTTGCTGTTGAGCGAACCGAGCGAGGTGATCGACTTGTTGATCACCTTCTTGGAGTTGGGGTACGACTTGATGCCGCCGGTGTTGGGGTGGTTGGCCCAGACACCCCAGTTGGTGCCGGAGTTGGCCCAGATGCACTGGCTGCCGGCGCCGCCGCCCCAGATGTTGTTGTAGAGCGTGTAGCCGCCCAGGCTGGTGTTGCCCCACTGGTCACAGCTGTTCCAGACGGCGGCGGAGGCGGGGGCGGCGGCGAGACCGACGGTGGCGCCGAGCGCGAGCGTGGGGGCGAGCAGGGCCTTGCCGATGCGGGTGCGTACTGCCATGGCTTTCCTTCCATGGGTGGGGGGAACTGCGGGAGGATCACCACGCCCCTGTGGGGAGGACGTGGCCTTCTCCGGCGAGTGGTCGGAGCGGTTCCGCGCCGGAGAGGGTCTCGGGGTCGGTCATGGCTTGAGCACCGCGGCCCCGTACCGTCCGAGGGACAGCGGGCCGGTGACCGTCGTGCCCGTCAGGAGGTCGCGGTGGGTGCCCGGCACCTCGAAGGTGACCTCGTCGCGGCCGTGGTTGAGCAGGAAGAGGACGTCTCCCCTGCGCACCGCCTCGACCCCGTCGGGCAGCCCGTCGAGCACCGGCCGCACCCCGGCGCCGTCGGCGATCCGGGTCAGCAGCGCGCGCAGCCCGGCGGGTTCGGGCAGCGTGGAGACGTACCAGGCGCGTCCCTTGCGCAGCACCGACGGAAGGCCGTCGAGTTCACCGCCCCGGTAGGGGATCACCTCGTCCGCGTCGGCCGCCTCCAGTTCCTCGGACCACAGCGTGCCCCGGAAGCCGTCGCAGCGGACGTCCTCCCCGGCGTCCAGCGGCCACCACTCGTGCAGGGTGCGGATGCCGAGGAGATCGCGGAGCCGGGCGTCCATGCCGCCGGGTCGGACCCGGTCGTCCTCGTCGGCGACTCCGGTCAGGAAGCCGCAGACGAGGGTGCCGCCGCCGCGGACGTGGGCGAGGAGGTTCTCGACGGCGGTGTCGGTGAGGAGGTAGAGCTGGGGGACGACGACGAGCCGGTATGCCGACAGGTCGTGCTCGGGGTGGGCGAAGTCGGTGGTGAGATGGGCCTCCCAGAGGGCGCGGTGCCAGTCCCGGACGACCTGGGGGAGGTCCATCTCGGACGACAGGCGGCCGTCCTGCGCGCCGGCCCACCAGGAGTTCCAGTCGAACAGCACGGCGACGTCGGCGGTGAGGGGCCGGCCGGACACCTCGGCGCCGATCGCGGCGAGGTCGGCGCCGAGCCGCTTGACCTCCTGGAAGGTGCGGCCCTGCTCGCCCGCGTGGCTGACCATCCCGGAGTGGAACTTCTCGGCGCCCTGCCGGGACTGCCGCCACTGGAAGTAGCAGACGGCGTCGGCGCCGCGGGCGACGGCCTGGAGGGACCAGAGGCGGTTCAGGCCCCGGGGCTTGGGGTGGTTCACCCCGCGCCAGTTGACGGGCCCGGCGGCCTGTTCCATGACCACCCAGGGGTCGCCGCCCGCCTGCGAGCGGGTCATGTCCTGGACGAGCGCGCCGTGCTGGGCGCCCAGCGGGTCACGCGGGTCCGGGTACAGATCGACTGAGACGACGTCCTCCTCCTCGGCCCAGCGCCAGGCGTCCTGGCCCACCCACAGCGGCATGAAGTTGGTGGTGACCGGGATGTGTGGGGTGTGCCGGCGGACGATGTCCCGCTCCATGACGTAGCACTCCAGGAGCATGTCGCTCGTGAAGCGCTTGAAGTCCAGCACCTGGGTGGGGTTCCTCATGTAGTGGGCGCGGCGGGGCGGGAGGATCTCGTGCCAGCCGTCGTAGCCCTGGCTCCAGAAGGACGTCCCCCAGGCCTCGTTGAGCGCGTCGAGCGTGCCGTACTTCCGGCGCAGCCAGTCGCGGAAGGTGGTCGCGGCCTCGTCGCCCCAGTCGTAGGTGCAGTACTCGTTGTTGATGTGCCACAGGGTGAGCGCGGGGTGGGAGCCGTAGCGGGCGGCGAGGTCCTCGGTGATGGCGGCGGCGTAGCGGCGGTAGACGGTGCTGGAGTGGGAGAAGTGCTGGCGGGAGCCCCACCACTCGACCTGCCCGTTCTCGTCGCGCGGGAGGGTGTCGGGGTGGAGGCGGCCCATCCACGGCGGCGGGGAGGAGGTAGGGGTGGCGAGGACGACCCCGACGCCGTGCTCGTGCAGCAGGTCCATCAGGGTGTCCAGCCAGCCGAACTCCCTTGCTCCGGGCCGGGGTTCGAGCTTCGCCCAGGAGAAGACGCCGAGGGTGACGGAGTTGACGCCCGCCTCCTTCATGAGGCGGACGTCCTCGTACCAGACCTCCTCGGGCCACTGCTCGGGGTTGTAGTCACCGCCGAAGAGAAGCCGGCCGCGGGTGGCGTCGGCGAGGGTGGGCCCGGTGTGCCGCCGCCGGGTCATCGGACCGGGTCCCCGTACTGGATGCCGCGGCCGTTCGTCCCCACGTACACGCGGCCGTACAGCCGCGGGTCGCCGGCGATGGCCTCGCCGGTCCAGCCCCACTGGTGGGCGTCGTCGTTGACGCGGGTCCAGGTCCGCGCGCCGTCGTCGGAGCGGAGGACGGCGGTGAGGCTGTCGACGGCCCCGATCTGGTAGATCGCCGGGTAGGCGGCGCCGGGCGCGGCCTTGCCGAAGCCGAGGACGTGCGAGGCGCGCAGGCCGGCGACCTTCGTGAAGGAGGTACCGCCGTCGGTGGACCGGTACAGGCCGTTCGTCTTGGTGCTCAGCCACAGGTCGCCGGTGCGTCCCGGGGTCGCGGCCAGCTTGTACTGGCTGTCCCCCGAGGGCAGGCCCGTCGCGCCCGCCGTGAAGGAGCGGCCGCCGTCGGTGCTGGCGTAGAGCGTGCCGGTGTCGGTGTCGTACGCGTAGAAGCGCGTCGCGTCCGCCGGGTCGGCGACCGGGGTGGCTCCCTTCGGGAAGGAGGGGACCTCGGTCCAGGTCACCCCCTTGTCGGTGGAGCGGTGGGCCGTGTACTTCGTGCCGTCCCAGTGGACGAAGGACCACAGCAGCACACTGCCGTCGGTGTTGACGGCGATCGGTCCCGGTGCGTCCTTGGCGATGGCGGGCTGGCTCCCGAAGGGCGCCCAGGTCCGCCCGCCGTCGTTCGAGAAGGCGCCGTTTCCGTGGTCGCCCCAGCCGGCGCGGACCACGTACGACGGCTTCGCCGCGGCCTGCGCGAGGCCGGTCGCCGATCCGAACACGGGGTTCGTCGCCATTCCGCGCCTCGGGGACGCCGTGAGCCGCTCGTGGTACATCGTGCCGATGTCCCCGAGTCCGCTGATCAGGTGCGCCTCTCCGACCGGGGGCGAGAGCAGCTGGCGCACGGCTGTCTCCTCGAGGCCGCGGATCTGCGGGGCCCAGTGCGTGAGGTCGCGGGTGCCGTAGAGGGTCGCACCGGTGCCGTACACGACATGCTTCGAGTCGTACGGGTCGAGCGCGAGGGCCTGGATCCACCAGCCGAACTTCGGCTTCTCACCGCCCCACTTGAGATAGGGGGTCTCGGACACGTCGAAGACCGCGGAGTCCTTGAGGGAGGTCCAGGTGCGGCCGCCGTTCGTGGAGCGGAACACCGTGTCGATGTCCGCCCAGCGGTTGTTGGTGGAGACGACGACGGTGCCGGGGCGGCGGGCGTCGACGGCGACCCCGCCGTAGCCGAAGGTGTCGGCGGAGCCGTCGGCCGCCGTACCGCCCGGCTTCACCGGGGTGACGTCGGTCCACTTGCCGCTGGTGGTGCGCAGCTTGTGCACGCTGCCGTCGGACTGGCCGTTGGGGCCCGGTCCGTTGGCGTACGTCACGTACAGCTCACGTGAGTGCCGGTCGTACGCGGCGCGGATCGGGACCTTGGCGGAGACGCCGGCCGGCTGCCCGGGGACCGCCTCCCAGGTGGTGCCGTCGGTCGTGCGGTACAGGTTGGCGGTGGCGGAGGTGCCGTCGCCGTCGCCCCAGCCGGCGTAGAGGGCGCGGCCTGCGGCGACGAGCAGGGTGACGCCCTGCCCGGTGGCGGTGGGCGTGGCCGGGAAGCCGGTGGCCCTCACCCAGGTGGTGCCCCGGTCCGTCGACCTGAGGAGGCCGTCGTGCCGGGTGCCGAGCCACAGGGTGTCGCTGTCCCGGGGGTCGACGAGCAGGCGCTCGCCCGTTCCCCGGCCGTCCTCGTTGCCGCCGAGCTTCACGGTGAGGTCGCTACGGGTCCAGGTGGCGCCGCGGTCGTCGGAGCGGAGGAGCGCGCCGTTGCCGGCCCAGGACTGGGTGTAGGTGCCGAGTGCGAGGTAGACGCGGTTCGGGTGGGCCGGGTCGACGGCGATCGACTCCACACCGAGGAGGTTCCAGTCGTCCCAGCCGAGGTGGTCGGTCAGCGGGATCCAGCGGGCCCTGCGGTCGTCCCAGCGGTAGGGGCCGCCGATGTCCGTGCGGGCGTAGGCGAGGCCGCGGACGGAGGGGTGGAAGAGGACGCCGGTGATGAAACCGGTGCCGCCGATCACGGCGGTGCGCCAGCGGTAGCCTCCGGCGGTCGGGCCGTTTCGGGCCTCGGTGGCGTGGGCCGGGGTGGTGAGTGCGGGGAGGGTGGTGAGGGCTGCTGCGGCTGTGGTCGCGGTGAGTACGGTGCGGCGGCTCGGGTGGGGCGTGCGCATGACATACCTCGGGGCGTCGGGAAGGGGCAGGGAGGGGGAGGGAGGGGGAGGGAGGGGGAGGGAGGGGGAGGGAGGGGTGCGTCGGGGGGTGCAAGGGGGCGTCGGGGGGCGTGTTTCGGCGCCTGAGAGCTCGGGGTGCCGGGGTGGGGTGGCGACTGCCGGTCGTGTGTGGCTGGTCGCGCGGTTCCCCGCGCCCCTGGAAGGGCTGCGCCCTTCGGCGGGGCGGGGCTCCGCTGACACAGGCGTCCGGCCGCTGGGCCCGCCGTGCTCGGCCGGGTGACAGGCACGGCCGAACACGGCGGGGGTCGGGCGGGCGGTGCGGGTCAGCCCTTGATCGCCCCGGTGAGCATGCCCTTCTTGAAGTGCTTCTGAACGAAGGGCGACAGGACGGCGACCGGGAGCAGGGCCATCACCATGACGGCCATCTGGATGGCGAGCGGGGAGAGTTGGCCCGTGTTGATCTGGGCCGCGAGGCCGACGGGGCGTTCCTGCTTCTGGACGAGCTGGATCATGACGTTCTGCAGCGGCATCATGTCCTGGTCCGTGAGGTAGATGGACGCGTTGAACCAGGCGCTCCAGTAGCCCACCGCGTAGAAGAGGGCGATGACCGCGAGGACCGCCCTCGACAGCGGCATCACGATCTTCCACAGGATGCGCCAGTCGCCGGCGCCGTCGATACGGGCGCTGTCGATGAGTTCCGGGGAGATGCCCATGAAGAACGACCGCAGGACGAGGATGTTGAAGACGCTCACCGCGCTGGGGAGGATCAGCGCGAGATAGGTGTCCGTGAGGCCGAGGGCCTGGACCAGGAGGTACGTCGGGATCAGGCCCGCGCCGAAGAACATGGTCGCGAGCAGGGTCATCAGGATCCAGCGGTGGCCGAGCGAGCCCGTGCGGGAGAGGCCGTAGGCGCACAGGACCGAGACGGTCATGCTGAACAGGGTGCCGACGACGGTGACGCCGACGCTGACCAGCGCGGCCCGCTGCACCTGGCCGCCGCCGAGGAGTTCCTGGTAGGCGACGAAGGTGATGCTTCTCGGGACGACGACCAGGCCGCCCGCCTCGTCGATGGTCTTCTTCGTCTGGAGGCTGGTGACGATGACGATCCACAGGGGGAAGAGGATCGCGAGGCAGGCGAAGCCCAGGGCGATGCCCTTGCCCGCGAGTCCCGCCTTGGCGGGTTCCTCCTCCCAGACCGGGCGGGGTGGGGCGGCCCAGCGGCCCGGCCTGTCGGCCGTCGCCCGCCGGTCGGCGGTCTCGGTCTTCTCACCCGATGTGTGGAGGAGCGCGCTCATTTCTTGTACACCCCCTGCTCGCCCATGAGATGGGCGACCTTGTTGGCGGTCAGGACCAGGGCGAGGCCGACCACGCCCTTGATGAGTCCGGCCGCGGCGGCGTAGCTGAAGTCCTGGTTGCGGATGCCGTTCCACCACACATAGGTGTCGAGGACGTCGGAGGCCTCGACGCCCACCGCCTGTCGTTGCAGGAGCAGTTGCTCGAAGCCGACGGTCAGGGCGTCGCCGACGCGCAGCACCAGCAGGAGGGCGATCACCGGGCGCAGGGCGGGCAGGGTGATGTGCCACATGCGCCGCCAGCGGCCGGCGCCGTCCATGGCGGCGGCCTCGTAGAGGTCGTGGGAGACGGAGGACAGCGCCGCGAGGAAGACGATGATGCCCCAGCCGGCGTCCTTCCAGATCATCTCGACCGTGACCAGGTACTTGAAGGTCTCCGGGTTGGTCATCAGGTCGAAACCGTCGACGCCGTGCTCGCGGAGGGTCTGCGCGATGACGCCCGCCCCGCCGAAGATCTGCATGAACACGGTGACGACGAGGACCCAGGAGAAGAAGTGCGGGAGGTACATGACCGCCTGGGCGACCGCCCGGACCCGGGGCCTGACGATGCTGTTGATGAGCAGCGCGAGCAGGATCGGGACGGGGAAGAACAGGACGAGCTGGAGGAAGAACAGTACGAACGTGTTCTGCACCGCGTGCCAGAAGTCCGAGTCCGCGAAGATCCGTTCGAACTGCTCGACGCCGACCCAGGGGCTCTGGAAGATGGCGACGAAGCCGTTCTCGCTGAGGTAGGGGTCGTAGTCCTGGAAGGCGACCACGTTGCCGAGGATCGGTATGTAGTTGAAGACCAGGATCAGCAGGACCGCGGGCAGCGTCATCAGGAGCAGGGCGCGGTCACGCTTGAATCTCAGGCGGAGGCTCAGCCTGCCCGCGCGCCGGCCGCCCTGGTGCGGGGGCCGGGTGGTGTCGTCGGACGCGGACGCCACCGGGGTCGTCTCCGAAGTCTTCGCCTCGGCCCTCGGCCGGGGCACCGTGCTGTGGGACACGGCCTTCTCCTCGTCTCGGCCCCGGGTCAGTTCGCCGAACCGGTGTCGTCGAGCAGCTTCTTGTACCAGTCGCGCAGGTCGTCGCCGCCCTTGCTCTTCCAGTCGGCCACCGCCTGCTGGACGTCACTGATCTTCTTGCGCCCGCGCACGGCGTCGTCCTCCAACTGTTCGAAGTTGTCGGCGAGGTTGGCCCATCGGTTGGGCTCGGTGACGGTCAGCCCGAAGAAGGAGGTCTTCTTGGTGAAGGCGCCCATGCGCTGCTGCCACTCGACGACGCCCTTGGCGATCTCGGGGAAGTCGGGGTAGGCGACGTACGGCGCGGGGTTGCCGGTGTAGTCGTAGGCGCCGTTGACCTCGTTGACGCCCGTGGTGGACTTGACCGGCAGGCCCTTCTTCATGTCGTAGTCCGTGCCCTCGACGCCGTAGGCGGTGAGCATGAACTCCTTGGTGCCGTAGGGCGCGGCGCAGAAGTTGCACAGGGCGAGGAAGTCCTTGATCTGCTGCTCGGACGCCTTCTTGCTGACGAAGGTGAAGATGTTGGCGGGCTGCCCCGCCCACAGGGTGGGGTCACCGCCGTCGGGGCCGAAGAAGTCGAACGCGGCCATGTCGAAGTCGCTCTTCTGCGTGGCCTGTTCGGACACCGAGCCCCACCAGGAGGAGATGTTGTCGTTGAAGACCAGGCACTGACCGGCGGTGAACCGGTTCCGGGCGTTGCCGCCCGCCTTGCCGGAGACGGCGTCCGGGTGGACCACGCGGGCCGCGTAGAGCTTGCGGGTCCACTCCAGGGCTTCGAGGTACTCCTCGGTCTCGACGCGGTTGACCAGTTTGCCGTCGACCATGTTCCACCACAGCGCCTTGTCGCTGCCGGGGAAGACGCCGTAGATGCTGAACGCCGACCACTTCATGTCGTCGCAGGCCCACACCTTCGACCGGGCGTCGGTGGCCTCCTTCGCCCAGGACAGGAACTCGTCGGGACTGCCCGGGACGGTGTAGCCCTTCTTCTCGAAGATGTCCCGGCGGTACATGGGCGCGACGTCCGAGACGTACGAGGCGGGCATCGGGATCGCGCGCAACTGACCGCCGAAGATGCCGCGCTGCCAGGCCTCGCTGGGCACGGCCGCGAGGTTCGGGTACGCCTTGACCTTGTCGCCGGAGAGATACGGACCCAGGTCGGCGAACTTGGCGTTGATGGCGCTGGGTATCTTGCCCATCAGGTTCCAGCCGGGCACGACGACCACGTCGGGGATGTCGCTGGAGGCGAGGACCGCGCCGAGCTTCTGGTCGTAGGTGACGCCGTCCTGGTTCTGCCAGGTCACCTCGACGCCCACGGCCTCGTTCATCGCCCTGTAGTACGGGTTGTCGCCCTTCGGCGGAGTCCCCCAGAACGGCGCCATGACCTTCAGCCGGCCGCCGCTGCCCAGCTTCTTCGGGACCGAGGTCTTCAGCTCGGCCGTGGGGATCGCCTTGGTGAAGCCGACCGCCGAGCCGTTCTTCGACGGGATGTCGGGAGTCACGACGTTCGACGCGACGAACGTCGGGAGGATCTTCTTGGCGTCCTTGCCCGTCGTCGTGCCCTCCTTGCGGCCTTCCTGCGAGCCGCCGCAGGCGGAGAGCAGGGGGACGCCTCCCGCCACGACGGCGGTGGCGACCGCCGTGGAGGCGAGGAAGCTTCTGCGGCTCGGAGCGGAGGGGGCGGCGGAGTTCGGCGTCATTGCGTCAACCCTTCATGGCGCACACCAGGACACCCGGCGGTGGCCGTCGGCTGCGGTGTCTTGAGTGGGACTGGCTGTGCTGAAGCGATGGAACCCATGACCGGCGGAGGGGATGGGGAGGCAAGCGAAGCGATCCCTCCGCAGTCGAAGCGCTTCGATGTTGCTGCGAGGTTAAGTGAACGACCGGGGGTGCACAAGGGTCGATTCCCAGATTTCCCGGAGGTACGGACCACTGCGCGGCGCTCGAACGCGGCCCGTATGACAGTGAGGAAACGGATCTGTTGCGCCTTGGTCTCTTGACACCCACCCCACGGTCGAATGAGCATCGAAGCGCTTCGAAAGGCCCGCGCCGCTCCATCGCAAAGGGATCCCACGTGACCGCTCAGACGCCGCCCGTGCCACCGTTTCGTGATCTGCGGCTGCCGATCGCGAAGCGCATCGACGACCTGCTCCAGCGGCTCACCCCGGACGAGAGGATCGCGTTCCTGCACCAGTTCGCGCCCGCCGTCGACCGGCTCGGGGTGGCCGCGTTCCGCACCGGCCAGGAGGCCCTCCACGGGGTCGCCTGGATGGGCCCCGCGACGGTGTTCCCCCAGGCCGTCGGCCTCGGCGCATCCTGGAACGAGGACCTCGTCCGCCGGGTCGGCGAGGCGGTCTCCACCGAGGTCCGCGCCATGCGGGCACGCGACGACCGCGTCGGCCTCAACGTCTGGTCGCCGACGGTGAACCTCCTGCGCCACCCCCTGTGGGGCCGCAACGAGGAGGGCTACTCGGAGGACCCGGCGCTGACGTCGGCCATCGCGACCGCGTACACCTGGGGTCTGCGCGGCGACCACCCCACGTACTGGCGCACCGCGCCCGTCCTCAAGCACTGGCTGGCCCACAACAACGAGACCGACCGCTCCGAGACGTCCTCCTCGGTCCGCCCGCGCGTCCTGCACGAGTACGACCTGCGGGCCTTCCGCTCGACCGTCGAGGCGGGCGCGGTCGCCGGTGTGATGCCCGCGTACAACCTGGTCAACGGCCGCCCCAACCATGTCTCGCCCTACCTGGCGGAGCAGCTGCGCACCTGGACCGACGAACCCCTGCTGGTCTGCTCCGACGCCGGCGCCCCGTCCAACCTGGTCGACTCCGAGCACTACTTCGACACCCACGAGGAGGCGACCGCCGCCTCGCTGCGCGCCGGCGTCGACAGCTTCACCGACCACGGCACCGACGGCTCGACGATGATCGGGCGCATCCGGGGAGCCCTCGACCGGGGCCTGCTGACCATGGACGACGTCGACGAGGCGGTCCGCCGCCAGCTCTCCGTCCGCTTCCGGCTCGGCGAGTTCGACCCCGGGGCCGACCCGTACGCCGACACCAAGGACTTCGACACCCCGGCCCACCGGACCCTCGCCCGGGAGGCCGCCGAGCAGGCGATCGTCCTGCTGAAGAACGAGGGCGGTCTGCTGCCGCTCGCCGAGGACACCCGGATCGCCGTGGTCGGCCTCCTCGCCGACGAGTGCAAGCTCGACTGGTACAGCGGCACCCTCATCCACCGCTCGACCCCGTTGGAGGGCATCTACGACCGGTTCGGCGCCGAGCGCGTGACGTTCGCGGAGGGCGTGGACCGGGTGAGGCTGCGCACGGCGGGCGGCGCGTACCTGGCCGTCCCCGAGTCCGGCGACACCGCCGACGCGGTGCGCGGCGCGGAGGGCGCCCTCGACCCGGCGCTCCTCGCGGGCCGTACGGATCTGCCACCGCTCACCACCGACGCGACCGGCACGGAACTCGCCCTGGTCGACTGGGGCGAGGGCGTCCTCACCTTCCGCGCCCCGGACGGCCGTTACCTCTCGGTCGCCGAGGACGGCCGGGTCCGCGCCGCCGCCGACCAGCCGGGCGGCTGGGTGGTCCAGGAGACGTTCCGCCTGGAACCGCACGAGAACGGTCACCTCCTGAAGCACACGGGGACGGGCCGGTACGTCACGGTCGCCGCCGACGGCGTGAAGGTTGCCGACGAGAATCCGGAGGTCTTCGAGCTCGTCGTGGCGCAGCCCGGCGAGGACGCGGTGGCGGAGGCCGCCGCCGGGGCCGACGTCGTCGTCGTGGTCGCGGGCAACGACCCGCACATCAACGGCCGCGAGACGGAGGACCGCACCACCCTGGCCCTGCCCGCCCACCAGGAGCGCCTGCTGCGCGCGGCCCGCGCCGCCAACCCGAACACGGTCCTGGTCCTGGTCTCGGCCTACCCGTACGCCGTCGACCCGGCCGAGTTGCCGGCCGCCCTGTGGACCGCGCACGGCGGCCAGGCGGCGGGCACCGCCCTGGCCCGTGTCCTCGCCGGCGACGTCTCCCCCGCCGGCCGCCTCCCGCAGACCTGGTACGCCTCCGACGCGGACCTGCCCGACCTCCTCGACTACGACGTGATCGGCGGCCGCCAGACGTACCTCTACTTCGAGGGCGAACCACTGTTCCCGTTCGGCCACGGCCTGTCGTACGGGGAGTTCGCGTACGGGAACCTCGACGCACGTGTGGAGCAGGGAGACGGCGAGGGCGAGCTGACGGTGTCCTTCACGGTCACCAACACCGGCGCGGTCACTGCCGACGAGGTCGCCCAGCTCTACGTCCGCGCCGTGGACCCGTCGGTCCCGCGCCCGCGCCGCGAGCTGGCCGGCCACCGCCGCGTCACCCTCGCACCCGGCGCGGCGACCGAGCTGACCTTCCGACTGCCGCTGTCGGTACTGGAGTTCTGGGACGTGGCACACGGCACCCTGCGGCTGGAGCCGGGCTCCTACGAGGTGCTGGCCGGCGCGTCCAGCGAGGACATCCGGCTCCGTGCGACCGTCGAGGTCGAGGGCGAGCCGCTCACCCCGCGCCCGGTCCGCGAACGCGGCCTGGACGCGGCGGACTTCGACGAGCAGCGCGGCACGGAGATCGTCGACCGTACGAAGGTGTCCGGCGACGCGGTGACCCCGCTGGGCGGCGCCTCGGGCGAGCTGATCTTCAACGGCTGCGACTTCGGGCCGGGCGTCACCGGGATGTCGGTCGAGGTGGCGGGCGGGGGAAGCGTCGAGTTCTCCCTCGTCGGCGGCCCGGCGCTGGCGACCCTGACGCTCGACACCCCCACCGGGGACCCGTACGCGTACACCACCCTGCACGCCGCCGTCTTTGCCGCCGGTGTGCACGACGTCCGCCTCACGCTGCGCGGCCCCCTGCGGCTCGCGCGTGTCGGCTTCTCCGGTTGAGGGTCCGGAAGCAGGCCGACACAGAAGGGGCCCGGCACCGGAAGGCATCGGTGCCGGGCCCCTTCATCCCGGGATCTGACCCCAGACTACATGAAAACGATTGTCAGAAGCTAGGGGTAGTGTCCGTGCAGACTCAGAGCTGGAGGCCGGTCAGGACCAGCACCCGCTCGTAGGTGTAGTCCTCCATCGCGTAGCGCACGCCCTCGCGGCCGACGCCGGACTGCTTGGCGCCGCCGTACGGCATCTGGTCGGCGCGGTAGGACGGGACGTCGCCGATGACCACGCCGCCGACCTCCAGGGCGCGGTGCGCGCGGAAGGCGGTCTGCAGGTCGTGGGTGAAGACGCCCGCCTGGAGGCCGTACTTGGAGTCGTTGACGGCGGCGAAGGCCGCGGCCTCCCCGTCCACCTTCTGGAGGGTGAGGACGGGGCCGAAGACCTCCTCGCAGGAGAGCGTGACGTCGGCGGGCACGTCGGCGAGGACGGTCGGCGCGTACGAGGCGCCGTCGCGCTTGCCGCCGGTGAGGAGGGTGGCGCCCGCGTCGACGGCCTCCTGGACCCACGTCTCGACCCGCTTGGCGGCGTCCTCGCTGACCAGCGGGCCGACGTCGGTGGCGGCGTCGGACGGGTCGCCGGTGACCTGGGCCTCCACGGCGGCCACGACGCGCGGCAGCAGCCGGTCGTAGACGGACGCGTCCGCGATCACCCGCTGCACCGAGATGCAGGACTGGCCGCCCTGGTAGTTGGAGAACGTGGCGATCCGGTTGGCCGCCCAGTCGAGGTCCTCGTCGGAGGCGTAGTCGGCGAGCACGACCGCCGCGCCGTTGCCGCCCAGTTCCAGCGTGCAGTGCTTGCGGGGCACCGAGTCCATGATCGCGTAGCCGACCTTCTCGGAACCCGTGAAGGAGATGACGGGCAGCCGCTCGTCCTGCACCAGGGCCGGCATGCGGTCGTTGGCGACGGGGAGGATGCTCCACGACCCGGCGGGCAGCTCGGTCTCGGCCAGCAGCTCACCGATGACGAGACCGGAGAGCGGGGTGGCCGGGGCGGGCTTCAGGATGATCGGCACACCGGCCGCGATCGCCGGGGCGATCTTGTGGGCGCACAGGTTCAGCGGGAAGTTGAACGGCGCGATGCCGAGGACGACGCCCTTCGGGAAGCGGCGCGTGACCGCGAGCCGCCCCTGACCGCCCAGGTCGGTGTCGAGGCGCTGCGCCTCACCGCCGTTGAACCGGCGGGCCTCCTCCGCCGCGAACCGGAACACGGACACGGCACGGCCGACCTCGCCGCGGGCCCACTTGATCGGCTTGCCGTTCTCGGTGGAGATCAGCTGCGCGATCTCCTCGGTCCGCTCGGTCAGACGCCGACTGACGTGGTCCAGGGCGGCGGCCCGTACGTGTGCCGGGGTCGCGGCGAACTCGTCCCGTACGGCGTACGCGGCTGCGACCGCCTCCTCGACCTGCGCGTCCGTGGGCACGCTCACCGTGCCGACGAGCCGGTCGTCCCACGGTGACGTGACGTCGAACGTGGTCTCACCGGTGGCCTCGCGGCCGGCGAGCCAGAAGGCATGCGTGGCGGTCATAGTCGTTCCCGGCCCTTCGGTGCGTCTCTGTACAACCTCTTCTCGGCTCCACGGTAGGGCCGTGAGGCCGGGGGGTCGTTTGTCCGGGGCGTATGAGTGGGGCGGGGGGTTGCTCCGCTTTGGTGCGGTGGGGGTGGGGCCGGGCGCCTGGTGACTCGGGGGTGCGGGTGGGTGGGCGGGTGCGGGTGCCTGCGGCCCCTTCGTCAGGGAGCGAGGGCGGCAGGCCCCGCTTCTTGAGGGGCGCGGGGAACTGCGCGACCAGCCCCCACTCACCCGCACATGCCCACTCCCCCGGCGGGGTCGAAGGGGCGCAGCCCCTGGGGATGGGACGGGTAGGGGCGGCGGGGGCGAGGAACCCCCTCCGGTCACTCCCCCGCCGCGGACGTCGCCTTCAACGCCAGCCACAGCTCCATCCGCACATCGGGATCGTCCAGCGACCGCCCGAGGATCTCCTCCACCCGCCGCATCCGGTACCGCAACGTGTGCCGATGCACCCCGAGGTCCGCCGCAGCCGCGTCCCACTGCCCGTGCCGCGACAGCCACGCCCGCAGCGAGGCGACCAGGTCCCCCCGCCCGGTCGCGTCGTGCTCCCGCAGCGCGCGCAGCAGCCCGTCCGCGAAGGCCCGCACCGCGTCGTCCGCGAGCAGCGGCAGCACGGACCCGGCCGCCAGTTCCTCGTGCTCGACCAGGCACCGCCCCCGCCGCCGCGCCACCGACAGCGCCTGCTCGGCCTGCTTGTACGCGGCCGAGACCGCGATGGGCCCGGCGGGCGCGGAGAGGCCGACGACGAGTTCCTCCTCCTCGGAGAACGCGGATGCCGCGGCAGCGCCCGCGGCGGAGGCCGACAGGGGGGACGGGCCCGAGCCGGGGCCTCCGGCCGAGACCGAGGGACCGGCCGGGGCCGGGGCGGCTCCTGAAGCCGCCGCCGTCGTCCCACCCGTACCCCCCGCGCCTCGCGCGGTCGTCGCCCGTGCCGTCTCCAGCGCCGCCGCGAACTCCCCGCACGCGGCCACCGCCGCGCCCCCGTCCACGGCGAGCACGACGAGCCGCTCCCCCTCGGGCACGACGAGCACGGCTTCCCCGGCCCGCGCGGCCGCCGCCTCGACGACCTCGGCGAGCTGCGCGAGCGGATCGCCGTTCGCCGTGGCGGCGGCCAAGGCGGCAGCCCGGTACCGCCCGCTCTCCCGGCCGGCCCCACCGCCACCGCCGACGGCCGCGCCGCTCCCGGTCGACGCACCGGTCGGGCCGGCCGCGCCCTCCGCCCGCGCCCGGGCCGCCGACGCGGAGCCCGACTCCGCGAGGATCAGCCGGAACGGCGCGTCCAGCAGCTCTCCGTACAGATCCCCGGCGACGGCCCGCGCGTGGTCCGGCTCCCCGGCCAGCAGCATCCGCAGCACCGCCGCCCCGATCCGCTGCTCGGCGGCGTGCAACGCGCGCGACCTCTCCGTCGTCAGGGTCAGCAACGCGATCGCGGAGTGGACGGCGTACCGCTCGGCGGTGCCCAGCGCGGCGGCCGTGCCGACGGCGAGCGCGGCGCGGGCCCGGCGCCCGGTGCCGAGGGAGTGCAGCTCGACGCGGTCCTCGCCGCCGACGACCGCGCTGGCCGGGGCGGGCCGGTCCCGCAGCCGTTCTACGTCGGCGGTGAGCCGCCCGGCCCGCCGCTCCGCCCACTCGGGCGCCGCGGCGACCACGGCACCGGAGGCGTCGTACAGCGCGGCCCACCCGTCGACCTGTGAGGCGAGCGCGGCGAGCACCCCCTCGGGACCGGCGCCCAGCGCCTGCTTGGTGAGTTCGCGCTGTGCGGCGAAGCCCGCCGTCACCGCCCGGTACTGGTCGGCGGCGATGGCCGCCGACACCGCCTTGCTGATGGCGAGGAAGGGCGTGCGCCGGGGCACTTCCAGCAGGGGCAGCCCCTCGGCGTCCGCCGCCTCGACGAGCGCCTCGGGGACCTCCTCGTAGTTCACCCCGACGGCGAAGCCGAGCCCGACGACCCCGGCTCCCACCAGCCGCCGTACATAGCGCCGCATCTCCTGCGGATCCTCCGCGTCCAGCTTGAGCGCGGTGATCAGCAGCAGTTCGCCGCCCTCCATGTACGGGACGGGGTCGGCGAGTTCGCTGACGTGGGCCCAGCGGACGGGCACGTCCAGGCGGTCGCCGCCCGCCCGCACGGTCAGCTTGAGCGCGGAGTGGTGGACGAGCGAGGCGAGCGTCGGGGGCATCGGGCCTTCAGAACGGTTCGGAAACTACTCGGAGCGGCGTCGCGTCGGGCATCGGGATCCCGGTCGGGTCGGCGATCACCGTCGTACGTTTTGGCCGCCGCGTATGAACGGCCTGCGCCGATTCTGCCTCACCGTACGGTCACCGCGCGCCCCCGCAAGCCCGATCCCGCGCCCCTTCCGCCCCCGATGACCTCCGTCGGCCTCCGGTGGCCTCCGGTGGCCTCCGCCGTTCAGCCCCTCCGCACAGGCCCGCCGTTCAGGCCCGCAGGTTCACCAGCAGCGGCGGCGCGTGTTCGCCGCGGACGTCCGTCAGGGACAGCACCGCGTGGCCGGGCGGCACGGCGTGCGCCAGCTCGGACGCGGACCAGCGCTCCCGTTCGACCTGGCGCACGGTGACGGCGCGGGCGGTCGGCGCGGACCCGGTGATCACCCGGCGCAGCGCGTGCCACGCCTTGCCCGCCGGGGAGTCCGCGATGATCTGCCGGTCGGTGACGTCCCGCGCCTCGGTCCACTCCTTGCCCCAGACCTCGGCGAAGTCCTGGCCGTCCCAGGGGGTGATCCCGGACAGCGCCATGCGGCAGCCGGTCGCCCCGAGCAGCGGCCCCCGCAACGGCCGGGGCACGTCGTCGAGGGTGCGCAGGGTGAGGACCGTGCCCGCGTTGGCGGACCGCAGCCGCTGGATGCCGCGGACGGCCTCGGGGGTGATGACGCCCGTCGCGTCGTCCAGCACCAGGCACGCGAACAGCGAGCGGTCCTCCCGCACCGACACGCTCGCGGTGAACTGCGCGAGCACCAGCCGGGCCAGGATCCGCGAGGCGTCGGCGTGGCCGCGCTCGGGGAGGTCGACGCGGACCCGTACGGGGTGGTCGAGCGCCCGGAGGGAGAAGGGTCGGGACTGGCCGGAGGTGTCGAAGAACCCGGCGAAGGCGGGCCGGTCCAGCAGGGCGACCCGGTCGGCGAGGACGGAGCCGACGTCTCCGGGGTGCCCGAGCTGCCGCTCCCGCGCGTCCAGCTCCCGCAGCAGCGACTCCTGCCCGGCGTCCTGGAGCGCCTTGCGCAGCTCGCCCAGCGGGCCGGGGGCACCGTCGAGCAACTGCCGCAGCTGCGGCACCGACGGGAACCGGCCGTGCACCGCCCGGAACGGGCCGAGCAACTGCGCCAGCACGGTGGTCGAACGCCGGCTGTCGCCGCCGGGGTGCGGATCGGCGAGGTCGCCGACGAGCGCCTCGGCGAGGACGGCGGCCGCCTCGTCGGGGTCGGTGGTGCCGCCGTAGAGGTCCAGGTCGTACACGGACTCCGGGTTGCCGATGCGGACGACGACGTCGTAGGCGTCGGCCGGGCCGAGCCCCGCGCCCGCCGCGCCCACGACCACCACGGCGGCCCGGCCGGCCAGCGCGTGCAGGCACAGCGACTCGGCGACGGGCCACACGACGCCGCCGGTCTTCCCCGACCCGGCGGGCCCGACGGCCAGCAGGGACGTGCCGAGCAGTTCCGGGCCGAGAGCGAGGCCGGTGCCGCGGTAGGCGTACGGGTTGCGGGGGTCGTCGGCGGTCGTGCCGAGCCGGACCTGCCCGGTCACCATGTCGTGCTGCGCGAGCCGGCCCGGGAGGTCCCGCTCCCCCGACGGATGCGGACAGGCCGCCGCGCCGTCCTTCAGCACCGCGCCGGTGAACGTCGCCATGCTGTGCCGCCCACTGCGCACCCCCTGCCAGGCCCGCATGATCCGCGCGTGATCCACATCCCGCATGAGCCCGGCCCGCGCCTCGGCCCCGAGCCGGTCGGCGACGTCGGTCGCACCGGCCTCCCTGAGCTGGGGCCATTCGGCGGGATCCCGCTCGGGCGGCGGCAGGACCTGCCGCTCACGGGGTTGTTTGAAGCGCGGGGCGCCGTACCGGCGCCAGACCTCGCCCCAGCGGCCGAGCCGCCCGACGCCGATCATGATCGCCAGGGCGACGACGACGTACCAGACGTAGCTGAGGACGACCGCGGAGTACGAGTGGGCGGGGGCCCAGGAGTCCGGGATCATCGCGTAGAGCGGTACCAGCCACCAGCCGCCGAGGTAGCCGTTCCACAGCAGGGACCAGATGAGCCAGCCGACGAGGAAGGCGATGACCGCGCCGCCGAGCAGCTGGCGGCCGGGGACGATCTCGGGCTCCTCCTCGGGCCGCGGCCGGTGGCCGAGCCGCCAGACGCCGGGCGCCGCGTCCGGCCGGGGGGTCCGCAGCCAGGTCAGGAAGGTGTTCCCGTCGGGCCTGGGCGGCGCTCCGGGCACGCCCGCGGGCATGGGAGGCAGCGGAGGCACCGCCGGCATCTCCGGCGACCCCGCCGGACGCGGCACAGGATTCGCATGCGTGCCCCGTGCGTCCCGCGTCCCGTCGCTGTTCATCGCCTTGCCCCCTGACCAGCCGTTCCGTCCACCATCAGCGTGCCAATCTAACGCTCTCGCAAGGGGAGTTCACCGCATACGCGGCCGGGCGGGCCCGGAAGCTGCCGGTCCGTGACCCGAGCGGCCCCGGTTCACCTCCGACAACGCGCCATGTCCACCACGGACAAGCGGACTCTGCGACAACGCCCACATGGAGCATGCCCACCACTCCTCCTCGGTCCTAGCCTGCGAGAAAAGAAGACAAGCGTCCGTAACGCCCCCAGGAGCCCCACATGAGCGCACTTCCGCAGGAGCGCCGCGTAGTCACCGCCATTCCCGGACCGAAGTCGCAGGAGCTGCAGGCACGTCGTACCGCCGCGGTCGCGGCTGGCGTGGGCTCCGTGCTGCCGGTCTTCACCGCACGCGCGGGCGGCGGGATCATCGAGGACGTGGACGGCAACCGGCTGATCGACTTCGGCTCGGGCATCGCCGTGACGAGCGTCGGCGCCTCCGCCGAGGCCGTGGTCCGCCGGGCCTCCGCCCAGCTCCAGGACTTCACGCACACCTGTTTCATGGTCACCCCGTACGAGGGCTACGTGGCGGTCGCCGAGGCCCTCGCCGAGCTGACCCCGGGCGACCACGCCAAGAAGTCCGCGCTGTTCAACTCGGGCGCCGAGGCCGTCGAGAACGCCGTGAAGATCGCGCGTGCGTACACCAAGCGGCAGGCCGTCGTCGTGTTCGACCACGGGTACCACGGCCGCACCAACCTGACGATGGCGCTCACCGCCAAGAACATGCCGTACAAGCACGGCTTCGGCCCGTTCGCCCCCGAGGTCTACCGCGTGCCCGTCGCCTACGGCTACCGCTGGCCGACCGGTCCGGAGAACGCGGGCCCGGAGGCCGCCGCCCAGGCCATCGACCAGATCTCCAAGCAGGTCGGCGCGGAGAACGTCGCCGCGATCATCATCGAGCCGGTCCTCGGCGAGGGCGGCTTCATCGAGCCCGCCAAGGGCTTCCTCCCGGCCATCAGCAAGTTCGCCTCCGAGAACGGCATCGTCTTCGTCGCCGACGAGATCCAGTCGGGCTTCTGCCGCACCGGCCAGTGGTTCGCGTGCGAGGACGAGGGCATCGTCCCCGACCTGATCACCACCGCCAAGGGCATCGCGGGCGGTCTTCCGCTCGCCGCGGTGACCGGCCGCGCCGAGATCATGGACGCCGCCCACGCCGGCGGCCTGGGCGGCACCTACGGCGGCAACCCGGTCGCCTGCGCGGGCGCGCTCGGCTCCATCGAGACGATGAAGGAGCTCGACCTCAACACCAAGGCCAAGCACATCGAGGCGATCATGAAGGCCCGCCTCACCGCCATGGCCGAGAAGTTCGACGTCATCGGCGACGTCCGGGGCCGCGGCGCCATGATCGCCATCGAGCTGGTCAAGGACCGCACGACGAAGGAGCCGAACCCGGAGGCGACCGCCGCGCTGGCGAAGGCCTGCCACCAGGAGGGCCTGCTGGTCCTGACCTGTGGCACCTACGGCAACGTCCTGCGCTTCCTGCCGCCGCTGGTCATCGGCGAGGGCCTCCTGAACGAGGGCCTCGACATCATCGAGCAGGCGTTCACCCGCGTCTGAGCCATACGGAATCCCCCATCCGCCTCCGACGTCCCGCGCTTCCCGTAACCGGAACACGGCCCCGGATTCCGGTGCCTGTGCACGAGCGTCGGAGGGCGTGAAGAAGGTGTGCAAAGTGCATGTCGGGTCGCGTTTTCGCCTGTCGCCACCGCACGGCCTGTCGTAGGTTCTTGGGCAGATGAGAGATACACCCCGCCCACAGGGGACTGTGGGCGACACCTGGTCGGGGCCTCCCCAGCTTCGTCCTGGTCGTGCCCTCGCGCACACACCCGGAGCTTCCGGCTCCGGATCTCCTCACCGATCGGATGGCCGCTCGCCCCAAACCCCCCGGGGCGCGCGGCACACCGATCCGGACGGCCGCTCTCGAACCACCCCCCCTGTTCGAGGGCGGCCGACCATTTCCTCCGGCCGTCGCGCCGGGCCCCACGGCCTCCCCGGTCTTCCCGGGCTCCTCCTTCTCGGCCTTCCGGGCCTTCTCTTCGCGCTGATCACCTGGCAGGTCGTCGCGGACGGCCCGCTGGCCCGAGCGGACGCACGCCTCAGCGACTCCCTCGTACGGCGTGGCGCGGCCGCGCAGTTCCTCGCCGACCTCGGCAATGTCACCGTCGCCGTGCCGGTGCTCGCGCTCGTCCTCGTGTACGTCGCGTGGCGCGCGCGTGCCACCGGTACGGACCACTGGTGGCGGCCCGCCGCCGGCGCCGCCGCCCTCATGGCTGCGGTACCGCTCTGGGTGATCCCGCTGAAGGAACTGGTCGCCCGCAGCGGCCCCGCGATCATGGGCCCGGGCACGGGTTTCTACCCTTCCGGCCACACGGCGACCGCCGCCGTCGCGTACGGCGCCGCCGTACTGCTGCTTCTGCCCTGGCTGCGCGGCGCCCCGGCGCGCGGCGCGGCCGTCTGCTGCGCGGTCGTCGTCAACCTCGGCGTCGGTGCCGGCCTGGTGCGTCAGGGTTACCACTGGCCGCTCGACGTGGTGGCGAGCTGGTGCGTGTGCGCGACGCTCCTCGCCGCGCTGAGCCGCTGGTCGCACCCCCGCACCGGCACCACCGACGGGACGGGCCGGGAGGGGCGGTAGGGGTGGGGGGGTAGGCGAGCCCCGTCGACCCGTGCGTCAGGCCTCCACGTCGACGACGACCCAGTCGGCGATCTCCCGCCAGAGCTCGGCCGAACGCCGGTGGAACGGGTGGGTCAGGTAGCGGTCGACGGCGGGGATGTCGTCCAGGACTCCCTCGGCGTAGAAGTCGTAGGCGACGGCCCGGGTGGACACATTGCGTCCGCAGCGCCAGCTGTGGAGTCCGGGCACCTCGCTGCCCACCTTCGCGGTGGACTGCTCCGCCTCGACGGCGCGCGGGTCGTTCCAGTCGATCCCCGGCTTGAAGCGGAACAGGACGACGTGGCGTATCACAGCAGGTCTCCCGTGGATCGTGAGAAGGCGGCGAGCCGGGCGACGGCCTCGCGGAGGCGTTCCTCGGGGGCCAGCAGACTGACCCGCACGTATCCCTCGCCGTGCTCGCCGAACCAGTGGCCGGGGGCCACGGCGACCCTGGCCCGGGTGAGCAGGTCGTCGGCGAACTGGGCGGACTTCCGGCGGCCGGGGATCGGCAGCCAGGCGAAGATCGACCGGGGTACGTCGACGGGCCATCCGGCGTCGCGCACCCCGGCGACGAAGAGGTCACGGCGTCGTTCGTAGACCGCCGTCAGCTCGTCGACGCAGTCCTGGGGGCCGGTGAGGGCCGCGACGGCGGCGCGCTGGATGAACGGCGGGAGCGAGACGTAGTAGTGCTCCTGGAGAAGGTTGATCGCGGCGATGACGTCACGGTTGCCGACCACGGCTCCGATCCGCCAGCCGGCCATGTTGAACATCTTCGACAGCGAGACGAACTCGACCCCGACGTCCTTGGCCCCGTCCGTCTCCAGGAAGGAGACGGGCCGCTCACCGTCGAAGCCCAGTGCTCCGTAGGCGAAGTCGGACGCCACGATCACGCGGTGTTCGGCGGCGAAGCGGACGGTCTCGGCGTAGAAGTCCGGCGGGGCGGTCACCGATGTGGGGTTGTTGGGGTAGTTCAGGAACATCAGCTTGGCCTGCGCGCGGGTGACCGGGTCCAGCTCGGTGTAGTCCGGCAGGAAGCCGTTCTCCCTGCGCAGCGGCAGGGGGCGCATGTCCGCCCGGGCGAGGACCACGCCCGCCCAGTAGTCCGGGAAGGCCGGGTCGGGCATCAGGCACACGTCACCCGGGTCGAGGAAGCACTGGCTGATCTCCACCAGGCCGGCCTTGGCGCCGAACAGGATCGCGACCTCGGTCTCGGGGTCCAGTCGGACCCTGTGGTGAGCCGCGTACCAGTCGCCGATCGCGGTCTTGAGTTCGAGCAGACCCGAGAAGGAGCCGTAGCGGTGGGTGGCCGGGTCGAGGACCTCCCTGCGCAGCGCTTCCACGATGTGCGGCGGAGTCGGCAGGTCGGGATTGCCCTGGCACAGGTTGACGACGTCCTCACCCGCGGCGACGAGCTGGTCGATCCTGGCCACGGTCGTGGCGAAGGAGCTTCTGGGCAGATCACGCAGCCTGCGCGCGGTCTCAGTCCTCATGGGCCACGACCTTCGCTCCCCCGGCCCGGTCCACGGCCGCGTCGGGATCCGCGGCCCCGGCGGCCGGGTGACCCGCGGGCCGCTCGCGCCCCCGGTGCGCCCAGCCGGTCAGGGCGAAGGCCAGGAGAGTGATGGCGGCGCACACCCAGCCGAGGGCGTCGAAGCCGTACGCGGAGAACAGGGAGCCGAACACCGCCGCCCCGATGGCCACCCCGAGGTTGGTGGCGAGGCTGTAGAACGCGAGGATCGCGCCCCGGTGCTGTTGCGAGCACTCGCTCAGCAGGGTGCTGAGCAGGGTGACCACGAGGCTCTGCATCGCCCCCCACAGGAACAGGCACACCACGAGGAGCGGCGTCCAGCGCGTGGCCTGCGGGATGAGCGCGAGGGCCGGTACGAGCCCCGCCAGCAGCACGACGAGCACCCGCTCCTTGCCCCACTCGTCGGCCCATCGCCCGGTGAGGAAGCTGGTCGCGAAGCCCAGACCGTAGAGAAGGATCATGATGCCGGTCATGGAGCTGCCCGTGCCGAAGCGGTACTGCAGGGCGCTGCCGAGGAAGGTGTACATCCCGTAGAAGCCCAGCATGTTCAGGAAGGTGGCGAGGACGTAGGTGGGCACACGGGGCGCCAGGAAGGCGCGGGCCGCGTCCCGGATCCAGCCGCGCTCCGACGGCTCGGCGGCCGGCTCCCCGTCCGGTGTTGCATCGGCCCGGCCGGTGGCGGTGCCGCTTCCGCCGGCCCGGACCAGCACCAGGGTCACGAGGGCACCGAGGATCGCGAGCAGCCCGAAGGTCCAGCGCCAGCCGACCCAGCCGCCGACGAAGGATCCCATCGGTACGCCGAGCACGAGCGACAGCGACCAGCTCGACACGATGATCCCCATGGCCCGGCCGCGGTGCCGGTAGGGGATCTGGTCACCGACGAAGGCGTAGGCCGTCGGTACGAAGGCGCCCGTCGCCAGGCCCGCCAGGGCCCGTCCCGTGAACAGCAGGGCCGGTGAGGGGGCGAGCGCGCACAGGACGGTCCCCAGGACGAACATCGTCATACCGATCGTCAGGCTGACCCGGCGTGACATGCGGTCCCCGAGGGGAGCGAAGATCAGGGCGCCGACAGCCGTCGCCACGCCGTACACCGTGACGGACAGCGCCATGAGGGCCACCGAGGTGCGGAACGAGTCGGCCATGCCCACGAGCAGCGGTGAGACCACCAGCTCCTCCGAGCCGACCGCGAAGATCCCCGCCATCAGGGCGAGTACGGTCAGGAGCGGGAACCCGCCGGAGCGTTCCTCGCCGTTCAATCGGTCCGACACTCGGCAAACCTTTCTTTCTTCCTTCAGGTGCGGGGGGATCGCGGGATGACGATCCGAAGGCCCTCGGCGGGCTGCTAGATGGCCGTGTAGCCGCCGTCGACGGTGAGTGCGGTGCCCGTGATGAACGACGACTTGTCCGACGCGAGGAAGAGGATCGCGTGGGCGACGTCCTCGGGCGTGCCCAGGCGGCCGATCGGATTCAGCTTGGCCTTCTCCGCCTTGACGGCGTCGTCGTGGCCGTTGGAGACGTCCGTCATCGGGGTGTCGATGATGCTGGGGCAGACGCAGTTCGCCCGGATGCCGTGTTTCGCGTAGTCGATGGCGAGCGACTTGGTGAGCATCAGCACGCCGCCCTTGGTGGAGTTGTAGGCGGCTATGCCGGGCCAGGCCACCAGCCCGCTGACGGAGCAGACGTTCACGATGGACCCGCCGTGGGCGGCCGACATCATCTGGCGCAGGGTGTGCTTGGAGCACAGGAACATGCTCTTCAGGTTGGTGTCGACCAGCCGGTCCCACTCGTGCTCCTGCATCTCGTGCAGGGGTGTGGTGACTTCGATGCCGGCGTTGTTGACGAGGACGTCGAGTCGGCCGAAGGTCTCGGTGGCGGTGGCGACGAGCCGTGCGCAGTCCGCCTCGACGGTCAGATCGGTCGGCACGAAGACGGCGTCGAGCCCTTCCTCCCCGATCTGCGCGACCACGTCCTCACCGCCCTTCTCGTCGATGTCCCCGACGACGACCTTCGCGGACCGCCGAGCGAACTCGATCGCGGTCCGGCGGCCGATTCCGGAGGCGGCACCGGTGACGATGACCACCTTGTCCGTGAACGTCATACGCATGTCATGTGGCCACCGTCGACGGAGATCTGCTGTCCCGTCACATAGGAGGCCTCCTCGGACGCCAGGAAACCGATGAGGGCGGCGACCTCCTCGGCGGTACCCGGCCGGTCCATGGGGATGGACCGGCGCATCCGGTCCTCGGCCTCCTGCGGCGGGATCCCCTGGGAGCGACTCATGTGCCGCACGGCCCGGTCGTACCGCTGGGTGCGGATGACGCCGGGGTGCACGCAGTTCACGGTCACTCCGTGCGGGGCGTACTGACTCGCCAAGTACTTGCCGGCGTTCGCGACGGCCGCGTTCACCAGACCGGAGAGGAACAATCCGGGGGCGGGTTCCTTTCCGACGTTTCCGACGACATTCACGATGCGTCCGAATCCGTTGCGCATCATGAGCGGTGCCACGATCTTGATCAGATCCAGGTAGGGGACGAGCTTCTGCTCCATGGCGACACTGATGTCGCCGGCCGACACACTGTCGAAGGCACCCGGCGCCGGACCGGGCGCGTTGTTGACCAGAACGTCGATCCTTCCGAACCGGCGTTCCGTCTCACCGACGAGTTCGGCACGAAAAGCGGGCGAGGTGATGTCTCCCGCGATGACGTACGGGGTGGGTTCGCCCACGGATTCCGCGGCGACCTTCTCCAGGTCGCTCCGGTTTCGGGCACAGAGGACCGTGGCGTAGCCGGTCGCGTTCAGGCGCAGCGCGGTCGCCCTTCCGATACCGCGGCCGGCCCCCAGAACGAGTGCCAGTCGGGTCACTCGCTTTCCTGTCCCACGGTCGGCTTAGGGACCCGGTGGTAGCGCGGAGGGATGAAAATGTTCAGGGAACGCGCCACGGCGGTGTTGGGATTCGCGGCTCCGTGCCCCTCCTGACTGGCGCAGAAGTAGGTGCCGCCGAACAGCAACTCATGCCGTGCGCCCTCGACGGTCATCTCGTAGCGCCCTTCCAGGCAGGTGCCGATCTGTTCGTGCGAATGCTTGTGGTAGGGCATCTCGCCACCGGCCGGAATGTTGGCGATCATGAGCTCGATCCAGTCCGCCAGGAAGAAGGTGACATCCATGCCGACGAACTTGCGCGATTCCAGTGGTTCGAGGAAATAGCCGCTGGGGGCGGGGTAGCTCTCCCCGGGCTTGTCGCGCTTGATCTCCAGCAGGACCGTCTCCTCGGCGGACGTGTTCGTCACGGAAAGGCCCGCTCCGGGCGGGGCGACGAAGACGTCGTGCTCGGCCGTCATCGACTTCGTGACGCCCTCGACCGTCACGGCGGCTTCCCCACGCACGACGATCCCGACCCGCGCCCACGCCGTCGCCGCCTCGTCCAGAACGGCTCCGGGCGCCAGATAGGAGAGCCGCACCTCGGTGTCGTCGCGCCGATAGGAATCGCTTCGGACGCCGTTGTCGTGCAGCAGCGCGTCAGCGGCCGGGAAGAAGGGGGTCTCACGTACACCGGTGGTCATGTCCATCCTTCTTCCGCGAAAAAACGGTCCAGGTCATGGGGATGCGCGAGAACCTCTGGACGAACCTCAGGTTGTACTGCTCGACCGCCTGCTCGTTCGTCAGGGCGATGTTGTAATGCCCGTCGGCGACGCGGCCGGCGGCCTGACTCGTGGAGGTCACCGTCGCGACCTTCACGGGCCCGGCGACATGGTGCTCGAGCATCGGAACAGGAGCGGGGTGACTGACGACCGTGTCGGTGCGCAGCACCTCGTCGTCGAACGCGAAGTCGGGCCGGGTGGCGAGACCGTATTCCGGCGTGCTCCCATGAAACACACTCACCGGCTGCAAGCCGGGATGCATATAGAACGCGTTGATTTTCGAGTAGGCGTGGGGCACCAGTGCGAGGTCTATGACTCCGTCGACGAGGGCGTCCATGCACCGCTCGAAGGTGTCTTCAAGAATTATCTCGCAACCCTGAGGATCGCCTATGCAGCGCAACATCATCCGGGCGATGTGCTCGCTGCTCGTCCCTTCCGGCCCCAACGTCCCGATCTTGACGGACCGAGCGGGATCCAGGGAAAAGAGCGCCATGAGCGCCTGTTTCTCGACGCCGGGAATCCGTAATAATTCCATGACCACCTCCATTCTTCGGCCAGGGCCAGTTGGCTGGCACATGCATCTGGGGACGGACTGGAGCTTAAGGCACTCGCTTGAGCCGTTCAAGTGCGAACTTGACGGCTTTTGTTTCCCTTATGTTTCGCCTATGCGAATCAAGTCAATGGCGCAATCCATTCCCCTTGCCGCACCAAGAACGGTGTTTCTCGGGCCTTTGTGCTCAACACTCATGGTCCCCGGCGAGGCCCGCCGCCGCCTCGTGCATCGCCAGTTCCAGCAGGGCCGGGTCGGTGAGGGTGCCGGTGCCGTCCGGGGGGATCAGCCAGCGGACACCGCCGGACTGCCGACCGGGGTAGGGCACCACGATCCAGGTGCCGCGGCCGGCGCTGCGCACCCCCGTGCCGAGCCAGCGGGACGCCGTGCCCGGGGGCACGAAGAAGCCCATGCGGTCGTCGCCGAAGTCGACGAGCACGGGCCCTGGTCGGTCGATGACGCGGGTCAGGACGTCCAGCGTGGGGTAGCCCAGCTCCCCCGGCAGGATCAGCACGTCCCAGGCCCGGCCCGCCGGGAGCAGGGTGACTCCCAGGGGGTTGCGTTCCCACTCCCAGCGGCAGGCGTCCGGATCCGGCGCCACCGCTGCCAGCCACTCGACCGCCGTCTTGGCCCCAGTCATGACGGGGACCTCCCTCTCTGTAGAGCTCCGTCGGACGCGGTGTCGCGTCAGGAGCACAGACAGCGGTGCGGGGCCGGCATTACGCGGGTTCCCCTCATGTGTTGGTGGTGAATCGGATGACGGCATTCGAGATGGGCGTACGCCTGCCCAGCACGGCGTACGCCCATGGCGCGCGAGCGCTTCGGTGCGCCCCCTCCATCCTGCGTGGTGTCAGCTGTCGAAGCCCAGCCCCAGACGGTCCATGGCTTTCAGCCAGAGATTGCGCCGGCCGCCGTGGGAGTCGGCGCGGGCGAGGGACCACTTGGTGAGGGCGATCCCGGTCCAGGCGAACGGTTCCGGCGGGAACGGCAGGGGCTTCTTGCGGACCATCTCCAGCTCGGTGCGTTCCGTGCGCTCCCCCGCGAGCAGGTCGAGCATGACCTCCGCGCCGAACCGGGTGGCGCCCACCCCCAGCCCGGTGTACCCGGCCGCGTAGGCGACCTTGCCCTGGTGGGCGGTGCCGAAGAACGCCGAGAAGCGGGAGCAGGTGTCGATGGCGCCGCCCCAGGCGTGGGTGAAGCGGACGCCTTCCAGCTGCGGGAAGCAGGTGAAGAAGTGGCCGGCGAGCTTGGCGTACGTCTCGGGCCGGTCGTCGTACTCGGCGCGCACCCGGCCGCCGTAGGGGTAGATGGCGTCGTAGCCGCCCCACAGGACGCGGTTGTCGGCGGAGAGCCGGAAGTAGTGGAACTGGTTGGCGGAGTCCCCGAGCCCCTGTCTGTTCTTCCAGCCGATCGACGCCAGCTGGCCGGCGGTGAGCGGCTCGGTCATGAGGGCGTAGTCGTAGACCGGGACGGTGTACGCGCGGACGCGCTTGACCAGGCTGGGGAAGATGTTGGTGCCGAGGGCGACCTGACGGGCGCGGACCTGGCCGTAGGGGGTGCGGACGGCCATGCCGGCGCCGTACGCCTTCAGACTGAGCGCGGGAGTGTGCTCGTAGACGCGGACGCCGAGCTTCACACAGGCGCGCTTGAGACCCCAGGCCAGCTTGGCGGGGTGCACCATCGCGACGCCCCGGCGGTCGTGGAGCCCGGCCTCGAAGGTCGGTGAGGCGACCTGCTCGCGGACGGCGTCCGCGTCGAGGAACTCGATGCCGTCGGCGAGGCCCCTGCGGCTGATCTCGTCGTACCAGTCGCGCAGTTCCCAGGCCTGGTAGGTCTCGGTGGCGACATCGATCTCACCGGTGCGTTCGAAGTCGCAGTCGAGGTCGTGCCGGGCGACCGCCGCCTCGATCTCGTCGAGGTTGCGGGCGCCCAGCTCCTCCAGCTTGTGGATCTCGTCCGGCCAGCGGCTGAGGCCGTTGGCCAGACCGTGGGTGAGGGAGGCGGCGCAGAAGCCGCCGTTGCGTCCGGAGGCGGCCCAGCCCACCTCACGGCCTTCCAGCAGGACGACATCCCGTCCGGGGTCGCGCTCCTTGGCGATGAGCGCGGTCCACAGTCCGCTGTAGCCGCCGCCGACGACCAGCAGGTCGCAGGTCTCGGCGCCGGTGAGGGCGGGCTCGGGGTGGGGCTTGCCGGGGTCTTCGAGCCAGTACGGGACCGGCTGTGCGTCGGAGAGAGACTTGGTCCAACGGTTCATGGCGCTTGGGGCCATGATTTCAACTCCCTACGAGAATTCCGACGGGCGGCGTTATGCCTTCTGCCGCTTTCTGCGGTTCGTGAAGACCATTCCGGCCACCACGAACAGTACGGCGATCAGGAACATGGCCGTACCGATGACATTGATCTGGACGGGCGTTCCCCGCTGTGCCGAACCCCAGACGAACATGGGGAAGGTGACGGTCGAGCCCGCGTTGAAATTGGTGATGATGAAGTCGTCGAAGGAGAGCGCGAAGGCGAGGAGCGCGCCCGCCGCGATACCGGGGGCGGCGATCGGCAGGGTGACGCGCAGGAACGTCTGGACGGGGCCGGCGTACAGGTCCCGCGCGGCCTCCTCCAACCGTGGGTCCATCGACATCACGCGCGCCTTGACGGCGACGACGACGAAGCTGAGGCAGAACATGATGTGGGCGATGAGGATCGTCCAGAAACCCAACTGCGCGCCCAGATTGAGGAACAGGGTGAGCAGCGAGGCGGCCATCACGACCTCGGGCATCGCCATCGGCAGGAAGATCAGCGAGTTGACGGCGCCCCGCGCGCGGAACCGGTAGCGGACGAGCGCGAAGGCGATCAGGGTGCCGAGGACGGTGGCGCCGAGGGTCGCCCAGGCGGCGAGCTGGAGGCTGAGCGAGAGCGAGCCGCACAGGTCGGCGACGCCGCAGGGGTCGGTCCAGGCGGCCGTGGAGAATTCCTGCCACTCGTAGTTGAAGCGGCCCTTCGGCTGGTTGAAGGAGAAGACCGTGACCACGACATTGGGCAGGAGCAGATATCCGAGGGTGAGCAGTCCCGCGATGACGACGAGATGCCGCTTGAGCCAGTTCAGGAAGGCCATTTAAACCAGATCCTCCGTCCCGGACCTGCGAATGTATACCGTGACCATGATGAGGATCGCG
This sequence comes from Streptomyces sp. NPDC030296, assembly GCF_055572815.1. Lineage (NCBI taxonomy): Bacteria > Bacillati > Actinomycetota > Actinomycetes > Kitasatosporales > Streptomycetaceae > Streptomyces > Streptomyces sp. NPDC030296. The sequence continues at coordinate 96,072 of NZ_JBVICQ010000012.1, forward strand.
GCCATGAGGATGAACGAGAGGGCCGCCGCCGTCGGATAGTCGAGAATTCTCAGGAACTGGCTCTGGATGACGTTGCCGATCATCTGGGTGTTGGTGGAGCCGAGGAGCTCGGCGTTCACGTAGTCGCCGCTGGCGGGGATGAAGGTCAGCAGGGTGCCGGAGACGACACCGGGCATGGACAGCGGGAAGGTGACCTTGCGGAAGGTGGTGAACGGGGTCGCGTAGAGGTCGCCCGCCGCCTCGTGCAGCCGTCCGTCGATGCGCTCCAGCGAGGTGTAGAGCGGCAGGATCATGAACGGCAGGAAGTTGTACGTGAGGCCGCAGACCACCGCGAGCGGCGTGGCCAGCACACGGTCGCCCGCCGTGAGGCCGAGCCAGCTGGTGACGTCGAGGACGTGCAGCGAGTTGAGTGCGCCGACCACCGGGCCGCCGTCCGCGAGGATCGTCTTCCAGGCGAGGGTGCGGATCAGGAAACTGGTGAAGAACGGCGCAATCACCAGGATCAGGATCAGATTGCGCCACCGCCCCGCGCGGAACGCGATCAGATACGCCAGCGGGTAGCCCAGGAGCAGGCACAGGAACGTCGCCGTGCCGGCGTAGAGCACCGAGCGCAGGAACTGCGGGTAGTACTCGCCGAGCGCGTCCCAGTAGGTCGCGAAGTGCCAGGTGACCTGGTAGCCGTCCTCCAGGGAGCCCGTCTGCACGGACGTGGAGGCCTGGTAGACCATCGGCATCGCGAAGAACACGAGCAGCCAGATCAGACCGGGCGCGAGGAGAAGGTACGGCGTCCAGCGGCCCCTTCTGCGGGGCGGCTTCTCCGTCGGTACGGGGGCGAGGGGCGGTGGCGCCTCGGCTTCGGCAAGGGTCGACATCACAGGGCCGCCCCCTCTTCGACACCGGCGGAGCCCGCTGTCCCAGCAAGCAGGGACTGGGCGGCGTCCAGGCCGAAGGTGTGGGCCGGGCTCCAGTGCAGGACGACGTCGGCGCCGGGGACCAGGCGGGCGTCGCGGTCGATGTTCTGGACGTACACCTCGAACTCGGGGCAGACCGAGCTGTCGATGACGTACTGCGTGGAGACCCCGATGAAGCTGGTCGCGGCGATCTTCCCGGTGATGCGGTTGCGGCCGACCGGGATCTCGCCCGCGTCGTCCGCGTGCGTCAGGGTGATCTTCTCGGGGCGGATGCCGACGAGGACCTTGCCGCCGGTGGTGGCGGGCGCCGCACATCGCGCCTCGGGCAGGACGAGCTTGCCGTCGCCCGCCTTCAGCACGATCTCCTCGCCGCTCCTGGAGTCGACCTCGGCCTCGATGAGGTTGGAGGTGCCGAGGAAGTTGGCCACGAAGGTGGTCTTCGGGTTCTCGTAGAGGTCGGCCGGGGAACCGAGCTGCTCGACCCTGCCGCCGTTCATCACGGCGACCGTGTCGGCCATGGTCATGGCCTCCTCCTGGTCGTGCGTGACATGGATGAACGTGATCCCGACCTCGGTCTGGATGCGCTTCAGCTCCAGCTGCATCTGGCGGCGCAGCTTGAGGTCGAGGGCGCCGAGCGGCTCGTCGAGGAGCAGCACCTTGGGGTGGTTGATCAGGGCGCGGGCGACGGCGACGCGCTGCTGCTGGCCGCCCGAGAGCTGGTGCGGCTTCTTGCGCGCCTGCTCGCCGAGCTGGACCAGGTCCAGCATCTCGTCGACCTGCTTCTTCACGCTCTTGAGGCCGCGCCGACGCAGTCCGAAGGCGACGTTCTCGAAGATGTCGAGGTGCGGGAAGAGGGCGTACGACTGGAAGACGGTGTTCACCGGCCGCTTGTACGGCGGGAGGTGCGTCACGTCCTGGTCGCCGAGCGACACGGTGCCCCGGGACGGTTCCTCCAGGCCTGCGATCATCCGCAGCGTGGTGGTCTTGCCGCAGCCGGAGGCGCCGAGAAGGGCGAAGAAGGAACCTTCCGGCACGGTCAGGTCGAGTGGGTGCACGGCGGTGAAGGAGCCGTAGGTCTTGCCGATGCCGGTGAGGCGGACGTCACCGCTGCTGTTCTGTGTGGTCTTCATGGTCCTCGTCACGCCCCCGTCAGCTTCGCGAACTTCTCTTCGTACGCCGTCTCTTCCTTCTGGGCGAGGGAGCGGAAGGCGTGGGACTTGGCCGCCATGGCGGCGTCGGGGATGATCAGCGGGTTGTTCGCCGCGTCCTCGTCGATCTTGGCCAGCTCCGCCTTCACGCCCTCGACGGGGCACACGTAGTTGATGTACGCGGCGAGTTCGGCGGCCGGCTTCGGCTCGTAGTAGTAGTCGATGAGCCGTTCGGCGTTGGTCTTGTGCCGGGCCTTGTTCGGGATGAGCAGGTTGTCGGTCGAGGTCATGTAGCCGCTGTCGGGGATGACGAAGTCGACGTCCGGGGTGTCGGCCTTGAGCTGTACGACGTCACCGGCCCACGCGATACAGGCCGCGAGGTCGCCCTTGCTCAGGTCGGAGGTGTAGTCGTTGCCGGTGAAGCGGCGGATCTGGCCCTTGTCGACGGCCTTCTGGAGGCGGGCGATCGCCGCGTCGTAGTCGTCGTCGGAGAACTTCGCCGGGTCCTTGCCCATGTCGAGCAGGGTCATCCCGATGCTGTCGCGCATCTCGGAGAGGAAGCCGACGCGGCCCTTCAGCTTCGGGTTGTCGAGCATGTCGGAGACCGACTTGACCTCCTCACCGTCGAGGGCCTTCTTGTTGTAGGCGATGACGGTCGAGATGCCCTGCCAGGGGTAGGAGTAGGCCCGCCCCGGGTCCCAGTCCGGGCTGCGGAACTGCTGGGAGAGGTTCATGAAGGCGTGCGGCAGGTTGGACGGGTCCAGTTTCTGTACCCACCCGAAGCGGATCAGCCGGGCCGCCAGCCAGTCGGTCACGCAGATGAGGTCGCGGCCGGTGGCCTGACCGGCGGCGAGCTGCGGCTTGATCTTGCCGAAGAACTCGACGTTGTCGTTGATGTCCTCGGTGTACTTGACCTTGATGCCGGTGCGCTCGGTGAACGCGTCGAGGCTCGGGTGGTGCTTGCCGCTGTCGTCGACGTCCATGTACTCGGTCCAGTTGGAGAAGGCGATCTCCTTCTCCTTGGCCGAGTGGTCCTCGGACGAGACGCCCGCGGTGTTCTTCGCCGCGGGGATGCCGCAGGCGCTCAGCGTGCCGAGCGCGCCGACGGCGAGCGCGCCGCCCGTTCCGGCGCGCAGCAGCGAACGGCGGCTCAGTGCGGCCCTGCCGTTCCTGAGACTGCGCCGCATGGCGGCCACCTGGGCCGGGGACAGGCGGTCGGGCTCGTACTGCTCCATGCGCGTGATGCCCTTTCGGGAGGTGCCCTTTCGGGAGGGTGGCGAGGACCGGCCGGAGGTCGGGCGGCCGGTCCCCGGTCTGACTAGCGGTCCCCGAAGATCGTGCGGTGCCAGTCCTTTCTGGCCACCGCCGTATTGTCGAACATGACATGCTTGATCTGCGTGTACTCCTCGAACGAGTACGCCGACATGTCCTTGCCGAAGCCGGACGCCTTGTAGCCGCCGTGCGGCATCTCGCTGATGATCGGAATGTGGTCGTTGACCCACACGCACCCGGCCTTGATCTCCCGTGTCGCGCGACCCGCCCGGTACACGTCGCGAGTCCACGCGGAGGCGGCGAGCCCGTACGGGGTGTCGTTGGCCAGGCGGATGCCCTCGTCGTCGCTGTCGAACGGCAGGACGACGAGGACGGGGCCGAAGATCTCCGACTGGACGATCTCGCTGTCCTGGGCGGCGTCGGCGACGAGGGTCGGACGATAGTACGCGCCCTTCGCGAGCTCGCCCTGCGGTGTCTGACCGCCGACGACCACGCGCGCGTACCCGCGGGCCCGGTCGACGAACCCGGCGACCCGGTCGCGCTGGACGTGCGAGATCAGCGGGCCGAGGTCGGTGCCGGGCGCGAACGGGTCGCCCAGCCGGACGGTCTCCATGAGGGCGGCCGTGCGCTCGACGAACGCCTCGTAGAGGGGACGCTGGATGTACGCGCGCGTGGCGGCCGTGCAGTCCTGCCCGGTGTTGATGAGGGCGCCGGCGACGGCGCCGTGCACGGCGGCCTCCAGGTCCGCGTCGTCGAAGACGACGAAGGGGGCCTTGCCGCCGAGTTCCAGGTGGAGCCGCTTGACGGTGGCGGTGGCGATCTCGGCGACCCGCTTGCCGACGGCGGTGGAGCCCGTGAAGGACGTCATGGCCACATCGGGGTGCCCGACGAGGTGCTCGCCGGCCACCCTGCCGGTGCCCGTGACGATGTTGATCACACCGTCGGGGATTCCGGCGTCGGTGGCGGCCTGCGCGAACAACAGCGAGGTGAGCGGGGTCGGCTCGGCGGGCTTCAGGACGATCGTGTTGCCCGCGGCGATCGCCGGGAGGATCTTCCAGGCGGCCATCTGGAGGGGGTAGTTCCAGGGGGCGATGGAGCCGACGACACCGATGGGCTCACGCCGCACGTACGAGGTGTGGTCGCCGGAGTACTCGCCGGCCGACTGGCCCTGGAGGTGGCGGGCGGCGCCCGCGAAGAAGGCGGTGTTGTCGATGGTGCCCGGGACGTCGAACTCACGGGTGAGCTTCAGCGGCTTCCCGCACTGGAGCGACTCGGCGCGGGCGAAGTCCTCGGCCCGGTCGGCGAGCACGGCGGCGAACCGGTGCAGCGCGTCGGACCGCTCGCCGGGGGTGGCCGCGGCCCAGCCGGGGAAGGCGCGGCGGGCGGCGGCGACGGCCGCGTCCACGTCGTCCGTGCCGGCCAGCTCGTAGGTGAGAACCTCGTCGCCGGTGGCGGGGTCGACGACCGCGTGCGTGTGGCCCGACGTGCCCTTCGTGAGGCGGCCGGCGATGTACTGCGCGCCGGCCGCGAAGCGTTCCTGCGCGGGGAATCGGTCCGGGGTGGCGGTGCCCGGGTTCTGCATGTCGCTCTCCTCCGCCTTGTCCCCCTGTGTCCTGGGGGCGGGTGGCGTAGCTCCAGCTCGATTTGAGTGCCGATCCTGACAGAGGGACGGGGCATCAACAAGTGATTCCGTTGTTGCCTTTTGGTTACGCGACGGAATCTGTCGACCAGGTGTCCAGTCGCGGGTGAAAATCGAGGACGGAGTGTCCGTGGCGGGTGCCACACTCGTCGGCATGCTGAAGATCGATTCTTGGGACGCGCTGATCAGCGAGGTCCAGGCGGGGGCGAGGGTCAAGTACCTGCACTTCTGGGGGCACCGTCCGCGGCCCGACGGCCGGGTGGGGCCGAGCTGTCTGAGTCAGTGGTGGCCGTCGCCGTTCACGGTGGACGGCGTGGAGTACGCGACGGCGGAGCACTGGATGATGGCGTCCAAGGCCCGGCTGTTCGGTGACGTGGAGGCGGAGCGCAAGGCCGTCGCGGCGTCGAGCCCCGCGATGGCGAAGAAGGTGGGGCGCCTCGTACGCGGCTTCGACGAGGCCCTGTGGGAGCGGGAGCGGTTCGGCATCGTCGTCGAGGGCAGCGTCCACAAGTTCGCCGCGCACGACGATCTGCGGGCCTGGCTGCTGGGCACGACGGTCCGCGTCCTCGTCGAGGCCAGCCCCCTGGACCGCGTCTGGGGCATCGGCCTCGCGGCGGACGACGAACGCGCGATGGACCCCACGCGATGGCGTGGCCCCAACCTGCTGGGCTTCGCCCTGATGAAGGCGCGGGAGCGACTGCTGCGGGGGGAGGACGGGTAAGCCCGGGGTCTGGGGCAGCCACAGACCCGCAGGGCCCCCGCGGCCCTGGGACCCACCGCGGTGGGCCGGTGGGGGCGGGCTCGGAGGAAGGGCTACGGGCTCGGCGAGGCGAGGCGGGCGAGCGCCGGCGGGGCGTTCTCGCTCGACAGGGCCAGGGACAGGGACAGGGAGGTGTCGTAGCCGTCGTCGAAGACGTCGGTGTCCGACTCGTCCGTGCCGTACGGTGCGACGACGATCAGGACGAAGAAGCCGATGCCCATGAGGAAGCCGGCGATGCCGCAGATGATTCCGGCCAGCGCGTGCCCGGGGTTCGTCGCCTCGCCCCGGCTCGCCTTGGCGCGGCCGATGACGCCGAAGATCACCGCCATCACGCCCAGCAGGATGGCCAGCGGCCACATGCAGAAGAGGGTGGCCGCGCAGATCCCGAGCACCATCGAGGCGATGCCCATCCCGTTGCTCGGCGGGGGCGGCATGAGGGGCCAGCCGTAACCGGAGGTGTGGGCGTGCCCGGCCGGGCCGGGACCGCCACCCGGGTACGGCGCATAGCCGTACGGGAACTGCCCCGGTCCGTCGGGGCTGATCGGCGGGGGCGGCACGGGGGCGCCGGGGCCGGGTGTCGACGCCGGAGGAGGACAGGCGGCGGGCGCGGGCGGGGGGTAGGCGGCGTAGGGCGCGGGCGCCGGGTAGGCCGTCGTGCCGTCGGAGGGCGGGGCGAACGGACTGCTCGGGGCGGGGCCCTGCGCAACGGGGTGCGGAGTGGCTGTGGGAGGAGCGAAGGGGTTGGTGGCGTGCGGCGCCGGAGCCGGTGAGGGCGACCCGGCCGAGGGCGGGGCGAAGGGGTTGGCCGGGTGCGGCGGGGGCGCCGGGAAGGCCGTCGTGTCACCCGGTGCCGCGAAGGGGGCGCGGGCCCCGGACGCGGTCGCGGGTGGCGGGGTCCACGCCGGAGGGGTCACGGGCTCCTGCGCGGCCGGGGCCGCGAACCCACCGGGGCCGGCCCAGGGCCGGGGTGCCCCGGACACCGGCTCGGGGCCCGTCGCACCGGGGGCGGGGCCCGTTGCACCGGGGGCGGGGCCCGTTGCACCGGGGGCGGGGCCCGTTGCACCGGCGGCCGACTTGTCGAGCGACACCCGGGCGGCATCCGCCACATCCGCGTTCGCAGGCTTGTCGAGCGATACGCGAGCGGCATCCGCCACGTCTGCACGCGCAGGCTTGTCGAACGCGACCTTCCGGGTGGGCGCCGACGGCCCTCGGTCCTCGGGGCGGGGCGGCAGGTCCGCGGGCGCGGCCGCTCCCTCCGACCCCTCCGACCCCTCCGACCCCTCCGACCCCTCAGACTCCTCCGACTCCTCCGAAGTGGGCGCGGCACCCTCCCCGGCGGCGGCACCCTCCCCGGCGGCGGCACCCTTGGTCGGCGTCGCGGCTGACGCAGCCGCCTGCGCCTCCGCGCCGGCCCCGGCGCCGGATATCGCACTCTCCCCCGGCGCCACCCAAGCACCCCGGAGTGTCGGCGGGTCTGCCGGTGTCGCCGGAGTCGTGGCCTCGTCGGACGACATGCGCGGGTCCCCCTCTGTTCCGTTCCGCGTCGTGGCGTTGCGTCTCGTCGATCCCGTCGTACCGCTGACCGGACAAGCGGAGGACGGCGCACCATCAGCCGCACGTTCGGTCATGCTAAAGCCCGACGCCCCCGACGCGGATCCCGCCGCCTACGATGACCCCCGAGTCATCGATCAGCCGATCACCCGCGTCCCCCGAAGAAGACCATCGGTCCGGGCCGGACGCCGTTCCCGGGAGGAACCTTGACCGACCACCGCACCGCGCCCGGCGGGCCCGCCGCACCCGGCGTCTCCCCCGCGCCCGACGGCAGCGGCGCCCGCGACCTGCACGCCTTCATCGCCGGCCTGCCCAAGGCCGAACTGCACGTGCACCACGTCGGCTCCGCCTCCCCCCGGATCGTCTCCGAACTCGCCGCCCGCCACCCCGACTCGAAGGTGCCGACCGACCCCGAGGCGCTTGCGGACTACTTCACGTTCACGGACTTCGCGCACTTCATCCAGGTGTACCTGTCCGTCGTGGACCTGATCCGCACCCCGGAGGACGTCCGGCTGCTGACGTTCGAGGTGGCCAGGGACCTGGCCCGGCAGCAGGTGCGGTACGCCGAGCTGACCATCACGCCGTACTCGTCGACGCGTCGCGGCATCGACGAGCGGGCGTTCATGGACGCGATCGAGGACGCCCGCAAGGCGGCCGAGGCCGAGTTCGGGACCGTACTGCGCTGGTGCTTCGACATCCCCGGCGAGGCGGGACTCGTGTCGGCCGAGGAGACCGTCCGGCTCGCCACCGACGACCGGCTGCGCCCGGAGGGCCTGGTGTCGTTCGGGCTCGGCGGGCCCGAGGTCGGTGTGCCGCGGCCGCAGTTCAAGCCGTACTTCGACCGGGCCGTCGCGGCCGGGCTGCACTCCGTTCCGCACGCCGGCGAGACCACCGGGCCGGAGACGGTCTGGGACGCGATCAACGAACTGCGCGCGGAGCGCATCGGGCACGGCACGAGTTCCGCCCAGGACCCGAAGCTGCTCGCCCACCTCGCCGAGCACCGGATCGCCCTGGAGGTCTGCCCCACGTCGAACATAGCGACGCGCGCGGTCCGCACCCTCGACGAGCACCCGATCAAGGAGTTCGTGGCGGCCGGTGTCCTGGTGACCGTCAACTCCGACGACCCGCCGATGTTCGGCACCGACCTCAACTCCGAGTACGCGGTCGCCGCCCGGCTGCTCGACCTCGACGAGCGGGGGCTGGCCGCGCTCGCGAAGAACGCGGTGGAGGCGGCCTTCCTCGACGAGCCCGGCAAGGCCCGGCTGGCCGCCGAGATCGACACCTACACCTCGGCCTGGCTCGCCCCCTGATCGCACCGGAAGACGACCCGCACCGGAAGCACCATGAACCCCCTGCGCACCGTGACCGCCGTGGCCCATCGCGGCGCCCCGTACCGCCACCGCGAGAACACCCTGGACTCGCTGCGCGCGGGGCTCGCGCTGGGCGCGGACGCCGTCGAGTTCGACGTACGGACGACCCGCGACGGCGTGCCGGTCCTGCTCCACGACTCCACGCTGAAGCGGCTGTGGGAGCTGGACCGGCCGATCGCGGCACTGTCCGCCGCCGAGGTGCGGGGGCTCACGGCGGACGGTGTGCCGACGCTGGCCGAGGCCTTGGCCGTCACCGGGGACAACCGGGTCATGATCGACCTGCCGGGCGCCGCCGACCGCCGGGCGATACGGCAGGTCGCGGGCGTCGTACAGGAGTGCGGGGCGCAGGAGCGGGTGTACTACAGCGCCGGGGCCGACACCATGCTCGCGCTGCGGGCCGTCGCCCCCGACGCCGAGATCGCGCTCACCTGGAAGACCCTCGCCCCGCCCCGCCCGGCCCTGCTCGCCGTCGTACGCCCCCGCTGGCTCAACTACCGCTTCGGGTTGGTGAGCCGGGCCCTCGCGGACCGTGTCCACGGCGACGGCTACCTGCTGTCCGTGTGGACGCCGGACACCCGTCGCTCCATGCGGCGGCTGGTGGACCTGGGGGTCGACTCCATCACCACGAACCGCGTCGACACCCTGTGCGCCCTGCGGAACGGGAACTGACGACCGCGCGTCCGGGTAGCCGACCCTCACACGTCGGACCGCTGGGCCACCGTCGCCGCGTCCTCCGGTGTCTCCCGGGTGACGTACTGCGGCACGGGCGTCGTGTCCGTGCCGTTGTCGCGGACGAGGCCGTAGCGGAGGGCGCCCTGGTCGGGGCCGCGGTTGACGTCCTCCTCGACGGCGGTCCGGGAGGAGGGGAACACGGACATGTTGTAGTCGGCGCCGCGTTCGTTCTGGACGAGGGTGACCGTGCCGTCGAGGTAGAAGTACTCGTTCTGCCACATCTGCTGGGTGCCGTCGGGAAGGACGATGTAGCCGATGTCGGGGCCGCCCATGCCGCTGGTCCGGCCGTCCGGCGACACCGGGTCGTCCATGCGGCGGCCGCCGCCCGAGGCGACGTGGAAGAGCCTGCCCTTCAGCCCGGTCCAGGCCGGCATGACCAGGGCGCCCGGCCGGTACTGCGGCGCGAGCTGCCAACGGACGAGGATGTAGCCCTCCCCCTTGAGGGTCACGCTGTCGCCGCGGTGGTTCATCACGGCGTGCGCGCCGCCGGTGCTCTCGATCCCCGTCTCGGGCCGGCGAGGAAGGGCTCGGGGCGGGGTGTCCGGGTCGGGCGCCCGGTCCACGGCGTCCACGACCGTGCCGTACGACGCCTCGCGCTTCTTCTTCGGCGACGCCGACGGTGACGGGGGCGGGCTGGGGGACGTCGAGGGTACGGGCGCGGAGGGGGAACGGCGCGGGGCGGGGGCCTGCGGGCGGGCCGTGCTCAGTGCGGTGGGCGCCGCTTGCGGGGCCCGTTGTTCAGGGGGCTTCGTCACCACGTATGCGCCCCCCGCGACGATCGTCGCGGACGCCGTCACCGCCACCGCCGGTTTGGTGAGGGCGCCCAGCACCTTGGCGGACCACCCGACGGAGGCAGTGGCGGCCGTCGCCGCGACCGCCGCCTTGCCCCCGAACGCCAGCGACAGGGTGAAGCCGACGGGGAGCGGGACGAGGGCGAGGCCGACGAGGAGACGCTCGGCGGGTACGACGGCCTCGCCGCGCCTGCCGTGGCCGTCGCAGCGGTCGCAGCCGCGGATGTGCCGGGCGATGCGCTTGCGCCACACCGAGTCGGGCCGCCCGGTCCACCGGGCGGTCACCTGGCGCAGGTCGGCGCAGGAGGAGTCGAGGGCCCTGACGATGCCGCGCGCGGTCTCCAGACGGGCCTTCATCCGCTGCACCCGTACCGCGGCGTGCTGCCGGCTGATGCCGACGGCGGCGGCGAGGTCGCGCCGGCTGAGTTCGCCGGCGACCTCCAGCCACCACAGGGAGAGCAGTTGCCGGTCCTCGTCGTCGAGCCAGCGGACCGCCTCGGCGACCTCGCGTCGCTGGCCCTCCAGTTGGAGCCGCAGCACGGTCAGTTCGGCGAAGTCGGCGGCTTCGTGGCCGTCGGTGTCGGCGAGCCGGTCGGTGGTGCGCCGTCGCGCCCGGTCCCGTATCTGGCGCATCGCGATGGCGACGAGCCAGGACCGGAAGCTGTCCGGGTCGCGCAGGGTGCCGAGGTTGTCGACGGCGCGCAGCATGGTCTCCTGCACGACGTCGTCGACGTCGGCGTGACCGTTCAGGGCTCGGCCGACGATGTTGTAGACGAGCGGCAGCCAGCCCTCGACCAGTTCGTCGAGGGCCCGCCGGTCGCCCGCCTGTGCGGCCGCGATGGTGGAGCGCCACTGCCGCCCGTCCACGTACGTTCCTTCCGGCCCCGGGGGGTGCACCCTGCTCAATCGGCTGTTTTCCGTACCTTCTCAGCCGTTCCCGTGACAGGGGGAACCCGCGAGGCGGAGATCACACGTCCCATGCGGCGCGCTCCTGTACGTGGGGAAACAGGCGTCGGCGTGGAGACGGGACGCAGGCGCCGCCGATAACAGTTTTCGGCCCGTGACGCGGCCGGGGCACTCAGGCCGTGGCCGCCGGCGGCGTCGCGACCGGCGTCAGCGCCTCCAGCCGCTTGATCCGCTTCCACACGACGTACAGCGGGATCACTCCGAACACCCCGAACGACATGTCGATCAGCGACCACCAGAAGGGGATGCCTCGGACGGGACCGCAGATCAGGGCCAGCGGGATGATCCCCGCGCAGGCGATCATCCCGACCTCGACGACCCAGATGTTGCGCACCGGGTCGCGGCACGGCCCGGAGAAGGCGACCGCGATCACGAGGTGCGCGAAGGCCAGCCAGTCGGTGCCGTACAGCAGGAACGGGTACTCGGCGTCGGCCTCGTCCAGCCCGGCGCGCACCCGCTCGATCCACTCCATGAGCCCCGGCAGGTGGTCACCGACGGACAGCGACCGCATCAACTCCTCGGTCCAGCGCAGCTCGTGGACGAGCGGGAAGGCCGTGGCGCCGCTCAGCACCAGGCAGACGACGAAGAAGACCAGCCACGCGCGGATGCCCTTCACCAGGGCGGCTCTGTCGCTCATGGCAGGAGCGTACGCCCGTACTTGAACACGTTCAAAAGCCCCCCCTCGCCCACCCCACACCCGCCACCCGCCACCCGCCACCCGCTCACCGCCGGACCCCGCGCGGCGCGCCCCATACCTCCGGACGCAATAAGGCGATTCTTCCCGCTTTTCGCGACCCGCCCGCCGTTCGACGAATTACGGCGAATGGCAGGAGAATGCGACGGGCAATTCGTGGTGACCGTGTGCGCGGCTCTTGAAGAAGGCTTGCGGCCCTTTACCAACTGCCGTAGTTACGTGAATCATGAACCTGTTCAACCGTGCTGCGTCCCTGCGCCGCCCGGCTCCCCCCACTGACCGACAACTCCCCCACGAATCCCCGGCGTTCGCCGCCACCGGCACGCTGGATCCCGCCCTGGCGGGGCTGACCGGAGAATGGATCATCGACCGGGCGCACAGTCGTATCGGTTTCTCCGTCCGCCACGCCCTGGTGACGACCGTGCGCGGAGCTTTCACGCAGTACGAGAGCCGGCTCTATTTCGACGGCCGTGACCCGTCCCGCTCGCAGGCCGAGATCCTGCTGTCCACCGCGTCCGTCGACACGGGCGTGGAACAACGCGACGCCCATCTGGTCGGCCGGGACTTCCTCGATGCCGCGACCTATCCCCGGATGCGCTTCGCCAGTACGGCGGTGGACCTCGTCGGCAACGATGTCTACCGCATGACCGGCGACCTCACGATCAAGAACGTCACCCGTCCCGTCGACCTCGAACTCACCTATATCGGCCATGTCGTCGACCCGTTCGGATACGAGCGTGTCGGCTTCGACGGCACGACCACGATCAACCGTTCCGAGTGGGGCCTCACCTACAACCAGCGGCTCGCCGAGGGCGGCGCCATGGTCAGCGAGAAGGTCCGGCTGCAGTTCGACCTCGCCGCGATCCGCCAGTTCCCCGGGGCCTGACGAGCCCACGAGGAGCACCCGACGGGCATGACGCGGCCGCCCGGGGTCATGCGCCCCGGGCGGCCTCGTCGGCGATGACGCGTCACCCCTCGGCGGCCTCTTGCGCGATCCGCTCGAACTGGGCGCCCATGGCCTCGGAGAGCGCCTGGGCGGCCGAGAGCGGCCGCACCATCACCGTGAACTCGTCGATCCTGCCCTGCTCGTCGAAGTGCAGGAAGTCGCAGCCCTGCAACCGCTTGCCCGCGACCGTGGCGGTGAACACCAGGGCGTGGTCACGGCCGTCCGGGTTGGCGATCTCACGAACGTAGGTGAAGTCCTCGAATACGCGGGAGACGGCCCGCAGGATCGCGGCGGTGATGGCCTTGCCCGGGTACGGCTTGAAGGCGACGGGGCTGGTGAAGACGACGTCGTCGGCCAGCAGGGCGGCGACGGCGTCCATGTCGCCGCTCTCGACGGCCTTACGGAAGGGATGCACGAGCCCACCTCATGAGCTGATATTGAACAAATTGACTATGACACAGGCAGGCTAGAGGGCGGCTTCCCCCTTGTCCACAAGCGCGGAGGCGGCTGTACGTCGCCTCCTTGAGTAGTCACACGCGGTGTTAGCGTGGGTCCATGGCGTTGCGGAACGCGGTGATGGCCGCGCTGTTGGAGGGCGAGGCGTCCGGGTACGACCTCGCGAAGGCGTTCGACGCGTCCGTGGCCAACTTCTGGATGTCGACCCCCCAGCAGCTCTACCGGGAGCTGGAGCGCATGGAGGCCGAAGGGCTGGTCGCGGCCCGTGTCATCGAGCAGCAGCGCCGCCCCAACAAGAGGCTGTTCTCGCTGACGGAGGCCGGGCGCGCGGCCGTGCACGCCTACACCGTCGAACCCCTCGGCAAACCGTCCGCGATCCGGGACGAGTTGCTGGTCAAGGTGCAGTGCGTGGACGCCGGCGACATCGACGCCGTACGCAAGGCCGTCGCCGAGCGCATGGAGTGGGCCACGGCCAAGCTGGCCCGCTACGAGCGACTCCGCCGCCGTCTGCTCGACGGGCGCTCCGAGGAGGCGTACTTCGCCGAGGCCGAGCGCGTCGGCCCCTACCTCACCCTGTTGCGCGGCATGTCCTTCGAGCGGGAGAACCTCCAGTGGGGCGACATGGCGCTCCGCCGCCTCGACCAGCGCGCGGCCGCGCTCCACGCCGAGAACTGACCCCGCGGCCCGGGTCCGCGGCGAAGGCCGACCCCTGCTCGCCCCAGGGCGTGGTCAGGGCGTGGCGGTGAGCACCGGGAGCAGTTCGGGGCGCTTGGGTCGACGGCCGTCGCCGGAGGACTGTCCGCGCAGCCGGCGGAGCAGCCAGGGGCCGAGGAAGGCCCCGGCCCAGCGCAGTTCGGCGCCGAGGGCCCGCAGCCCCGCGGCCGCCGCCCCCTCGGGCGGCAGCGGCAGGGTCCAGCTGTCGTCGCTGCCGGGCAGGCCGAGCGCGTACGCGGCGGCGTCCGCGATGCGGTCGTGGCCGAGGGGCCCCGCGTGCAGCCGGTCGGCGCTCCACAGCCTCGGGTCGGTCGCCACCGGGTGCGCGGCCGTCTCCGCCACCACCACGCCGTGCCGTGCGGCGGCCTCGCGGATGCGCTCGTTGAGCGCGAGGACCCGAGGGGCGAGCGGCCGGGCCATCGGCGAGATCCGGCCGACGTCGGGGAACATGAGCGTCGCGACCGTGGCGCCCTGCGCGGTGAGCGCGGCGAACATAGCCTCCAGGTGACCGGCCACCTCGTCCAGGTCGCAGCTCGGGCGGAGCACGTCGTTGACGCCGGCCACCACGGTGGCGAGGTCGGGCCGCATCGCGAGCGCCGGGGCGAGCTGCTCGGCGCGCACCTCGCCCGCCTTACGGCCGCGCACGGCGAGGTTCGCGTACAGCAGGCCGGGGCTGTGCCGGGCGACCCGCTCGGCCAGCCGGTCCGCCCACCCCCGGAACCCGTGCACGTCGTCGCCGTCCCCGAGCCCCTCGGTCTGACTGTCACCCAGGGCGACGTACCGCAGATACGCACCGCTCGACACGGGCCGACCGCCTCCTCGCCAACACCGCCCGCGAAGGGCGAACCGATCACCCCTAGACAACTCCGTACCTAGGTGCATTGTTGACTATGAAGATAGCGCCGCGCCCGAAGCACTCACAACACGGGCTCCTCAACCCCGACCCCCGCACCGGCCACCCCGACACGGGCCGCCGCGGCGCCTACCCTCACAACCCCACGATCCCGTTCCAGCGCCTGGCGAACCCGGGCCGTTCCTTCGGGGTGATGTCGCGGGCGATCGCGAGGCGGGACCGCATGGTGCCGTCGGGGAAGATCAGGGGGTCCTCGGCGAGCGCGGCGGTCTCCTTGTCCGAGGCGGAGGCGAGGACGTCGCGGGCGGCGGGGACGGGGCAGACGTAGTTGACCCAGGCGGCCAGTTCGGCGGCGACCTCGGGGTCGTAGTAGTGATCGACGAGGCGTTCCGCGTTGGTCTTGTGCCGGGCCAGGTCGGGGATCATCAGGGACTCGGACCACAGTTCGGCGCCCTCCTCGGGGACGACGAACGCGATGTCGGGGTCGTCGGCCTGGAGCTGGATCACATCGCCGGAGTAGGCCTGGCAGGCGAGGACGTCCCCGGACGCCAGGTCCTTGATGTAGTCGTTGCCGGTGAACCGGCGGATGTGGCCCGCGCGGACGCGGGCCTCCACCTGGTCGCAGATCCGGTGGAAGTCGTCGGCGCTCCAGCGCGTGACGTCGACGCCGTTGCCCTGCATCAGCAGCGCGAACGCCTCGTCCAGCCCGGAGAGCAGGGTGACGCGCCCCTTGAGGTCGTCCGCCCACAGGTCGGACAGACGGCGCAGTTCGCTGCCCACCTTCCGCCGGTTGTAGGCGATCCCGGTGATCCCGGACTGCCAGGGCACGGTGAACGCGCGTCCCGGATCGAAGACGGGCGACCGCAGTTGCGGATCGAGGTGCGCGGTGACGTTCGGCTGGGCCGCCCGGTCCATCTCCTGCACCCAGCCCAGCCGTACGAACCGGGCGCACATCCAGTCGCTGAGCACGATGAGATCGCGCCCGGTGTCCTGGTGGTTCATCAGCGCCGGGCCGACCTTGCCGAAGAACTCGTCGTTGTCGTTGATCTCCTCGACGTAGTCGACCCGGATCCCGGTCCGCCGTTCGAACGCCGCCAAGGTCGGCCTGCGCGACTCGTCCGCGTCATCGGTGTCGATGTACAACGGCCAGTTCGCCCAGCTCACCCGCTTCTCCTGGATGGACCGGTCTGGTCCGGCCCGGTCCCCGGGCGCGACATACGCGGCAGGCACCCCGCACCCGGCGAGCCCGCCGGCCAGCGCACCGGAACCAAGGGCGCGCAGAACAGAACGACGGGACGGAGGACGGGCGTTGCCCCGCGGTACGAACATCACCGCAGCATGCCGCCCGGCCTCCACCCCGTGCAACGAGGCGGACCGCCCGTCAGTCCAGGGACGTCATGACGTGCTTGATCCGCGTGTAGTCGTCGAACCCGTAGCCCGAGAGGTCCTTGCCGTACCCGGACTTCTTGAATCCGCCGTGCGGCATCTCCGCGACCAGCGGGATGTGCGTGTTGATCCACACGCATCCGAAGTCCAGCGCCTTCGACATCCGCATCGCCCGGCCGTGGTCCTTGGTCCACACCGACGAGGCGAGGGCGTACTCCACGCCGTTCGCCCACTCGACGGCCTGGGCCTCGTCGCTGAACGACTGCACGGTGATGACCGGCCCGAAGACCTCCTTCTGGATGATCTCGTCGTCCTGCTTCAGCCCGGAGACGACGGTCGGCGCGAAGAAGTAGCCCTTGTCGCCGACCTGCTTGCCCCCGGCCTCCACGCGCGCGTGCGCCGGCAGCCGCTCGATGAACCCGGAGACCTGCTTGAGCTGGTTGGGGTTGTTCAGCGGACCGAACAGCACGTCCTCGTCGTCCGGCTGCCCGGTCTTGGTGTCGGCGGCGGCCTTGGCCAGCGCCGTCACGAACTCGTCGTGGATCGACTCCTGCACCAGCACCCGCGTGGCCGCCGTGCAGTCCTGCCCGGCGTTGAAGAAGCCCGCCACGGAGATGTCCTCGACGGCCTTGGCGATGTCGGTGTCCTCGAAGACGACGACCGGCGCCTTGCCGCCCAGCTCCAGGTGGACCCGCTTGAGGTCCTTGGACGCCGACTCGGCGACCTGCATGCCCGCCCTCACCGAACCGGTGATGGACGCCATGGCCGGAACGGAGTGCTCGACCATCAGGCGGCCCGTGTCACGGTCGCCGGTGATGACGTTGAAGACGCCCTTCGGGAGGATCGCCCCGATGATCTCGGCCATCAGGACCGTCGACGCCGGCGTGGTGTCCGACGGCTTCAGGACGACCGTGTTGCCCGCGGCGATCGCCGGGGCGAACTTCCACACGGCCATCATCATCGGGTAGTTCCAGGGCGCGACCTGCGCGCAGACGCCGACCGGCTCACGGCGGACGATCGAGGTCATGCCCTCCATGTACTCGCCGGCCGAGCGGCCCTCCAGCATCCGGGCCGCACCCGCGAAGAAGCGGATCTGGTCGACCATCGGCGGGATCTCCTCGGACCGGGTCAGTCCGATCGGCTTGCCGGTGTTCTCCACCTCGGCCGCGATGAGTTCCTCGGCCCGCTCCTCGAACGCGTCCGCGATCTTCAGCAGGGCCTTCTGGCGCTCGGCCGGGGTGGTGTCCCGCCAGCCGGGGAACGCGGCCGCGGCGGCCGCCATGGCCGCGTCGACGTCGGCCTCGCCGGACAGGGGCGCGGTCGCGTAGGCCTCGCCGGTCGCGGGGTTGACCACCTCGGTGGTCCGTCCGTCGACCGCGTCGCGGAACTCCCCGTCGATGTAGTTACGCAGACGACGCAGCTCGGTGCTCACTGCCGTGCCCTCCAGATATGGGTTCCAGATGGGGGTGTCCATCCTTTGAGACACCACCCTAATCCGCCGACCGACGTTTTCAACACCCCCGACACCAGACTCGCTGCGAAATCCGCAAGCTACGGCGCTGTAAACAACGAATTTCATCGATCCGGCCTTGCGGAACTGTCGAGGTCTCGTGCACAGTGTGCTCGTGGCCAGTCGAAGCGCAGAGCAGAGGGACTCCCGCGAGCCCCGGAGGGACTCCAAGGAGCCCAGGAACGGCACTCCCCAGTTGGACGCCGTCTCCCTCGCCATCGTCCAGCAACTCCAGGAGGACGGCCGCCGGCCGTACGCCGCGATCGGCAAGGCCGTCGGCCTCTCCGAGGCGGCCGTGCGGCAGCGCGTGCAGAAGCTGCTGGACCAGGGCGTGATGCAGATCGTCGCCGTCACCGACCCGCTCACCGTGGGTTTCCGGCGCCAGGCCATGCTCGGCATCAACGTCGACGGCGATCTCGACCCGGTCGCGGACGCGCTGACGGCCATGTCGGAGGTCGAGTACATCGTGATCACCGCGGGTTCGTTCGACCTGATGGTGGAGATCGTCTGCGAGGACGACGACCACCTCCTCGAGGTGATCAACAAACGCATCCGGACCCTGCCCGGCGTGCGCTCCACCGAGAGCTTCGTCTACCTCAAGCTCAAGAAGCAGACCTACATGTGGGGAACCCGATAACCGTGAGGACGCGATAACCGTGAGCCCCAAGGACCTCAGCAAGACCGCGTACGACCACCTGTGGATGCACTTCACCCGCATGTCGTCGTACGAGAACTCCCCGGTCCCCACCATCGTCCGGGGCGAGGGCACGTACATCTACGACGACAAGGGCAAGCGGTACCTCGACGGTCTCGCCGGTCTCTTCGTGGTCCAGGCGGGCCACGGCCGCACCGAACTCGCGGAGACCGCGCTCAAGCAGGCGCAGGAGCTGGCCTTCTTCCCGGTGTGGTCCTACGCCCACCCGAAGGCCGTCGAGCTGGCCGAACGCCTCGCCCACCACGCGCCCGGCGACCTGAACAAGGTCTTCTTCACCACCGGCGGCGGCGAGGCGGTCGAGACCGCCTGGAAGCTCGCCAAGCAGTACTTCAAGCTCGTCGGCAAGCCGACCAAGTACAAGGTCATCTCCCGCGCCGTCGCGTACCACGGCACCCCACAGGGCGCCCTGTCGATCACCGGTCTGCCCGGCCTCAAGGCCCCCTTCGAGCCGCTGGTCCCCGGCGCGCACAAGGTCCCGAACACCAACATCTACCGCGCCCCGCTCTTCGGCGACGACCCCGAGGCCTTCGGCCGCTGGGCCGCCGACCAGATCGAGCAGCAGATCCTCTTCGAGGGCCCGGACACCGTCGCGGCCGTCTTCCTGGAGCCGGTGCAGAACGCCGGCGGCTGCTTCCCGCCGCCGCCCGGCTACTTCCAGCGGGTCCGCGAGATCTGCGACCAGTACGACGTGCTGCTCGTCTCCGACGAGGTCATCTGCGCCTTCGGCCGCCTCGGCACGACGTTCGCCTGCGACAAGTTCGGCTACGTCCCGGACATGATCACCTGCGCCAAGGGCATGACCTCGGGCTACTCCCCGATCGGCGCCTGTGTGATCTCCGACCGCATAGCCGAACCCTTCTACAAGGGCGACAACACCTTCCTGCACGGCTACACCTTCGGCGGCCACCCGGTCTCCGCGGCCGTCGGCCTCGCCAACCTCGACCTTTTCGAGCGCGAGGGGCTCAACCAGCACGTTCTCGACAACGAGGGGGCGTTCCGCTCGACGCTGGAGAAGCTCCACGACCTGCCGATCGTCGGCGACGTCCGCGGCAACGGCTACTTCTACGGAATCGAGCTGGTCAAGGACAAGACGACGAAGGAGAGCTTCGACGAGGCCGAGACCGAGCGGATCCTCTACGGCTTCCTGTCGAAGAAGCTGTTCGAGAACGGGCTGTACTGCCGCGCCGACGACAGGGGCGACCCGGTCGTCCAGCTCGCCCCGCCGCTGATCTCCGACCAGTCGACCTTCGACGAGATCGAGCAGATCCTGCGCGCCACGCTGACAGAGGCGTGGACCCTGCTGTAAACCGCCCTCCGGCGCCGCGCACGGCCCGGGATGCCCCCGTACGAGTGAGATGGGGGCGTCCCGGGCCGCGTGACGTCCGGCCCGGCCACCCCTCGTGCCTAGCGTGCCTGGTAACCGATCAGCCCTGCTTTCGTTCCCCCGGACGGGGACTCCCCACGGCAATCCCTGATCCGAACCGAGGTGTACGCCCATGGTGGCCCCGCCGGACAACGACGTGCTCTGGGCACGTGGTCTGACCTACGCGCACGACGGCTCGCCCGCGCTGCAAGGCGTGTCGATGGGCGTGCGGGAGGGCGAGATCCTCGCCGTGACCGGTCCGCGCGGCAGCGGCAAGACCACCCTCCTGCGCTGTCTGTCCGGCCAGCTGCGGCCCCAGCAGGGCGAGGTGTGGTTCAACAGCGTCCCGGTGCACACCATGGGGACGGTCTCGCGGGAGCGGCTGCGCCGAGACCGCTTCGGCTGGATCGACCCCGAGCCCGCGCTCGTCCCCGAGCTGAACGTCTGGGAGAACACCGCCCTGCCGCTGATGCTGCGCGGTACGGGCCGCCGGGCCGCCAAGGCCGCCGCCCTGGAGTGGCTGGAGCGCCTCGACATCCGCGACACGGCCCGCAAGCGGCCGCACGCCCTGCTGCAGTCCGAGCGCCAGCGGGTGGTCGTCGCCCGTGCCCTGGTCGCCGCGCCCACCGTGCTCTTCGCCGACGAGCCGACCGCCCCGCTGCACCGCGCCGAGCGCTCCCACGTCCTGCGCACGCTCACCGCGGCCGCCCGTTCCCACGCGATCACGGTCGTCCTCGCCACCCACGACGCGGAGACCGCCGCCCTCGCCGACCGCACGGTGACCCTGCTGGACGGCCGATGCGTCAAGACCGTCCACCTCCCGCCCACCACCGGCGCCGAACCGAGGCCGACCGCCCGCGGGGACGGTCGCACCACCACGCGCGAGGGCGGCCGCGCCGCCGCGCGGGACGACGGCCGCGCCCCCGCGCGAGAGGACGGCCGGGGCGCCGCGCGCGGTCAGGCGCGGTCCGCGGCGCGCGGTGACGTCCGGTCCGTCGCCGAGGGTGAGCGCCTCGCCACCACCGTGGGCAAGGCCCGGCACGCCGTCGGCGAGGGCAGCCGGCCCGCCTCCGAGGCCGAGCGGCCGACCGCCGGCCTGCCGGCCGATTCCGGAGCCGACCGGCCAACCGTCACCGCCGCCGCCCCCGAAGACGACGGACGAACCGCCGTCGCGCGGGACGGCGACTCCGGCAAAGGGGACCGCCCGTCCGCCGCCGAGGGAGGAGGCCGGGCCGCGTGCTCGCTCTCCGTCTAGCCCGCCGCGCCCACCCCGTCGTCCAGCTCCGTCGGCTGCTCGTCGCCGCGGCCTCCGGCGGCACGGGGTTCCTGCTGCTGTGCGCCCTCGGGTACGCCCTGGCCCACCCGCACGCCTCCTCCGGCTCGCTGCTCCGGCTGCTCTGGTGCCTCGCCCCCGCCGCCGCCACGATCCACTTCGCGGTGACGGTCGCCCGGACCGACCCCGGCACCCGGCCGCGCCCCGGCCTGTCCGCCATCGGCCTCGGCCCGGTCCGCCTCATGGCCGTCTCCGCCGTGACGACGGCCCTGTCCACCACCCTGGGCTCCCTGCTCGCCCTGCTCGTCTTCCTCCACCTGCGCGGCGACCTCGCCGGCATGCCCTTCGACGGCACCGCCGCCGACGTCCTCGGCGCCGGCCGCCCCCTGCCGCTGCCGGCCGCCCTCACCCTCCTCGCCCTGGTGCCGGTCGTGGCGTCCGTGACGACGGCACTGGTCCTGCGTCCCCGCGGCCCCCGGTCCCTGGCCGCGAACCTCCGGACGCGCTTCATGGCGTACGACGCCTTCGACGTCCGCCGCCGGGTGCGGGAACCGGCGGGCGCGACCAGGTTCGAGGAGGAGCCGGAGCCCGACGAGGAGACCTCCGCGACCGCCGAGCCGGACCAGCCGCCGGCCCCGCGCCCCGCGCCCGGCGGCCTTCCCTGGGGCGTCGCCGTCCTCGCCGTCGGCCTCACCGTCGAGACCTATGCCGGGCAGTCCGACGCCGGCTCCGCCCTCGCCCTCCCCGGAGGCTTCGCCGACAGCCCCGCCGGGGTGCTCGGCGGCTGGCTGCTGACCGCGCTGGGCCTGGCCCTCGCCGGCCCCGGGCTCACCCACCTCACCGGTCGGCTGCTCCAGGCCGTGCGGCCGGGGGCGCTCAGGCTGCTGTCCGGGCGGGTGCTGCAGGCTGAGGCCCGGCGGATCGGGCGGCCGCTCGGGGTGGTGTGCGCGGTGGCCTCCGGGGCGTACGCCATGGTGACGCTGTCCTCCGGCACGCGCCCCACGGTCGGTCCGCTGACCCTGCTGGGCGCGCTCGTCGTGGCCGGCTGCACCGTCCTCACCCTCGCCACGGCCGCCGTCGAGGCCCGCCGGGCGCACGCCGACACCACGGCCGCGCTGCTGCGGATGGGGGCGCCCGCCGCCCTGCCCCGCCGGGCGGCCCTGCTCCGCGCGGGTGCCCTGCTCGCCGTCTTCGGCCCGCTGACCTGGACGGTCGCGGAGCTGGCGGCACTCCCGCTGGCCTCCTGACCACCGGCCGGCGGTGGCAGCGAGGGCTCCGGAGAACTCGTACGAAAAAAATCCGCGACCGGCGATGAGTTTCACGGAGGGCCCCGGTCTACCCCCTCGAACGGACCGAGACCCACGACGGACCTACCGACGCTACGGGAGAGACCCGCATGTACCAGCAGATGATCTTCGTGAACCTGCCCGTGAACGACCTCGACGCCTCCAAGAAGTTCTTCACGGAGCTGGGGTACTCCATCAACCCGCAGTTCAGCGACGAGAACGCCGCCTCCGTCGTGATCAGCGACACCATCGTGGCGATGCTGCTCACCAAGCCGTTCTACGCGACCTTCACCAAGAAGGAGATCGCGGACGCCACCCGGACCAGCGAGGTGCTGCTGTGTCTGAGCGCCGAGAGCCGCGAGAAGGTGGACGAGTTGGTGGAGAAGGCGGTCGCCGCCGGCGGTACGGCCTCCGAGAAGATCCAGGAGATGGACTTCATGTACGGCCGCGCCTTCGACGACCTCGACGGCCACACCTGGGAGGTCGTGTGGATGAACCCCGACGTCATCCAGGGCTGAGTCCCGACGCCTCGAGGAAGCCTCCCGCCGGTACGCCCGCGCCTAGCATGGGCGGGTGCAGACGATGCCCGCCCATGCGGCCCACCACGACGACCGCGAGATCGAGACGATCGAGGAGTTCGACGCGACCGTCTCGGCCCGCGCCACCCTCTCCGGATACCGCGTCCAGGCCGTCGACCTGACGGACCGCACGCGCGAACTGCTCACCACCGACACGGCGGGCGCCGTCTTCCTCGGCTGCCCGATGCGCGAGGACGCGGCGGCGAAGATCCGCGCGGACGGCGCCCTGGTCTTCCCACCCATACCGGATCTGCCCTTCGACCCGTACCGGGGCCTGCTCTACTCCCCCGACGAGTTGTTCGCGTCCCTGGCGGACGGCGGCTACGAGGCGACGCCGGACGCCCGCTCCTACGCCTGGTTCCAGCGGACCAAGGCCGACCGGGACATCTTCGCCTCCACACTGCGCGCCGTCCACGACGACTCCGTCTCCGACGCGCTCGACGAACTCCTCGTCGGCGCACGGGTGGTGGGAGTGATGGGCGGCCACGCGATGGCCCGCGGCACCGCGGCGTACGAGGGTGCCGCCCGCCTCGGCCGGAGCCTCGCCCGCTCCGGTCTCACGGTCGCCACCGGCGGCGGCCCGGGCGCGATGGAGGCCGCCAACCTCGGCGCCTACGCCGCCCCGCACGACGACGCGATGCTCGCCGACGCCCTGCGACTGCTGGCGAAGGCACCGAAGTTCACGCCGTCGATCACCGACTGGGCGAGCGCCGCCTTCGAGGTGCGCACCCGCTGGCCCAAGGGCGGCACCTCCGTGGGCATCCCCACCTGGTTCTACGGCCACGAGCCGCCGAACCCGTTCGCCTCCCACATCGCCAAGTACTTCGCCAACGCCACCCGCGAGGACGGCCTCCTCGCCCGCTGCGACCACGGCGTCGTCTTCCTGCCCGGCGCCGCCGGCACCGTCCAGGAGATCTTCGACAACGCCACCCCCAACTACTACGAGTCCAGAGGCGAACCGACTCCCATGGTCCTCGTCGACCGGGTCCACTGGACGGAGAAGCTCCCCACCTGGCCCCTGCTCAGCTCCCTGGCCCGTGACCGCTCCATGGAGTCCCGGATCGCGCTGGTCGACCGGATCGAGGACGCCCCCGAGGCGCTGGAGCGGCTCCGCGGATGAGGGCGGACGGTGCGGCGAACCGGGAGTAAACGCATGGGCTGTTCATCAATGGGCAAAGCCAACGGCTCGGACACTTCTTCGGATTGACAGTACTTATGCCGCGCTTATAAACCTGTGAGGCACATGGGGAAGCCGCTTCACCGGCGGCGCCTCCGTCACCCCCACCCCCCTGTGCTCCCCGTGAAGGGCAAACGTGTCCGCATCTCCCCGAATCGCGCGAGCAGCGCGTTGTCTCGGTGTCGCCTCCGCTTCCGTCGCACTCATGTTCGGCGTCGCGGGCAACGCCATGGCCTGCACCATCAAGGACTTCTCCGCCGTGGCGGAGTGCGACGGCGGCAAGGGCGTCATCCGAGTGACCGACGTGGACCCGCTGGGCGTCCCGGCCGAGGTCACCGTCTACCTGGAGAACAACGGGGCCGACCTGCGCAAGGTGGGCACCCAGGTCATCGAGGGCTCCACGGCCGAGGGTGTGACCGTCACCTTCGACGAGAAGTGGAAGCCGAAGGCCGAGTACCGCATCCACATCGCGGCGGACACGTACGTCGACGAGGACCTGCCGATCCTGGTCGCGCCCGACGAGTCCTGCAAGAAGGCGGACGACACCTCGCCCGCCTCCTCCGAGAAGTCGGAGAAGCCCGGAAAGCCCGGAAAGCCCGAGAAGCCGGGGAAGCCCGCCGAGAAGGAGCCTGCCGAGGAGGGGAAGGCCCCCACGCCGTCCACCTCTGAGAGCGGCACGCCCGCCGGTTCGGGCGGCACCAACAACCTCCCCTCCCCCGAGGGTGACTCCCACCTCGCGGAGACCGGGGCCCACTCCAACACCGGTCCCATAGCCGGTGTCGCGGCGGTCCTGGTCGCCCTCGGCGTCAGTGCCGTGCTCTACAGCACGCGGCGCCGCGGGTCCTCCATGCGCTGACCGTCCTCGTACGGCCGTGCGGCCCGAGCTCCTCGGTGAGGGGCGCGGGCCGCACGCGTGTCGGGGGCCCGCGCGGCCCGCCCACACGGCTCACCCGAAGGTCGCCCGCTCCAGCCAGAAGTCCAGCAGCTCCCGGTCGCCCAGGACCTCCAGACGACCGCCGTCCGGGGGCAGCCGGCGGTAGAAGGCGAGCAGCACCTCGGTGAGCGGGCCGCGCAGCGCGACGGTCGCCTTCTCGTGGCCGTGCCGCCGGCGCACGCCCTCCTCGGTCAGTTCGACGAACCACTCGGCCCTCACGCCGGCGGGGGCGTCGGTGGCGTGGAGGTGGATGCTGCGGCCGGGCCCGCGCAGTTCGGCGGTCGCGTCGTGCGGCTGGGTCCGCTGGACGAACTCGACGATCTCCAGCCACTCGTCGATCGCGTCGGCGGCGATCTCCGGCGCCACCTCGAACGGCAGCGCGGCGGCGAGCGTCGCGTCGGCCCGGTGGACGACCAGTTCATGGGTCATCCGGCGGGCCCAGAACCCGGCGGTCCGCTCCCAGCCCCAGGACCACACCGGTGCCCCGGGGCCGGCCTCCCGCAGCGTGGCGAGGAGTTCCTCCCCCGTCCGAGCGAGCCAGGCGTCCAGCTCGGCAGGGTCCCCCTGCTTCTCGGGGCCGTCGTACAGCGGCACCCGTTCCTCGGGCACCTCCTCCTCCGCCCGCGTCCGTACGTTGAGTTCGACCCAGCGCAGGGAGCCGCCTGTGTGCCGGACGAGCTGTTCGAGCGACCAGTCGGGGCAGGTCGGCACGGTCGCCGAGAGGTCCGCGCCGGAGGTCACGACGTCCCTCAACTGCCGTAGCTGGTGCTCGATCTCGGCGCAGTAGCGGTCATGTCGGGCCTGGGGTTCACGGGTACACGGGGTCATGGAGGGGGACCCTATGCGGCCGGGTCACCGCCGAGCACGAGGATTTCGGCGGCGTCGAAGGCCACGCCCACCTGGTCGCCAGGGTCCGGCGCGTCCCGCAGCGCGCACGCCGCCTCCAGTCGTGGCGCGCCCTCGGGCTGGAGGTGCACGGCGACATGGGTGCCCCGGAAGGTGCGTGCGGCCACGGTGCAGCGCAGTCCGTCGGCGGCGTCGACCAGCCGTACCCCGGCGGGCCGCACCAGCAGCGCGCCCGGCCCCTGCGGCGAGCCCTCGGGCACCGGCACCTTCCCCCAGGGGGTGTCGGCGGCCTGGCCGGTCACGGTCGCGTCGACCACGTTGTCGAAGCCGAGGAAGCGGGCCACGAACTCGTCCGCCGGGCGCTGCCACACCGCAAGGGGCGTGCCGGACTGGGCGATCCGTCCGTCACGCATCACCACGACCCGGTCGGCCAGCGCGAACGCCTCCCCCTGGTCGTGCGTGACCGCCAGCACGGTCGTACCCAACTCGGCGAACAGTTCCCGGAGTTCGACGACGAGTCGTTCCCGCAGCGAGCGGTCCAGCTGGCCGAGGGGTTCGTCGAGCATGAGCAGCCGGGGGCGTGGTGCGAGGGCGCGGGCCAGCGCGACCCGTTGCTGCTCACCGCCGGACAGCTCCCCGACCCGGCGGCGCGCGGCGCCGGGCAGTCCGACCAGTTCCAGCAACTCCCGCACGCGGGCGGCGCGTTCGTCCTTGGTGGCGCCGTGCATCCGGGGCCCGAAGGCGACGTTGCCCGCGACGTCCCGCTGCGGGAACAGCTGGTGGTCCTGGAACATCAGGCCGACGCCGCGCTTGTGCGCCGGGACGCCCGACTGGTCGTGCCCGTCCAGCGACACCCGTCCGGCGTCGAGGGGCTGGAGCCCGGCGACCGCCCGGAGCAGGGTCGACTTCCCGCTGCCGCTCGGCCCCAGCACGCACACGATCTCGTGTTCGGCGACGCCCAGATCGATCCCGTCGAGCACGGGCCGCCCGTCGAACCGTACGGTCGCGCCCTCGATC
This sequence comes from Streptomyces sp. NPDC030296, assembly GCF_055572815.1. NCBI lineage: Bacteria > Bacillati > Actinomycetota > Actinomycetes > Kitasatosporales > Streptomycetaceae > Streptomyces > Streptomyces sp. NPDC030296. The sequence continues at coordinate 122,960 of NZ_JBVICQ010000012.1, forward strand.
CTCAGCAACATCAGAACTCCCCCGTGCGATCGGTGCGGAGGCGCTCCAGCACCAGCAGGGCCACCGCGCACACCACCATCAGAATCGTGGAAAGGGCCATGGCCTGGCCGTAGTTGAGGTCGCCCGGCCTGCCGAGCAGCCGGGCCACGGCCACCGGCAGGGTCGGGTTGTCGGCGCGCGCGATGAACACGGTCGCCCCGAACTCACCGAGTGAGACGGCGAAGGCGAACCCGGCCGCGATCAGCAGGGCCCGCCGTACGAGCGGCAGGTCGACCTCGCGCCACACCCGCCACGGCGACGCCCCGAGGACGGCCGCGGTCTCGCGCAGCCGTTCGTCCACCGCCCGCAGCACGGGCAGCATGGTCCGTACGACGAAGGGGACGCCGACCAGGGCCTGGGCGAGGGGCACCAGGATCCAGGAGCTGCGCAGATCGAGCGGTGGTTCGTCCAGCGCGATCAGGAAGCCGAAGCCGACGGTCACGGCGGACACCCCGAGCGGCAGCATGAGCAGCGCGTCGAAGCCCCGGACGAGGCGGTCGGTCATGGGGGTCTTCCCGTCGCCGCGGGGGCGGGTGCGCAGGGTGAGGGCGGCCGCCGCGAGCCCGCCCACGAGGACGGCGATGGCGGTCGCGGCGCACGCGTAGCTGAGCGAGTTGCCGATCGCCTCGATCGGCGCCACCAGGAAGATGCCGCTGTCGTCGCTGGTCAGCGCCTTGTAATAACCGAATCCCGGTGCGTCGAGCGACCGCTCGACGAGGACGCCCAGCGGCAGGAGGATCAGGACGACCACCGTGGCGAGGACCCCGGCCAGCAGCGCCCACTGCCCGGCTCCTCGGGGCCGCCGTGCCGTGAGCGAGGCGTCGACCAGCCGGAGCGTGGTCTCCCGCCGCCGCACGGTCCAGGCGTGCACGGCGAGGATCAGCCCGATCGCGAGGAACTGCACGAGCGTCAGCACGGCGGCCGTCGTCAGGTCGAAGATCTCGGAGGTCTGCCGGTAGATCTCCACTTCGAGCGTGGAGAAGGCCGGCCCGCCGAGGATCTGCACCACCCCGAACGAGGTGAAGGTGAAGAGGAAGACCATCAGGGCGGCGGCGGCCACGGCGGGCCCGAGCGCCGGCAGGGTCACCTTCCGCCAGGCGCCGAGCGGCGATGCCCCGAGCATCCGCGCGGCCTCCTCCTGCCGTGGGTCGAGCTGGGCCCACAGCCCGCCGACGGTCCGGACGACGACCGCATAGTTGAAGAACACGTGTGCGAGCAGAATCGCCCACACGGTGGTGTCCAGCCGTATGCCCCACAGCTCGTCGAGCAGCCCCCCGCGCCCGACCAGCGCCAGGAACGCCGTACCGACGACCACGGTCGGCAGCACGAACGGCACGGTCACGACCGCACGCAAGACGTCCTTGCCCCTGAAATCGAAGCGCGCGAACACATACGCGCCGGGGAGCGCGATCAGCAGGGTGAGCGCGGTCGAGACGAGCGCCTGCCAGGTGGTGAACCACAGCACGTGCCGGATCCCGGAGTCCCCGAGCACCTCCGCGATCCGCCCGAACTGCCAGCCCCCGCCACGCCCTTCGGTCTTCAGCCCCCGGACGACGATCGCGGCGACCGGGTAGGCGAAGAACACCCCGAAGAACGCGACGGGCAGGGCCATCAGCCCGAGCCGCGCCGCGCCGCCCCTGCGGGACCCCCGCCGGGGCGCGGCTTCCGCCGGCCCGGGAGGCTCCTTGGCTACTTCAGTACGAGCGAGGTCCATGACTTGACCCACTCGTCACGGTTCTCGGCGATCTTCGCCGGCGCCATGGTCTCCGGGTCCTTCGCGGCCGGTCCGTACTCGGCGAAGTCGGCGGGCACGGACGCGCCCTCGACCACCGGGTACACGAACATGTTGAGCGGCATGTCCTCCTGGAACCTCTTCGAGATCAGGAAGTCGATGAGCGCCTTGCCGCCCTCGGCGTTGCGCGCGTTGCTCAGCAGCCCGGCGAACTCGATCTGCCGGAAGCAGGTGCCGCCGGCGACGCCGGTGGGCGCGGTCTTCGGACGCGGCTTGGCGTAGATGACCTCGGCGGGCGGCGAGGAGGCGTACGACACGACGAGGGGCCGGTCGCCCCCCGCCTTCCTGCCGTCCGTCGACCCGGAGAACTCCTGGTAGTAGGCCTGCTCCCAGCCGTCGACCACCTTGACGCCATTGGCCTTGAGCTTCTTCCAGTAGCCCTCCCAGCCGTCGTCGCCGTACTTCGCGGCCGTGCCGAGGACGAAGCCGAGGCCGGGTGAGGAGGTGGAGGCGTTCTCGGTGACGAGGAGGTCCTTGTACTCGGGCTTGATCAGATCGTCGAACGTCTGTGGCGGCGCGATCTTCTTCTCGCTGAAGTACGCCTTGTCGTAGTTGACGCAGATGTCACCGGAGTCGATGGGCGTGACCCGGTGCCTGCCCTTGTCGAGCTGGTAGGCGGCGCCGACCTTGTCGAGGCCCTTCGCCTCGTACGGCTGGAAGAGGCCGTTGTCGAGGGCGCGGGACAGCAGGGTGTTGTCGACGCCGAAGAAGACGTCGCCCTGTGGGTTGTCCTTGGTCAGGATCGCCTGGTTGACGGCCTGGCCGGCGTCGCCGCTCTTGAGGACCTTGACCTTGTAGCCGGACTCCTTCTCGAACGCCTTCAGCACGTCCTTGGAGTAGCCGAAGGAGCCATGGCTGACGAGGGTGACGGTCTTGGAGCCGCCCGACCCGGCGTTATCGGACGACGACGAACCGCACGCGGACAGCGTGACGAGGCCGAGGCCGACGGCCGCGGCGACGAACGTTCTGATGTGCACTGATGTCCTCCTGGGGGTGACCAGGAAGAGACGCGGCCCTGCCCGGGGACCTCGGCGGGTTCCCGGGCAGGGCGCAACAGCTTGAGTGAAGACCGAACTTCCTACCCAGAATGACCTGGGCGAGGTTCAGAGGGTCTGCGGCCTGGATGCCGCACTCTCAGCGCTGTGGCGCTCCCCTGTCGGAATATGAAGATGTGTACGAAGGTCACACTACCCCGTGGCCGGATTCCGACTCCCCGGTGGTGGGCGTGAGCCGACGGCCACCACCTTTGCGTAAGCCGCTGTCGGCTACCGCTCGGTGGCCGCGAGCTGGCCGCAGGCCCCGTCGATCTCCTGGCCGCGGGTGTCCCGGATGGTCACCGGCACCCCGTGGGCGGCGATGGCCTCCACGAACGCCTTCTCGTCCTCGGGCCGCGACGCGGTCCACTTCGAGCCGGGCGTCGGGTTCAGCGGGATGAGGTTGACGTGCACCGGTCGGCCCTTGAGCAGCCGGCCCAGGCGGTCACCGCGCCATGCCTGGTCGTTGATGTCCCGGATCAGCGCGTATTCGATGGACAGCCGACGCCCGGACTTCGCGGTGTACTCCCATCCGGCGTCGAGGACCTCGCGCACCTTCCACCGGGTGTTGACCGGTACGAGGGTGTCGCGCAGCTCGTCGTCGGGGGCGTGCAGCGAGATGGCGAGCCGGCACTTGAAGCCCTCGTCGGCGAACCGGTGGATGGCCGGCACCAGCCCGACCGTCGACACGGTGATCCCGCGCTGCGACAGACCGAGCCCGTCCGGCTCCGGGTCGGTGAGCCGGCGGATGGCGCCGACGACGCGGTTGTAGTTGGCGAGCGGCTCGCCCATCCCCATGAAGACGATGTTGGAGAGCCGGGCGGGCCCCCCGGGGATCTCCCCGTCGCGCAGCGCCCGCATCCCGTCCACGATCTGGTGGACGATCTCGGCGGTGGACAGGTTCCGGTCGAGCCCGGCCTGCCCGGTGGCACAGAACGGGCAGTTCATGCCGCACCCCGCCTGCGAGCTGATGCACATGGTGACCCGGTCCGGGTACCGCATCAGCACCGACTCGACGAGCGTCCCGTCGAACAGCCGCCACAGCGTCTTGCGGGTGGTGTCCTGGTCGGTCGACAGATGCCGGACGACCGTCATCAGCTCCGGAAGCAGCGCCTCCTGGAGCTTGGTGCGCGCACCGGCGGGGATGTCGGTCCACTGCTCCGGGGCGTGCGCGTACCGCGCGAAGTAGTGCTGCGAGAGCTGCTTGGCACGAAACGGCTTCTCCCCGATCGCCGCCACCGCGTCCTTGCGCTCGGCGGGCGTGAGATCGGCAAGGTGCCGCGGCGGCTTCTTGGCTCCGCGGGGGGCGACGAAAGTGAGTTCTCCGGGCTTCGGCATAACCCACCCAGTGTCGCAGATCAAATTGTGTGACCCGGGACCGTGCGTCCCGCCTCAGTAGCACCACCCCCGCCGGTTCGGCATGCAGGGAGGGGCAACAAGGGAACACTGCCCACCATGGGCGTATGGGGGACGTTGTTCGCGACCGTTGTCGGTGCTGCGATCGCTCTTGTCGGGCAGCACCTCGTGAAGCGCGCTGAACACAGGGCTCGCATCTCGGAGCTGCTCTTGGAGCAATGCGCTCCGGTGGCCGCCTCATCCTCGGACTTCCACAACCGTGTCTGGGAGGAGCGGATCCTCAACATGGCTGGCCGCGTCAGTAGTCGGGACGTATCGGCTCACCAGCTGGCGTCAGCTCGGCTGCGCATCCTTTCGAAGGACCGCGCCCTGCTCTCAGCACTGCAGGAACTGAACAGCGCCGGTCAGCAGCTCGGCAGCTACTGGCGGCGAGGCACTGTGGACGAAGCCGAGTTCACCAGCCGTTGGAACCGGCACTGTACCGCCGCTGACCAATTCCTCGCCGCGAGCGCCGAGGCGGTCCATCGGCGCCTCACATAGTCCTGAGAAGACGACTCCCACGGCCCGGAGACGGCCCTGCGCCCGGCACGGCTCCGGCTCATCCCCTGCGCCATCCCCCTCGCACTGATGTGCCCTCACCGAGAACCGAACACCTGTTGTGCGCGTGATACCGGAGAACGCACACGGGAACGGGGGGACGCGAGTGGGATCCGTAGGACGCGTGAGGGCGGTGGCGCTGGCCGGTGTGATGGCCGGGGCCATGGTCACGGGGGCGGTGGCGGCGTCGGGAGCGCAGTCGGCGTTGGCATTAGGAGCGGAGGCGGCGCCCGCCGTCGGCGGCGTCAGGCAGGGCGGGGCCGGGACCACGGCCGGGGCGCGACCCGCCGCGACCGTCACCCTGATCACCGGTGATCGTGTGGCCGTCGGCTCCGACGGGCAGGTCGTCGGACTGACCCGAGGCAAGGGCCGCGAGAAGATCGGCTTCTCGGTCCGGCGTGAGGCAGGGCACACCTATGTCGTCCCGCAGGACGCCCTGCGCCCGATCGCCGACGGACTGCTCGACCGGCAGCTGTTCGACGTCGCGCAGCTGGTCGAGGACGGGTACGACGACGTCCACCGCGGCACCCTGCCGCTGATCATCGGATACCGGCGGGACGGTGCCAAGGCGAAACCGTCCGCCCCACCCCGCGACCGGTTCGCGGGCGTGGCCGTGCGGGAGCGCCGAGCGCTGCCGGCCGTCGACGGCGAGGCCTTCGAGGTGCCCAAGGCCGACGCCCCGGCGCTGTGGGCGGCCGTCACCGGCCACGCCCCGGCTCCTGCGGCAGGGGGTGCGGCGGCCCCCGAACGGACCCTCGCCCATGTCTGGCTGGACGCGAAGGTCCGGGCCACCCTCGCCGAGAGCGTGCCGCGGATCGGCGCGCCCACCATGTGGAAGTCCGGCTACACCGGCAAGGGCGTCAAAGTGGCGGTCCTGGACTCGGGTGTCGACCAGACCCACCCGGACCTCAAGGGCCTGGAGATCGCCCAGAAGAACTTCAGCGGGGCCCCCGACGTCAAGGACCGCTACGGACACGGCACCCACGTGGCCTCCATCGTCGCCGGGAGCGGCGCGAAGTCCGGCGGCCGCTACAAGGGCGTGGCACCCGACGTGAGGCTGCTCGACGGCAAGGTCCTGGCCGACGACGGCCTCGGCGACATCTCGGGCATCGTCGCCGGCATGCAGTGGGCCGTCGATCAGGGCGCACAGATCGTCAACATGAGCCTCGGCGGCGGCGACGACCCGGGTCTCGACCCGATGGAGGCCGCCGTCGCCCGGCTCTCCGGCAAGGCCCTGTTCGTGGTGTCCGCCGGCAACAAGGGCGGGGACGGACCCGGCACCATCCAGTCGCCCGGCAGCGCGCCCGCGGCGCTCACCGTCGGTGCCGTGGACAAGCAGGACCAGCTCGGCGACTTCTCCAGCCTCGGCCCGAACCGCGACGGCATACCCAAGCCGGACATCACCGGCCCCGGTGTCGAGATCACCGCCGCCCTGACCACGCAGAGCGAACAGCCCTCCGGTGAGGGATACGTCGCCCAGACCGGCACCTCCATGGCCGCCCCGCATGTCGCGGGCGCCGCCGCCCTGCTGCTCCAGCAGCACCCGGACTGGAGCGGAGCCCGGCTGAAGACGGTCCTGACCGGCTCGGCCAAGCCGAATCCGCGACTGCAGGCGCACCAGCAGGGCGCGGGCCGGGTGGACCTGGAGCGCGCCGCCACCGCCCTGGTCGCCGCCGAACCGGGCTCCCTCGGCTTCGGCCTGCAGTCCTGGCCGCACACCGACGACAAGCCGGTCGCCAAGACCCTCACCTACCGCAACCTCGGCACCCGTGCCGTCACCCTTAAGCTGACGGTCGCCACGACGAATCCGTCGGGCGGCCCCGCCCCCGCCGGCATGTTCGCCGTCAAGGACACCCAGCTCACCGTCCCGGCCGGCGGCACCGCGAAGACCACCGTCACCGCCGACACCCGCAAGGGCACCGTCGACGGTGTCTTCGGCGGCACGGTGCTGGCGTCGGGAGACGGCCAGGAGGTCCGCACCGGTCTGGTGGTGGAGCGCGAGGTGGAGTCGTACGACGTCACCGTGCGGCACATCGACGCCGACGGGGCGAACGCGCAGACGTACGCGACGGTGATCACCCGCCGTGACGGGGACGGCGGCTACGTGGAGCTGCCGAGCCGTCCGACCGGCACGGTGGTCCAGCGGCTGCGCAAGGGCTCCTACCACCTGGACAGCCTGGTCTTCGCCGAGGACAACGAGCTGGGCTTCTTCGTGCAGCCGGTGCTGGAGGTGACCAAGGACGTCAAGGTCACCCTCGACTCCCGCAAGGCGAAGCCGCTCGCCGTGAAGGCCCCGGACAAGGCCGCGAAGCTCGTCACCTCCGTCGTCAGCTACTACGACGAGGCCCTGGGCTCGGGCAACTTCTGGTACACCGACGGAGTGCCGCCGATCCGCACCGCCGCCCTCGGCCCGGCGTCCCCGACGCTGCGGGCCCAGTACAACGGTGTGTGGAGGAGGCCGGGCGCGGCCGGCAAGAACGTCGACTACCGGCTCGCCTTCAACCGCAAGGGCAGCTTCTTCACCGGCCTGAACCACACCGTCACCCGGGCCGAGGTCGCCGAGGTGAAGCTCGGCTTCGGCGCCTCCGTGACCGGGGCCAAGGGCCGCGTCGACATCAGGCCGCTGGACGAGCTCGGGAACAGCACGCCCGTCGAACCGCAGCAGCAGAAGCTGCCGCTGTCCACCACGCACTACCTCAGCACCGCCGGAGTGCGCTGGTCCTGGACGGCCACCCAGCTCGACGCGCGCGGCGAGCCGCGCATGATCTACCGGAAGGATCGGATCACCTACAAGCCAGGCTCCAGCCAGACGCTGAAGTTCAACACCGCGGTGGTCGGCCCCGATCTCCCGCCCGGTGGGCTCGACGGTCAGGGCGCCGAGCGGACCGGTGACACCATCAGCGCGATGATCCCGCTGTTCACCGACGGCGGCGGCAACCCGGGGTTCTCGGCCGTCACGGGCGGCACCGCCCGGCTGGAGTCCGGCGGCCGGATCCTCGGCGAGGGCCCGGCGACGGACATGCTGACCGCCGAGGTTCCCGCCGCGTCCGCCGCGTACCGTCTGACGGTCGAGGCGAAGCGCTCCACCGCGGACACCTCCACCAGCACCAAGGTCGCCGGGGTGTGGACGTTCACCTCGGCGCGGCCGGCCCCGAACCGGACGGTGACGCTGCCCCTGTCGGCGGTGCGTTTCACGCCGAAGCTGAGCCTGAGCGGGACCGCCCCGGCGGGCGGCACCCTCACGGTGCCGCTGAAGGTGAGAGGCGCGGCCGCCGTGGCCGGGCAGGTCACCGCGCTCACCGTGAAGGTCTCGTTCGACGGGGGCAAGACCTGGAAGACGCTGGCCGTGAAGACCGACGCGAAGGGGGCGCGCTCGGTCAGCGTGAAGCACCCGGCGAGCGCCAGGACCGTGTCCTTCCTGGTGGACCTGAAGGACAAGAGCGGCAACACCGTGCGCCAGACGATCACCGACGCCTACCGGCTCGCCGAGTGAGGTGACTCAAGTGAGGTAACTCAGGTGAGGTTACTCAGGGGCGGCGACCGTCGCCCCTGACACGGCCGCCCGCTCCGGCCCGCTTCCCGCACCACGGGAGCCGGGCCGGATCCGTCGGCGGCTACGCCGACGCGTGCTCCAGACGGTCCTTCAGATGCATCTCGTTGCGCGGCAGCTCCCTGCGGATCTGGGGCCGTACGACGAGGGGGACGAGGACCTTGCCGATGCCCCGGCCGTCGAAGCCGACCTCGACGGTGACCCGGGAGCGGCGGCCCTGGTCGAGCGGGGTGATCTCCCCGTGCACATGGGTGCGGACGGGACCGTCGATGCCCTCCAGGCTCCAGGCGCGCGGCGGCTCGTACTCGGTGAACTGCATGGTCATCGGAATGTTCCGGCGGCCGAAATGCCGGGTGACGCGCACCCGGGAGCCGACACCGACGGGGTCGGCGTCCAGCGGCTCGCTCGCGACCGCGCTCTCCTGCCACTCGGGCAGATGGGAGAGGTCGCTGACATACGCCCAGACGTCCTCAGGGCGGCAGTCGATGTCGATCGATTCACGGAAGTCGGACATGTTGCCCGCCCCCTTTCGGCGTGATCCCCCTGAGAAAATCCTCCCACTCGACCACGGCCAGGGCCACGGCTCGCCACGAGCGCAGGCGACGGACCCCGGTTCACCCGCTGAGCCGGACAAACGGCGACGGGCCCCCGCCCTGTCGTCCAGGTCGGGGGCCCGCGTGACACCGCGCACCCGTGGGGCGTTCCGGTCAGCCGGAGCCCACGAACAGCACCAGCAGCAGCCAGACCACCGGGGCCGTCGGCAGCAGCGAGTCCAGCCGGTCCATGATCCCGCCGTGGCCCGGCAGCAGTGTGCCCATGTCCTTGATGCCGAGGTCCCGCTTGATCATCGACTCGCCGAGGTCACCGAGGGTGGCGCTGGCGGCGACCGCGAGGCCCAGGAGCAGGCCCTGCCACCAGGTGCCACCGTCGATGACGAACTGCATGAGCAGCGCGCCCGCGACCATGGCGAAGGCGACCGCGCCGAGCAGTCCCTCACGGGTCTTGCCGGGGCTGATGCGGGGGGCGAGCTTGTGCTTGCCGAAGCGCCAGCCGACGGCGTACGCGCCCGTGTCGCTGACCACGGTCAGCACCAGGAACGTGAGGACCCGTTGCGGTCCGTCGTCCGCGGTGAGCATCAGCGCGACGAACGTGGCGAGGAACGGCACGTAGAACGCGGCGAAGACGCCCGCCGTGACGTCCTTCAGGTAGTTCCCCGGCGGTTCCGTCATTCGCCAGACGAGGACGGCGAGCGCGGTCAGCGCCATGGCCACCCACGCGCCCTCCGGTCCGCGCACATACCCGGCGACGACCATGGCGGCGCCGCCGACCGCGAGCGGCACGAGCGGCGCCTTGATGCCCTTGCGTTCCTGCAGGCGGGAGGTGAGTTCCCACAGGCCGACCACGACGGCGACCGCTATGACGCCGACGAAGACGGCCTTGACGATGAACAGCGACGCGACGATGACCACGCCGAGCCCGACACCGACCCCTATGGCGGCGCTCAGGTCACGGCCCGCGCTCTTCTTCTGCGGGGCGGGCTGAGGGGCGTCGGGCATGGGCTCCGGCTTCTGCGGCGCCTCCCCATGGGGGTGCGCCGACGGTGTCTCGTCACGGAACAGGGGACCGGCCTGTCGAGCGGCCCCCCGGTCGTCGTCCTGGTTCCCGCCATGCGCGGGTACGTCGGGCACGATGGGCATGGGCTGAGTCTGCATCGGATGCCGGTCCTCAGCCGCATCGTACGGGTGACCCGCCGGGGCATGCCCCTGGACAGGTCCCCGGTCGGTCGGCGCCCAGTACCCGGCTTGTGGCGGCGCCCCCCAGGAAGAGTCGTTCATCAGACCTCGAGGAGCTCGGCTTCCTTGTGCTTGAGCAGCTCGTCCACCTGGGCGACGTACTTCGCGGTGGTGTCGTCGAGCTCCTTCTCCGCACGGCGGCCCTCGTCCTCGCCGACCTCGCCGTCCTTGACGAGCTTGTCGATGGCGTCCTTGGCCTTGCGGCGCACGGAACGGATCGAGACCTTGGCGTCCTCGCCCTTGGTCTTGGCGACCTTGATGAACTCGCGGCGGCGCTCCTCGGTGAGCTCGGGGAACACCACACGGATGATGTTGCCGTCATTGCTGGGGTTGACGCCCAGGTCCGAGTCGCGGATCGCCTGCTCGATGTTGCGCAGCGCGCTCTTGTCGAACGGGGTCACCACGGCCATGCGCGGCTCCGGCACGGAGAACGAAGCCAGCTGGTTGATCGGCGTCAGCGCGCCGTAGTAGTCGGCCACGATCTTGTTGAACATCGCCGGGTGCGCACGACCGGTACGGATCGCGGCGAAGTCGTCCTTGGCGACGACGACGGCCTTCTCCATCTTCTCCTCGGCCTCGAGGAGGGTCTCTTCGATCACCACTTGCTCCTGCGTGTCTTGAGTAGGCCCGGCTGCTGTACTTGGTCACGTCGGCGGCCGGCTGCGTCGCGTCTTGTTCCTGCACGGTTCCCGACCGGTAGGACATTGTCCATCCCCCGGTCAGGCTCCGTCCCCCGGGCAGGGGAAGGACCCGGTCAGGCCCGGCTTCCCTGATCACCCACGAGAGTGCCGATCTTCTCACCCTTGACGGCCCGCGCGATATTGCCCTCCTTGAGAAGCTCGAACACGAGGATCGGGAGCTTGTTGTCGCGGCAGAGCGTGATGGCGGTGGCGTCCGCGACCTTGAGTTCGCGGGTGATGACCTCGCCGTAGCCGAGGGAGTCGAACTTCACCGCGTCGGGGTTGGTCTTGGGGTCGGAGTCGTATACCCCGTCCACGCCGTTCTTGCCCATCAGCAGCGCCTGGGCGTCGATCTCCAGGGCGCGCTGGGCGGCGGTGGTGTCGGTGGAGAAGTACGGCATGCCCATACCGGCGCCGAAGATGACCACGCGGCCCTTCTCCAGGTGGCGCACGGCGCGCAGCGGGATGTACGGCTCGGCGACCTGGCCCATGGTGATGGCGGTCTGGACCCGGCTGTCGATGCCCTCCTTCTCCAGGAAGTCCTGGAGGGCGAGGCAGTTCATGACCGTGCCGAGCATGCCCATGTAGTCGGAGCGGGCACGGTCCATGCCGCGCTGCTGGAGTTCGGCGCCGCGGAAGAAGTTGCCGCCGCCGATGACGACCGCGATCTCCGCGCCGTCGCGGACGACGGCCGCGATCTCCCGGGCGATCGCGTGCACCACGTCGGGGTCGACGCCGAGGCCACCGCCCCCGGAGAACGCCTCTCCGGACAGCTTCAGCAGAAACCGGCCGCTCAATTTGCCGTCGTCGCTCTTCTGGGGCTTGGTGGTCATGGAGATCTCGCCTCTTTACGTGTCGCACATACGAAGAAGGCCATTGCCGGTGGGGTGATGTTCGCATCCCATGCGCGGCAATGGCCTCCTCGTCAGATCTGCTGTCGTCCGTCGCACGCGCGCGTGCGACGGCGTACGCGAACGACTGCTTCCGACCCTATCGGGACCGGACGTCCGTCGCGGTACGGACTCAGATGCCGACCTTGATGCGCGTGAAGCGCTTCAGGGTGACACCGGCCTCGTCCAGAACCTTCTGGACGGACTTCTTGTTGTCGAGCGCGTACGGCTGACCGAGCAGCGTGGCGTCCTTGAAGAAGCCGTTGAGGCGACCCTCGACGATCTTCGGCAGGGCGGCCTCGGGCTTGCCCTCGGCGCGGGTGGTCTCCTCGGCGACGCGGCGCTCGGACTCGACGACCTCGGCCGGCACGTCCTCCTTGGAGAGGTACTTCGGCGCGAAGGCGGCGATGTGCTGGGCGACACCCTTGGCCAGGTCGGCGTCGGCCTTGTCCAGCTCGACCAGGACACCGATCTGCGGGGGCAGGTCGGGCATGGTGCGGTGCATGTAGGCGTAGACGAAACCGTCGGCGAACTGCGCGAAGCGGTCCAGGACGATCTTCTCGCCGAGGTTGGCGTTGGCCTCGTCCACGAACGCCTGGACGGTCTTGCCGGGCTCGATCTCGGAGGCGAGCAGGGCCTCGAGGTCCGCGGGGGAGGTCGCGGCGACGTGCGCGGCGATCGCGTTGGCGGCGGCCTGGAACTTGTCACCCTTGGCGACGAAGTCCGTCTCGCACTTCAGCTCGACGAGGACACCGGAGGTGTTGTCGTCGGCGATGAGGGAGACCACGGCGCCGTTCTCGGCGGAGCGGCCCTCGCGCTTGGCGACGCCCTTCTGGCCCTTGATGCGGAGCGCCTCGACGGCCTTGTCGACGTTGCCCTCGGCCTCGTCCAGCGCCTTCTTGCAGTCCATCATGCCGGCGCCGGTGAGCTCGCGGAGCTTCTTGACGTCGGCGGCGGTGTAGTTCGCCATGAGTCTGTGAGTCTTTCTCGAAGTCTGGGAGATCGGAGATCCGCGCGGTCCGGGATCCGCATCGGGATGTCGGTACCCATCCAGATGCAGATCGCCGACGCGGCGCTGACCTACGGGTGAACGGCGGGAGCGGAGTTCATGTCACCGCTCCCGCCGTCAACACGACGGACGCTGACCGGGTCAGGCCTGCTCGGCCTCGGCGGCCGGGGCCTCGGCGGCGGCCTCAGCGGGGGCCTCGGCCGGAGCCTCAGCCGGAGCCTCGGCGGCGGCCGGGGCCTCCTCCGCCTTCTTCTCGCCCTCGAGCAGGTCGCGCTCCCACTCGGCGAGGGGCTCGCCCGCGGCCTTCTCGCCCTTGTCACCGGTGGCGACGCCGGAACGGGCGATGAGGCCCTCGGCGACGGCGTCGGCGATCACACGGGTGAGCAGGGTGACGGAGCGGATCGCGTCGTCGTTGCCCGGGATCTTGTAGTCGACCTCGTCGGGGTCGCAGTTGGTGTCGAGGATGGCGACGACCGGGATGTTGAGCTTCCGGGCCTCGCCGACCGCGATGTGCTCCTTCTTGGTGTCCACGATCCAGACGGCGCTGGGCACCTTCTGCATCTCGCGGATACCGCCGAGGGTCTTCTCCAGCTTGGCCTTCTCACGCGAGAGGACCAAGAGCTCCTTCTTGGTCAGACCCGACGACGCGACGTCCTCGAAGTCGATCTGCTCGAGCTCCTTGAGGCGCTGCAGACGCTTGTAGACGGTCGAGAAGTTGGTGAGCATGCCGCCCAGCCAGCGCTGGTTGACGTAGGGCATGCCGACGCGGGTGGCCTGCTCGGCGATGGCCTCCTGCGCCTGCTTCTTCGTGCCGACGAACATGACCGTGCCGCCGTGGGCGACGGTCTCCTTGACGAACTCGTAGGCGCGGTCGATGTACGACAGCGACTGGAGCAGGTCGATGATGTAGATGCCGTTGCGCTCGGTGAAGATGAAGCGCTTCATCTTCGGGTTCCAGCGACGGGTCTGGTGACCGAAGTGGACGCCGCTCTCCAGCAGCTCCCGCATCGTGACGACGGCCATGGCCGTTCTCCTTGATTTTTCTCGGTTGTGCCGCGAACACCGGACGGCATTCGCGCCTGACGCCCGCGATGCGCCGTTGCCGCTGAGGACCGAGGGGCGCTGATACGGACCGCTGAGGGCCACGTACCGGGGCGTGCGAAGTCGACCCGGTGACCCGGATCGCCTTCAGAAGTGTACGGGACCCGCGAGGCGCCGGGTGACGCCGATGTCCACAACCGGCCAGTACTCCACAGTTCCCGGCCATGATCGCTCCACTCGGGCGACGCTTCAGGCATGTCCGACGAACGAATCGACCGAGAAACCCACCGGGAGCGTCCGAGCCGGGAGGGGTGGTCAAGGTGGCTGAGGTGGACGAGGCGGCTCGCGTGGGCGGGCTGGCTGAGGTGGCTGGTGTGGCCGCGGTGGCCCAGGTGGCCTGCCCCGCCGGGGTGGCCCAGGTGGCTTGCCCCGCCGGGGTGGCTGGAGTGGCTCGCACCGCCGGACAGGTACTCACGGCCGGGCGGGTCGTTACGGCCGCCACGGCGGGGAGGGACGGACCGGACGCGGTGGACGTGCTGGTCTGACCTGGACAGCCGGGCAGGATCGAGCCGCCGGTTGGGCCGACCGAGTCGGCCGGCGCGCTCAGGGGTGTTGGTGCGGGCACGCGGATCGAGGCGGTCCGGTCCGCTGGGCCGGGCGGTGGGGCCGGACGTGTGGGTACGGGCTGGCGAGTCAGTGCCTGCTGGGAGGTCGGCGGCGGCCGGGAGGTCCATGCCGCCGATGGGGTCTGCCCGATCGCGGGGGTCGGCGCGGTCGTGGGGTTCGGTGCGGTCGTGGTGTTCGGTGCGGTCGTGGGGGTCTGCGGGGCTGTTGGCCGTGCTCATGGCCATGGCGTGGACGTCGGCGCCGCACGCGGCTCCGGGTGCACCGGACCCCTCCGGTTCGGCGACCGGGGTGGACACGGTCGACCCGGTCCCGGCGATCGGCCGGGCATGGCCCGTGGGTCTGCGGCCTCCGGTGGTACGAGCGTGGGAGCCTCCGCCGACCACCTACGCCCGCGGTCACCGAGGCGTCGACCTGTCGGCCCCCGCCGGCTCGCCTGTCCGGGCCGTTGCCTCGGGCGTGGTGTCCTTCGCGGGCCGGGTGGCAGGCCGGGGCGTCATCTCGGTCGAGCTGGAGAACACGGGCGACCCTCCACTGCGGACCACCTATCAACCGGTCCGGGCATCCGTGCGAAGGGGCGACGAGGTGGCCCCGGGAGACATCCTCGGCACCCTGGAAGCCTCCCCCTCCCACTGCCCCACGGCCTGCCTCCACTGGGGCCTCCGCAGAGCCGACACCTACCTGAACCCCCTGTCCCTCCTCCCACCCTGGCTACTCCACCGAGGCCCGTCCCGACTGCTCCCGGTACCCGCGTAACGGCTCCCGCAGCTTCCGGCGCTCCGGTACGGGCCAGGACGGCCAACGCCACCAGGCCCCCGACGGCTGCCGGCGCGTGGCCGCGCTGACACCGAGGAGCGACTCGCTCACCGGCCACACCGCGGTGCCACGGGGGGCGGGCGGACCAGGCCAAGCCAGCCATGCGGCGCCTTGCCGCCAGGCCTGCCAGGCAGGGCGGCGCTGAGCAAGGCGGGACTGCCAGGCCAGGCGCCGCTCAGCAGGGCGGGGCGGCCAGGCCGAGCCGGCCAGATCAGGTCGGTTCGGGGCCAGGCCGGGCTCGGCAAGCGCGCATCATGCCCTCCACATGGGATGGGCCGCACCGCACCCGATGGCCAGCGGAAACCAGCCAGCAGCAGCCACCCTGCCCCCAGCCGTCACGCCCCACCGTCGCCGCCCGGCCCGCAAAGCCGGGCGGCACCCCGCACCGAAGGACGCCGACGTGGTCAGCCCCGGACGCCCCGCAGGACCATCGCGACCGCCGCGTCGGTGATGGCGGCCGGCTCCTCCGCCGCGCCCAGCTCGATCCGCCGCACAGCCGCGTCCACGACACCCTGGAGCAGCATCGCGGCCAGCCTGGGCTCCGCCTGTCCCAACGCCGCCAGCGCCTCGACGATCATCGCGATCAGCCCGCCGTGCGCGGCGCGGATCTTCTCCCGGGCACCCGCGTCCAGCTCGCTCGCCGAGATCGCCACCACGGCCCGGTGGCGCCGATCCCCGACCAGCTCCAACTGCTTGCGGACGTACGCCTCGACCTTCTCCTCGGGCAGGTCGACGGCCGCCATCGCCGCCTCGACCTCAGCCGACCAGAGAGGAAAGTCCACCTCGCACAGTTCCTCGACCACGGCTGCCCGGGACCGGAAGTACTCATAGACGGACGACCGCGCCAGCCCCGTGCGCTCGGCGAGGGCCGGGAACGTCAACGCCTCGGTCCCACCCTCGGACAACAGAGACCGAGCCGCGTCCAGCAGGGCGGCTCGCTGCATCGACCGGTGCTCGGCCACGGAGGCCGCTCGAATCCTTGGCACGTAAACCACTCTACGGACGGACCGCCTCCCACGGGAGTGCCTTCCCCCGACCGGCCGCCCCCATAGCCCCGACCGGCCGCCCCCATAGCCCCGACCGCCCCCCCTCACCCCGACCGCTCCGGTACCCCGCTGCCCCGACACCCCGGCGCCCCCGGCTCAACGGCCGAAACTCGCCAGCTTGGCCCGCAGCTGCAGCACCGACTTCGTGTGGATCTGGCTCACCCGGCTCTCCGTCACACCGAGCACGTTGCCGATCTCGGCGAGTGTGAGCCCCTCGTAGTAGTACAGCGTGACGACGGTCTTCTCCCGCTCGGGCAGCGTGTTGATGGCCCGTGCCAGAAACCTCCGCAGCTCCCGGTCCTCCGCCACCTCCACCGGGTTGTCCGCGGCGGTGTCCTCCAGCGTGTCCATCAGGCTCAGCCGGCCACCGCCCTCGCCCCCGACGTGCAGCAGCTCCTCCAGGGCCACCACGTTGGCCAGCGACAACTGGCTGAAGACGGAGTGGAGTTCGTCGACCGGAATACCCATCTCGGCGGCGACCTCGCCCTCGGAGGGGGTGCGTCTGAGGCGGGACTCCAGGGTGGCGTAGGCCCGCTCCACATTGCGCGCCTTCTGCCGCACGGAGCGCGGGATCCAGTCCAGCGCACGCAGTTCGTCGATCATCGCGCCCCGGATCCGGGTGATCGCGTACGTCTCGAACTTGATCTCCCGATCGATGTCGAACTTCTCGATCGCGTCGATGAGCCCGAAGACCCCGGAGGAGACGAAGTCCGCCTGCTCGACGTTGGCCGGCAGGCCGACACTCACCCGGCCCGCGACGTACTTCACCAGGGGTGAGTAGTGGAGGATCAGCTGCTCGCGCAGTCGTTCGTCGTTCGTCGTCTTGTACGTCCGCCACAACTCGTCGAGTGTCGAGGGGGCGGGCGGGCGCACGGTGCCGCGAGCGGCGGACGGTACCGCCGCCCGGTCAGACCCGGAGGTGTGCTGGGGCATTCGTCGCCTTGTGCCGTTCTGCTGTGAACTGGGGGTGCCTGGGTGAGCTGTCGGTCTGATGTCGAGATGCCTGTCTGAGTCGGAATCCTCGTGAGCGTAGCGTGACTGAGGAGTCGCAGTGCGCGAAGGTGGAGGGATCACCCGCACGCAGATACGTTCCGCTGGGAGCACCCCGAGGTCACGCCGGTCGCACTGCGTGACACAGGTGCCGGGCCCAACTGCCGGAAACCGCAAGGCTGTCGGCGTTCCCCCGGACGGCCGAACACGCACGGTCAACTTGGCCTCCGATCCGAAGAAACGGAGATCATCGCCTGGCGTGTCAACTTCCAGCTGTCGCCGTGTCGTTCGACGTAACCAAGTGCGCGGAGTTCGTACAGTCTCCCGATCGCGTCGTCCACGGTCGTCCCGGCGCCCCTGGCCACCGCGTCGGCTGTCGCCGCGCCCCGCCCCGGCAGCGCGGCGAGGACCTGTCGCGCACCGGGTTCGAGCAGGTCACGCGGGAGGACCGGGCCCCGTCTGGCGGGCGCCAGCTCGCCCATGTCGCCGACCAGCTCGACGATCTCCGCGGCGTCCGACACGAGCACGGCGTCGCCGCGCAGCAGCTCGTGCACCCCCGCCGACAGGGCCGAGGTCGCCGGTCCGGGCACGCCCATCGTGAACCTCCCCAGCCGCTGCGCGGCCCGCGCGGTGACCAGGGCGCCGCTGCGGTGGGCCGCCTCGACGACCACGGTGCCTCTGGTGAGGGCGGCGATGACCCTGTTCCGCAGGATGAAGCGGCTCTGGGTGGGATGCTCCCCCGGCGGCAGTTCCCCCACCACGAGCCCCTGTTCGGCGATCCTGTTGATCAACTGGGCATGGCCACGTGGATACGGCCGGTCCACCCCGCAGGCCAGCACGGCGACGGTGGCCCCGCCGACCCCGAGCGCGCCCCGGTGAGCGGCACCGTCGACGCCGTAGGCGCCACCGGACACCACCACCCAGCCTCGCTCGGCCAGCCCCGCCCCGAGGACGGCCGCCATGTGCGCCCCGTACTCCGTGCAGGCCCTGGCCCCGACGACGGCCACGGACCGCAGGGCCCACATCCGGGCATGTGCCGCCCCCCGCACCCAGAGCCCGACCGGCCTCCCGTCCCCCAGATCATCCAGCTGCCCGGGCCACTCCACGTCCCCGGGCACCAGAAACCTGACGCCGGCCGCTCGGGCCTGTGCGAGGTCTTCTTCCGGGTCGGCGCGTGCGGCGCGGGACCGCAGCCCCGCCCACCGCTTCTCCGACGCCCCCGGCAGCGCCCCACCGCCCTCGTAAAGCCGCCGCGCGGTCTCTCCTGCTCCCAGTTCCCGCAGCCACCGCCCGGCGAGCTCGTCCCCGGGTTCGATGACACGGGCGAGGAAGGCCCGATGGACCCGCTCGGCGTCCGGGGCACCGCCACCGGTCATGGCGCACCCACCCGCGCGTGGCGGTGCTCCGGCTTCATACCAGTGCTCCGATCGCCGTGGGCACCCCACGCGGAATGCCGGTGCGCAGTTGCAGAGCCAGGTTGACGTCCGCCGCATCGGGACGCTCGTGGCCGACGAGGTCCGAGATCGTCCAGGCGACCCGCAGAACCCGGTCCAGTCCCCGCGCCGTCAGCATGCCCCTCTCCAGGCTCCGCTCGGCCTCGTCCATGGCACCGGGCGCCGCATGCCACCTGCTGCGCAGCTCACGCCCGGGGATCTCGCTGTTCGTGCGCCACGGCGTGCCGGCCAGTCGCAGTGCGGCGCGTTCCCTGGCCGCGCGCACCCTGGCTGCCACCGTCGCCGTGGATTCGCCTCGGGCGCCTCGCTGGGTGAGCTCGGACCGGGTGACCCGGTCGATCTCGACACGCAGATCGACCCGGTCCAGCAGCGGCCCGGACAACCGGGCCTGATACCGCCGAATTGAGGCCGGCGGGCACTCGCACAGGTCGTCGGTCCGGGAGAAACGCCCGCACGGGCATGGATTGGCGGCGAGCACCATGAGGAACTTCGCCGGGAACCGGACGACCCCGGCACTGCGCGCGATCACGACGTGGCCCGCCTCCAACGGCTGGCGCAGGGCGTCCAGCACCTGACTGCTGAACTCGGGAGTCTCATCGAGGAAGAGCACCCCACGGTGGGCCAACGACACCGCGCCGGGCCGCGCGATGCCCTGGCCTCCCCCGACGAGGGCCTGCATCGTCGCCGAGTGGTGCGGCGCGCAGTAGGGCGCCGTATCGACCAGCGGCTTTCCCACCGGCAGCAGACCGGCGATCGAATGGACGGCCGTGACCTCCAAGGACTCCTCCCGGCCCAGTTCCGGCAGGATGGCCGGGAGCCGCTCCGCGAGCATCGTCTTCCCCGCGCCCGGTGGGCCTTCCAGGAAGAGGTGGTGTCCACCCGCTGCCGCCACCTCGACCGCGGTCCGCGCCGCGAGCTGCCCGACGACATCGGCCAGGTCATGGCCCTGGTCCTGTTGAGCGGCGCCCGCTGTGTGCATGCCGGTGGCGGCGCCCGTACCGGGCATGCGCAGCCCCGCCAGCAGGGGATCCGGACGTCCCTCGTCGGGCTCCTCGTCCGGCACGGGCTCATCGGCCAAGACGGCGATCAGTTGCCGCAAGGTGCGAACGCCCAGCACCGACACCCCGGGCACCAAGGACGCCTCCGCGGCGGAACACTCCGGCACGACCACTTGTTCGTACCCGGCCTCCGCGGCGGCCAGGACAGCCGGCAGGATGCCCCGCACCGGGCGAACCCTCCCGTCGAGGCCCAGCTCGCCGATCATCACGATGTCGGAGAGCACCCGGGGATCGATCCGCTCGGAGGCACCCAGGACCGCACAGGCGACCGCCAGGTCGAAGCCGCTGCCCGCCTTGGGCACCGACGCGGGACTGAGCCCCACCGTCAGCTTCTTCTGGGGCCACTCGGCGCCGGAGTTCACCACCGCCGCCCTGACCCGGTCCTTGCTCTCCGTCAGGCTCTTGTCCGGCAGGCCCACCAGCGTGAACGCCGCCACGCCCGGTTCGAGGTCCGCCTGGACCTCGACGACGACGCCCTCCACGCCCACGAGGGCCACGGAGCAGGCACGGGCGAATCCCATCAGGCCACCCCCCGCACGTGTTCCACGACGGGTGCGCCGCGGTGGGGCAGGACGACTCCCACGACGTCGATGCGGACGCCGCCCGGTGGGGCCCCTCCGTGTTCCTGGAGCCAGCGTTCGGCGAGGCCACGCAGGCGTTCCGCCTTGGTGGTCGTGACGGCCGCCATCGGGTGTTCGAAGGGGCCGGCCCTTCGGGTCTTGACCTCGCAGACGACCAGCGCGTCGCCCTCCCTGGCCACGATGTCGATCTCACCGGTCCTGCCGCAGCGCCAGTTGCGCTCCAGGACCGTCATCCCGGCCTGGGCCAGCCGCCGTGCGGCCAGCTCCTCGCCGTACCTGCCGAGTGCTCCTCGTGCGTTGCCCATGTCGGCACCACCTCCGGCGCCAACACTGAGGGCATCCCCACCCACTATTGGATCTTGGTGGAAAAGCCGACGATTGTGGACAACCTCGTCACCCACACGTATGACGACAGCACCAGCCGCCCAGCGACACCCGGCCCGGAGCCCAACCCCGCCCCGGCCCCGGCCCCGACATCGGCTCCGGACTCAGCTGCCCGGCAGCTCCAGATCGCTCTTGTTGAGCTCCTCGATGTTCACGTCCTTGAACGTGAGCACCCGCACCTGCTTCACGAACCGGGCCGGGCGATACATGTCCCACACCCAGGCGTCCGCCATGGACACCTCGAAGAACACCTCGCCCTGTACCGAGTGCACCTGCATCTCGTAGTCGTTGGTGAGGTAGAAGCGCCGCTCGGTCTCGATCACGTATTTGAACAGACCGACGACATCGCGGTACTCCCGGTAGAGCTTCAGCTCCATCTCGGTCTCGTACTTCTCGAGGTCCTCGGCGCTCATGGCATGTTCCCCTTCAGCCGTGCGATCCCACCATTGTGCGCCAGCCCCGCACGCCTCTAGACAATTTCGGTCTCGAGGACCACGGGCTGGGCCGGGGGACCCTCGTCGAGCAGCGTGCGCAGCAGTTCGGCGAGTCTGGTCGGGTACACAGTCTCATGCGTGCGGGTGAGTTCCCCGCACGTCCACCAGCGTGCTCCCGCGACACTGCGCCGTTCCAGCTCGGTCAGGCCCGCCGCGCCGGGCAGCGGCTGGTGCGCGACGGCCGTACGGGCCAGGAAGTACCACTCGTCCTGGTCCCAGCGGCGCCCGGCGAAGGGGAAGGAGCACCTCCGCCGCCAGAGGACCTGGCCGAGCTCCGCGTCCGTGATCCCGGTCTCCTCGGCGAGCTCCCGCAGCGCGGCCTCCTCCAGGGTCTCCGCGCCCTCGACGCCGCCGCCGGGGGTGAACCACCAGTCGTCCGACGGATCGTCCGGTTCATGCCCGTGCAGCAGGAGGATCCTTTCCAGCGGATCCAGCAGGATCACCCGGGCCACCTTGCGCAGCCCGCCCTCGTAGGTGTCCTCGGCCGCGTCCCCGGCATCCCGGTCGTCACCGCCGTAAGGGCTGTAGGAAGCCCCGTACGACGACACCGGCGGCTGCGCGTACGACGGCTTCGGTGACGCACCGTACGACGGCTCACGCGGCGGCTCAGCCGACACGGGCGGGCTCCGTCGGCGTGCGGTCACGGCCGCCCAGCCGCTTGGCCACGGGGCCGTAGGCCGCGCCGCCCAGGACGAGCAGCATGCCCACGACCAGCGCGGCGGTGATCAGCCGCAGCGGACCGGGAGAGGACAGCGCGCCCAGCGTCTCGAAGCCCGTGGGGCGGGCCAGCATGCCGTCCATCGGCCAGACGACGGCGTCCACGCGCGCGTCCACGTTGCCCCGCGGGACCGTGCCCTGGCCCGCCTCGGTGAGGTGGGCGGTGGAGTCCAGCGAGCCGCTGCGTTCGTCACCGAGGAGGAAGAGTCGGCCCTTGGGGACGGTGATCTCGGGGATGCCGGTCAGCTCGGCGTCCTGACCCTTCGGCAGATACCCCTCGTCGATCTTCTTGCCGTTGACGGTCAGCTTGCCGTCGGTGCAGCAGGCGACCGTGTCCCCGCCCACCGCGACGACCCGCTTGACCATGGGCGAGTTGCCCCAGGCCTCCTCCCGGAAGACCACGACGTCACCGCGCTGGACGTCGGCGCCGTCGACCCGCTGGGCCAGGATGCGGTCGCCGGAGGTGATGGTGGGCGACATGGAGTCGGTCGGCACCGTGTAGGGCTGGTAGACGACGGCACCCCACAGGAAGCCGCCGAGGAAGAGCACACAGCCGAGGGCCACGGCCAGCCCCGACAGCTTGCTGCCGAGCCGTCCGCGGCCCTCGTCCGTACGGCCTGTCGTCCCGCTCATGCCAGTGCTCCCCCAGTTCGGAGATCCGATCGCCCGGGCGCCGTGCGGAGCCACCGTGATCGGCGTCTGGGACGGCACCCTACCCGGCGGTACCCGTGCCAGAAACCCTCGGGCTCTCGGTCGCGAGGAGACGGCGTCGGCGCCACAGCACCAGCGGAACCGCGCCCGCGAGGCCGAGCGCGCCGGGCGCGGCGGCGCTCAGGTTCTGGTCGAAGGTGTCGGGAACCGGCAGCGTGGACCAGCGGGTCGGCGGCCAGGCGACCACGATGGCGCGGCCGACGACATTGTCCACCGGGACCATGCCCTTGTTCTTGTCGTTCTGGTGGTAACGGGAGTCCAGCGAGTTCTGCCGGTGGTCACCCATGACCCAGATTTTGCCCTCGGGTACCTTCACCTTGAACTGGCCGCCGGTGTCGTCGACGGTGCAGGGGGTGTTGCCCGGGTACACGTACGGCTCGTTCAGCGCCTTGCCGTTGACCTTCAGGGGGCCGGTGCCCTTGCACTCCACGGTGTCGCCGGCGACGCCGATGACCCGCTTGATGAGGTCCTTCTCCTCCGCGGACGGCATCAGGCCGATCCAGCCGAGGACCCGCTGAACGGGGTTGGGCTCCAGGGTGGGCTCACCCCTGAGCCAGCCGGCCGGGTCGTGGAAGACGACGACCTCGCCGCGCTCCGGCTCGGAACCGAACCAGGGGGTGAGCTTGTCGACCAGGACCCGGTCGCCCTCCTGGAGGGTGTTCTGCATCGAGTCCGACGGGATGGAGAACGCCTGGACCAGGAAGGTCTTGATCAGCAGCGCGAGGACCAGCGCGATCCCGATGAGGATCGGCAGTTCCTTCCAGAAGGAGCGCTGTTTCTTCTTGGGCGTACGGTTCTGCTCGCCGTCGTCCGTCGAGGTCCGGGTTTCTTCCCCGCCGTCCGCCCCGTCCGGGTGGTCACTCCCGTCGGACACGGAATCCTCGGAACCCACGGCGTTCTCCGCGGCCGGGGAAGCCGCCTCGTCGGACTGCTCGGGCCGCTCCTCGGAACCACCGTGTCCGGACCGTGCGCCGACCGCCAAATCCCCCACATCCACTCCTCACGCCGTACCGCCGCCCGCGCCACATCCGGTGCAGGCCCACCACTCCCATAACGAGCGGGAGTTCCGCAGGGGTCGGGAGGGGGATCAATCCGTTTCGATCCGCGGGGGCCACCCTATGCGAAGCGCCGAGGGCGATGGGCGACCCGCTCGGCACGGCGGAGAACGTGTCAGGCTCCTCCAACTGTCCCCAGTGCCCGACCGGCCAGGCGATGACCACGGCTCTGCCGACCACGGAATCCATGGGGACCGTACCGCTGAACTTGGCCGTCTTCGAGTCGTCAGCCTGGTGGGCGCGTGAATCGGCCGAGTTCTCGCGGTGGTCGCCCATCACCCAGAGGCGTCCCTGGGGCACGGTGACCTGGAACTCCTGTGTGGAGGGCTTGTTGCCCGGGTGGACGTAGGCCGTCTCGTCCAGCGGCATGCCGTTGACGGTGACGCGGCCCTGGAGATCGCAGCACTTGACGGTGTCGCCGCCGACCGCGACGACCCGCTTGATCAGGTCCTTCTCGTCGTCGGAGGGGAGCAGTCCGATGAACTGCAGGCCCTCCTTGATCTGCTTGATGACGATGGGGTCCTCGGTCGTGGCCGTGGTCTGCTCGTCCTCCAGCCAGCCGCCGGGGTCCTTGAAGACGACGACGTCACCCCGGACCGGCTTCGAACCGAACCACGGGGTGAGCTTGTCCACCAGGACGCGGTCGCCGATCTGGATCGTCTGCTCCATGGAGCCCGACGGGATCACGAACGCCTGGACGAGGAAGGTCTTCAGGACCAGCGCTATCAGGACGGCGACACCGACGAGGAGCGGGATCTCCTTGACCGCCGAGCGGCGCCTGCGCCGTTTGATCTTGCGGGCGAGCTTGCGCCGCTCGACCCGGCTCGGCCGGGCGGCACCGCCGGCTCGGCGGGTGCCGGTGGGCAGCAGATTGTCGGACGGGGCGCTGGCGGCACCGCGGGGCCTGCCACGGTTACCCATGCGCACCGCCGGCGGCGGGCACGCGCGCGTAGGCGTCGGGGCGGTGCAGACGCGTCCAGTGGTCCGCGGGCCAGGCGATCCAGTCGGCCCGGCCGATCACGGCGTCGAGGGGGATCATGCCGCCACCCGGGGAGCCCAGGTGGTCGCGGGAGTCGCTGGATTCGCCGCGGTGGTCGCCGAGGAGGAACAGGCGCCCCTCGGGTACGACCACGTCGAAGGGCACGCTCGACGGGCTGTCCCCCGGATACAGAAACGACGACTCGTCGACCGACCGGCCGTTCACCTCAAGCCTCCCCTCCTGGTCGCAGCAGACCACCCGATCTCCCCCCACGCCGACAACGCGCTTGATGTAGTCGGCGTTCCCGAAGTAGCCGGTGCCGTCGAAGACGACGACGTCACCTCGCCGCGGCTCAGAACCGAAACGGTACGCCAACTTATTTACGAGAACGCGGTCCCCGATCCTCAATGAACGCTCCATGGAGCTGCTGGGAATCTGGAACGGCTGCATCACGAAGTTGCTGAAGATCGTGAGAAAAAGCAGGCAGATCAGTACGGCAAGGGTGTATCGCCCACCCGGAACGGACTCGGCGGCCCGCCCCACCCATGCGAAACGCGACCGCCCCTCCGGCCGCTCCGTGTCCGAGGTCTCCTCGGAACCGGCCGGGACGGATGGCGTCCCGGCTTCGGAAGGGCGGGGGGAGCGGTCGCGCTCCTTGTACTGCTGTGCCTCGGTGTCCATCGGGGCCAGATCGTATCCGGCCCCTCTGTGACACGTGAGTGCGCGCTCAGTTGTCGCGCTTCTCCTTGATCTTCGCCGCCTTGCCGCGCAGCTCGCGCAGGTAGTACAGCTTGGCGCGACGGACGTCACCGCGGGTGACGAGCTCGATCTTCTCGACGATCGGGGTGTGCACCGGGAAGGTGCGCTCGACGCCGACGGAGAACGAGACCTTGCGGACCGTGAAGGTCTCGCGGACACCGGCGCCCTGGCGGCGGATCACAACGCCCTTGAACTGCTGCACACGGGAGCGGTTGCCCTCGATGACGCGGACGTGGACGTTGACGGTGTCACCCGGGCGGAAGGCCGGGATGTCGCTGCGCAGCGACGCGGAGTCGAGGGAGTCGAGCAGGTGAGACATTGCGTCTGCTTTCTTCGCCCATGCCACAGGTCATAGGCGGGAGCTAGGTTTTCCAAGAGGATGCTGTCCGTGTCGGGGCGGGCGTCGTGTCCCCCTGTGGCAGGGGCGCACGCCGGACGACGCACAACAGCGGCCTATTCTTCCACGCCCTCCAGCCGACGCCAAAATCGGCCGTGGGGCTCGCCCTCGGGGTCGGGGGCCCAGCCGAGGATGGAGAGCATCTCCCGGTCCTTCTTGTCGAAGGCCTTGGGGTCGCAGCGCTCGATGAGGTCGGGCCGGTTGGCCGTCGTGCGCCTCAGGGCTTCGTCCCGGCGCCAGCGCGCGATCTTGCCGTGGTGGCCGCTGAGCAGCACCTCGGGGATGTCCCGGCCGCGCCACTCGGGCGGCTTCGTGTAGACCGGCCCCTCCAGGAGGTTGGCCATGGCGCCGGGCGCGAAGGAGTCGTCCTGGTGGGACGCGGCGTTGCCGAGGACACCGGGCAGCAGACGGGCCACGGCCTCCGTGATGACGAGGACGGCCGCCTCGCCGCCGGCGAGCACGTAGTCGCCGATGGACACCTCGTACACGGGCATCCGGGTGGCGTACTCGTCGATGACACGGCGGTCGATGCCCTCGTAGCGGGCCGGGGTGAAGACCAGCCAGGGCCGCTCGGAGAGTTCGACGGCGAGGGTCTGGGTGAAGGGTCGGCCGCTCGGGGTGGGGACGATGAGGGCGGGCCGGCGGGCGCCGGTCTCGTAGCCGTCGGCGAGGACGGAGTCCAGCGCGTCGCCCCAGGGTTCGGTCTTCATGACCATGCCGGGGCCGCCGCCGTACGGCGTGTCGTCGACGGTGTTGTGCCGGTCGTACGTCCAGGAGCGCAGATCATGCACGTGCACATTCAGCTGTCCACGCGCGCGTGCCTTCCCGACGAGGGAGACGTTCAGGGGGGCGAGGTACTCGGGGAAGATCGTGACGATGTCGAGGCGCATCAGGCCTCGTCCCGCGACGACGCGATCTCCGCGCGGTCGTCGATCAGTCCGGCAGGCGGGTCGATGACCGCGCGCTGCTCCTCGAGGTCGATCTCGGTGACGATCTCCTCGACGAAGGGAATCATCACCTCGCTGCCGTCGGGCCGCTCGACGATGAAGAGGTCCTGGGAGGGCAGGTGCGAGACCTCGGTGATCCGGCCGACCTCGACCCCGTCCTTGGTGACCACGTCGAGGTCGATCAGCTGGTGGTCGTAGTACTCGTCCTCCTCCTCGGGGAGTTCCTCCGGGTCCACCTCGGCGATCAGGAGGGTGTTGCGCAGCGCCTCCGCCGCGTTGCGGTCCTTCACGCCCTCGAAGCGCAGCAGGAGGCGGCCGCTGTGCACCCGGCCGGTCTCGATGGTGAGGGGCCCCGTCGAGGCCGGGTCGGTGGCCAGTACGGCGCCGGGCGCGAGCCTCAGCTCCGGCTCGTCGGTACGTACTTCGACGGTGACCTCGCCCTTGATGCCGTGGGCGCGGCCGATCCGTGCGACTACCAGCTGCACTGTGCTTGATCTCCTGTCATCGGACGGTCCGGACGACCGTACGACGTCGGGCCGGGGACGGCTCGATGGCCTTCCCCGGCCCGAGCCGGTGCTGCGAATTGCGTCAGCGGACGTGGTCCACGTCGACGAGGTCGACGCGGACTCCGCGGCCGCCGATGGCACCCACGACGGTGCGCAGGGCGCGGGCGGTACGGCCGTTGCGGCCGATCACCTTGCCGAGGTCATCGGGGTGGACCCGGACCTCGAGGACGCGCCCGCGACGCAGGTTGCGCGAGGCGACCTGTACGTCGTCGGGGTAGTCGACGATGCCCTTGACGAGGTGCTCGAGAGCCTCCTCGAGCATGCTCAGGCCTCGGTCGACTCAGACGAAGAAGACTCGGCCGCGGCCTCGTCCTTCTTCTCAGCCTTCTTCTTCTGGGTGATCGCCTCACCCTTGCCCTCGTCGTCGCCGCCGAGGGCCTCGAACGACGGGCGCGTGGACTTCGGCTCGGCGACGAGGAGCGGCGCCGGGGCGGGCTCGCCCTTGAACTTCTGCCAGTCGCCGGTCTTCTTCAGGATGGCGAGCACGGGCTCGGTCGGCTGCGCGCCGACACCCAGCCAGTAGGCGACGCGGTCCGCGTCGACCTCGATGACCGAGGGGTTGTACGTCGGGTGGTACTTGCCGATCTCCTCGATCGCACGACCGTCACGACGGGTACGGGAGTCGGCGACGACGATGCGGTAGTGAGGCGAACGGATCTTGCCCAGACGCTTCAGCTTGATCTTGACTGCCACGGGAGTGGGTTCTCCTGGATTTGACGTGGTTGGGCACGGCGAGAATGCCGCGTGGGGTTGCGGTACCCGAGTGCCCGATGGACGCGTCAGCCGGAGGAGAGAGGGGTCCTGTGCGGCTGTCGAGTACAGCTAGCCATTGTGCCACACCCCGCGGGTCGCGCTTGCCGCGAGGGGGCGCGTGCGGCCATGCCCAAGCGGCACCCCGCGCCAGGGGTGCGTCGCGCTCACCGGCGCGTGGAGGGTGCCGCCGGGACGGCACCCTCCACTCCCGACTCGACGTGAGGCTCGCTGTACGACTCGACGTACGACTCACTGGTACGGCCGCCACGAGCAGCCGTCTGTTCAGTTCGTCGTCGCGTCACGCCGCGCCCACGACCTCCGGGATCCGGAAGGGCTTTCCGCAGCCGCCGCAGACGATGGGGGCCTGGGCGAGTACGGAGGGGACGACCCGGACGTTGCGTCCGCAGTCGCAGACCGCCTTGACCCGGACGCCTCCGCCGGAGGAGCCGTGGCGGGCGGCCGGGCCCCGGAAGCTGCGGGCCGTGTCGGCGGAGGTGGCCGCCGTGTGGGCCTTCAGGGCGCGCTGCAGTCTCTCGATGGTCGGGCGGTAGCGACGCTTCGCCTCGGGGTTGAGGGTGACCAGCGAGAAGCCGCTGCTGGGATGCGGTTCCTCGGGGTGGTCGAGACCCAGTTCCTCGGCGATCGCGAGGAATCTCCGGTTGTGGTAGCGGCCGGCGCGGGAGGTGTCGCGGACCCCGCGGGCGGCGGCGATGCCGTGGACTGCCTCATGGAGCAGTCGCTCGAAGGAGAGTTCGTGCCCGCATGCGGACGACGACTCCCCGATCAGGGACTCGGGGGCGGCAAGATCCGGCAGCTCGGGGTGGTACCGCTGAATGTCGGCCCACGCCTGCGCCAGTTCTGCGGCGAGAACGGGTGGTGTCTGTGTCGTGCTCACGTAATGACAACGAGCCTGAGTGCCCCTGTGTTCCGATTCCGGGGCATCCCAAATAATTTGCACGTACCCGTCAGTTGCCGCTAGTGCGTCCCGACGAGGGCGGGTGCGCTGATCTGCGGAGAAGCCTCGCAGCTCCACGCAAGGCGGTACGTAGTGACACGTAGCCCCGGCGCGTAGACAAGGTCCGCGCGCCGGGGCACCTGTGGTCGTCAGATGCGCAAGGGGCGTTTCGGTCGCTCTCGCGACGGAACGGATCGCTCTAGTAAGCGCGCGCCACGACCGCGACGTTACCGGGTGCGTCGTAGGAGTCGGGCACCGACCCGTCCTCGGCGACCAGACACCGTACGCTCGCGGCGTGCTCCGCCAGCTCGGCCTCGCCCTTCTCGCCGAGCACGGCCCAGGGGATGCGCGCCCAGCCGCCCGCGCCGGCCGCCTCGATGGCCTGGCCGATCGTCGACACCTCGGTCGTCCGGGACTCCCGGCGCTCGCGCGACTGCCTCAGGAGCAGCGCCTGGTCCTCCTCGAAGATCGTGGGCAACAGCCCCGCGAGGGAGTCGATCGCAACCGCTTCCTTGCCGCCGGGGATGCGGCGGGCGAGCATGGCGGTGCCGTTCTCCAGGTCGCGGGGGCCTACCTCGATGCGAACGGGGACGCCCTTCAGCTCCCAGTCGACGGCGCGGCGGCCGAACGGGACGTCCGTGCGGTCGTCCACGTGGACGCGTACGCCCGCGGCCTTCAGCCGGTCGCCGATCTCGCGGACCTTGGCCAGAACCGCGTCGTCGCCCTTGATCGCGAGGACGACGGCCTGAGTGTGGGCGAGGCGCGGCGGGACCCGTAGGCCGTTGTCGTCGCCGTGCATCATCACCAGGGCGCCGATCATGCGGGTGGTGGAGCCCCAAGAGGTCTGCCAGACGAGCTCCTGCCTGCCCTCCTTCGACAGGTACTGGGTGGTGAAGGCCTTGGCGAAGTTCTGGCCCAACTCATGGCTGGTGGCCATCTGGAGGGCCTTGCCGTCGCCCATCATGCCTTCGAGGGTGAGGGTGTTGATGGCGCCCGCGAAGCGCTCCTTGACGGTCTTGCGGCCGGGGACGACGTCCATCGCGAGGACATTCACCATGAAGTCCTCGTAGACCTCCCGATGGATGTGCGCGGCGAAGTCGCGCGCCTCCTCGTACGTCGCGTGCGCCGTGTGGCCCTCCTGCCAGAGGAATTCGCTGGTGCGCAGGAACAGCCGGGGCCGCAGTTCCCAACGGACCACGTTGGCCCACTGGTTGATCAGCAGGGGAAGGTCGCGGTAGCTCTGGATCCACTTCGAGAAGTAGTCGTTGATGATCATCTCGGAGGTGGGGCGGACCACCGCGGGCTCCTCGAGCTCCTTGCCGCCGCCGTGCGTCACCACCGCCAGTTCGGGCGCGAAACCCTCGACGTGCTCGGCCTCCCTGGTCAGGTACGACTGCGGGATCAGGAGGGGGAAGTACGCGTTCTGCGTGCCCGTCTCCTTGATCCGGGCGTCCATCTCCTGCTGCATCCGCTCCCAGATCCCGTACCCGTACGGTCGGATGACCATGGTGCCGCGCACCGGGCCGTTGTCGGCCAGCTCCGCCTTGGAGATCAGATCCTGGTACCAGCGCGGGAAGTCGTCCGCCCGGGGGGTGAGAACGGGTGCTTTAGCCATGTCGCGATCGTACGGGCCCACGTTGCGGGGATGTGAATTCTTTTATCCACGCGTAGACAGTCCGCAAACCGGTGTCCGCGACCCCTGGACGGCACGCCAGGTGCGGAGTTATCTGGCATACGGGGGGAGTGCGAGCGCACTGTCACGGGGGCCCTGAAAACGGGCACAGAGACGACTCTCGGCGGATTGGGGCGCTTTCGATATGACACCTACGCTCGTGCGGCAGCAACTGCCTCGCCCGGGGACCACATCCCGTGTGGACCAGTGTGCACGCGCGCGTGACTGGGCCGAGATCCAGGAACGGATGCTGGTCCCGCTCTACGAGGCGGTCTACCGCCGGCTCGACGTGGGCACCGGCACCCGGCTGCTGGGCCTCGGCTGCGGGTCGGGGCTCGCACTGCTGATGGCGGCGTCGCGGGGCGCCGCGGTCACCGGGGTCGACGGCTCGTCGCCCGAGAGAACGGCTCTCGCGCGGGAGCGGCTGCTGCCGGAGGGACGGGGCGCACACGCGCGTGCCGACGCCCGCGTCGTGGAGGGCGCTCCCGAGGACGCGGCCGGGGCCTGCGGTGCTCCCTCGTACAACGTGGTGACCGCCTTCGAGCCGATCGGCTGTCTGGCCGGGGACTCCGAGGGCCTGGGCGAGCTGCTCGCCCGCGCGACCCCGCTCGCCGGGCGGGGCACCCCCGTGGTGCTCGTGGGATGGGGCCCTCCCGAGCGCTGCGCCACGTCCACGGTGCTCCGCGTCGCCACCAGGCTCACCGACCCGCTGCGCGGCACCACCGGCTGGCGCCTGGCGCTGCGGGACGATCTGGAGGAGGTCGCCCACCGGGCCGGCCTCCGGCCGGACGGCTCCGGCCGCGTGGCCTGCCCCTTCGGGTACGCGAACGTGGACAACGCGGTGCGGGGGCTGCTGTCCACGGGGCTGTTCGACGCGGCGATCGCGGCCACGGACCCGGTCCAGGTGAACAAGGAACTGACCGAGGCCCTGCACCCGTACCGCCGCCAGGACGGCACGGTGTGGATGCCGAACGTGTTCCGCTACCTGATCGCGCGGACGCCCTGAGAGGCGGGAACGGCCCCGACATGGGTGCGCTGAGAAGGTCTTCGACACTTTCGGCCGATGCGCGTGTGAATGGTGTGGAGAAAGCGGGACGGGGTGCCTCTCACTTCGCGAAGTGGAGCACCATCCTCATAGCCTGACGCACCGTCCGGCCGAAACACGCACTCGGACCGACAACCACGAATGTGCCGTCCACGCACGGCACGGGCGCCGCGCGCCCGGCCACACCCCCCGGCCGACCGCGCGGCGCCCGCCGCCACACCTGACACGCCACTGGGGGCGCCCTCCGCTCGGAGGGCGCCCCCAGTGGCGTACGCGCGCCCGGGACCGTACACGGCCGCGAACGCGGGCGGAGCGGTCGAACGCGGGCGACCGTCAGCCCATGAACTTCTTGAACTCGTCCGGCAGTTCGAAGTCCTGCCCGGCCTGCTGGCCCGGCAGACCGAAGGCACCGCCCGCAGCGCCGCCCTGGGCGGCGGCCGCCCGGCGGGCCGCCTCTTCCTGCTCCTGCTGCTTGCGCTTCATCGGGTTGCCGGAGCGCTGCTTGCCCTTGGCCCTCTTGGGCTGCTTCTTGGACCGGCCGGGGCCGCCGCCCATGCCGGGGATGCCCGGCATCCCGGGCATGCCGCCGCCCTGGGCCATGCGGGACATCATCTTGCGGGCCTCGAAGAACCGCTCGACCAGGTTCTTCACCGCGCTGACCTCGACACCGGAACCCTTGGCGATGCGGGCCCGGCGGGAGCCGTTGATGATCGTCGGGTCCTGGCGCTCACCCGGGGTCATCGACTTGATGATCGCGGCGGTGCGGTCGACGTCGCGCTCGTCGATGCTGTTGATCTGGTCCTTGATCTGTCCCATGCCGGGCAGCATGCCGAGCAGCTTGCTGATGCTGCCCATCTTCCTGACCTGCTCCATCTGGGCCAGGAAGTCGTCGAGGGTGAAGTCCTGACCCTTCTTGGACGCCAGCTTGGAGGCCATCTTGGCGGCCTCTTCCTGGCTGAAGGTCTTCTCCGCCTGCTCGATCAGGGTGAGCAGGTCACCCATGTCGAGGATGCGGGAGGCCATCCGGTCCGGGTGGAACTGGTCGAAGTCGTCGAGCTTCTCGCCGTTCGACGCGAACATGATCGGCTTGCCGGTGACCTGGCGGATCGACAGGGCGGCACCACCGCGGGCGTCACCATCGAGCTTGGAGAGCACCACACCGTCGAAGCCGACGCCGTCGCGGAAGGCCTCGGCGGTGTTGACCGCGTCCTGACCGATCATCGCGTCGACGACGAAGAGGATCTCGTCCGGGGATACGGCGTCCCTGATGTCCGCCGCCTGCTGCATCATCTCCTGGTCGATGCCGAGGCGACCGGCGGTGTCGACGACCACGATGTCGTGGACCTTCGACTTCGCGAACTCGATGGAGTCCTTGGCGACCTTGACCGGGTCACCCACGCCGTTGCCCGGCTCGGGGGCGTAGACCGCCACACCCGCGCGCTCGGCGACGACGCTCAACTGGTTCACCGCGTTCGGCCGCTGGAGGTCGCAGGCGACCAGCAGCGGGGAGTGGCCCTGCTCCTTCAGCCACCTGCCGAGCTTGCCCGCGAGGGTCGTCTTACCGGCACCCTGGAGACCAGCGAGCATGATCACGGTCGGCGGGTTCTTGGCGAAGCGGAGGCGGCGGGTCTCGCCGCCGAGGATCCCGACCAGCTCCTCGTTGACGATCTTGAGGACCTGCTGGGCGGGGTTGAGCGCCTTGGAGACCTCGGCGCCGAGCGCCCGCTCCTTGACGTTCTTGATGAAGCCCCGGACGACCGGCAGCGCCACGTCCGCCTCGAGGAGCGCGATGCGGATCTCGCGTGCCGTGGCGTCGATGTCCGCCTCGGAGAGGCGCCCCTTGCCGCGCAGGTTCTTGAAAGTCGCTGAGAGGCGATCGGAGAGCGTATCGAACACGGCGGTGTCGGTCCTCGGAGTCGGGGGCAGTCTGACGTGCCCTCCAGGGTATCTGTCTGGGTGTGGTCGGGTCTCCACCCCTGTGGACAACCGTGCCCGGCCCGGGGGTCACGGAGCAGGTCGCGGCCCCGTGACCCCGTGGTTCAGCCGCGCAGCGTCTCCTCCAGTTTCCGCGCCACGGAGACCGCGTCGTCACCCGGCAGGGGGGCGCCGTCGCGGCCGGTGACATAGAAGGCGTCCACCGCGTTGGCGCCGAGCGTGCTGACGTGGGCGCTGCGCACCCGCACGCGCGCGTCCTCCAGCGCCCGCCCGATACGGTGGAGCAGACCGGGGGCGTCCTGGGCACGGACCTCGATGACCGTCGCGTGCCGGGAGGCGGCCGCGGCCACCGTGACGCGGGGCGGAGGCGCGACCACGCCCCGGCGCCGGGGATAGGCGGCGTCGCGCTCGGCGAGCCGTCCCGCGATGTCCAGCGAGCCCTCCAGGGCCCGGACGAGGTCGGCGCGGAGCCGGGCCGCCTGGGGCAGCGAGCCGTACTCGGCGGCGACCCGCCAGTTCAGCAGCAGGACGGAGCCCTCGACGCCGTCGGGCAGGTCGAGCGCCCTGAGCTCCGCCGTGCGCACCGTGAGCCGGTGCATGGCGAGGACACCGGCGACGGCGGGCAGGACGCCCGGCTGGTCGGGCACGGCGATGAGGAGCTCCACGCCGAGCGGCTCCGGGTCGGCCTTCTCGTCCTTGTCGTCGTTGTCCTCCGCGGGCCCCTCGGTCTGCGCGCGCAGCGACAGCACGGGTCCGCCGGTGCGGAACGCCTCGACGGCGAGCCGCTCCTGCTCCGCGGTGGGCGCGGCGGGCTCCGGCTCCTCCGGGACGTCCCCGGCGAACAGCGCGGCGACCCGCTGGACCAGGTCGGACACGAGCGAGGCCCGCCATGACGACCATGCGGCCGGCCCGGTCGCCAGGGCGTCCGACTCGGTGAGGGCGTGCAGCAGTTCGAGGGTGCCCGGCGACCCGACGGCCTCGGCCACGGACCGCACGGTGGCCGGGTCCTCCAGGTCACGCCGGGTGGCGGTGTCGACGAGCAGCAGGTGGTGGCGGACGAGGGTGGCGAGCACGGCCACGTCCTCGCGGTCGAAGCCGATCCTGGTCGCCACGTCCTTGGCGATGATCTCCCCGGCCACGGAGTGGTCGCCGGGCCAGCCCTTGCCGATGTCGTGCAGCAGCGCCGCGACGAGGAGGAGGTCGGGCCGGTGGACCCGGCGGGTCAGCGCGGAGGCGCGGACGGCGGTCTCGATGAGGTGCCGGTCGACGGTCCAGATGTGGACGGCGTTGCGCTGCGGGCGGCAGCGGACGCGCTCCCAGTCGGGCAGCAGGCGAGTGATGAGCCCCTCGGCCTCCAGGGCCTCCCAGACGTCGACGGTCGGCCGCCCGGATCCCAGCAGGGTGACGAGTTGCTCCCTGGCCTCGGCGGGCCAGGGCGTGGGCAGCGGGCGGGCGGCGGCCGCGAGCCGCCGTACGGCGTGCAGGGACAGCGGCAGTCCGGCCTGGGCCGCGGCGGCCGCGGCGCGCAGGGGCAGCACCGGGTCGCGTTCGGGCCGGGCGGCGCGCGCGAGCACGACCTCGCCGTCCTGTTCGACCACGCCCTCGGCCAGCGGTGACCGCTCGGCGACCGGCTTGCCCCCGCCGAGCATGGCGCGCAGCCGGGGCCGCACGGCGCGCGAACGCAGCACGCGCCCTACTTCACGCCAGGTGACATCGCTGGCGTACGAGATGACCCGCGCCGCCTCGTACACCTGGCGCAGCAGGGTGTCGGCGTCCAGCAGCCCGAGGTCGGCCGCGACCTGGTCCTGCTCCTGGAGCGCGAGCCGGTCGGTGGCGCGCCCGGTGGTGAGGTGCAGCGCGTCCCGTACGTCGAGGAGGCGGCGCCGGGCGTCGGCGAGCCCTTCGCGCGGGGCGTCGGCGAGCCAGGAGGCGGCGACCGCGCGGAGGGCGGTGGCGTCGCGCAGCCCGCCGCGCGCCTCTTTCAGGTCGGGTTCGAGGAGGTA
The DNA here is from genome assembly GCF_055572815.1 of Streptomyces sp. NPDC030296. Lineage (NCBI taxonomy): Bacteria > Bacillati > Actinomycetota > Actinomycetes > Kitasatosporales > Streptomycetaceae > Streptomyces > Streptomyces sp. NPDC030296. The sequence continues at coordinate 158,682 of NZ_JBVICQ010000012.1, forward strand.
CTGCAGCTCCCCCTGCCGCTCGGCGCGCTCGGCGCACAGCTCCTGGAGCTCGGGGAGGCGTTTGGGTGCCTGGTTGCGCCAGTCGGCGAGGACGGCGGTGCGCAGTCCGGCGGTGAGTCCGAGGTCACCGGCGAGGTGCCGGGCGTCCAGCAGCCCCAGCTGCACCTTGAGGTCCTCGGCGGCGGTCTTGCGGGCCTCGGCGGGGGTGCGCACCGAGTGGTCGAGGGCGAGCCCCAGGTCCCAGACCGGGTACCAGATGCGGTCGGCGAGGGCGGCCACGGCCTTGTCGTCGGAGCCGTCGTGCAGGAGCAGCAGATCGAGGTCGCTGCGGGGGGACAGCTCACCGCGCCCGTATCCGCCGACGGCGACGAGGGAGGCGCCGCGCAGCTCGCCGGCGCCCGCGCCGAAGAGTCCGGCGAGCCAGTCGTCGGTCAGCTCGGCGAGGGCGGCACGGCGCGGCGGCCCGGACCGCGCCTCCTCCTGGAGGAGGCGCAGCCGGGCCGCCGCGTAGCCGCTGGGTCCCGAGTCCTCTGCATCCGTACGTACGTCCGTACTCGTCACCCAGCGACTCCTGTTCTTCTGTGCGGTCAGAGCGCGTCCGGGCCGCGCTCGCCCGTCCGGACCCGTACGGCCGTCTCGACCGGGAGGGACCAGACCTTGCCGTCACCGATCTTGCCGGTGCGGGCGGCCTTGACGATGACGTCGATCAACTGCTCGGCGTCGTCGTCCTCGGCCAGTACCTCGATCCGGATCTTGGGAACCAGGTCCACCGTGTACTCGGCGCCGCGGTACACCTCTGTGTGCCCCCGCTGCCGACCGTACCCACTGGCCTCGGTGACCGTAAGTCCGTGCACCCCGAAGGCCTGCAGCGCTTCCTTGATCTCGTCGAGCCGGTGGGGCTTGACGACGGCGGTGATCAGCTTCATGCCTCGACCTTCTTGCTCTGGGTGGCGGCGGCGACGGTGCTCGTGGCGCCGGAGGTGATGTGCGAACCGGCGGCCGAGCTGAAGTCGTACGCGGTCTCGGCGTGCTGCGTCTGGTCGACGCCGGTGATCTCGTCCTCCTCGGAGGCGCGGAAGCCGATCGTCTTCTGGATGGCGAAGGCGATGATCAGCGTCACCACGAAGGTGTAGCCCATGACGGAGAAGGCGCCCGTGGCCTGCTTGCCGAACTGGTCGAGGCCGCCCACGCCGCCGGTGGCCAGGAAGCCGACCATCAGGGTGCCGATGACACCGCCGACCAGGTGGACGCCGACGACGTCGAGGGAGTCGTCGTAGCCGAGCTTGTACTTGAGACTGACGGCCCAGGAGCAGACGGCACCGGCGACGACACCGATGAGGATGGCGCCGAAGGCGTTGACGTGACCGCCGGACGGGGTGATCGCGACGAGGCCGGCGACGGCGCCGGAGCAGGCACCGAGGGTGGTGAACGCGCCGTGACGGATGCGCTCGTAGATCAGCCAGCCGATGATGGCCGCGGCGGTCGCGATCTGCGTGTTGATCGCCATGCGGGCGGTGGTGCCGTCGACGCCGAGCCACGAACCGGCGTTGAAGCCGAACCAGCCGAACCACAGCAGGGCGGTGCCGATCAGGACCAGCGGCAGGCTGTGCGGCCGCATCGGGTCCTTCTTGAAGCCGATCCGCTTGCCCACGACGAGGACCGCGGCGAGCGCGCCGATACCGGCGTTGATGTGGACCGCGGTACCACCGGCGAAGTCGATGACACCCATGTCGAAGAGCCAGCCGCCGGGCGCCCAGACCCAGTGCGCGACCGGGAAGTACGCCAGGGTGACCCAGAGCGCGACGAAGACCATCCAGGCGCTGAACTTGACGCGGTCGGCGAGGGCGCCGCTCATCAGGGCCGGGGTGATCACCGCGAACAGCATCTGGAAGAGGATGAACGAGAACGCGGCGATCTTGTGCGGTTCACCCTTGGCGTTGGTGACGAAGCTGTCGGCCGTGCTCGTGATGTCGATGCCCTTGAGGCCGATGGCGTCGAAGTTGCCGATGACGTGGCCGACGTCACCGCTGAAGGCGAGCGAGTAGCCGAACAACACCCACAGGATGCTGACGATGCCCAGCGTGATGAAGGACATCATCAGCATGTTCAGCACGCTCTTGGCCCGGACCATGCCGCCGTAGAAGAGCGCGAGGCCCGGCGTCATCACCATGACGAGCGCCGCGCTGATCAATACGAATCCGGTATCTGTGCCGTTCAATGCCGGTATCTCCTCATGGTCGGAACGGCCCGTGCGGATGCTGAAGCCTGGGGGAGCTCTCGGGGAGGGCCGACTGTGCTGAGGAGACTGACGCAGCACCGTTTCACGGGGAGATTGGAATTGTTTCCCCCACGTGACGAACCCGCATGTCGCGTTACGGGCGGGTGAAACGTGGGTCACGGCGGATTGGGACCGCGCGGGGCCCGGCCCCTGTGGGCGGGTCCGCGGGCACCGGCTTCGTATCCGATGGAACTGCGGTGGGCCGCGCGGGGGACGACGCACCCACCGCGGCAGGGACGCGACGGTGCGTCGGCTTCGCGTGTGTCGTACACGGGACCGGCCACGGCGGCCATCCGGTGACCTGGCATGGGGGAGCCGAGTCGGGCAGTAGGGATGACCGGCCGCGGCCGGAGTCGGGGGCCCTCGGGGTCGGTGGGCCGGGCCGGGTCAGACCGCTTCGGCGGTCTCCGGGAGGTGCACGGCGAGCTGGTCGGTGAGCTCGACGACCTCGGCCAGATCGCCGAAATCGCGTACGGCCGTGTCCACGGTCTTGCGGATACGGGTGTTGAGGCGCTCCGAGCGGACCTTCCGGGCGACCGTCATGGCCTGCTGAGCCAGTTCGGCGCCCTGTTCGGGCTCGCGCTGCAGCAGATGGACCGTGGCCATGCCGATCAGGTTCAGCGCGTACGACCGCTGGTGGCCGGTGTCCGTCGCGAAGAGTTCGACCGCGCGGCGCATCACGGGCTCGGCCAGGGACGCGTACGTGGGGCTGCGGCCGGCGACATAGGCGAGGTCGCGGTAGGAGTGGGAGTTCTCGCCGTGCAGTTCGGCCTCGTTGAAGAAGCGGATCCAGTCGGGGTCCGGGTCGTCCCATTCCTCGGCGTCGGCGAAGGTGTCCTCGGCCATCCGGACGGCCCTCTTGCACTTGCCGGGCTGCCCCATGTTGGCGTAAGCGCGGGCTTCCATCGCATACAGCATCGCCTGGGTGCGCGGGCTCGCGCAGTCGCGGCTGCCGTACTGGGCGAGGTGGATCAGTTCGAGCGCGTCGTCGGGCCGGCCGAGGTGGATCATCTGGCGGCTCATGCTGGAGAGGACGTACGAGCCGAGGGGCTTGTCGCCCGCTTCCTTCGCCGCGTGCAGGGCGAGGACGAAGTACTTCTGGGCGGTGGGCTGGAGGCCGATGTCGTAGCTCATCCAACCGGCCAGCTCCGCCAGCTCGGCGGCGACCTTGAACAGACGCCGGTTGGTGGCCTCGGGCTGGGGCTCCTGGAGCAGGTCGGTCACCTCGTGCAACTGGCCGACGACCGCCTTGCGGCGCAGACCGCCCCCGCACTGGGCGTCCCACTGCCGGAACATCACCGTGGTGGACTCCAGGAGATCCAGCTCGGGTTTGGACAGTCGGCCGCCGCGGCGCGCGGCGGCGGAGGGTTCGGGCTCCGAGCGGGGCGCGGGCAGCGTGGGCACGAGCCAGCGCTGCATCGGCTCGATGAGGGCCGGGCCCGCGGACAGGGCCAGTGAGTTCCCGAGGAAGCCACGCCGCGCCAGCATCAGGTCGCTGCGCGAGAACTCACTGATCAGCGCCACGGTCTGCGGGCCCGTCCAGGGCAGATCGACGCCGGACACGGATGGCGCCTGGTGCGCGGCGCGCAGCCCCAGGTCCTCGACGGCGACGACGCAGCCGAAGCGTTCGGAGAACAGCTCGGACAGGATCCGCGGGATCGGCTCGCGCGGGTTCTCCCCGTCGAGCCAGCGCCGTACGCGCGAGGTGTCGGTGGAGATGTGGTTGGCCCCGAGCTGGCGGGCGCGGCGGTTCACCTGACGGGCGAGTTCCCCCTTGGACCAGCCGCTGCGGACGAACCACGAGCCCAGCAGTTCGTTCGGGCGCTTCTCAGCGTTCGTGCCGCTTCCGCCGTTGCCGCCCACTGGAACGCCCCCATCCCTGAAACCACTTGTGCGCTGTGTGCGCCAAGCCCTACCAGAATGCCGGTTACCGCGCCGTACGTCCGTCCGTTGTCACCCGTCGAACGGAAAGACGACTTGCCTCCGGCATACCCACGAGCGCGTGCATCCCCAGGATCTGTGCACTCAAAGTAATCCCACGATCACGCGTCCGGCCACGGCGATTCCAGAAACGCCACCATTCGCCACCCCTTCGAATGAACTAACGGTCCCCCGTACGCGATTCACTTGACACATGACGGCCAGGGGTCGGCGGAGCGATGCATTCAAGGGCGCGCGCTCCGATCGCACCACCTGGGGTGCCGCAGTGCGCCGCCCCAGTGGAGACGTAGCGTCACGACCCGCCTCCGTCGCGTAACCACCGGCGCGCTGGACCCGTTGGAGGGGGCATGGGCTTCACGATCGGCGGCATTCGCGAGTTGCGATCTGGGCGGCGCGGCCGTTCCTCGGACTGCACGGCGGTGGCCGAGTTCACCGGCCTCTGGGGGTGGGACGTCGCCCCCGGCGCTCGGGCGGTCTCGGGCGCCTGTTCCTGCGGCAGGACGACCTGTGACGCGCCCGGCGCGCACCCCCTCGACTTCGCTCCCCCGGTGCCCGCCGGCGCCACGCTCGACGAGGTGAGCGAAGCCTGGGCCGAGCACCCCGGCGCCTCGATCATGCTGCCGGTTGGCCGCTCGTTCGACGTGATCGAGGTCGCCGAGTCCGCCGGGCGGCACGCGCTGGTCCGGCTCGAACGCATGGGCCTGCCGCTCGGCCCGGTGATCGCCACCCCCGAGGGCCGCGCCCACTTCCTCGTCGCGCCCGGGGCGGCCGCCGAGCTGCCGGTACTGCTCTACCGCATGGGCTGGGACGACCCGTCCGCCCTCGACCTGCGCGGTCTCGGCCCGGGCGCCCACATCACCGCCCCGCCGTCCGACCGCGGTGGCCTCGGCCCGGTCCGCTGGCTCCGCTCCCCCGCCCTCGACTCGGCGACGAGGCCACCGGCCGCGCGGCTGCTGCTGGGCATCCTGGCGTATGTGGCTCACCGGTCGCGGGCGTAGCCCGCTCGATATCCGGCCCGCTCGATATCCGGCCCGCTCGATGTCCGGCCGCCGCCCTCGTCATACGGCGAAGCGCCCGTCCCCCACTGGACCTGGGGGCGGGCGCTTTCGTCATGAGGGCCTGCGGACACCCGCAGGCGATGGTGGTCAGTCGCCGATCAGGGCGTCGACGAACGCCTCCGGCTCGAACGGCGCCAGATCGTCCGCGCCCTCTCCCAGGCCGACGAGCTTGACGGGGACGCCCAGCTCCCGCTGGACCGCGATGACGATGCCGCCCTTGGCGGTGCCGTCCAGCTTGGTGAGGACGATGCCGGTGATGTCGACGACCTCGGCGAAGACGCGGGCCTGGACCAGGCCGTTCTGACCGGTGGTGGCGTCGAGGACGAGCAGGATCTCGTCGAGCGGGGCGTGCTTCTCGACGACCCGCTTGACCTTGCCGAGCTCGTCCATGAGGCCGGTCTTGGTGTGCAGCCGGCCGGCGGTGTCGATCAGGACGACGTCGGCGCCCTCCTCGATGCCCTCCTTGACGGCGTCGAAGGCGATGGAGGCCGGGTCGCCGCCCTCCGGACCGCGCACCGTCCGGGCCCCGACGCGCTCGCCCCAGGTCTGGAGCTGGTCGGCGGCGGCGGCGCGGAAGGTGTCGGCGGCACCGAGGACGACGTTCTTGCCGTCGGCGACGAGGACCCGGGCCAGCTTGCCTGTCGTGGTGGTCTTGCCGGTGCCGTTGACGCCGACGACCATCACGATGCCCGGCGTGTCGAGCGGCGAGTCGGTGTTGACCGCGCGGTCGAACTCGGGGACGAGGATCGTGAGCAGTTCCTCGCGCAGCAGGGAGCGCAGCTCGGCCGGGGTCCGGGTGCCGAGCACCCTGACGCGCTCACGCAGCCGCTCGACCAGCTCCTGGGTGGGCTGGACGCCGACGTCGGCGGTGAGGAGGGTGTCCTCGATCTCCTCCCAGGTCTCGTCGTCGAGGTGCTCGCGCGACAGCAGGGTGAGCAGCCCCTTGCCGAGCGCGTTCTGCGAGCGGGAGAGCCGGGCGCGCAGCCGTACCAGACGGCCGGCGGTCGGCTCCGGGACCTCGATCGGGGGGACTTCGACGACCGGGGGTTCCTCGACGGCGACGGGCGCCGTCGCCGAGGCGTCCGGGAGGTCCACCTCCTCGATCGTCCGGCGCGGTTCGTCGCGCGGGGTCTCGGCCTCGTCGCCGACGTGCGGCTCGGCCGGGGGCGCGGTGATGTCGGGTGTCGTGGGGGGCGCCGGGGGCAGCGGCTTCTTCCTGCGGCTGCCGACGACGAGCCCGCCCAGCACGCCGAGCACGACCACGGCGATGACTACAGCAAGGATGAGGATTTCCATAACGGGACCAGTATGCGCGACCACCCCCCGCCGCGTTCGATCGCCGTACGGGGCCACACCGGCCCGCCACACCCCTGGATACCTGACGAGGCGTCAGCTAACGTCCGCCTCCACATCCGTCCGAAGGGGGTCCCCATGCCCGTCACGGTCGTCCGTTTCAATCTGGTCGGGCCCGGCGCCACGCCCGCCGCGCTGGGGGCGCGCTACCGGGCCGCCGTGGAGATGGCGGCGTACGCCGACGAGCGGGGCATCAGCACCGTGCAGACGGAGGAGCACCACGGGGTCGAGAACAACTGGCTGCCGGCGCCGTTCGTGTTCGCGGGCGCGGTGTTCGGGGCGACGCGGCGGATCGCGGTGACCGTGTCGGCGGCGATCGGCCCGCTCCACGACCCGCTGCGGCTGGCCGAGGAGATCGCCGTCCTGGACCTGGTGAGCGGCGGGCGGTTGGTGACGGTGGCCGGGATCGGGTACCGGCCGGAGGAGTACGCCCAGTTCGACGTGGACTGGAAGCGCAGGGGGGAGCTCCAGGACGAGGTGCTGGAGACCCTGCTGCAGGCATGGACCGGCGAGCCCTTCACCTATCGGGGGCGCACCGTCCGCGTCACCCCTCGGCCGGCCACCGAGCCGCATCCGCTGCTGCTGGTCGGCGGCTCGTCGAAGGCGGCGGCCCGGCGGGCGGCCCGGCTCGGGTTGCCCTTCTTCCCGAGCGCGCACCTGCCGGAACTGGAGGCGTACTACAAGGAGCGGCTCGTGGAGTACGGCACCGAGGGCTGGACGATGATGCCCGCGGCCGAGACTCCGCTGCTGCACGTGGCGGAGGACCCGGACCGGGCGTGGGCCGAGTACGGCGGGCACTTCCTGCACGAGGCCCGGACGTACGCCTCGTGGCAGTCGGCCGGGATCCGGTCGGCCGTGCGGTCGGGGGCGACGACGGTGGACGAGCTGCGCGCCGAGGGCGTGTACCGGATCGTCACGCCGGACGCGTGCGTGGCGCTGGGCCTCGACACCTACGTCCTGCATCCGCTCGCGGGCGGGATGCCGGTGGACGAGGGGTGGCGTGGGCTGCGGCTGTTCGCCGAGCGGGTGCTGCCCCGGCTGGGCGGCTGACGGTCACGCCGGTGCTGACACGCCGTCGCCCCGGTCCGCTCAGTGATCGGGCCGGGGCGACGGCGGGGTACGAGGAGCGGGGCAGCGGGGACTTGGCCCTGCTCCTCGGGTTCGGGGGCCTGCGTCTCAGCCCATCTCCTCCAGCGACTTGCCCTTCGTCTCCTTCACGAACTTCAGGACGAACGGGATGGAGAGCGCGGCGAAGACCGTGTAGATCACGTAGGTCAGGGAGAGGTTCCAGTCGGCCAGGGACGGGAAGCTCGCGGTGATGGCCCAGTTGGCGATCCACTGCGCGGAGGCGGCCACGCCCAGGGCGGCGGCGCGGATCTTGTTCGGGAACATCTCGCCGAGCATGACCCAGACGACCACACCCCAGGACAGGGCGAAGAACAGGACGAAGACATGGGCGGCGATCAGGGCGACCCAGCCCTGGGCGGCCGGGAGCCTGCCGTCGACGAGGTCGTAGGAGAAGGCCCAGGCCTCCAGCGCGAGGCCGAGGACCATGCCGACGGAGCCGATGAGGGCGAGCGGCTTGCGGCCGACGCGGTCCACGAAGATCATCGCGATGACCGTGCCGACGATGTTGATGATCGACGTCGTGAAGGAGTAGAAGAACGACTCGGTCGGGTCGACGCCCACGGACTGCCACAGCGTCGCGGAGTAGTAGAAGGCGACGTTGATGCCGACGAACTGCTGGAACACCGACAGGCCGATGCCGATCCACACGATCGGCTTGAACAGGAGGCTGCCGCCGAGCAGGTCCTTGAAGGACGACTTGTGCTCACGGCGCATGGCCGACTCGATCTCGGCGACCCGTGCGTCCAGGTCGGCTCCGTCGCCCTCGACCTCGGTGAGCACCTCACGGGCGCGCTCGTGCTTGCCGACGGAGATCAGGAAGCGGGGGGACTCGGGGATGGCGAAGGAGAGCAGTCCGTAGAGGACGGCCGGCACGACCATGACGCCGAGCATGACCTGCCAGGCCTCCAGGCCCAGCAGCTGACCGCGCTGGTCGCCGTCGGCAGCGTTGAGGATTCCCCAGTTGACCAGCTGCGACACGGCGATGCCCACGACGATCGCGGCCTGCTGGAACGAGCCGAGCCGGCCACGGTAGGCGGCGGGCGCGACCTCGGCGATGTAGGCGGGGCCGATCACGGAGGCCATGCCGATGGCGAAGCCGCCCACGACGCGCCAGAAGGCGAGGTCCCACAGCGCGAAGGGCAGTGCGGAGCCGACGGCGCTGACCGTGAAGAGGGCCGCCGCGATCTGCATGCAGCGGATCCGGCCGATGCGGTCGGCTATGCGGCCGGCGGTGGCCGCGCCGATGGCGCAGCCGATCAGCGCGACGGCGATCACCTGGGCCAGGGCTGTGGAGCCGATGTCGTAGCGGTCCCTGATGGCTTCGACGGCGCCGTTGATCACGGCGCTGTCGTAGCCGAAGAGGAAACCGCCCATGGCGGCCGCCGCCGCGATGAAGATCACGTGCGAGAGATGCTCGGGATGGGCTGCCCGGGCTCCTGTCGACGACGCCTGCGCTGTGCTGGTCACGTGGGGGGACCTTCCGCTCTGAAGGTAAAAACAACGCTGCAGAGACTATGCGTTCATGTTTCGAAGTCAAGAGGGGGTCGAGTGAAAGCGTTTGCTCACTTAATGGGCTACAGGTGCGAAGATTGAGTTCAAGTATTGAAGAAATGGCAACCGAGGCAGCAGAGTTAGGGGCCCGAGGCAACCACGGGCTCGGACCCCCGTCTACCCCGAGTCGACAAGCGTTAACGCAGCCGCTGGCTGATGACCTTCGACACACCGTCGCCCTGCATCGACACGCCGTACAGCGCGTCGGCGACCTCCATCGTCCGCTTCTGGTGCGTGATCACGATGAGCTGGGACGCCTCCTGCAGCTCCTGCATGATGCGGATCAGCCGCTGGAGGTTGGTGTCGTCGAGCGCCGCCTCGACCTCGTCCATCACATAGAACGGACTGGGCCGCGCCTTGAAGATCGACACCAGCATGGCGACGGCGGTCAGCGAGCGCTCGCCGCCGGAGAGCAGCGACAGCCGCTTGACCTTCTTGCCGGGCGGGCGGGCCTCGACGTCGACGCCGGTGGTGAGCATGTTGTCGGGGTCGGTGAGGATCAGCCGCCCCTCGCCACCGGGGAAGAGCCGGCTGAAGACGCCCTCGAACTCCCGCGCGGTGTCCCAGTAGGCCTCCGTGAAGACCTGCTCGACCCGCTCGTCGACCTCCTTCACCACCTGGAGCAGATCGGCGCGGGTCTTCTTCAGGTCGTCCAGCTGCTCACTGAGGAACTTGTGCCGTTCCTCCAGGGCGGCGAACTCCTCCAGCGCCAGCGGATTGACCTTGCCGAGCTGCTGGTACGCCCGCTCGGCCGCCCGGAGCCGCTTCTCCTGCTCGGCGCGGTGGAACGTCCTCGGCTGGTTGCGGGGATGCTCCGGGTCCTCGGGGAGCACCTCGCCCTCGGCGGGCGGTGACGGCGGTACGAGCTGGTCGGGACCGTACTCCGCGACCAGGCCTTCAGGTTCGACGCCCAGCTCCTCCAGCGCCTTGGTCTCCAGCTGCTCTATCCGCAGCCGCTTCTCCGCGCCGAGCACCTCGCCCCGGTGCACCGAGTCCGTCAGCTTGTCCAGCTCGGCCTTGAGGTCGCGCCCCTCGGTGCGCGCCCGTGCCAGCTCCTGCTCCCGGCGCGCCTTGGCGGCGTCGGCGGCGGCACGTTCCTGCTCGGCGCGGACCAGGGAGACCTCGACGTGCGCGAGCAGCTGCCGGGCACCGGAGGCGACGGCCTCGGCCACGGCCGCCTCGTGCCGCAGCCGCGCCCTGCGCTGCTCGGCCCTGGCCCGCGCCTCCCGTTCGGCGCGCGCGGCCCGGTCCAGCGAGTCGGCGCGTCCGGCCAGCCCCTTGACCCGCTCCTCGTGCGTACGCACCTGGAGCCGGGCCTCCATCTCGGTCTGCCGCGCGTTGGCCCCGTCCGCCGCGAGCCGGTCCCGTACGGAGGTGTCGGGCTCCTCCTCGACCGGCATCTCCTCGGCCACGGCCAGCCGCTCCGCCAGCTCCTCGGCTTCCTCGACGGCCCTGTCGAGCGCCTCCTGGGCCCGCGCGGCCGCGGCGGTGGACCGCTCGGCCTCCCCCGCGGCGCCCCGCGCCTGCCCGGCGAGCCGCCCGAGCTGCTGGGCGACCGCCGACTTCTCCCGCTCGGCCGCCCGGCGCCGCTCCCCCAGTTCCTCCACGCGCGCGGCCCGCTCCCGGCGCAGTTCGACCGCGGCCTGCTGGGCCTCGGCCAGTTCCTCGCACCGTACGGCCAGCTCCTCCAGCTCCGCCGCCGCCTCGTCGACGGAGGCCTGCACCTCAAGGAGACTGGGCGCGCCCGCGGAGCCGCCGTGCGCGAAGTGGGCGCCCAGCAGGTCGCCCTCGGCGGTGACGGCGGTGAGGTCGGGGCGGGCGTAGACGAGGTCCTCGGCATCCTCAAGGGTGCCGACCACGACGATGCCGTGGAGCAGGCGGCGTACGGCGGGCATGAGGTCGGAGGGGCATCGGACGAGGTCGGTGGCGAAGTGGCCGGAGGGGGGTGCCGCGAGGGGACGGCCGTGGTCCACGGGTGTGCCGGGGCCGGTCGGGCCGTCGCTCCTCGGGCCCGCGGAATCCTCCGGTGCTCCCGCCAGCAGCAGGGAGGCGCGGCCCGCGTCCTGTTTGCGGAGCAGCCGGATGGCCTCGGCGGCCGCCAAGGGGCTGGTCACGGCGATGGCGTCGGCCGCCGCGCCGAACGCGGCCGCCAGGGCGACCTCGTGGCCGGGCGTCACGGTCAGCAGTTCCGCGGCCGGGCCCAGCAGGCCGCCGAGCCGGTCCTTCGCGGCGAGCAGGGCGCCCGTGCCGTCCTTGCGACGCAGGCCCAGGGCGAGGGCCTCGTGGCGGGCCTGGGTGGCGGCGCGGCGGCGCTCGGCGGCGGTGGTCGCCTCGCGGGCGGCGGTGAGGGCGGACTCCGCCTCGGCGAGGGCGCGTCTGGCCGCCTCGTGCTGCTCGGCGAGTTCGGTGTCGTCGGCGTCGAGGCCGTCGACCTCGGCCTTCAGCGCCTCGTACTCCTCCTGGGCGGCTACGGCCCGTTCCTGCGCCTCGTCGCGGGCGGCGGCGAGACGGTCGATCTCGGCCCGCGCGGAGGCGGCGCGGGAGCGGGCGGCGTTGACCTGGCCGCCCAGGCGGGCGAGGCTCTCGCGGCGGTCGGCGATGGAGCGGGCGACGTCCTTCAGCCGCCGTTCCTCGAGGGCCAGTTCCCGCTCCAGGTCGGCCCGGTGGGCGACCGTGTCCTCCAGGGCCCGCTCGGCGGCTTCGAGGGCCGCTTCGAGTTCGGCCTCCTGCTCCCGGATCCGGGCGGCCTCGCGCTCCATGTCCTCGGGGTCGCGGCCGCGACGCTCCTCGGGCGGGGCGGAGGTGGCGCTCTTGACGCGGGCGTCGGCGAGGGAGATCGTGCCGCGCACCCGCTCGGCGAGCTGGGAGAGCTCGTACCAGGTCTCCTGGGCCCGCTGGAGGCGCGGGGTGAGCCGGCGCACCTCGTCCTCCAGGACCGCCTCCCGCTGGAGCGCCTTCTTCAGCTCCGTCTCGGCGGCCTCCTTGCGCTGCTTGAGCGCGGCCTCGTCGGCGATCTCGTTGCGGAGCGCCTGGCGCAGCCGGACGAGGTCGTCGGCGAGGAGGCGGAGGCGCGCGTCGCGGAGGTCGGCCTGGATGACGGCGGCGCGGCGGGCGACGGCGGCCTGGCGGCCGAGGGGCTTGAGCTGGCGGCGGAGTTCGTCGGTGAGGTCCTGGACGCGGGCCAGGTTGGCCTGCATGGCGTCCAGCTTCCGCAGCGCCTTCTCCTTGCGCTTGCGGTGCTTGAGGACTCCGGCGGCCTCCTCGATGAAGGCGCGGCGGCCCATGGGGTCGGCGTGCAGCACCGAGTCGAGCTGGCCCTGGCCGACGATGACGTGCATCTCGCGGCCGATGCCGGAGTCGGACAGCAGTTCCTGGATGTCGAGGAGCCGGCAGGTGTCGCCGTTGATCTGGTACTCGCTGCCGCCGTTGCGGAACATGATCCGCGTGATGGTGACCTCGGAGTACTCGATGGGGAGGGCACCGTCGGAGTTGTCGATGGTCAGGGACACCTCGGCGCGGCCGAGCGGGGGCCGCCCGGTGGTGCCGGCGAAGATGACGTCCTCCATCTTGCCGCCGCGCAGCGACTTCGCGCCCTGCTCGCCCATGACCCAGCTGAGGGCGTCCACCACGTTGGACTTGCCCGAACCGTTCGGCCCGACGACGCACGTGATGCCCGGCTCGAACCGGAGCGTGGTGGCCGAGGCGAACGACTTGAACCCGCGGAGGGTCAGGGCCTTGAGGTGCACGGCGCTGGACTTTACCTCCCGGCCTTGTCCCACTCCATGAGCGCGCGGTTTCGCCCATGAACACGCAGGGCACATCAGACGTTAAGAGGGTGGGTGAACTTTGAAGCGCGGGGAAGCGCGGGGGAAGAAAGAAGGGACGCCTCAGGAAGGCGTCCCTTGCAGATCTGACAACTTAGCGGTTGATACGGGCAGCCCAACCACTGCTGTCGTAGTGGTGCGATGCGGTGCGATGCAGTGATCAGGTGAGCGCAGGCTCCGCCTGGTGTGCGTCGATGCTCTCCATAAGCGAGTCGTGAGAAGCGGCAGCCGTCAGCGCGTCGTTCTCCGCCTGGATCCGTACGAGCTCGGATTCCAGGTCCTGGACACGCTGCTGGAGCCGTCGCATCTCGGCGAGGAGTCGCGGGTCGGAGCCGCCGACGTAACCGAGAAGCGCCTTTGCCATGATGGATGGTCCTCCACACTGAGTGACCGACCGAAGCGGTGTGGGTCGTGAGGGAATCGCACCCGTGGTGCTTGGCACTGTTGAGTTTTTGCTGCCGTTCTCCATGCCAAACAGCTAAGGTGCGCGGGGCTTTCAGCGTCTCACCAAAAAGTTTGACGGTCAACACGATCACGCCCCGTATTGGCGGGCAACCCGGTGGCGCGCGGCCCTGAGCGGGCGGCGCTGCGACGGTTCCGGGGCCTCTCCTGGCCATGGGGGCGAGGGGATCATCCTTGTCGCGGAGCTTGCCATGACGGCACCTTCTTGGCAACCACCTGCACATTTCTGTTCTGTACATGCACCTGGCATATGCCTGTGGCGCACCCTGCCCCTCGCCTTCACCGCGCTTCGCGGTCGGTCTCAGCGGATGGCGAAGCCGTCATAGCCACCGCGGGGTGTGTCCCAGATCTCGGTGACGCCGTCCACGCGCCCGGGCGTGTCGTCACTCTGGAGCCACTCCAACAGCCCTTGACACGCCCCCCGGGGCCCCTCGGCGACCACCTGCACCCGCCCGTCGGCCAAATTGAGAGCAAAACCACTCAGGCCCCCGATCTCCAGGGCCCTGGCCCGGGTGAACCAGCGGAAACCCACACCTTGTACCTGTCCGCGCACCCACGCGACCAGTCGCACATCCTCGCTCATGAGTGCACGCTAACGGGCCAATGTCTCCTGGGTCTCACCCTCCCCTGGCGCCATGCTGTACCGTCCCCACCCAATGAATCTCATATGAAACTCACCCCTTCGTGTGAGATTCGTGAAGACGACGATCACAACGTTGACAGCACCCCCCAACGTTGACGCAGCGACACCGCAAGGACGAGGAAGGCCAGAACATGGGACGCCACCGACGCTCCGCCGCCGGCCGCGCCGCCAGGGGCCGCGCCACCGGGGTCACGAACACGGGCTTCGCCACCGAGGAGCCGCACTACGGGCCCGAGAACCTGTACGGGTTCGCCGAGTTCCTGGAGGCCGACGCCCAGGCCGCGTCGCGCGGAGGCGGTTCGCGTCGTCGTAAGAAGAAGGCCGTGACGCCCGTGAAGACGGGCCTGCTCGGCGTCTCCGCGGCCGTCGCGATCGGCACCGCAGCGGTGGCGACCGGGATCCTGCCGGGCGGCGACAAGTACACCGTCAGCGGCGGCAGCAGCCCCGACGCCGTGGTGCCCGCCGGGTCGCCAACGGGCGTGCCCGCCCAGCAGGGCGGCACGGACGGCGCCGCGCAGCACCGCGAGGACCAGTCCACGAGCCGCGACGCCGAGCGTGAGGCCTCGCCTTCGGCGACGCCGGCCCCGTCGAAGACGCCGTCCGAGAAGCCCGAGAAGAAGCCGGAGAAGGACGCGGGCTCCGAGAAGACCAAGGAGCCGTCCGCCAAGCCCCCCAAGCAGAAGGAGGAGAAGACCACTCCTCCGGGGCAGATCTCCGCGGCGACCCAGGCCGAGGCGGCCGTCCTCCAGCTGGTGAACGAGGAGCGGGCGAAGGCCGGCTGCGACCCGGTCGCGGCGGACAGCTCGCTGGCGAAGCTGGCCGAGGTGTTCAGCGAGGACATGGCCCTGCGCGGCTTCTTCGACCACACCGACCCCGACGGCAAGGACCCCTGGGACCGCGCCGCCGCCCTCGGGATCACCGGCCTCGGCGGCGAGAACATAGCCCGCGGCCAGGCCACCGCCGAAGCGGTCATGGAGGCCTGGATGAACAGCCCCGGCCACCGCGCGAACATCCTGAACTGCGACTTCAAGACGCTGGGCGTGGGAGTGCACCTGGGCGACGGCGGGCCGTGGTGGACGCAGGACTTCGGCTACTGAGCCGACCCGCGAGGGCTTCCGGGCCCCGCATCCTGACTCCACGCACCGAGCAGGCGCTAACCATGAGTTAGTGCAACCTTATGGTTAGCGCTGCTTCGGAGTATTCTCGGGGTATGGAATCAGCCGCGCAGACCGCCGTGACCCCCGCGCAGGCCTCCGCGGACGCGGACGACCGGGACTTCGACGCCCTGGCTTTCGACGTCTTCGCCAGGAACTGTCCCTCCCGAGGCACGCTGGAGCATGTCACCGGCCGCTGGGGCGCGCTCACGCTGGGCGCGCTGCACGAGGGGTCGCTGCGCTTCAACGAGCTGCGGCGGCGCGTCGACGGCGTCAGCGAGAAGATGCTCTCCCAGACCCTGCACGCGCTGGAGCGCGACGGGCTGGTGCACCGTGAGGCCCAGCCCACGAACCCGCCGCGCGTCGACTACACCCTCACTCCGCTCGGCCATGAGGTCTCCGAGCGGCTGCTCTCCCTCATCGGGTGCGTGGAGGAGCGCATGGAGGACGTGCTGAGGGCTCGGGCGCGCTACGACGAGGCGCGCGGGGCCCGCTGACACGTCGGGCAGAAGTAGCTGGAGCGGTTCATCCAGGGCCGCCGCCGCATCGGTGTGGCACAGCGGCGGCAGGGCAGCCCCTCACGCCCGTACGCGTCCAGGGAACGGTCGAAGTACCCCGACTCGCCGTTGACGTTGACGTAGAGGCTGTCGAAGCTCGTGCCGCCCACCGAGAGGGCCGCGTTCATCACGTCCCGTACGTGGCCGAGGAGTTCGGTGGTGCGGGGGCGGGTGAAACCGGCGGTCGGGCGTTCGTAGTGGATCCGCGCGCGCCACAGCGCCTCGTCGGCGTAGATGTTGCCGACGCCGCTGATCAACGACTGGTCGAGCAGGGCCCGTTTGATGGTGGTGCGCCTGCGGCGCAGCGCCTGGTGGAACGCCTCCGCGTCGAACAGCGGGTCCAGGGGGTCGCGGGCGATGTGCGCGATGACGTCCGGCAGGCCGTCGGGGGCGGTGTCGTGCAACGACAGGCCGCCGAAAGTGCGTTGGTCGACGAAGCGGAGTTCGGTGCCCAGGTCGTCGGCGAAGCGGACCCGGATCCTCAGGTGCTTCTCGTCGGCCGCGTCGTGCGGCTGCACGAGCAGTTGGCCGCTCATGCCGAGGTGGGCGAGGACGGCGGTCCCGGTCTCCGCCACGGGCAGCCACAGATACTTGCCGCGCCGGCTCGGCTCACCGATGCGGTGCCCCTTGAGCCGGTGCGCGAAGTCCTCCGGGCCGGCCAGATGCCGCCGGATCGCCCGCGGGTGCAGCACCTCGACGTCGGCGACGGTGCGCTGGGCGACCCACCGCTGCAGCCCCCTCCGGACGACCTCGACCTCGGGCAGTTCTGGCACGGGGTCCTCCGGAGGTTGAGCCGAGAGAGGGTGGGTTGTTGCCGTGGGGCGGCTGCGGGTGCTTTGTGGTTGCTCGCGCAGTTCCCCGCGCCCTAAAAACCAGGGGGCACCCGAGGCTTTCAGGGGCGCGGGGAACTGCGCGACCAGCCCAAAGACGGGTCGCGGCCGACGACGTACGGAAGCCGCCCCCTCACCCCCCAGCGGGGGTACGGGGGCGGCAGCCCCCGAAGAGGGGGCACCGAACGTCAGGCCGACGCGGTGTCCGAGGGCGCGCCCTCGGACTCGGCGGCCCGCGCGGCGGCCTCCGCGGCCTCCGCGGCCTCCGTCGCCTCGGCCGCCGCCTTCGCCCGCTCGTCCGCCGCGGCGCGGATCGCACGCCAGGCGGACTCGGCCGCCTGCTGCTCCGCTTCCTTCTTGCTGCGGCCGGTGCCGGTGCCGTACGAGACGCCTCCGACGCGGGCGGCAGCGGTGAAGGTCTTCTCGTGGTCGGGGCCGGTCTCCGTGACCAGGTACTCGGGTACGCCGAGCCCCTCGGTCGCGGTGAGCTCCTGGAGACTGGTCTTCCAGTCCAGGCCGGCACCGAGGTTCGAGGACTTCTCGATCAGCGGGTCGAACAGGCGGTGCACCAGCTCCGCCGCCGAGTCCAGTCCCTGGTCGAGGTAGACCGCACCGATCACCGCTTCGAGGGTGTCGGCGAGGATGGACGCCTTGTCCCGGCCGCCTGTGCCCTCTTCACCGCGGCCGAGCCGGATGAAGGAGCCGAGGTCGAGCCCACGGCCCACCTCCGCCAGCGCACGAGAGTTGACCACCGCGGCCCGCAACTTGGCCAGCTGGCCTTCGGGCAGGTCGGGGTGGGTGCGGTACAGCGTGTCGGTGACCACGAGGCCGAGGACGGAGTCACCGAGGAACTCCAGCCGCTCGTTGGTGGGCAGACCGCCGTTCTCGTACGCGTACGAACGGTGGGTGAGTGCGCGCACCAGAAGGGCGGACTCGAGCTTGTAGCCGAGCCGCCCTTCCAGAAGCGTGTGGGACGAGGCTGTGGTGTCCGCCTTTTTCTTGGCGGTGGTGTCCGCCTTGGCGTCAGACATGGAGCCTCTCACCAGCCGCTCAGACCTCGAGGACCTGGCGCTTGTTGTAGGTGCCGCAAGACGGGCACGCGATGTGCTGCTGCTTGGGCTCGTGGCAGCGCTCACACGCAACCAGGGTGGGGACCGCAGCCTTCCACTGCGACCGGCGGTGGCGCGTGTTGCTGCGCGACATCTTCCGCTTCGGAACAGCCACGGCTACTTCTCCTGCTTCTCGTCGGCGCGTGCTGACTGAGGCGCGCCGCCGCTCATCTCGTCCTTCTCGCCATCTTCGAGTGAACCGGCGAGTCCCTGCAGTGCCGCCCAACGGATGTCGACGGCGTCATGGTGGTGGTCCGGGTCGTCCGCGAGCCGCGCTCCGCATTCGGAGCACAGGCCGGGGCAGTCGTCCTGGCACACCGGCTGCATCGGCAGTGCGAGCACCACCGCGTCCCGCAGCACGGGCTCGAGGTCGAACAGGCCGTCCTCGAGGAAGAGCCTGTCCTCGTCGTCCTCGGCGTCGGTGTCGGGCTCCGCGATCACGCGGCCCCGCTCGTCGGCGTCGGGGTACGAGAACATCTCCTGGAAGTCCGCTTCGAGCTCCAGCTCCAGCGGCTCCAGACACCTTACGCACTCCCCCTGGGCCTTGGCACGGGCGGTGCCTGTGACGAGCACCCCTTCCATGACCGACTCCAGGCGGAGTTCGAGCTCCACCGGGGCACCTTCCGGCACTCCGATGACGCTCTTGATCCCCAGATCCTTGGGAGCGTCGACCGAACGCGTCAGGCGCTGCATCGCACCCGGCCGCCGGCCCAGCTCGTGCGTGTCGAACACGAGGGGGTTGCGGTGGTCGAGACGGGCGTTCAGAGCCATGTCAACTTTCGATCTTCGAATCCGGGGGAGGGCACCGCCCCGGTGTTCCGGGCAGCGCACGATCGCGGGCGTCTTCTGCGGACAGCATGAACGCACGCGCGACCGAACAGCCAGGATACTGGACCTTTCGCTATCGGCCCAATCCGCTGTCAGCGGCCCTGCTCATAGCGCCGCAGCTGCTCCGCGGTGATCATCGTGGTGTCGAAGAGACTCGTCTCGTCGAGCGCGTTCGCCGGGGGCTGCGCGTACCCCTGGTGACCCTGCTGGTCCTGGTGCTGCTGCTGATCCAGCTGCTGGCCCAGGTGCTGCTCGTTCGGGTCGTACGCGGGCTGCTGCGGGTAGCCCACGGCGTACGGGTCGGCCTGCTGGTAGCCGTACGGGTCCGCCGCCTGCTGGGGCTGGGCGTACTGCTGCTGGTAGCCGTCGTACGGGCCCTGGTGGTAGGCCGTCGCCCCGTACGCGTCCTGCTGCGGGGCGTAGGGCGACTGTTCCGGGACCTCGCGGGACCGGTCGGCGGGGTTCTGGGAGAGGGCGGCCAGCTCGGCCAGGTAGTCGGCGTCGCTGGTGGGCCTCGGGGAGGTGCCGTCGTCGTTCAGGGCGAGGGCGCCGAGGTCGTCGGTGGCGATCCGGCCGTGGAGCTTCTGGCGGCCGCGGCCGACGGCCTCCAGGGTCTTGGCGAGGACGGCCTCGAAGGCGCCGAGCTTGGCGTCGACGTAGGCGTCCGCGTCGCGGCGGAGCGTCTCGGGGTCGTGGCTGCGCTCGGGGGCGTCCTCGTCCTCGTAGCCCTGCTCGTCCAGGCCGGGGCCGGTGCCGAGGAGCTTCTCGCGGCCGCGGCCGACCGAGCCGAGGGTCTTGGTGAGGACGACCTCGAAGTTGGCGAGCTTGGAGTCGACGTAGTCGTCGGCCTCGGCGCGGATGTCCTCGGCCTCCTGGCGGGCTTCGGTGAGGATGCGGTCGGCCTCGTTCTGGGAGCGGCGGGCGACCTCGGTGTCGGAGATCAGGGAGCCGCGCTCGGCGTGGGCCGACTCGATGATCCGTTCGGCCTCCTGGCGGGCCCGCTCGACCATGTGGTCGCGGTCCCCGATCAACTCCTGCGCCTGGGCGAGGGAGTCGGGCAGGGCCGCGCGCAGCTCATCGAGCAGCGAGAGCAGTTCGGCCCGGTTGACCACGCATGAGGCCGACATGGGCATGGATCGGGCGCCGGAGACCACCGAGACGATCTCGTCGAGCTTCTTCTGCACGTCCACCGTGTGGTCCACCGTGTGCTCGCCACTCTCTACAGCTGTGTTGGAGACGGTCGGATCGACTGTACGGCCAGTGGAGGACCACCGGACACCAGGTGGCGTGACCGGTCCCGCGCGGGTCCCGCTAGCGGGTCCCGCGACGGGGTGCCCTAGTCGCGGCGCAGGCGTTCGGTCAGGGCTTGGAGTACGACGGGGGGCACCAGGTGGGAGACGTCGCCGCCCCAGGTGGCGACCTCCTTGACCAGCGAGGACGACAGGAAGCTGTAGGTGGGGTTGGTGGGAACGAAGAGGGTCTCGATGCCCGAGAGACCGATGTTCATCTGGGCCATCTGGAGCTCGTAGTCGAAGTCGCTGACGGCGCGCAGGCCCTTGACGATGGCGGGGATGTCGCGCTGCTTGCAGAAGTCGACGAGGAGACCGTGGAAGGCCTCGACCCGTACGTTCGCGTACTCGGCGGTGACCTCGCGGATGAGGTCGATCCGCTCCTCCACCTCGAACAGGCCCTTCTTCGACTTGTTGATCATCACCGCGACATAGACCTCGTCGTACAGCTTGGAGGCGCGGCCAATGATGTCGAGGTGTCCATTGGTGATGGGGTCGAACGACCCGGGACAGACGGCGCGGCGCACTTGGGATCCCTCGCTCTCCGGTCCGGTCATCGTGCGTCTTCGCACGTAGAGGCGGCGCGACCGTACCAAAACGTTCCCTCGCCGTAACGACGGGCCCGGAGCGCTTCGAAACCGGTCGGCCAGGCGAATTCACCGCCTCTGGTGCTGCGCTCCACGGTGACGAGCGCTTCCTCGGCGAGCCAGCCTCCCGTACGGAGTGTGAGCAGGATCTCCCGAAGATCGTCGTCCGGGACAGCGTACGGGGGGTCGAGGAAGACGATGTCGTACGGCTCCCGGGGCGCCGGGCCCTGGATGATCTGTTCCGCTCTGCCCGACCTCACCTCGGCGCCGGGGAGGCCGAGCGCTCTGACGTTGTCGCGGACCGTCCGGACCGCGCGGGCGTCGGCCTCGACGAGGAGGGTGTGGGCGGCGCCGCGGGAGAGGGCCTCCAGGCCCACGGCTCCGGAGCCGGCGTAGAGGTCGAGGACGCGTTCGCCGTCGAGGGGGCCGCCGAGGAGGGCCTGCCAGGTGGAGAAGAGGCCCTCGCGTGCGCGATCGGAGGTGGGGCGGGTGCCGTTCCCTGGCGGGACGGCCAGGCGGCGTCCGCCGGCTGCGCCGGCGATCACGCGGGTCATCTTGGGTCCTTGGAAGAGGGGGCGGCTACGACTCCAGTCTGTCAGGCGGGGAGGCACGGGCGCCCCTCCTCAGCCCTTCTCCAGGTACTGCTCCCTCTCCTCGTCCAGGAGAGCGTCCAGGGCTGTTCTCAGGCCCGGGAAGGACTCCAGCTCCGGGTCGGCGGCGACCACCGACGCCGCCTCCTCCCTCGCCGCCGCGATGATCTCCTCGTCGTCGATGACGGTGAGCATGCGCAGGCTGGTGCGGGCGCCGGACTGGGCCTGGCCGAGGACGTCGCCCTCGCGGCGCTGTTCGAGGTCGATGCGGGAGAGTTCGAAGCCGTCGAGGGTGGAGGCGACGGCGCCCAGGCGCTGGCGGGCGGCGGCGGCCTCGGGCATCTCCGTGACCAGGAGGCAGAGACCGGGGGCGGAACCCCGGCCGACGCGGCCGCGGAGCTGGTGGAGCTGCGAGACGCCGAAGCGGTCGGCGTCCATGATGACCATCGCCGTCGCGTTCGGGACGTTCACGCCGACCTCGATGACCGTGGTCGCCACCAGGACCTTGGTCTCACCGGCGGCGAAGCGGCGCATGACCGCGTCCTTGTCGTCCGGGTGCATTCGGCCGTGCAGGACCTCGACCCGGAGGCCGCGCAGGGGGCCCTGGGCGAGCTGGTCGGCGATGTCGAGGACGGCGAGCGGCGGCCGCTTCTCGGCCTCGTCCTCGGGGGACTTCTTGCTCTTCCCGGGGCCGGTCTGTTCGTCGATGTCGTCGCCGATGCGGGGGCAGACGACGTAGGCCTGGTGGCCGTTCTCCACCTCCTCGCGGACCCGCTCCCAGGCGCGGGCGAGGAAGTGCGGCTTGTCGGCGGCGGGGACGACATGGCTGGCGATCGGCGAGCGGCCCGCGGGGAGTTGGTCGAGGACCGAGGTCTCCAGATCACCGAAGACGGTCATGGCGACCGTGCGCGGGATGGGGGTGGCCGTCATGACGAGGAGGTGCGGCGGCTGCTTGCCCTTGCCGCGCAGGGCGTCGCGCTGCTCCACGCCGAAGCGGTGCTGTTCGTCGACGACGACCAGGCCCAGGTCGTGGAACTGCACCTTGTCCTCGATCAGCGCGTGGGTGCCGATGACGATGCCGGCCTCGCCGGTCACCAGGTCGAGGAGCGCCTGACGGCGGGCCGCGGCGCCCATCGAGCCGGTGAGCAGCACCACCTTGGTGGCGTGCTCGGCGCCGCCCAGCATGCCGCCCTCGGCGAGCTCGCCCATCATCTCCGTCACCGACCGGTGGTGCTGCTGGGCGAGCACCTCGGTCGGCGCGAGCATGGCCGCCTGCCCACCGGCGTCCACCACGGCGAGCATGGCGCGCAGGGCGACCAGCGTCTTCCCGGAGCCCACCTCTCCCTGGAGCAGGCGGTGCATCGGGTGTTCGGTGGCGAGGTCGTCGAAGATCTCCCGGGAGACCTTCTGCTGGCCCTCGGTCAGGGTGAACGGGAGGCGGGCGTCGAAGGCGGTGAGGAGGCCGTCCGGGGTGGGGCGGCGGGCCACGGCGGGGAGTTGTGCGTCGGTGTGCCGGCGGCGGGCGAGGGCGACCTGGAGGACGAAGGCCTCGTCCCACTTGAGGCGGTCCCGGGCGCCCTCGATGTCCGCCCTGGTGTGGGGGCGGTGGATCTTCAGCAGGGCCTCGGGGAGGGGGACCAGGCCCCGGCCCGCGCGCAGGGCGTCGGGGAGGGGGTCCACGGCCTCCTGGGCGCTCGGCAGGACCGTCTGCACCGCCTTGGCGATCTTCCAGGACTCCAGCTTGGCGGTGGCCGGATAGATCGGGATGAGGGCGCCGGCCCAGCTGTCGACCGTCTCCGACACGTCTTCGCCGCGCAGCAGTTCGTACGCGGGGTGAGCCAGCTGGAGGCGGCGGTTGAAGACGGAGACCTTGCCGGCGAAGAGGGCGCGGGTGCCGGGGAGGAGCTCCTTGTGGGGTTTGTGCACGCCGTTGCCGAAGAAGACCAGCTGGAGGCGGCCGCTGCCGTCGGTGATGGTGACTTCGAGGCGCTGGCCCTTGCCGCGGGGGGCTTTGGCGGAGGCGAAGGTGTGCAGGCGGGCGTCGGCGACCTGGGCGACCACCGTGACGTGCTCGTCCATGGGCAGGTCGGCGAGGTGGGTGAGCTGCCCGCGCTCCTCGTACCTGCGGGGATAGTGGTGCAGCAGGTCTCCGACGGTGTGCAGGCCGAGGTGCTCGGCCATCACCTTCGCGGTGGCGGCGCCGAGCGTGTTCTTGAGCGGTTCTTCGAGCGCGGGCACGAGATCCATTGCACACCACGGCACTGACAATCCCGTATACGTCCTTGAAATCCGCTGGTCAGGCGGGTCGTTCGCGCCTAGGATGGCGCACTCCCGGGCCTGTAAGCGAAGGCCCGTGCCGCCTCCCGTCCGCGGTCACCGTCTCGCGGGACCGCCCTACCCCGCGCCG
This sequence comes from Streptomyces sp. NPDC030296, assembly GCF_055572815.1. Lineage (NCBI taxonomy): Bacteria > Bacillati > Actinomycetota > Actinomycetes > Kitasatosporales > Streptomycetaceae > Streptomyces > Streptomyces sp. NPDC030296. Next base: position 182,271 of record NZ_JBVICQ010000012.1, read on the forward strand.
TCGCCCGACCCCCACCCCACCGGCGCTGCGACGATGGACTCAATGACCTCACAGTCATCCCAGGCATCCCAGACCCCTCAGTCACCTCACACGTTCCAGGTCGATCTGCGTGGCCTGGTGGATCTGCTCTCGCACCACCTCTATTCCAGTCCGAAGGTCTACCTGCGCGAGCTGCTGCAGAACGCGGTGGACGCGATCACCGCGCGGCGGGCCGAGGAGTCCGACGCGCCCGCCCGGGTGCGGCTGTTCGCCGAGGGCTCCGCGCTGCGGGTGGAGGACTCCGGCGTGGGTCTCACCGAGTCCGACGTGCACAGCCTCCTCGCGACGATCGGCCGCAGCTCCAAGCGGGCCGACGGGCTGCAGGAGGTCCGCTCGGACTTCCTCGGGCAGTTCGGCATCGGGTTGCTGGCGTGCTTCGTGGTCGCCGAGCGCATCCGGGTCGTCAGCCGCAGCGCCCGTACACCGGACGCGGCGCCCGTGGAGTGGACGGCGACCGACGACGGCTCGTACACGGTGCGGACGCTGCCGGACGAGGCGCGCCCCGAGCCGGGGACGACCGTGCATCTGGTCGCGCGGCCGGGCGCGGCGGAGTGGCTCTCGCACGCGCGCGTGCTGTCGCTGGCGCGGGACTTCGGCTCGCTGCTGCCGTACGACGTCCGGGTCGGCGAGGAGGCGGTGACGGATCTGCCGGCGCCCTGGGACCGCCCGTACCCCTCCCCCGCCACCCGGCGGGTGGCCCTCGCACGGCACTGCCACGACCTGTTCGGGTTCACCCCGTTGGACGCGATCGAGCTGGACGTGCCGCTGGCCGGGGTCCGGGGCGTGGCGTACGTGCTGCCGTCGGCGGTCAGCCCGGCGCAGCGGGTGGGCCACCGGGTGCATCTGAAGGGCATGCTGCTCACGGAGCGGGCCGAACAGCTGCTGCCGGAGTGGGCGTTCTTCGTGCGCTGTGTGCTCGACACGGACAGTCTGCGGCCCACGGCGTCCCGTGAGTCGCTGTACGAGGACGAGACCCTCGCGGCCGTCCGGGAGGCGCTGGGCGAGCGGATCCGCGGGTGGCTGACCGGTCTCGCCGCGGGTGATCCGGAGCGGCTGGCGGCCTTCCTGTCGGTGCACTACCTGGGGGTGAAGTCCCTGGCGCGGCACGACAAGGAGATGCTGCGCACGATGCTGCCGTGGCTGCCCTTCGAGACCACCGACGGGCGGCTGTCCCTGGAGGAATTCGCGCAGCGGCACCCGGTGGTGCACTTCACGCGGACGGTGGAGGAGTACCGCCAGGTCGCGCCGATCGCCTCCGCGCAGGGCGTCGGGGTGATCAACGGCGGTTACACGTACGACAGCGAGCTGGTCGAGGCGCTGCCGTCGGTGCGCCCGGGCACGATGGTCGCCGAGTTGGACGCCGACACGGTGACCGCTCATCTGGACGCGCCCGACCCGGACGAGGAGCTGGCGCTGGCGGGCTTCCTGTCGGCCGCGCGGGCGAAGCTCGACCCCCTGGGCTGCGATGTCGTGCTGCGGGCGTTCCATCCGCTGTCGGTGCCCGCGCTGCACCTGGACGACCGTTCCTCCCGGCACGAGCAGGCCCGCGCGGAGGCCGAGGAGCAGGCCGACGACCTGTGGGCGGGCATCCTCGGCTCGCTGCGCGGCAGCGCCCCGCGCGCGCGGCTGGTGCTGAACCACCTCAACCCGCTCATCCGGCGGATCGGCGCCCTGCGCGACCCCGAGCTGATCGGGACCGCCACCGAGTCGCTGTACGGGCAGGCCCTGCTGATGGCGCAGCGACCGCTCAGGCCGGCGGACTCGGCGCTCCTGAACCGCGCGTTCATAGGCCTCCTGGAGTGGGCCACGCACAGCGAGACCGGGCCCGGGGAGGCCGGCCGACCGTGAAGGACGTCATGGACTTCGACGAACTGCGCCGGGCCATGGCGGAGAACTACGAGCAGCCGGAGGGCCCCGCACGCAACGCGCGCGCGGAGCGGCTGCTCGCCGAGGCCGAGAAGCTGAACATCCCGCTCGCCGTGATCGAGGCGCTCGGGCACCAGCTGAAGGTCTACAACTACAGCTCCGAGAAGGACAAGATGTTCGTCCCCTTCGCGCGTCTGCTGCGCATGTGGGACGAGCGCCCCGAGGACTTCGACGAGTACGAGGTCCACTCGCTGCACTGGGTGTTCAAGTGGATGTCGGCCGGCATGCTCAACCAGCCGCATGTGCCGCTCGCCTCGATCGAGAAGTGGCTCGGCGAGATGGAGCACCGCTACCGGCTCGCCGGGCACTCGGAACGGGCCGTGCGCAGCGCCGAGTTCAGTGTGGCCGCGCACGTCGGTGATCTGGCGCGGGCCGAGCGGGCGTACGAGGCGTGGCTGGCGGCCGACCGGGACAGCATGGCCGACTGCCACGCGTGCGAGCTGCACGGCCAGGGCTGGTGGCAGGCACGGCAGCGGCGGGACGCCGAGGCGCTGCGGCTGTGGGCGCCGGTCCTGGAGGGCGAGTACACCTGCGCCCACGAGCCGCACACCGTTCTGGCGTCCTCCCTGCTGCCGCTGCTGCGGCTGGGCCGCCTGGACGAGGCGCGCGCCCACCATCTGCGGGGTTTCCGGCTGGTGCGGGCCATGGAGAGCATGCGCGGCGCGTACGCGGACCACGTGGAGTTCTGCGCCCTGACCGGCAACGAGGCGCGCGGTCTTGAGCTGCTCGCCGAGCGTCCGGCGTACTTCACGGACTCCGGGGACCCGCGCAGCAAGGTGGACTTCACGGCCGTGGTGGCGCTCCTCATGGACCGCCTGGTCAGCCGTGGTCTCGCCGATCAGACGGTCCCGGGTCCCGCCGGCCGCACCTGGACCGCCGCCGAACTGGCCGCGCACGCGCGTGTGGAGGCACTGTCCCTGGCCGCCCGGTTCGACGAGCGCAACGGCACGGCGTACGTCAGCACCCATGTCCGGGAGCGCATGGACCAGCCGCCGCTGGTGGAGCGGCTGCCGCTGGGTGTGCGGGCGCCCCGCACCGTCCCGGCGCCCCGGCAGCCCCTGGCCGTGGAGCGCGTCGTGGCGGCACCGGCGCCGGAGGACCTGCCCGCGCTCCTCGCCGAGGCACGCCGGCTCTCCGAGTCCCTGCACCCGGACTCCGTGGGCGCGTGGGCCGCGGTCGCGCGGGCCGCCGAGGCGGACGGCGCGGAACTGGGCGCCCATGACCGGGCGGAGATCGTCGACCACAGGGCGATCGGCCTCGGACCCGAGGGGCGCACCCTGTTCGAGCACGCGGCCGAGCTGTACGAGGAGGCCGGTGACCCTGGGGAGGCGCTCGCGGCACGCGCGCGTGGAGCGACGGTCCACGCCCTGAACGGGCACACCGAGGAAGCGCTGGAGCTGCTCTCCGAGCCGTACGAGAAGGTCCTCGCGCTCCACGCGGGCGGCGCCACCGGGCTTCGGCAGACGGCGTCCGTGCTGGTGGGACGGGCCCGGATACTGATGCAGCGGCTGGAGGAGGCGGGCCCGGACGAGAGCGCGGTGACCGCCGCCGAGGCCGCCGTGCGGGAGCTTGCGGAGTTCGTCGAGCCGCACCGTGAGCAGGACGTGCGGCTGGCCTCGCGGGCCGCGGAGGCGCGGGCCATGCTCGGGGAGCTGGCCGAGCGCGGCGGGGACGCGGAGACGGCCGCCGCGCTGTTCGAGGAGGCCGCGGAGCGGTATGTGTCGGCCGGGGCGCCCTGGTTCGCGGTGCAGTACGAGGCCCGGCTGGCCGGACTCGCGCAGCAGCTCGGGGACCTGGAGCGGGCCGAGCGGGCGGCCCGCGCGGCGCTGGAGCACGGCGGTAGGGATCTGGAGCCGATGGGCCACGCCCAGCTCCACGTCCAGCTGGCGGAGCTCCTCGGTGCCGCCGACCGGGTCGAGCCGGGCGCCGCGCACGCGCTGGAGGCGGCGCACTGGGCCGACGAGGCCGGTGAGAGCCGGACGCTCGGCTCCTGGGCCCGGCATCTGCTCGGCGGGTTCCTGCTGCGGCAGGGGCGGTGGGCGGAGGCCGCGGAGGTGCTGGAGTCGGCCCTGGTGGACCTGACCGCCGAGGTCCACGGGGACGGGGCCGTCGCCCAGACCCTGTGGTGGCTCGGCGACTGCCACACCGAGATGGGCGAGCACCGTGAGGCGGCCGACCGGTGGCTGCGGGCCGCCGACATCACCCGGCACTGGCCCGAGCAGCGCGACCACGCCGTGCTCGCGCACCTCGCCGCGGAGGCCCTCGCCCGTGCCGGTCTTCCCGCCGAGGCGGACCGGGCGTACGAGCGGGCGGGCGCCCTGTGGGGAGAGCTCGGCAACGTCCACGGGTATGTGCGGGCGCTGCGGGCGCGGGCCTGGTACGCGGCACAGGACGGTGCGGGGCTCGACGCCGCCCGGGAGTTGATGGCTGACGCGGTGGCCGGGTGCGAGGCGGCCCTGTCGGACGTGACCGGTGAGGAGAACCGGCGGCGGATCCGCGCGGAACTCGGCGAGACCTACCGGCAGTTCGGCGACCTGCTCGCCCGGTCCGTCGCGGAGGACGCCGAACTCGCCGCGTACCGGGCGGTGTTCGAGGAGGCGCTCACGCTCGTCGAGCGGGCGGTGGCGGTGTACGGGTCCCTGGGGGCCGACTTCCTCGACGCGCGGACCGGCGCGGAACTCGCGGCCGGGTGGCTGGAGGTGGACCTTCGACGGGCGGCCGACGCGGCGGGGAGGGCGCGGGGTGTGCTGGCCGCGTACGGCGGCGGTGGGGGCGGAGTCGGGGGTGCCGACGGTGACGGTGGCGGTGGCGGCGAAAGCCGTGGGGCTGAAGGCCGTGGAGCCGGAGGGCGGGAGGACGAGACGGCGGTCGCGCGTCGGGCGGAGGCGGAGCGGATGTTGGGGCTGGTGGAGGGTCTGGGGGACGGGTAGGGCTCAGCGGGGTGGGGGCGGGCGTCACGGGTCTCGCCCCCGCCGCCCTACCCGTCCCTCTCGTGGTTTCCCGCGCAGTTCCCCGCGCCCCGGAAGGACGGGCGGTTCCCGCCGTCCCCGAGGCGGCGTCCTCCGTGAACGCCTCCCCCGAGACGACGCCCCTCCGTGGCTGGGCGACCGCCCCGCACTGCGCCCCGCCGGAGCTACTCGACGCCGATCAGCAGGAGTGTGCCCTGGTGGCCGCCTCTGTAGACCACCGTGTCCACGCCCAGGTGGGACTCGCGGAGGCGGGTTTCCACGTGGTCGGCGATGTCTGTGGGGGCCTCGTCGCCCAGGACCAGGGTGACCATTTCGCCGCCGGCGGCGAGCATGCGGTCGACGACCCTCGTGGCGGTGGCGGTGACGTCGTCGCCGATGACGGCCACGTCGCCGTCGATGAGGCCGAGGACGTCGCCGGCCTGGCAGATGCCGGCCATGGTCCAGGACTGGCGCTCGGCGATGACGACCTCGGCGTAGCGCGTGGCGCCCGCCGCGGAGGTCATGGAGACGACGTCCTCGTCGAAGCGGCGGCCCGGTTCGTGGACGGCGAGGGCCGCGATGCCCTGGACGGCCGACCGGGTCGGGATCAGCGCCACCCGTACGCCCTCGGCGCGGGCCTGTTCCGCCGCCGCGGCCGCCGTGTGCCGCAGCTCCGCGTCGTTGGGCAGGAGCACCACCTCGCGCGCGTGGGCCCGCCGTACCGCCTCCAGCAGCTCCCCGCTGGCGGGCGGCTCCCCGGGGCGGGCCAGCACCGTGGTCGCGCCCGCCTCCGTGTACAGCCCCGCCAGGCCCTCCCCCGGTACGACGGCCACGACGGCGCGCTGGGCCCGCTCGCGCGGCTGCCGTCCGGCCCCGCCGGCCACATGCGCGTCCTCGGCCCCGAAGTGCGTGATCCGGATCCGGTACGGCCGCCCGGCCTCGACCCCCGCCTCCACGGCCGCACCCGCGTCGTCGACGTGCACATGGACGTTCCACAGGCCGTCCCCGCCGACCACGACGAGCGAGTCGCCCAGCCCGTCCAGCCTGGCGCGCAACCGGGCCACCGCCTCGTCGTCCGCCTCCAGGAGGTAGATCACCTCGAAGGCGGGCCCACCGGCCCCCGGCCGGTCGTCGGCGCACACGTCCGGCCCCACGCCCTCCGCGTCACGCACGGCATCGGCACCGCCGACGCCCTCGTCGCCGGGGGCGGCGTAGGCGTGCGCCCTCGGGGCCTCCCCCGTGAACGTCTCCACCAGCGCGGCCAGCACCGCCACCAGGCCGCGTCCGCCCGCGTCCACGACGCCCGCGCGGGCCAGCGCCGCCAGTTGCCCGGGGGTGGCCAGCAGGGCCGTACCGGCGCCCTCGTACGCGGCGCGGGCTACCGAGCCGCAGTCCCCCTCCGCGGCCACCACCGCGTCGGCGGCCGCGGAGGCCACCGTGAGGACGGTGCCCTCCACGGGGTGCGCGACGGCCCCCCGCGCGGAGTCGGCGGCGTGGCGGAGAGCGAGACGGAGCCCGTGGCCGTCTGTGTGAGAGGCCTCACTGCCGTCCGCGAGCACCTGGGCCATCCCGCGCAGGAGCTGCGCGAGGATCGTCCCGGAGTTTCCCCGGGCGCCTATGAGCGCGCCGTGCGCCATGGCCCGCGCGGCCTCGGCGAGCGTGGGCTGTCCGGCGGCGGGCGAGCCGGGCGCCGCGCCCGTCTCGTGGCCCGCGAACACCGCCTCCACGGCGGCCGCCGCCGACTCCATCGTCAGGTAGAGGTTGGTCCCGGTGTCGCCGTCGGCCACCGGGTAGACGTTGATCGCGTCGATCTCCTCACGGGCCCGCCCCAGTGCGGCCAGCGCGAGGCCGCACCAGGTGCGCACCGCGAGAGCATCGAAGAATGTCTGCGGCACCTGCGGCACCTGCGCCTCCCTGAGCTGCTTGGCTGCTGGACGGGCGCCGGGGGAACGCCGCACGCCGCACGCAGCGTAGACCCGCAGCCGTGACCGCCGGTAAGAGGGCCGGGGCGAGGCCTCGACCAGCCATGGTAGTTTCGTTGTACGGACGCAGTCGTTGTATGCTGCTCCGGTTGCCCGATCCAGATCACCGATCCAGACCGGGCCTTCCCCCTGGCAACGCCACTCAGATCCCGGTCTCGGGATCGTGATCCCGGCATGCCGGGATCAACCGTAAGTGCATCTGAAGTCTTTGGAGTGACCCGTGGCTGCCAACTGCGACGTCTGCGGCAAGGGGCCGGGCTTCGGCAACAACATCTCGCACTCGCACCGCCGTACGTCCCGCCGCTGGAACCCGAACATCCAGCGTGTGCGTACCGTGGTGGGCGGGACGCCGAAGCGCGTGAACGCTTGCACCTCGTGCATCAAGGCCGGCAAGGTCTCGCGCTGACGCTCAGCTAGCGCGCGGCCACCTGCTGGTTCGCTGCACAGAGCCGGTCCACCGACGGTGGGCCGGCTTTTTGCCGTGCCCGCTCGCAGGACCGATCCCAGTGGCAGGGGGCCGAACCGCAGGCACATCGGCTACTGGCGACCCGGCCTTCTCCCCTCGGGCTCACTGATCGGGCTCACTGCAACGTCGGTCACCCGCGTCCGACCGCCGGACCACCCCGCCTGAGCGCCCACCCGTGATCCACAGGCCCGATGCCGCCGCCGAGGGCGAACCCGGCGGCGATCGCCCCGGTGACGTACTCCTTGGCCGCCGCCACGGCCTCCGGCACGGTCAGCCCCCGCGCGAGACACGCGGCGATCGCGGAGGCCAGCGTGCAGCCCGTGCCGTGCGTGTGCCGGTTGTCGTACCTCGGCGCCCGCAGCCAGTGCTTCTCGCAGCCGTCGGTGAGCAGGTCGACGGCGTCCCCCGAGAGGTGCCCGCCCTTGATCACCACCCACCGTGGCCCGTACGCCAGCACGGCCTCCGCGGCCTCGCGCATCCCGGCCTCCGACTCGACGCGCACCCCGGTGAGTTGGGTGACCTCGTCGAGGTTGGGGGTGGCGACGGTCGCCGTGGGCAGCAGCCGCTCACGGACGGAGTCCAGGGCCGTCGCGGCGAGCAGCGGGTCGCCGTGCTTGGAGACGCCGACCGGGTCGACCACCACGGGCGCGTCCGTGGCGGCGAGCAACTCGGCGACGGTCTCGACGAGTTCGGCGGAGGCGAGCATGCCGGTCTTGACGGCCTCGACGCCGATGTCGTCGACGACACTGCGGTACTGGGCGCGGACGGCCTCCACCGGCAGTTCCCAAGCGCCCTGCACACCGAGGGAGTTCTGCGCGGTGACCGCCGTGACGACGCTCATGCCGTGCACACCGAGCGCCAGCATGGTCTTGAGGTCGGCCTGGATGCCGGCCCCGCCCCCGGAGTCGGAGCCGGCGACCGTGAGCACCCTGGGCGGAGCGCCCGCCGACCCGGTCATGACTCCATGTCCGCGAAGTGGTCCCAGCCGCCCTTGCTGGTCCAGGGCGCCCCGTCCACGGTGACCTGCGGCAGCGCCGACGGGTTGAGGACCTCGCCGATCACCTTCCAGCGGGCCGGCAGCTTCACGTCCGGCGGGAACGTCGCCACGATGGCGTGGTCCTCACCGCCGGTGAGCACCCACTGGATGGGGTCGACGCCTACGGCCTGCCCGATGTCGTTCATCTGGGACGGGATATCGATCGCGCCGGAGCGGATGTCGATCCGGCAGTTGCTGGCCTCGGCGATGTGCCCGAGGTCCGCGATCAGCCCGTCGCTCACGTCGCACATCGCGGTCGCGCCCAGGTCGGCGGCGGCGGGACCCGCGTGGTACGGCGGCTCGGGGCGCCGGTGGGCCTCCACGAAGGCGCGCGGCGAGCGGAAGCCGCGGGAGAGGACCGCGTGCCCGGCGGCGGACCAGCCGAGCCAGCCGGTGACGGCCACGACATCGCCGGGCTGCGCCCCGCCCCTGGTCACGGGCTCGTGATTGCGGAGATCACCGAGCGCGGTGATGGAGATCATGATGGTGTCGCCGCGGACGACGTCCCCGCCCACGACGGCCGCCCCGGCGACCTGGCACTCGTCGCGCAGGCCGTCCATCAGCTCGGTCGCCCAGGTCACCGGGAGGTCGACGGGCGCGACCAGGCCGAGGAGCAGCGCGGTGGGCACGGCGCCCATGGCGGCGATGTCCGCGAGGTTCTGGGCGGCCGCCTTGCGCCCGACGTCGTACGCCGTGGACCAGTCGCGGCGGAAGTGCCGCCCCTCCAGCAGGAGGTCGGTGCTCGCCACGACCCGGCGGTCCGGCGCGGCCACCACAGCGGCGTCGTCGCCGGGGCCGACCCGGACCGCCGGGGTGGTGGTGAGCCGGGAGGTGAGCTCCCTGATGAGCCCGAACTCCCCCAGCTCTCCCACGGTGCCCTTCATCGTCGTATCGCCCCTTCTTGTGCCGCTTCCAGTGTCACTCGCGCCCGGTCGCGAGCGGTCCTCGCCCTCGGTACGGTCGAATCGACCGTCAACTTCCGCGCCCCCCGCGCCCCGGTGTGCGCGCCGCGGCATGTGCGGGTCTCCCCGCGACGCGCGACTACGCGATACCGTGGCGTTCCTTTTCCCCACATGATCCTCGTGGCCGCCCTGGAGGTTCCGTGGTACAGGCGTACATCCTGATCCAGACGGAGGTCGGCAAAGCGTCGACCGTCGCCGACACGATCAGCAAGATCCCTGGGGTCATCCAGGCCGAGGACGTGACGGGTCCCTATGACGTCATCGTCCGCGCCCAGGCCGACACCGTGGATGATCTCGGCCGGCTGGTGGTCGCCAAGGTCCAGCAAGTGGACGGCATCACCCGCACGCTGACCTGCCCGGTCGTGCACCTGTAGCCCCCGTCTGCCCTCGGCCGGCGTGCTCCTCACGGCACCGGCGCTCCGTTGTCTCGGGCTGCCCGTCCCGGTCGTGTCGTTGATCGCCGTCGTGGGCTGCTCCTCAGCAGACGACGGCGGATCAGCGGTGGTTCCCGGCCCGGACGCGACCGTCACGAAGCTGTGCCGGAACCTGGACGGGGCGTCGCCGCGGAAGGTGGACGGTCTCGGCCGCCGGGACCCCGAGCCCGCTCCGCCGCTGACGGCGGGCCGGGCAGCCCGGCGATCATACTGCGCCGCGGTGTTCACCGGCCGCCCTGGACGGCGTACCCGCGATCAAGGGGGCGATCCCCCGGGGGGATCGCCCCCTCGGGGGTGCCGCGTGCGTCAGCGAAGGCCGGTCGGCCTGCGCAGTGCCGCCTGGATCAGGCGGTCCACCAGCTCCGGGTACGCGATGCCGCTCGCCTGCCACATCGCCGGGTACATCGAGATCGGCGTGAATCCGGGGAGCGTGTTGATCTCGTTGATGACGAAGTGGCCGTCCTCCGTGAGGAAGAAGTCGGCGCGGACCAGGCCCTCGCAGGAGGCGGCCTCGAAGGCGTCGACGGCGAGGCGCCGGACCTCGGCGGTCTCCTCCTCCGTCAGCGGCGCCGGGACGATACCCGGCGTCGAGTCGATGTACTTGGCCTCGAAGTCGTAGTACGCGTGCGTCTCGGGCGGCGGGATCTCGGCGGGCACGGAGGCGCGGGGGCCGTCCTCGAACTCCAGGACGCCGCACTCGATCTCGCGGCCTCGCAGCGCGGCCTCGACGAGGATCTTCGGGTCGTGGCTCTGGGCCTCGGCGATCGCCTCGTCCAGGCCGGCCAGGTCGTCGACCTTGGTGATGCCGATGGAGGAGCCCGCGCGGGCCGGCTTCACGAAGAGCGGCCAGCCGTGCTCACCGGCGAAGTCGACGATCTTCTTGCGTGCGGCGGACTCGTCGAGCTGCCACTCGCGCGGCCTGATCACCACGTACGGGCCGACCCGCAGCCCGAAGGAGGTGAACACCCGCTTCATGTACTCCTTGTCCTGACCGACGGCCGAGGCGAGGACGCCCGAGCCGACGTACGGGACGCCGGACAGCTCCAGCAGCCCCTGGAGGGTGCCGTCCTCGCCGTACGGGCCGTGCAGGACGGGGAAGACGACGTCGACCTCGCCGAGCGCCTTGGGCACCGAACCGGGCTCGCTGTAGACGACCTCGCGGTTGGCCGGGTCGACGGGGAGCACCACGCCGCCCTCCTGGGACTCGGCGAGTTCCTCGACGGTCGGCGTGCGGCGGTCGGTGATCGCCATGCGCTCCGGCTCGTCGGCGGTGAGCGCCCAACGGCCGTCCCGGGTGATGCCGATCGGCAGGACGTCGTACTTCGTCCGGTCGATGGCACGCAGGACGGCGCCGGCCGTGACCACGGAGATCCCGTGTTCCGAGCTGCGGCCGCCGAAGACGACGGCCACGCGCGGCTTGCGGGACGGCTGCTCAGGGCTCTGGGGGAGGTTCTCGGTGCTCATATCGCGATGAGAGTACCCGTTGGTAGTGCGGCCGTCAGCGCCCGCACGGCCGGTATCGCTCAGCGTCGCTCCGACTTGGCGGAGCGCGACATCAGCTCCTTGAGGGCGACCACGGGAGGCTTGCCCTCGTGCACGATGTCGACGACCGTCTCCGTGATGGGCATGTCGACGCCGTGCCGGCGCGCCAAGTCCGCCACGGACTCACAGGACTTGACGCCCTCGGCGGTCTGCTTGGTGACCGCGATGGTCTCCTGGAGGGTCATGCCCTTGCCGAGGTTGGTGCCGAAGGTGTGGTTGCGGGAGAGCGGCGAAGAGCAGGTCGCCACCAGGTCGCCGAGGCCCGCGAGCCCTGAGAAGGTCAGCGGATCGGCGCCCATGGCCAGGCCCAGTCGGGTGGTCTCGGCGAGGCCGCGGGTGATCAGCGACCCCTTGGCGTTGTCGCCGAGGCCCATGCCGTCCGCGATGCCGACGGCGAGGCCGATGACGTTCTTGACGGCACCGCCCAGTTCGCAGCCGACGACGTCGGTGTTGGTGTACGGGCGGAAGTACGGGGTGTGGCAGGCGGCCTGGAGCCGCTGCGCGACGGCCTCGTCGGTGCAGGCGACCACGGAGGCGGCCGGCATGCGGGAAGCGATCTCCCGTGCCAGATTGGGTCCGGTGACGACGGCGATCCGGTCCTGCCCGACCTTGGCGACGTCCTCGATGACCTCGCTCATCCGCATGGCGGAACCGAGTTCGACGCCCTTCATGAGCGAGACGAGGACGGTGTCGGGGGCCAGCAGCGGCACCCATTCGGCGAGATTGGCGCGCAGCGTCTGGGAGGGGACGGACAGCACGGTGAAGTCGGCGCCGGCGGCGGCCTCGGCCGGGTCGGTGGTCGCGCGCACGTTCCTCGGGAGTTCCAGGCCCGGCAGATAGTCCACGTTGATCCGGGTGGAGTTGACGGCGTCCGCGACCTCCGGACGGCGCGCCCACAGCGTGACCTCGCACCCCGCGTCGGCGAGCACCATGCCGAAGGCCGTGCCCCACGAACCGGCGCTGAACACGGCCGCCTTGACCGGCTTGCTCACTTGCCCTGCCCCTCTTCCTGTGGTTCCTGTTCCCGCAGAGCTCCATTGTGCTGACCGGGCAGCTGGTGCTCGACCGCCGCCGCGGTCCGGCGCCGCTGCTCGATGCGCTCCCGCTTCGGGTCGTAGGGCGTCTCGGGCGCCTTCTCGCCGCGGATCTCCTCCAGCTGGCGGGTGATGGCGGCCATGATGACCTCCGTGGCGTCCTTCAGCAGGTCGGGGGTCATCTCCTTGTCGTAGAAGCGGGAGAGGTCGACGGGCGGGCCCGCGAGCACGTGGTGGGTCTTGCGCGGCAGGAGGTGGGGCTTCTTGGCGTACGGCGGCAGCAGTTCGTTGGCGCCCCACTGCGCCACGGGGATCACCGGGCACTTGGTCTGGAGGGCGACCCGCGCGGCGCCGGTCTTGCCGGTCATGGGCCACTGGTCGGGGTCCCGGGTGATGGTGCCCTCCGGGTAGAAGGCGACGCACTCGCCGCGCTCCACGGCGTCGATCGCGGCGCGGAAGGCGCTCAGCGCGTCCGTGGTCTCGCGGTAGACGGGGATCTGTCCGGTGCCGCGCATCGCGGCGCCCACGAATCCCTTCTTGAAAAGACCGCTCTTCGCGAGGAATCGCGGAACGCGGCCGCTGTTGTACTGAAAGTGCGCGTACGCGAAGGGGTCCACGTGCGAATTGTGGTTCACCGCGGTGATAAATCCACCGTCGGCAGGAATGTTCTCCATTCCGCGCCAGTCCCGCTTGATCAGAATCACCAGCGGCGGTTTGCACAGGACCGCGGCGAAGCGGTACCAGAAGCCGATTCTGCGGCGGGACACTCGGACACCTTCCTCTAGGGGGCCAGGGGGGCCAGGGGGCTCCTCGCCCGGGGAGCCGCACAAGTGTCGCCCCGGACCGCCGGTCTGTCGAGAACACCGTACGCCCCACCCTGCGGACTTCCGTTGCCCCCAGGTGACAATGGCGGCGACAAGAGAGGGACGGAACACCCGTGCAGTGGACCCTGGCCGTACCCCTGAAACCCTTGGCGCGGGCCAAGAGCAGGCTCTCGGACACCGCCGACGACGGCGTGCGCCCCGGCCTGGCCCTCGCCTTCGCGCAGGACACGGTGGCCGCGGCGCTGGCCTGTGCGGCGGTGCACGATGTGGTGGTCGTCACGGACGATCCACTGGCCGGACGTGAGCTGGCGGCGCTCGGCGCCCGGATCGTCCCCGACGATCCCGCGGCCGATCCGTCCGCCGACCCGGCCGCCGACCCGGCGGACGGTCTGAACGCGGCGCTGCGGCACGCGGCGGCCCTCGCGCGCGCCGCCCGGCCGTACGCCCCGGTGGCCACGCTGAACGCCGATCTGCCGGCGCTGCGCCCCGACGAACTCGCCCGCGTCCTGGACGCCGCCGCCGCGTTCCCGCGGGCGTTCCTCGCGGACGCCGCCGGCACCGGGACCACGCTGCTCGCCGCCGCTCCCGGCCGGGCGCTGCGCCCTGCGTTCGGCCCCGGCTCCCGGCTCGGCCACCGCCGCTCCGGCGCCGCGGAGCTCGTGCTCGACGACGTCGACTCGGTGCGTCAGGACGTCGACACCGGGGACGACCTCCGCGCCGCCCTCCGTCTCGGGGTGGGGCCCCGTACGGCCGCCGCGGCCGCGCGCCTGCTGATACGCGGCCAGTAGGCTGCGTCCATGCAGGCCACCGCGTACACCTACGACGCCGCCACCCGCTCGGGCCAGGTCCTCCTGGACGACGGCACCCCCGTGCCCTTCGACGCCCTGGCCTTCGACGCGGGGGGCCTGCGCCTCCTCCGCCCCGGCCAGCGCGTCCGCATCGAGACGGAGGGTACGGGCGACGCCCTCCGCGTCACGTTGATCACGTTGCAGACCTTCTGAGGCGGGCCGGTCACGAGCTGCGCCGAAAGGGACCGGGGAACCGGGAATTCTCAACGAACCCTTACCCCGAGAACGCCGCGGGCCGGGCTCCGACTAGGAGCCCGGCCCGGCGCGTGTGAGTATCCAGCGCCCTCCCGCTAACGGGCGGCAGTCTTCTTCGCCGTGGTCTTTCGAGCCGACGACTTCTTGGCCGGAGCCTTCTTCGCGGTGGCCTTCTTGGCCGGGGCCTTCGCCGCGGTGGTCTTCTTCGCCGCGGTCGACTTCGCGGCCGTGGTCTTCTTCGCCGCGGTCGACTTCGTCGCCGTCGTCTTCTTCGCGGTGGTCTTCTTCGCCGTCGTCTTCTTGGCCGCCGCCGTGGTCTTCTTGGCGGGCGTCGTCTTACGGGCCGTGGTGGCCTTCTTCGCGGTCGTCGTCTTCTTCGCGGCCGCCTTCTTGACCGTCGCCGAGGCGCCGCCGCTCAGGCTGCCCTTGGGGGCCTTCTTGACGGCGACCTCGCCGCCGCGGGGCAGCTTCTTGGAGCCGCTCACCAGGTCCTTGAAGCCCTGACCTGCACGGAAGCGAGGCACGGAGGTCTTCTTCACCCGAACCCGCTCACCCGTCTGCGGGTTGCGGGCGTAACGGGCGGGACGCTCGACCTTCTCGAACGAACCGAAGCCGGTGACCGAGACCCTCTCACCCGCGACCGTCGCCCGGACGATCGCGTCCAGGACGGCGTCGACCGCGTCGGCGGCCTGCTGACGGCCACCGAGCTTGTCCGCAATCGCTTCTACGAGCTGCGCCTTGTTCACGTCTTCCCCTTCGGAGACATCGCCAGAACGAAAGTGTTCAAGCTTTTCGCACGTTAGGCAGATATATACCGCAAATCAAACACGAAACGGGCTTATCACCCTTGTGCCGCAACGAACTCGGCTGTCACGGAGTCGCTTCAGCGTTCCCCGGTGGGCATTCGCCCCTCGTCGAGGTCCACCTTGAAGCTCTCCAGACGCCTTGCCGCGTCGGCGAGATCGTGCTTGGCCACGGCCGTAATGACCAGCAGCTTCCGGGTCAGCGCCATCCGTACGCCCTCCGGGACTTGCAGTGCGCGCACCCTTGCGTGCGCTTCCTTGAGTTGGCCCGCGACCGCCGTATAGAGCTCGAGTTGGCCGTCGTGTTCCATGCACAGATTGTGCCATCTGGGGCGAGTTGTCGCCTGCCCAGGGGGCAACTGCCGTCTCCCGGGGGCCTGGAGAGCACCCCCATCCAATGCCGCACGATGATGCGCGTACCCCGGTAATCGCCTTTGTAACTAGGGGAGTTGAAACCTTTCTGCACCCCACTTCCAAGGTGCGTTACTCCAAACATGGCTGTACCCCCAACCGTGCACGATTGGGGGTACAGAGGGGTGTGGCGGTGGCTGGAATCCGTCGTGTGCGGGCCTCCCCGGGGGGTGGTCCGCGTGGCGGATCAGACCGGCAGCGTCCGCGGCTTGTACGACGGCCGCTTGGCCTCGTACGCGGCGATGTCGGCCTCGTTCTGGAGGGTGATGGAGATGTCGTCCAGCCCGTTCAGCAGCCGCCAGCGGGAGTTCTCGTCCAGCTCGAAGGAGGCGGTGATGCCCTCGGCACGCACCTGTCGGGTCTCCAGGTCGACCGTCACCTCGGCCTGGGGGTCCTTCTCGGTGAGCTCCCACAGCGAGTCCACGATCTTCTGCTCCAGCACGACCGTGAGCAGGCCGTTCTTGAGCGAGTTGCCGCGGAAGATATCGGCGAACCGGGAGGAGATCACGGCCTTGAAGCCGTAGTTCTGCAGCGCCCACACCGCGTGCTCACGGGAGGAGCCGGTGCCGAAGTCGGGGCCGGCGACCAGGACCGTGGCGCCCTCGCGCTCCGGCTGGTTGAGGATGAAGGTCTCGTCCTTGCGCCAGGCCTCGAACAGCCCGTCCTCGAAGCCGTCCCTGGTCACCTTCTTGAGCCAGTGGGCGGGGATGATCTGGTCGGTGTCGACGTTGCTGCGGCGCAGCGGGACGGCCCGGCCGGTGTGGGTGGTGAATGCTTCCATGACTCTCAGACTCCAGCGGGCGCGGGGGCGTCGGACAGGTCGGCGGGCGAGGCCAGGTGGCCCAGCACGGCGGTCGCGGCGGCGACCTGCGGCGAGACCAGGTGCGTACGGCCGCCCTTGCCCTGCCGGCCCTCGAAGTTGCGGTTGGAGGTGGACGCGGAGCGCTCACCGGGGGCCAGCTGGTCCGGGTTCATGCCCAGGCACATGGAGCAGCCCGCGTGCCGCCACTCGGCGCCGGCCTCCTTGAAGACGACGTCCAGGCCCTCGGAGACGGCCTGGAGACCGACCCGAGCGGAGCCGGGGACGACCAGCATCCGTACGCCGTCGGCGACTTTGCGGCCCTTGACCAGCTCGGCGGCGGCGCGCAGGTCCTCGATGCGGCCGTTGGTGCAGGAACCTACGAAGACGGTGTCCACCTTGATGGAGCGCAGCGGCTGTCCGGCCTCCAACCCCATGTACTCCAGGGCCTTTTCGGCGGCCAGGCGCTCCGAAGCGTCTTCGTACGAAGCCGGATCGGGGACCTCCGCCGAAAGCGGCGCGCCCTGGCCGGGGTTGGTGCCCCAGGTGACGAACGGCGAGAGCTCGGCGGCGTCGATCACGACCTCGGCGTCGAACTCCGCGTCGTCGTCCGTCCTGAGGGTCTTCCAGTACGCGACGGCCGCGTCCCAGTCCTCGCCCTTGGGGGCGTGCGGACGGCCCTCCAGGTAGTCGAACGTGGTCTGGTCGGGGGCGATCATGCCCGCGCGGGCACCGGCCTCGATCGACATGTTGCAGATGGTCATGCGGGCCTCCATCGAGAGCTTCTCGATGGCGGAGCCGCGGTACTCCAGGACATAGCCCTGGCCGCCACCCGTGCCGATCCTGGCGATGATCGCGAGGATCAGGTCCTTGGCGGTGACGCCGTCGGGCAGCTCGCCGTCGACCGTGATGGCCATGGTCTTCGGGCGGGCCATGGGCAGCGTCTGGGTGGCCAGCACATGCTCCACCTGGGAGGTGCCGATGCCGAACGCCAGACCGCCGAAGGCGCCGTGCGTGGAGGTGTGGGAGTCGCCGCAGACGACCGTCATACCGGGCTGGGTCAGACCCAGCTGCGGGCCCACGACGTGGACGACACCCTGCTCGACGTCGCCCAGCGGGTGCAGCCGCACCCCGAACTCGGCGGCGTTGTTCCGCAGCGTCTCCAGCTGGACGCGGGAGACGGGGTCCGCGATGGGCTTGTCGATGTCGAGGGTGGGGGTGTTGTGGTCCTCGGTCGCGATGGTCAGGTCGAGACGGCGGACCTTCCGCCCGCTCTTGCGGAGACCGTCGAAGGCCTGGGGGCTGGTCACCTCGTGCAGCAGGTGCAAGTCGATGAAGAGGAGGTCGGGCTCGCCCTCGGCGCGCCGGACGACGTGGTCGTCCCAGACCTTCTCCGCGAGTGTCCTACCCATCGCTTTCCCTCCGGTCGACGCCTCAGCGTGTCGACCCAACTAGATCTCGGAGGTGGCGAGCGCGTGCGCATCCCCTCGTCGCACGTGCCTGCCGCCGGGCTCGTCGGTCCGCGAGCCGCTGTTGTTCTGCTTCCAGAGTGGCAAGGTCCACGTGAAATTGAACTTGCGTTTCACAGAGTGAGACGCGAGTATCGTTGCATGGACAACAGTAGCGGCGTCGGCGTTCTGGACAAGGCGGCCCTGGTCCTGAGCGCTCTGGAGTCCGGTCCGGCCACCCTCGCGGGTCTGGTCGGGGCCACCGGACTCGCACGGCCCACGGCCCACCGCCTGGCCGTGGCTCTGGAACACCACCGCATGGTGGCACGGGACATGCAGGGCCGTTTCATCCTCGGCCCGAGGCTGGCCGAGCTGGCCGCGGCCGCCGGTGAGGACCGCCTGCTCGCCACGGCGGGCCCGGTGCTCACGCATCTCAGGGATGTGACGGGCGAGAGCGCCCAGCTCTACCGCCGCCAGGGCGACATGCGCATCTGCGTCGCCGCGGCGGAGCGGCTGTCCGGCCTGCGGGACACGGTGCCGGTCGGTTCGACGCTCACGATGAAGGCCGGCTCCTCGGCGCAGATCCTCATGGCCTGGGAGGAGCCCGAGCGCCTCCACCGCGGCCTCCAGGGCGCCCGTTTCACCGCGACCGCCCTCTCCGGGGTGCGTCGCCGCGGCTGGGCCCAGTCGATCGGCGAGCGCGAGCCGGGCGTGGCCTCGGTCTCGGCCCCGGTCCGCGGCCCTTCCAACCGCGTGGTCGCCGCGGTCTCGGTCTCCGGGCCGATCGAGCGTCTGACCCGCCACCCCGGCCGTATGCACGCCCAAGCGGTGATCGACGCCGCGGCCCGCCTCTCCGAAGCCCTGCGCCGCTCGGGCTGACCCTCCCCCCGTACGAGACCACGGAAAAGGCCTGCCTCAACGCCGCGGCAGGCCTTTTCTCGTGCGGTCGGCCGGCCCCTGCAGACGGTCGACCCCGGTGCGCCCCTCGTCAGGCATCCACCCGCCGGTGGGCGAACCGCTCCTTCGCGGACCGGCCCCGCTTCTCGACCGGCAGCACCCCCGTGGCCGCCGCGAGACCGAAGGCCGGCATGTCCGCGTAGATCGACTCGTACGACCCCTCCGGCACCACGTACGTCTCGTGCCAGAGCCCCACGTGTCCGCGGCCCTTCCCCTTGCGCTCCCTGCGGTTCATCGCCGCCCACGCCACGCGGTGGAACGCGTCGGGCGCGTGCGCGTAGCCGTAGAGCTTCTCCTTGGACTCCCAGTACTGGACGACGTAGTACGTGCGCGGCGAGGCCGTGAGCAGGACGGCGTTCAGCAGCCCCCGGCCCGGGTCCCCGCGCAGCTCGCGCAGCATCCGGGGCATCGCGGCCAGCACCGGCATCCAGTGGTGGACGGCCCAGAAGTGGTTGATGCGCACGCCGATGAGCAGGACCACCACATCACCCTCGGCGGCAGCGGTGGTCCGTCCGGCGACGACCGTCTTTCCCGACATGACTCCCCCTCGTTGGTGAGCGGCACTATCCGACCACTCATGCTTGGATAGTGACACTTTCCAAAGAAGGGCGCAAGAGAGATGCGGCTGGCGGAGTTGAGCGCACGCAGCGGGGTGTCCACCGCGACGATCAAGTACTACCTGCGCGAAGGGCTGTTGGCGCCGGGCCGCCAGCTGAACGCGACGACGGCGGAGTACGACGAGACGCATCTGCGCCGGCTGCGGCTGGTGCGGGCGTTGATCCAGGTGGGGCGGGTACCGGTGGCGAGCGCCCGGGAGGTGCTCAAGCACGTGGACGACGAGTCGCTGGGCCGCACCATCCGCCTCGGCGCGGCGCTGTGGGCGCTCCCCCAGGCCCCCGACCCGGACGAGGAGGACCCGGCCACGGCCGCCGCGACGGCGGAGGTGGACCGGCTGCTGCGGACGCTGGGCTGGGACGCGGCGCGGGAGATCGGCCCGCTCTCCCCCGTGCGCCGTTCCCTGGTGGCGCTGGTGGCCACGCAGATCCGGCTGGGTTATCCGTGCGACGCCGAAATGATGGCCCCTTACGCCGAGTTGATGCACCGGGCGGCGGCGCGGGACCTGGACCGCATGGAGTCGTACGAGTCCGACACGGAGATGGTCGAGTCGGCGGTCTCGTCGGCGGTGCTGTTCGAGCCGGTGCTGCGGGCGCTGCACCGGCTGGCCCAGGAGGAGGAGTCGGCGCGGCGGTACGGCCTCGAATAGGCGGGGCACCGCGGGCGGACGGCACCGCCGGGTCCGCGGTCGCGCGTGCGCGTACGACGAAGGCCCTCCGCCGAAGCGGAGGGCCTTCATGATGTACCCCCGACCGGATTCGAACCGGCGCTACCGCCTTGAGAGGGCGGCGTGCTAGGCCGCTACACAACGGGGGCGTGGAGCCTGCAGGCGTTGAGTACTACATGCCGCAGGTCCGAGCTGGTCTACCTGGACTCGAACCAAGACTAACTGAACCAGAATCAGTCGTGCTGCCAATTACACCATAGACCAATGTGGTTTAGACCAGTCAGTACCCCCGACCGGATTCGAACCGGCGCTACCGCCTTGAGAGGGCGGCGTGCTAGGCCGCTACACAACGGGGGCCCTAGCGATCCTGCGTCGAGGTGAGAGGGTGCGACCCGAACTCTCCTCGCGGGAAGGATCTGTACCCCCGACCGGATTCGAACCGGCGCTACTGCCTTGAGAGGGCAGCGTGCTAGGCCGCTACACAACGGGGGCTTGCGGATGTGATCCGCTGGCGCAGATGAGCTCTGCGAGCTGGCCTACCTGGACTCGAACCAAGACTAACTGAACCAGAATCAGTCGTGCTGCCAATTACACCATAGGCCACTGGAACGCAAGCCCCTGAGGGGATCTTGTTCTAGTTTACGCTTCCGGTTTCCGGCCTTTCGGCCCGCTCCCCGGCGGCGCAGAAAGAACATTACCCGAAGGTGGACGGCGCTCCAAAACGAGTATCGGAGCCGAGGATCGCGGGGAGTTCGGCGAGGGTGGCGATGCGGTGCGGTCCGACCGGCGGGTCGACGGTCGCGTAGAGGCCGCCGCGGTCGATCCAGACCGACAGCAGGCCCGCCTCGGCGGCGCCCTGTCCGTCGATCTCCGGGTGGTCGCCGACGTAGGCGACCTCGCCGGGAGGCAGGTCCAGGGACTCGCACGCGGCGTGGAAGGCCTCGGCGGCCGGCTTGTGGACGCCCAGCTGCTCGGCGCACAGGACCGTCTCGAAGCGGTCCCACACCCCGAGGGCGCGCAGCTTGCGCTCCTGCACGGGGAGACTGGAGTTGGAGAGCACCGCGTGCCGGTGGGTCGTGGCGAGCGCGTCCAGGACGGGCAGGACGTCCGGGAAGAGCGCCCAGGCCCGCTCGTAGTGGACGATGTAGCGCTCGAACCAGGCGTCGGCCTCGGCGTCGGTCAGCGCTCTGCCGTGGAAGTCGCGCACCCGGTCGCGCCGGGTGGCCTCCCAGTCGCCCTCACCCGCCGCGTACCGCCGCCAGTGCAGGCTCGTGAGTTCGCGCCAGCGGTCGAGAGCCTCGTCGACGGAGCCGTAACGGCGCAGCCCCTCGGCCGCCAGATGCGCCCGCATCCCGGCGCGGTCGGCAGTGGTGTAGTCGAAGAGGGTGTCGTCGACGTCCCAGACCACGGCCTTGATGTTCATGGTCCGACGGTAGCCCGAGGCCGGCCGTCCTGTCCGGCGGATGACGAAGGGGCGGCACCCGGAACTCCGGGTGCCGCCCCTTGCGTACGGGCGCTACGCCGCCAGCTTGGCCAGGGCCGCGTCGATGCGGGCCAGGGTCTTCTCCTTGCCCAGGATCTCCAGGGACTCGAAGAGGGGCAGGCCGACCGTGCGGCCGGTGACGGCTACGCGGACGGGGGCCTGGGCCTTGCCGAGCTTGAGGCCGTGGGCCTCGCCGGCGGCCAGGACGGCCTCCTTGAGGGACTCGGCCGAGGTCCAGTCGGCGGCCTCCAGCTTCTCCTTCGCGGTGCGCAGCAGCGCGTCGGAGCCCTCCTTCATCGCCTTCGTCCAGGACGCCTCGTCCTCGACCGGCTCCGGCAGGAACAGGAAGTCGACGTTGTCGGTGATCTCCGAGAGGACCTTCAGCCGGGTCTGCGCGTGCGGGGCGACCGCCTGCCACTTGGCCTCGTCGAAGTCCTCCGGGGCCCAGGGGGCGAAGGGGGCCCTCAGCCAGGGGGCGCAGCGCTCGGTGAAGTCCGTCACGCTCAGCATGCGGATGTGGTCCGCGTTGATCGCCTCGGCCTTCTTCAGATCGAAGCGGGCCGGGTTGGGGTTCACGTCCGCGACGTCGAAGGCGGCGACCATCTCATCGATCGTGAAGATGTCCTTGTCCGCGGAGAGCGACCAGCCGAGGAGGGAGAGGTAGTTCAGCAGGCCCTCAGGGAGGAAGCCGCGCTCCCGGTAGAGGTTCAGGCTGGACTGCGGGTCGCGCTTGGAGAGCTTCTTGTTGCCCTCGCCCATCACGTACGGCAGGTGGCCGAAGGAGGGGATCTCCTTGGCGACGCCCAGGTCGATCAGCGCCTTGTAGAGCGCGATCTGACGCGGCGTCGAGGAGAGCAGGTCCTCGCCGCGCAGGACGTGGGTGATCTCCATCAGGGCGTCGTCGACCGGGTTGACCAGCGTGTACAGCGGGGCGCCGTTCGCGCGGACGATCCCGTAGTCCGGGACGTTCTCCGGGGTGAAGGTCAGCTCGCCGCGGACCAGGTCGGTGAAGGTGATCGTCTCGTCGGGCATCCGGAAGCGGACGATCGGCTCGCGGCCCTCCGCCTCGTACTGGGCCTTCTGCTCGGGCGTGACCTCGCGGCACTTGCCGTCATAGCCGGAGGGCCGGCCCGCGGCGCGGGCGGCCTCACGGCGCTCCTCCAGCTCGGAGGCGGTGCAGTAGCAGTAGTAGGCGTGGCCGGCGTCCTTGAGCTTCTCGGCCACCTCCTTGTACGTCTCCATGCGCTGCGACTGGCGGTACGGCGCGTGCGGGCCGCCGACCTCGGGGCCCTCGTCCCAGGTGAAGCCCAGCCAGCGCAGCGAGTCCAGGAGCTGCTCGTAGGACTCCTCGGAGTCGCGGGCCGCGTCGGTGTCCTCGATGCGGAAGACGAACGTGCCGCCGGTGTGGCGGGCGAACGCCCAGTTGAAGAGGGCCGTGCGGACCAGACCCACATGGGGGTTGCCGGTCGGGGACGGACAGAAACGTACGCGGACGGAGCCGTTAGCCACGCTTGATCACCTTGTTGGTGAGAGTGCCGATGCCTTCGATGGTGACGGCGACCTCGTCGCCGACGTTGAGGGGGCCGACCCCTGCCGGGGTGCCCGTGAGGATGACGTCACCCGGGAGCAGCGTCATGGCCTCGGTGATGTTGACGATCAGGTCCTCGATGGAGTGGATCATCTCGCTCGTACGGCCGAGCTGGCGTTGAGCACCGTTCACCGTGAGCTGGATGGTCAGGTCCGAGGGGTCCAGTTCGGTCTCGACCCAGGGGCCGAGCGGGCAGGACGTGTCGAAGCCCTTGGCCCGGGCCCACTGCTTCTCGCGCCGCTGGACGTCACGGGCGGTGATGTCGTTGGCGCAGGTGTAGCCGAAGATCACGTCCTTGACGCGTTCGCGCGGGACCTCGCGGCACATCCGGCCGATGACCACGGCGAGCTCGGCCTCGTGGTGGAGCTCCTGCGAGAAGGACGGGTACTGGATCTCGTCGCCGGGACCGATCACCGAGGTGGCCGGCTTGAAGAAGGCGAACGGGGCGTCGGGGACCTCGTTGCCGAGTTCCCGGGCGTGCTCGGCGTAGTTGCGGCCGAAGGCCACGACCTTGTTGGGGAGCACCGGCGGCAGCAGCCTGACCCGTGTCCTCGAATCGGGGGCCAGCGGGACCTTCGTGCCGGAGAGCTCGAAGTCCGTGAACGGGATGCCCTTGATGATGTCGAGGACGAGCTCGTCCGGCTTGTCGCCCTCGACCGCTCCGAAGGCTACGTTCCCGTCGATGGAGAACCTTGCGATGCGCACGGGATCCTCGTGCCCCTTTGACTGAGCTGGCTGAGTCTGACGCTCCAGGCTAACGCGGCAAGGGGGACCCGCCTCGCGCATTGACGGGCGCGGTCGGCCGTATCCATGGGAAAGGGCGCCCTGGTCGTGGTGCCGGGCGCCCTTTGTCCGCGTACCTGACGGAGCGGACTTCCCCTTTCACGGGGTTCACCGGGTTCACGGGATCCGTCTTGAGCACATGGCGGATTCCGTGCGTACTTGAGCCTGCAACTACTCAGCGGACTGGACGGGAACCTTCATCAGGACCGTCCGACGGGGGTTCGCGGTCTGGGAGGGGAGGTCGACGGAGTGCTCCTGCTCCGGCGTGCGCAGGTCCTCGGCGTCGGCGAGGTGGGCCAGCGTGGTGCGCCGGGGGTTGGCTATCGTGCGGAACATCATCGTCGTCTTCACTGTTGTCCAGGACCTCGTCGTGAGCGGGCGCCGGGCCGGGCCGCAAGGGCCGCCCCACAAGCGCGGGTTGTCGGATTCGCCATCCCTGTAAAGCGTCAGGCTAAACATCCGATTCCCGGGGCAGGGCGTGAAGAAGGCATGATCACCGTGTGAGTTTGCTCACCTACTCATCGGCAAATCAGACAATCCGGATTCTCCCTCCACCCTGACAAACCGGACATCAGCCAACTGAATCAGGCATTCCGCTCCTGATCATGGCGACTGGGACACCCCTCGAGCACCCCCATATCGCGGGAGTTTGCCCGCTTTGCTGCGAATCGGCCTCCACATCCGGTGACTCACCCCTCACGCGGTGTCACTGTGAACAGACCGTTATCCGTTGGCCTTGTTGCAGATCCGGCACTGTGCTGGAATTCCACGGACCGCCGCAGGATCGTGCCGGCGCGCAGGGGCGCAACGCAGCGCCGGGCGGCGGCGGAAGGGGGAGCCAGCGCCGGTCACTCACGACCACAAACAGGGGACGTAATTCAGGGCGCCCCCAAGACGCCGACACCGTCCCGCCGTTCATTCGGCGGGGCGCCTGGTCCAGAGGTTGCGACGCTAGTGCAGGGACGTTTCAAGAGGGATGGCAGCGCTTCGGCGGAGCCGGAGCCACACAACGGAACCGGTAACGGTTCCTCCCCCCAGCACGCCCAGAACCCGGGTCCGGCGGAGATCGGCGACGGCGGTGAGCGCTCCGGGCGCACCGGCGCGTCCGCTCCTCCCGCGCCCGGCAAGCCCAAGGGCGACACGGCCGGTGTGACCGGTCCCGGATCACGAGTAGCCCTGCGCAACTGGCGCATCTCCACTCGCCTCGTCTCGCTGCTCGCCCTCCCCGTGGTGGCGGCGACCTCGCTGGGCGCTCTGCGCATCGGCGACAACGTGGACGACATCCAGCAGCTCGACAACATGCGGCTGCTGACCGACATGACCAAGCAGGCGACCGAGCTCGCCGACGCGCTGCAGAACGAGCGCGACCTCTCCGCCGGTCCCCTCGCGCAGGGTCTCGACGCCAGCGACTTCACGGTCAAGGGCGCACGCGAGAAGACGGACCAGGCCCGCCTCCAGTTCGCCGACGCGACCCAGGAGGCCGACAGCTCGAGCACCGCCCAGAACCTTCCCGGTGTCCGCGACAGCCTCGTGCGCGTCGTGCGTGAGCTGAACAACCTCAACAGCATCCGCAACAAGGCCTACGCCGACCCGAAGAACTCCACCCAGACGGTCGAGGCCTACCACCGTCTGATCATCCAGCTGCTGGAACTCTCCCAGGACATGGCGGAGGCCACCAGCAACCCGGACATGATCAAGCGCACCCGCGCCCTGGCCGCGTTCTCGTCGGCCAAGGAGTACGCGTCCGTGCAGCGCGCGGTCATCGCCGCGGCCCTGCCGGTGAACAAGGACACGTTCGGCAACCTCTCCGAGAACGACCGCCTCTACGCGAGCTCGGCGCTGGCGAACGAGGAGTCCGACCGCACCGCCTTCGCCGACATCTACGGCGACGGCGCCGAGGTGCTCACCAAGCCGATCGACGACGCCAGCCCCACCATCGAGGCCTCCGACCTCTACGCGGACCGAGTGCTCGCCAGCGCCGGCGGTCTGCGCGGCCAGGACAAGCGGTCGTACAAGGACTGGACCGACGACTCCGGCACCAAGATCGAGCGTATGGAGAAGATCGAGGGCTCGCTCCTCGAGGAGATGGAGCAGACCGCTCGCACGCTCCGTGCGGACGCCGAGCAAGAGGCGATCATCTCCGGTGCGCTCATCCTGCTCGTCCTCGGTGTCTCCCTGGTCGGCGCGTTCGTCGTGGCCCGCTCCATGATCCGCTCGCTGCGCAGGCTGCAGGACACGGCGACCAAGGTCGCCCAGGACCGCCTGCCCGAGCTGGTCAAGCAGCTGTCGGAGTCGGACCCGCAGGACGTCGACACCTCCGTCGAGTCCGTCGGTGTGCACTCGCGGGACGAGATCGGCCAGGTGGCCGCGGCCTTCGACGACGTGCACCGCGAGGCGGTCCGCCTCGCCGCCGAGCAGGCCCTCCTCCGGGGCAACGTCAACGCGATGTTCACCAACCTCTCGCGCCGCTCCCAGGGCCTCATCCAGCGTCAGCTCTCGCTCATCTCCGAACTGGAGTCCCGCGAGGCCGACCCGGACCAGCTGTCCTCGCTGTTCAAGCTCGACCACCTCGCCACCCGCATGCGCCGTAACGGTGAGAACCTCCTCGTCCTCGCCGGTGAGGAGCCCGGCCGCCGCTGGACCCGCCCGGTCCCGCTGGTCGACGTGCTCCGCGCCGCCGCCTCCGAGGTGGAGCAGTACGAGCGCATCGAGCTGGCCGCCGTGCCGACCACCGAGGTGGCCGGCCGCGTGGTCAACGACCTCGTGCACCTCCTCGCCGAGCTGCTCGAGAACGCGACCTCCTTCTCCTCGCCGCAGACCAAGGTCAAGGTCACCGGTCACGCGCTGCCCGACGGGCGGGTGCTGATCGAGATCCACGACACCGGTATCGGCCTCTCCCCCGAGGACCTCGCGGCGATCAACGAGCGCCTCGCCTCGCCGCCCACCGTGGACGTGTCGGTCTCCCGCCGCATGGGTCTGTTCGTGGTCGGTCGTCTGTCGCAGCGCCACGGCATACGCATCCAGCTCCGGCCCTCCGACTCGGGCGGCACGACCGCGCTGGTCATGCTTCCGGTGGACGTCGCGCAGGGCAACAAGAAGCCGGCTCCCGGCAAGCCCGGCCAGGGTGCCCCCTCCACCGGTGGCCCCGCCGCCGCGCAGGCCGCGGCCGGTGCCGCCGCCGCGCGCCGCCAGGCCGGCCAGTCGGGTCCGCAGCTCGGCGGTGGCCCCTCCGGTGGCGGTCTGCTCGGCGGCGCCCCGCAGCGCGGCCAGGTCGGCGCCGGTCAGGGCCCGCGCGCGGCGCTGCCCGGCAACCCCAGCGGTCCGGGCAACCCCGGTGGTCAGCGTGGGCCGCAGGGCGGTCCGCCCATGCCTCCGCAGGGCGGTCGGCCGGCTCCGGCGGGCGCCGGTGCCGGTGCGTTCGGCGGCGGTCAGGCCCCGGGTGCCCCGCAGGGCCTCCAGGCCGCCGGGACCGGTGGTCCCGACATCAGGAACTTCGAGAACTTCAACGACTCCGGGCGCCAGGGCGGCTTCGCCGGCGGCGGCTCGGGTCTGCGTCCGGGCGGCAGTTTCGGTGACGGCGGCGCTCCGCGTCAGGGTGGCGCCGGTGACAGCGGTCCCGGTGCCGTGCCCCCGAAGCAGGGCAAGGAGCGTCCCGGCAGGCGCCGGCCGCAGCTGCCCGGCCGTGGTGGCCCGCGCGCCGAGCTGCCCGGCGGCAAC
The DNA here is from genome assembly GCF_055572815.1 of Streptomyces sp. NPDC030296. Classification (NCBI taxonomy): domain Bacteria; kingdom Bacillati; phylum Actinomycetota; class Actinomycetes; order Kitasatosporales; family Streptomycetaceae; genus Streptomyces; species Streptomyces sp. NPDC030296. The sequence goes on from NZ_JBVICQ010000012.1 coordinate 209,778, forward strand.
GCCCCGCGCACGCCGAGCTGGAGCGACGAGAACGCCCAGCCGCCGGTGCCGCGCGCCTCGCTGGACGCCCCGCGCGGCCACGACGAGCAGCCGGACGTGACGGCACCGATGCCGCGGGTCGACCCGAACCAGGGTCCGGCCTCGACCTCGCAGTTCCCGCGCCCCGACTACGACGCCCCGGCCGCCGGGCAGAACGGCACCGGATCCTTCGTGCGCCCCGACGTGTTCGGCGGGGCCGGCGCCCCGCAGGCGTCGGGCGGTCCGTCCCGCGGCGGCGCCGAGGACCCCTCGTCCACCGGCCGGTTCGCCACGGCGGGCTACGACGGCTCCGGCACGGGTCAGTTCCCGGTCCCCGGCCGCCCGAACCCGCAGAACAACGGCCAGTACGGCGCCCCGGACCGGCCGAACGGCCAGGACACCGGTCAGTTCGGCGTCCTCGGACGGCAGAACGGCCAGGGTCCCGGGCAGTACGACCCGTCCGGTCGGCAGAACCCGCAGGACACCGGTCAGTTCGAGCGTCCGCAGGTCAACGGTGAGAGCTTCGGCGGGCCCCGCCAGCCGCAGCGTCCCCCGATGCCCCAGCAGCGCCCCGCCCGCCAGGAGCCGGAGGCGCTGCCGCCGGCCCCGGGCCCCGGCGACGGCCGTACCCCGCTGTACGACACGCTGGAGACCAACTGGTTCCACGGTCAGGGCGGTCAGAGCGGACAGCACGGCCAGGGTGGGCAGCAGCCGCAGCGGCAGCCGGGCAACGGCGTAGCCCCGCAGCGCCCCGTCCAGGCCCCCGAGCCCCCGGCCGCTCCGCAGCGGTCGGCGGCCCCCGCCGCGCCGGCGTCCACCGCCTGGCGCAGCACCCCCAATGACGACCTGGTACGCCAGGCCGAACGCGTCCGTCAGCCGTCGGCGGGCGGGGTCACCACCTCCGGCCTGCCTCGTCGAGTCCCGCGCGCGAACCTCGTGCCGGGCACGGCTCAGCAGCAGCAGCACCAAAGCGGTCCGCAGGTCTCACGTGCGCCTGACGACGTACGCGGCCGACTGACCAATCTCCGTCGGGGTATCGCGCAGGGTCGTCAGGTCGGCAACGGCCAGACCGGCAGCTTCCCGAACCCCACTCACCAGCAGGAGCGTTAGTTGAGCCAGATGAGCCAGGCGGCACAGAACCTCAACTGGTTGATCACCAACTTCGTGGACAACACCCCCGGGGTGTCCCACACCGTCGTCGTGTCCGCCGACGGTCTCCTCCTGGCGATGTCGGAAGGCTTCCCGCGCGACCGCGCCGACCAGCTCGCCGCCGTCGCCTCCGGGCTCACGTCGCTCACGGCCGGGGCGTCCCGGATCTTCGAGGGCGGGAACGTGGCCCAGACGGTCGTGGAGATGGAGCGCGGCTTCCTCTTCCTCATGTCCGTCTCGGACGGCTCCTCCTTGGCCGTCCTGGCCCACCCCGAGTGCGACATCGGCCTCGTCGGCTACGAGATGGCGCTGCTCGTCGATCGTGCGGGCGCGGTGCTCACACCCGACCTGCGCGCCGAACTCCAAGGCAGTCTGCTCCACTGACGCCTGCGGATCCACAGAACTCACCACATCACCGTCCGGCCGACACAGTCCCCCCACCGGCCCCCGTCAGACGGCACGACTGACCGACTTGCTGTCCCGCTCGGAGGATCAATGACCCCGCCCACCGCTCCTCACGATCCGTACGCAGAGCCGTACGGAGATGAGGGCGACCAGCCGCTGGTTCGGCCGTACGCCATGACCGGTGGCCGGACGCGGCCGCGTTACCAGCTCGCCCTCGAGGCGCTGATCAGCACGACGGCAGACCCCGCGCACCTGATGGGGCTGCTTCCCGAGCACCAGCGGATCTGCCACCTGTGCCACGAGGTCAAGTCGGTGGCCGAGGTGTCGGCCCTGTTGTCCATGCCGCTCGGTGTGGCACGGATCCTCGTCGCGGACCTCGCGGAGGCCGGACTCGTCGCGATCCACCAGCCCGGTGGCGACGAGAACGCCGGTGGCGCGCCGGACGTGACTCTGCTGGAAAGGGTGCTCAGTGGACTTCGCAAGCTCTGAACAGGGTCGGGCCACCACCTCCGCGAAGATCGTGGTGGCCGGTGGCTTCGGCGTCGGCAAGACCACGTTCGTGGGTGCCGTCTCCGAGATCAACCCGCTGCGCACCGAGGCCGTCATGACCTCCGCGTCCGCGGGTATCGACGATCTGACCCACACCGGGGACAAGACCACCACCACGGTGGCCATGGACTTCGGCCGTATCACGCTCGACCAGGACCTGATCCTGTACCTGTTCGGCACGCCCGGCCAGGACCGCTTCTGGTTCATGTGGGACGACCTGGTCCGCGGCGCCATCGGCGCCGTGGTCCTGGTGGACACCCGTCGTCTCGCCGACTGCTTCCCCGCGGTCGACTACTTCGAGAACAGCGGGCTGCCGTTCGTCATCGCGCTCAACGGATTCGACGGCCAGCAGCCGTACACCCCGGACGAGGTGCGCGAGGCGCTGCAGATCGGGCCCGACACCCCGATCATCACGACCGACGCCCGGCACCGCGCGGACGCCAAGAGTGCGCTGATCACGCTCGTCGAGCACGCCCTCATGGCCCGTCTGCGCTAGGGACACGCGCGGAAAAGACCACACCCGGGCTCAAAATACTGATCAAGTCCACAACTTCATACGGCAGTTGTCGTATATACACCGATGCCGGCTGTGTCGTTTGACACGGTCGGCGTCGGTGTTCATAACGTTTCGACAGAGAAATAGGGTGGTACGACCACGCGTCGCGGTCGATCGGTACCGCTGCGCTCACAATGGCCCCGCTTTTTGCCGGGGCTCGCTCTGTATGACCGTTTTATCTGGGACTTACATCACGCGGAATCGTTGCCTTCCAGTGTTTGGAACTGCGCAACGTGACGTGCTGGAATGCCTGAACTGCCCAATAGTCAAAGACGTACTAGGGCGTGGAGTCACCCGCGGCACGACGTAGGTGCCGGCGCCGAGAGGTTGTTGGTCGAGTGAGGCGAAGCAAGAAAGGTCCCGAGCCGTCGGCGCGGGGCAACTTCACCCCGCCGCCGCGCGGAGCGGCACCCGCACAAGTGACCGGACCGGAGCCGACGGCAGCTCCCGCGCCCAGCGGAAGCCGTCTCTCCCCTCGCAACTGGCGGGTGCCCACCCGTCTGAACGCGATCCTGCTCATCCCCGTGCTGGTCGGCCTCGTCATGGGCGGCTTCCAGGTCAAGGGGTCGATCAACACCTGGCAGGAGGCCCGCGACGCCGAGAAGGTGGCCAAGATCGTGGCCGCCGCCGGCACGTACGCCGAGGCCCTGCTCAATGAGCGCGACCTCTCCGCCGAGCCGCTGCTCCAGGGCAAGCGCGACAGCGACATCGTCAAGGACGCCCGCGCCTTCACCGACGAGAAGGCCGACGCCTTCCACACCGAGGTCGAGGGGATGCCCGACGGCCAGGGCCTGGAGCGCCGTCTCCGTCTGGTCGAGGAGGCCGAGCCGCAGCTCGACAAGATCCGGCAGACCGCGTTCACCCGCGCCGCCGACCCGGTGCAGACCGAAGAGGGCTACGTCGCCGTCGAGCACCTGCTGATGGAGTTCTCCAACGAGCTCGGTCTCGGCACCGGTAACGTCACCGCCTACGGCCGTACCGTCTACGCGATCGCCCTCGCCAAGGGCGCCGCCTCCCTCCAGCGCGCCATCGGCATGCACCTGCTGATCCGCCCCAGCGAGGACGAGGCGACCTTCCGCCGGCAGGTCACCGCGTTCACCTCGTACGCCTACCTCGAGAACGTCGCCATCCAGGAGTACGTCTCCGGTGGTACCGAGGCGGACGCCGCCCGGCTCCAGCAGGTCCTCGAGCAGAAGGAGGAGGAGGGCAAGAAGCAGGTCACCGACGCCGCGGCCGCCGCCAAGGCCAAGGGGCAGAACTTCACCCCGCCGCCCTCCTCCATGCTGAAGATGATCGAGGCGATAGGCAGCGGGCGGTCGCCCGACGAGCTGAAGGCCCTCGGCGTCACCCCTGCCACGTGGATGGCCGCCTCCACCCTCAAGTTCGAGGGGTACAGCGAGGTCGAGACCGAGCTGATCAACCGCGCGGTGGACGAGGCCGGCACGATCGCCTCCGACGCCCAGCGCGACGCCTACATCAACGGCGCGATCGTCGTGGTCGCCCTGCTCGCCGCGTTCATCATCGCCGGGATCATGGCCCGCCAGATGAGCCGCTCGATGCGCCAGCTGCGCAACGCCGCCTTCGGCATCGCCGAGCAGCGCCTGCCGATGCTGGTCGACCAGCTCTCGCGTACCGACCCCGGCCGGGTGGACACGCGGGTGGCGCCGATCCCGATCACCACCACGGACGAGATCGGCGAGGTCGCCCGCGCGTTCGACCAGGTCCACCGCGAGGCCGTCCGGCTCGCCGCCGAGCAGGCCCTGCTGCGGGGCAACATCAACGCGATCTTCACCAACCTCTCGCGCCGCAACCAGTCGCTGATCGAGGGCCAGCTGACCCTCATCACCGACCTGGAGAACAACGAGGCCGACCCCGACCAGCTGGAGAACCTCTTCAAGCTGGACCACCTGGCCACCCGTATGCGCCGCAACGGCGAGAACCTCCTGGTCCTCGCCGGCGAGGAACCCGGCCGCCGCTGGGACCAGCCCGTCCCCCTCATCGACGTGCTGCGCGCCGCCTCCTCCGAGGTGGAGCAGTACGAGCGCATCGAACTGTCCGGTGTCCCCGAGGCCGAGATCCACGGCCGTGCCGTCACCGACCTCGTGCACCTGCTGGCCGAGCTGCTGGAGAACGCCACCACGTTCTCCTCCCCGCAGACCAAGGTCCGCGTCACCGCGACCCGTCTGCCCGACGGCCGCGTGATGATCGAGATCCACGACAAGGGCATCGGCCTCACCGCCGAGGACTTCGCGGACATCAACCACAAGCTGGCCAACCCGCCGACCGTGGACGCCGCGATCTCCCAGCGCATGGGCCTGTTCGTGGTCGGCCGCCTCTCCGACCGCCACGGCATCCGCGTCCAGCTCCGCCCCTCCGGCGAGCAGGCCGGCACGACCTCGCTGGTCATGCTCCCGGACGTCATCACCCACGGTGGCGGTGGCGAGCAGCAGCCGCAGGTGGACCAGTTCACGGTCTCCCAGATCATCCCGGAGCAGCACGCGTTCCAGCAGCAGCAGAGCGCCCCGATGCGCACCGCCGCGGAGCTGGGCTTCGACGACAGCCGCTACGAGATACCCAACGACATCCGCGAGCTGGACCCGGTGGGCCGCTCCCTGATGCGTGAGGAGCGCCGTGCGGCCCTGGAGGCCCAGACGCACGGCCAGAACCCGGCCATCGAGCCGCCGCGCTACGGCGACGACTTCCAGGCACCCGAGCCGTCCTACGACAACGGCGCCACGGCCTATGTGGACCAGCAGCGGGCCTACGACCAGCAGACGGCGTACGAGGAGCCGCAGCAGCCGTCGTACGACGAGGCGTACTTCGGCCAGGGCGGCGCCGTACAGAACGGCGACGGGCAGCAGCGGGGCGGGAACGACACGTTCTCCGCGACCGGCGGTTACCCGGAGCCCGCCTATGCGGAGCCCGCGCAGGAGGAGCAGGCCCCGGCGGCCCCGGAGACCTACTCGGGCTTCGAGGAGTCGTCCTATCAGGACGACTGGCCGCAGCAGCAGGACTACCAGAGCCCCTATAGCTCCGAGTACGCTCCGGAACCGGAATCTTCGCAGGCCGCTGACGTGAAGGAGCCGGACCGCGTAGGCTTCGACCGTCCGGGATCCACTCCCTCCGCCGGCCACGCGCTGACCGACGCCGGCCTCCCCCGTCGCGGGTCCACCGCGAGCATGGGCGGCACGAGCGCGGGCGCCGTGAACGGACGACAGGATGTGTCCCAGGACCAGCCGACGACCGGGGGGCCGAACGGCGACTGGCGCTCGGCCAACGACGAGCGTTGGCAGCAGGCGTCCCAGTTGAAGAAGCCGAAGGCGGGCGGGGTCACCTCCTCCGGCCTGCCGCGGCGGGTGCCCAAGGCCAATCTGGTCGAGGGGGCCGCCACGGCGACCCCGCAGGGAGGTCCACAGATCTCCCGCGCCCCCGAGGACGTCCGGGGCAGGCTGAGCAACCTGCGCCGGGGTGTCCAGCGAGGGCGCAACGCAGGCAGTGAAACGAACGGCCAGGGCTTCGGTCCTGACAGCACCTACAACCAGGAGCGTTAGTGTGAGCCCGATGAGCCAGGCGGCACAGAACCTGAACTGGTTGATCACCAACTTCGTGGACAACACCCCCGGGGTGTCCCACACGGTGGTGGTCTCCGCCGACGGACTCCTTCTGGCGATGTCCGAAGGGTTTCCGCGCGACCGAGCCGACCAGTTGGCGGCCGTCGCGTCGGGTCTGACCTCTCTGACCGCGGGTGCCTCCCGCATTTTCGAAGGTGGCAGCGTCAATCAGACGGTTGTGGAGATGGAGCGGGGATTCCTGTTCATCATGTCCATTTCCGACGGTTCCTCGCTCGCCGTTCTCGCACATCCGGAAGCCGACATCGGCCTCATCGGGTACGAGATGGCCCTTCTGGTGGACCGTGCCGGCACGGTCCTGACGCCCGATCTTCGTGCGGAGCTCCAGGGCAGCCTGCTCAACTAACAGTGAGACGGTGCGTTTTGGCGTCCCGGGGCCGTAAGGTTTCGGGACGCGGCTTCCAATGAGCCATGGATGCCAGCACAGTCGGAGGAGGAGAGAACGTGGCAACACCCCCAGGCGGTTCATCGTCGGGCAACTGGTCCTACCCTGGCCAGGGGCCGGGCCAGGGTGACCAGAATCGGTACAACTTCCCCTCCGCACCGAGCCGCCAGCAGCCGTACGCACCGCAGGGCCCCGGCCCTTCGCCGTACGACCAGCCGCCTGCGCCGCGCATCCAGCCGGTACAGCCGCAGCGCCGCAGCCCCGAGCCGTCTCCCGCGGGAGGGGCGAGCAACCCCCTGGTGCGCCCGTACGCCATGACGGGCGGCCGCACCAGGCCGCGCTACCAGCTCGCCATCGAGGCGCTGGTGCACACCACCGCGCAGCCGCACCAGATGCAGGGCCAGCTGCCCGAGCATCAGCGGATCTGCAACCTCTGCCGGGAGATCAAGTCGGTGGCCGAGATCTCGGCCCTGCTGACGATCCCTCTCGGCGTGGCCAGGATCCTCGTCGCCGACTTGGCGGAGGCGGGCCTGGTCGCCATCCATCAGCCCGGCGGCGACGAGAACGCCGGCGGCCAGCCAGACGTGACACTGCTCGAAAGGGTGCTCAGTGGACTTCGCAAGCTCTAGCGGCGGTCCTTCCCGCTCCACCACCTCAGCGAAGATCGTGGTGGCGGGTGGCTTCGGCGTGGGCAAGACCACGTTCGTCGGGGCCGTCTCGGAGATCAACCCGCTGCGTACCGAGGCCGTGATGACGTCCGCTTCCGCGGGCATCGACGACCTCACCCACACCGGAGACAAGACGACGACCACCGTCGCCATGGACTTCGGCCGTATCACCCTGGACCAGGACCTGATCCTGTACCTGTTCGGCACGCCCGGCCAGGACCGTTTCTGGTTCATGTGGGACGACCTGGTCCGTGGCGCCATCGGCGCGATCGTGCTCGTCGACACCCGGCGGCTGGCCGACTGCTTCCCGGCGGTCGACTACTTCGAGAACAGCGGGCTGCCGTTCGTCATCGCCCTGAACGGCTTCGACGGCCAGCAGCCGTACAACCCGGACGAGGTCCGTGAGGCGCTGCAGATCGGGCCCGACACGCCGATCATCACGACCGACGCGCGGCACCGGGCCGACGCGAAGTCGGCGCTGATCACTCTGGTCGAGCACGCGCTGATGGCGCGCCTGCGGTAGGTCCGCGACGCTCAGCCGTACGAAGGGGTCCCTCTTGAGAGAGGGGCCCCTTTCGTGTTGCCGGGGTTTCCGCCCGTCGCCGTGGGGGCGGGTCAGGTCGGCGGCTGCGGGTTCGTCGTGGTCTCCCGCGCAGTTCCCCGCGCCCCTTGGTGGTGTGCTGCGGCGGTTGTGAGGACCTCCCTGATCGAGCCCATGCCGTGGCGGTCCTCCGTGCTGGAGAGGGCTGCCGCCTCCGGGAGGAGGGAGCGGAGGTCCACTCCGGTCTCGGCAGCCCGCCGGATCAGGCCGTGGAGGGTGACCAGTTCGTCCCTCGTGTCGTGGCCCAGGTCCCGGGCCGAGAGCAGGAGCAGCTCCCGGCGGAAGGACTCCGGGGTGCGGGCGGGCGGCAGGCCCGTGGCCCAGGTGAAGGAGTCGTGGCGGCGCAGGAGGGCACGGACCGCGGCACGGGTCGGCTCGTCGGTGCGTGCGTAGAGATCGAGGAGGTCGGACAGAGCTGTCTCGGCCTCTTCTCGGACGCCGGCCTCGTCGAGGGGGTGCGGGCCTTCTCGTAGGCGGGTCTCCCGGGCCGGGTCGGTGGGGTCACGGGGCGGTGGGCGATCGGTCTCAGTAGCGCGTCGACTCGCGCCACGGTCTCCTCCAGGTCGGCCGGTACGCCCATGCCCTCTCCTCCTTGCCGGTTCGTCCGGTCACCCTACGCAACGCGAAGGCCCCGGCCGCTCCCCATGTGGGGGGCGCCGGGGCCTTCGGGCGGTCGAGGGCCGCGAGGTCACCGCCAGCTGTGCGGGGCCCGGAAGCCGGACTCGCGCTCCAGGCGGCGCCAGCCGGCGCGGGCGCGGCCGCGGTGGGCCGGGGTCTCGGCGGGCCGGGCGGCCGCGCGGGCGAGGAGCAGCGCGGTGATCGCGGCCACTTCCTCGGGTTCGGCGTGGCCCTTCTCGACGCGAATATCAGGAAGCTTCATGGAAGTCAGTCTCCGTGGATGAGGTTTCCGCAGGGGTACGGCGAAGGAACCGGCGGATTACTGCGGCGGGTTGCCGTGCTTGCGGGAGGGCAGGTCGGCGTGCTTCGTGTGGAGCATCGCCAGGGAGCGGATGAGCACGGAGCGGGTGTCCGCGGGATCGATGACGTCGTCCACGAGGCCGCGCTCGGCCGCGTAGTACGGGTGCATCAGCTCGGCCTTGTACTCCTTGACCATGCGGACACGCATCGCCTCGGGGTCCTCGGCGTCGGCGATCTGCCGGCGGAAGATGACGTTGGCGGCACCCTCGGCGCCCATCACCGCGATCTCGTTGGTGGGCCACGCGTAGGTGAGGTCGGCACCGATGGACTGGCTGTCCATGACGATGTACGCACCTCCGTAGGCCTTCCGAAGGATCAGGGAGATCCTCGGCACGGTCGCGTTGCAGTAGGCGTACAGGAGCTTCGCGCCGTGGCGGATGATTCCACCGTGCTCCTGGTCTACACCAGGTAGGAAGCCGGGGACGTCCAGAAGAGTGACGATCGGGATGTTGAAGGCGTCGCACATCTGCACGAAGCGCGCGGCCTTCTCGCTGGCCTCGATGTCGAGGACGCCCGCGAGGGTCTGCGGCTGGTTGGCGACGATGCCGACCACCTGGCCGTCGAGCCGGCCGAGGGCGCAGATGATGTTGCGGGCCCAGCGCTCGTGGACCTCCAGGTAGTCGCCGTCGTCGACGATCTCCTCGATGACCTTGGCCATGTCGTAGGGCCGGTTGCCGTCCGCGGGGACCAGGTCGAGGAGGACGTCGCTGCGGCGGTCCACCGGGTCGGAGGCCTCCACGCGCGGGGGGTTCTCACGGTTGTTCTGCGGGAGCATCGCCAGGAGGTAGCGCACCTCGGCGATGCACGTCTCCTCGTCGTCGTACGCGAAGTGCGCGACACCGCTGGTCTCGGCGTGCACGTCCGCGCCGCCCAGGCCGTTCTGGGTGATCTCCTCGCCGGTGACGGCCTTGACGACGTCCGGGCCGGTGATGAACATCTGCGAGGTCTCGCGGACCATGAACACGAAGTCGGTCAGGGCGGGGCTGTAGGCCGCGCCGCCCGCGCAGGGGCCGAGCATCACGCTGATCTGCGGGATGACACCGGACGCCTTGGTGTTGCGCTGGAAGATGCCGCCATAGCCGGCGAGGGCGGAGACGCCCTCCTGGATCCGGGCGCCGGCGCCGTCGTTGAGGGAGACCAGCGGGGCACCGGCCGCGATGGCCATGTCCATGATCTTGTGGATCTTGGTGGCGTGGGCCTCGCCGAGGGCGCCGCCGAAGATACGGAAGTCATGGGCGTAGACGAAGACCGTGCGGCCCTCCACCGTGCCCCAGCCGGTGACGACACCGTCGGTGTACGGCTTCTTGGCCTCCAGACCGAAGCCGGAGGCCCGGTGCCGGCGCAGCTGCTCGACCTCGTTGAAGGAGCCCGGGTCCAGCAGCAGCTCGATGCGCTCCCGCGAGGTCAGCTTGCCCTTGGCGTGCTGCGCCTCGGTCGCCTTCTCGCTCGGGCCGGCGATCGCCTGCGCACGAATCTCGTGCAGTTCGGCCACTCGCCCACGCGCGTCCGTCGGCTCACCCAGCGCCTCATCCAAAACGGTCATGTAGTGACCTTACGAAGTCGAACAAGAAAACCGGGCCGTTGACTCCGTACAGTCTCCGGCGCGTTTTCCTGGTACCCCTGAACAGAACTGTTCCGGCATGCAGCCGACCCGACTGCTCAGGGGGTGTGCGGCTTGTCGGGGTCTCACAAAGGCGCGTGGTCGCCTCGGGCGAGAGTCAGGTCACAGGTGTGGGTGGCGCAGGCGGTGCCGGGGCTCACGCGGAGCCGTACACGGCGCTCTGTCGCCTCCAGCACCTCGACGGAGGGGTCGGTCCGCGCCACCGAGCGGACCGGGCCGTTCCAGGTGATCTCGACGGGCTCGCCGGTGCGCGGTGGTTCGCTCACGCAGAGGGTAGCGGTGCGGCCCCGGCGGCGGACGAGGACGCTCGCGCCGGCCGAGGCGGTGAGCGGTCCGGCCCGGCCGGCCGTCCAGAAGTTCGCCGCCGTCACGCCGAGCCGTGCGATGTGGACCGCCTGGCACGCGCTGTCGTTGGCGAGGACCGACAACCACCGCCGGTCGGCGGCACGGGCGGCGACGGCGCGGCGGGACGCCCCGGGCATGAGGACGTAGACGTAGGCCGCGTCGGTGGGGTCGGTTCCGTGGTCCAGCCACAGGGTCTGCCAGCGCCGGGTGCGGCGTTCGGTGGTGCCGCCGGTGTTGATGTCGGACCAGGCGCCGGTGCGGTCCTCACGGAGGGTGCGCAGGTCCGCCCGGGCGCGGCCGGGCAGGACCCAGCCGCCGTGGCCCGCCAGGTGGGCCCAGTCCGGGCCCTGGACGAGGGGGTGGTGCCCGCTGTCGTCGGGGTGGCCCAGGTTGCGGTTGTCGACGACGGTCTCGACCGGGACGCCGTCCGCGCAGCTGATCCCCGCGCCGAGGCAGATGACGCAGTCGTCGACGCAGAACCACGACTTGTGGGCCCGGAGGGTGGAGCCCAGCCCCTTGAGGTGCTGGCCGATCGCCGCGTACGCGCCGTCCGTGGTCCCGCCGACCCACCGTACGGCGGGCTTGGGCGCGCCCCACTCGCCGCCCTCCTTGTCGGCGAGGCGCTTGGTGGAGACGGTCGTGCCGGGGAGCCGGTACCAGTCGACGGTCGGCCAGAACCAGTCGGTGTACTGATCGGACCGGGCGCCGCGCCCCCTGGGCCACCACAGGGTCATCCCGGCTCCGGTGTGCCAGCCGCGCGGGTTCTCGCCGTTGCCGCACTCGTAGTGCGCGATGCGACCGGAGGCCAGGGACAGGGCGGCCACGAAGCCGGGGCGGCGGTGGACGGCACGGTCCATGGCGGCGAAGAGGCGGTGCCCGACGGGGTCGGGGGCGGGCGGTGCCGGGGACGCCGCGACGGCGTGGAGCCGAGCCAGGTCGGCGACGCCGAACTGGGGGGCGGTGAGGATCGGTGTCACCGTGTCGCGTTGGATCCACCCCTTGACCCGCCCGTGCCACCGCTCACGCTCGGCCGTGCCGGCGCCCAGCGCGAGAAGGGCGATCGCCGCGATGAGCGCCTGTCCGTGGAAGTGGTCGCCCCGCAGGACGTGCCGGTCGTCGCTCCTGAGGTGGCCGCGACTGATGGCCCGGCCGTTGACGGTGTCCATGACCAGGCCGTCGTGGATGAGGGGGGCGTACGCCCGCTCGACACTGTCGAGGACGAGCTGCCGACGGGGGTCGGTGACCTGCCAGGAGGACCCGGCCAGCAGGGCGAACAGGCGCCCCAGCCCGTCGAGCATCACCTGCCCGTAGGTCCCCGAGTAGGCGACCCAGGTGTGCTGCACGAAGGAGCCGTCGGCGTAGAGGCCGTCCCCCTGGGTGACGTACGGGAAGACCGGCGAGAGGGCGTCCCGGGCGAGGGCGATCTTCCCGGGGGCCCGGCCGAGGATGCCGCGCAGGGCGACGGAGCGGCAGAGGTCGACGCGGTTGGCGCCGGTGGAGGTGCCGGTGTAGTCGTGCAGCATCGCGTCGGGGACGAAGTGGTCGACCGCCGCGCAGGCGGCGTCCCGCCGGGCGGGCGTCAGCTCGTCGTGGAGGGCGGCGACGATGTCCGTCAGGAGGCGGGGGCTGCCGATCTGCCACTCCCACCAGTTGCCGTAGCGGATGGTCGAGGGGTGGTAGACGGTCTCGGAGAGGTGGTCGAGGCCGCGGGTGATGTCCGCGAGGAGGGTGGCGTCGCCGGTCGAGGCGGTGCCGGGCTGGACGTACGCCTGGGTCATCGTCCACAGCCGCGCGTAGCTCCGGGTGATGCCGGAGGGCGGGTCGAAGGGGCACTCGGGCCAGAGGGAGCGGGGTGCGGGCGCCATGGTCGCCCGGAAACCGCGGGCCAGCTCGCCGGTCTCACGGAGGCGGGAGGCGTAGGGCTCGGTGGTGGGGTCGTAGCCGGCGCCGAGGGCGATGGTGAGCCAGCGGTGGCGGAGCGCCTCGAACTCGTCCGGCTCGTCCGGCTCGTCCGGCTCGTGCGGCTCGTCCGGCTCGTGCGGCTCGTGCGGCTCGTGCGCGAGGGTGGGGGTGGGGGTCGCCGCCAGGGTCGCGGCGAGCAGGAACGTACGACGCGTGGGGGTCATGCCCATGCCGTATCACCTACGAGAGTGGAGATCAACGCTGTGTAACCTGACGATCACCCGCTCGACAAGGTTGAAAGTTGAACGGAATAGGTCTACGGTGGACCGTGTTCAGTTCGTTGAACATTGAACGACATCACCTCCAAGGAGCACGTCATGAGCATCTTCGGCCGCAAGAACGACACCACCGCCTCCGCGACGGCCGTGGCGACCGCCTCCCCGGTGAACCCCGAGCTGGCCGCGCTGACCGGCGACTACACGATCGACGCGTCCCACACCACGCTCGGCTTCGTCGCTCGGCACGCCATGGTCACCAACGTCAAGGGCAGCTTCCTCGACTTCTCGGGCTCGCTGCACCTCGACGGCACGGACCCGTCCCGCTCGACCGCCTCCCTCGACGTCGCGATGGACAGCATCGACACCGGCAACGCCGACCGGGACGGCCACCTCAAGAGCGCGGACTTCTTCAAGACGGACGAGTTCCCGACGATGACCTTCCGCTCGACCTCCGCGGAGGCTCTCGGCGGCGACGACTACCGCATCACCGGCGATCTCTCCATCCTCGGCACCACCAAGCCGCTCACCATCGACCTGGAGTTCAACGGCGCCGCCAAGGACCCCTTCGGCAACGAGCGCGTCGGCTTCGAGGGCAAGGCGGAGATCCTGCGCTCCGAGTGGGGCCTCACCTGGAACGCCGCGCTGGAGACGGGCGGCGTGCTGGTCTCCGACAAGATCAAGCTGCGCTTCGACATCTCGGCGATCCGCAACGCCGAGTGACCCGGGCGAGCGGAAGCGGGACGGACCGGCCGACGACCCACCAGGGAGCGGCCGGTCCTCACTGCGTTCGTGCGACCCACCGGGGGGGCGGCCGGCCCTCGCTCCGGCCGTGCGACCCACCGGGGAGCGGCCGTTCTCACTCCGGTCGGCCCGCTTCCAGCTTCTCCAGTGCCGCCCCCAGCCGGGCGGCGCGTGTACGGGGCGTACGGGCCTTGAGCAGGCCCAGGACGACGAGATACCGGTCGGTCCTCCCGAGCCGGTCGAACGCCTGTCGGGCGCGAGGTCGGTGCGCGAGGGCCGCTTCCAGATCCTCCGGTACGACCGCCTCCTTCTGGGACGCGTACGCCGAGGCCCAGCGTCCGTCCGCCTTCGCGGCGTCGACCTCCGCGAGACCGCCGGGTCGCATCCGGCCCTCGGCGGTCAGTTCCTCCACCCGGCGCACGTTCACCATCGACCAGTCGCCGCGCGGCCTGCGCGGTGTGATCCGCTGCAGATAGTGGGCCTCGTCGAACCGGCGCCGGTGCCCGGTGATCCAGCCGTGGCAGAGGGCGACGTCATTGACCTCCCCGGCACCGACGGACGGGATCCCGCTCCCCTTCTTGGCGATCTTCACCCACAGACCGGGGTGCGGCGCGGGATGAGCGGCCAGCCACGCGTCGAGCCGGTCGACGTCCTCGAACCCCGGCGCGTCCGCGGGCACCTGGGTTTCGACGGGAGCGGGGACCTCGGCGCTGTCGTGAGTGACCATGAGGCCACGCTAGGCGGCCTGTAGGTCAGCTCCTGTCCTACAGGCGGACGCCACAGGAAACCAGGTGGCTGGTTCGGACCTCTTGTGTGAGGGGTTGCGGCGTTCTCATAATCCAGCAACAGAAATTGATTTGAGCATGCCAGCATACGGCGCTCCCCGGCGCCTGATTTGGCATGCTCTCGTCAAATCTGTGTTCGGTTGCACGAGTCCCCGCATGCTCGACCCCCCACGGAAGGCATCACCTTGAAGCGACTCATCACCGCCCTGAAGAGATGCGCCGCCGTCGGCGCCGCCGCGCTCGCGATCGCCAGCCTCCAGCCGGTCTCGGCGGCCCAGGCCGCCCCGTCACCGGTCGTCGGCGGCACACGTGCGGCACAGGGCGAGTTCCCGTTCATGGTCCGGTTGTCGATGGGCTGTGGCGGCGCGCTGTACACGCAGCAGATCGTCCTCACCGCCGCGCACTGTGTCGGCGCGACCGGGAACAACACGAGCATCACCGCCACCGCCGGTGTGGTGGACCTCCAGAGCACCAGCGGGCGGGTCCAGGTCCGCTCCACGAAGGTGTACCGCGCCCCCGGCTACAACGGCACCGGCAAGGACTGGGCGCTCATCAAGCTCGCCCAGCCGATCAACCTGCCGACCCTGAAGATCGCCACCAACACCCAGTACAACACCGGAGACTTCACCGTCGCCGGCTGGGGAGCGGCCCGTGAGGGCGGCGCCCAGCAGCGCTACATGCTCAAGGCGACGGTCCCGTTCGTCAGTGACGCGACCTGCCGTGCCTACGGCGGCCTCTACAGCGACCTCGTCGCCGCTGAGGAGATCTGCGCCGGGTTCGCCTCGGGCGGCGTCGACACCTGCCAGGGCGACTCGGGCGGCCCGATGTTCCGCCGCGACAACGCCGGCGCCTGGATCCAGGTCGGCATCGTCAGCTGGGGCGAGGGCTGCGCCCGGCCCAACGCCCCGGGTGTCTACTCCGAGGTCTCGACCTTCGCCTCCCAGATAGCGTCGGCCGCCGCCACGCTCTGACCGGCACCCCGGCATCCCGGCACCCCCGGGGATCACTCCGTACGACGCCCACGGGCCCGGCGCCTGCGCGCCGGGCCCGTGCTCGCACTTGTACTCGTACTCGTACTCGTACTGGTCAATCGTCCGTGGCTCAGAAGCCGCCGCCGAAGTCTCCTCCGCCGAAGTCGCCGCCCCCTCCGAAGTCACCGCCGCCGAAGCCGCCGGAGAAGTCGTCCGTGTCGAAGTCGCCGCCGGAGACGTCACCACCGCCGTAGCCGCCGTCCGCGCCGAAGTCTCCGTAGCCGGCGCCGTAGACGGCCGCGTAGGAGGGAGTGGCCATCATGCTGCCGAGCATCGTGCCGACGAGGAGGCCGGGGAGGATGCCGCCGCCGAAGTAGCCGCCCGCCCAGGGGCCGTAGGCGGGGCCCGCGTCCCAGTAGGGGCGGCGGGCGCCGGAGACCGTCTCCACCTCGCGGACCATGGGCTCCTGGCCGTCCGCCAGTCGGGCCTCGTCCGCCGCGCACACCGGGACCTCGCGGGACGCGCCGCCCAGTGGTGGGGTCCACAGGATGTCGGCGACCGACGGGCCGTGGCGGGGGTCGAAGAAACAGGGGGCACGGCGTTCGGGCAGCGGACGGCCCTCCCGGCGGGCGGCCAGCAGGGCGAGGGAGAAGCGGCCGTCCTCCAGGGCCTGGGTGACCGCGCGCACGTCCTCGGGGCGGGTGGCCGCCGCCATCAGCGATTTCGCCTGCTCGTAGGCGTCGAGGGCCCGCTCGTAGTCGGCGCGCATCGCGTCGTCCGCGCCCGCCTCGGCGGGGTGGAAGTCCAGCCGGTCGAGTTCCTCGCCGAAGGCGGTGATGTCCTCGTCGACCACCACGCGCAGCTTCTCCAGGGCCGCGCGGCGCTCCGCCTCCTCCCGGCGGCGCCGCCGGCGGACCAGGGCGTACGCGCCGACACCGCCCGCCGCCACCACCGCGCCGGCGGCGGCCAGGGCGCCGACGTCCACGCCCTCGTCGCCTCCGCCGCCGCTCCAACTCGACGGGGCCGTGCCGCCCGGGTTGCTGCGCAGGGCGTCGTCCACGAAGTCGTTGAGCTGGGCCTTGGCGTCCCCCGCGCCCTGTGCCGCGGCAACCAGGTTGGACACGGTCCGCGGGCTCAGGACGCTCGCGTCGGCCCTCGCGTCGAAGCGGTCGCCGAGGCGGATGGCGTACAGGCCGGTGACGCCGGTCTCCGTGCGGAGGTTCCTGAAGAGGTCCTGGGTGGGGTGGCCGGCCGGGAGGACCGCCACGAAGACCGGCTCGTCCGCGTCGACGATCTTGTCGGCGAGCGCTTCGGCGTCCGACGCGGCGAGCAGATCGGAGGCGGCCGGGTCGACGTAGACGGGGCTCTCGCGCAGGGCCGCGGCCACCGTCGAGAGGTCGGTGGCCGCGCGGGCGCCCGGCGCGCCGACCGCCAGCACCGCCAGGGCGGCGGCGATGAGCGGCACGATCAGGAGACGGGCCCAAGGCAGGACCGGTGCGCCCTTCATACCTTCGAAGCTACCTCGGTCACCGGCAAAACGGACGATCCGGACCGCCCGGAACCGGAACCGGGGGTTCGGCTCCCGCCGGGCAGAGCCCCGGCCGACGGGGGACGGGCGAGGGCCGCGCCCCGTCCCGCCGGGCGCGGCCCATCGGCCTGTCGGGTGGTCACTCCGCGGGTTCGACCCCGGCCCGGAGCAGGCCGTACGTGTAGGCGTCCTCCAGGGCCTGCCACGAGGCGGCGATGACGTTCTCGGCGACGCCCACCGTGGACCACTCGCCGGCGCCGTCGGTGGTGGAGATCAGTACGCGGGTCGTGGAGTTGGTGCCGTGCTTGCCCTCCAGGATGCGGACCTTGTAGTCGACCAGCTCCATCTTGGCGAGCTGGGGGTAGATCCGCTCCAGGGCGACGCGCAGGGCGCGGTCGAGGGCGTTGACCGGGCCGTTGCCCTCGGCGGTGGCGACGATGCGCTCGCTCTTGGCCCACAGTTTGACGGTGGCCTCGTTGGCGTGGCTGCCGTCGGGGCGGTCCTCCACGATCGCGCGCCAGGACTCGGTGCTGAAGTAGCGCAGCGGCTTGCCGGCCACCTCCTCACGGAGCAGCAGCTCGAACGACGCGTCCGCCGCCTCGTACGTGTAGCCCTTGAGCTCGCGCTCCTTGACCCGCTCCACGACCCGGCCGATCAGCTCCCGGTCACCGCCGAGGTCGACGCCCAGCTCCTTGCCCTTGAGCTCGATGGAGGCGCGGCCCGCCATGTCGGAGACCAGCATCCGCATGGTGTTGCCGACCTGCTCGGGGTCGATGTGCTGGTACAGGTCGGGGTCGACCTTGATGGCGGAGGCGTGCAGGCCCGCCTTGTGCGCGAAGGCGGAGACACCCACGTACGGCTGATGCGTGGAGGGCGTCAGGTTGACGACCTCGGCGATCGCGTGGGAGATGCGGGTCATCTCGCGCAGGGCGCCGTCGGGGAGGACCTTCTTGCCGTACTTCAGCTCAAGGGCCGCGACGACCGGGAAGAGGTTGGAGTTGCCGACGCGTTCGCCGTAGCCGTTGGCCGTGCACTGGACGTG
The DNA here is from genome assembly GCF_055572815.1 of Streptomyces sp. NPDC030296. NCBI lineage: Bacteria > Bacillati > Actinomycetota > Actinomycetes > Kitasatosporales > Streptomycetaceae > Streptomyces > Streptomyces sp. NPDC030296. Next base: position 227,929 of record NZ_JBVICQ010000012.1, read on the forward strand.
GGTGGCGCCCGCGTCGACGGCGGCGAGGGTGTTGGCGACCGCGCAGCCGGTGTCGTCCTGGGCGTGGATGCCGAGCCGGGCGCCGGTGTCGGCGAGGACGGTGGAGACGACGGCCTGGACCTGGGCGGGCAGCATGCCGCCGTTGGTGTCGCAGAGGATGACGACGTCGGCGCCGGCCTCGGCGGCGGTGCGGACGACGGACTTGGCGTACTCGGGGTTGGCGCGGTAGCCGTCGAAGAAGTGCTCGCAGTCGACGAAGACCCGGCGGCCCTGCTCCCGGAGGTGGGAGACGGTGTCGCGGACCATCTCCAGGTTCTCCTCCAGGGTGGTGCGCAGCGCCAGCTCCACATGGCGGTCGTGGGACTTGGCGACGAGGGTGATCACCGGGGCGCCGGAGTCGAGGAGCGCCTTGACCTGCGGGTCCTCGCTCGCTCTGCCGCCGGCGCGGCGGGTGGCGCCGAACGCGACGAGCTGGGCGTGCTTGAAGTCGATCTCCTTCAGGGCGCGGGCGAAGAACTCGGTGTCCCGCGGGTTGGCGCCCGGCCAGCCGCCCTCGATGAAGCCCACTCCGAAGTCGTCCAGGTGCCGAGCGATGGCCAGCTTGTCGGCGACGGTGAGATTGATGCCCTCGCGCTGGGCGCCGTCGCGCAGGGTGGTGTCGAAGACGTGGAACGAGTCGTCGAGTTCGCTGGTTTCCGTCATGGTGTTCGGCTCCTGATGTCGGATCTCGGTCTGTACCGGAATGACCGGCTCCACCGTCCTCCCATCATCCCGCGCGCTGCGTTCCCGGCTGGGGGTGGGCCAGAAAAGCGAAAAACCTCTCGCGGGTGCGAGAGGTCTGCGCGCGGGTCGAGGACGACGGTGTCCGCCCGTACGTGGTCGTACGTGGCGGTCACTGCGGACCGGCGCGCCTGCTGCCAATAATCATGGCGAACGAGAGCACGGGGGCAGTGTGGCACAGACCGTCCCGGTGCTCACCGTCCGTCTCAGGATGCGAACAGCGCGCTGTGTACGGGCGCCTGCCGGGGTCACCCGAGGGACTCGTCCAGGAACTCCCGTACGTGGGACAGGATCCGGTCGCGGTCGGCGCCGCGCAGCCCGATGGCCACGTTGATGGAGAAGCCGTCGAGCAGGGCGCGCAGCCGGGTGGCGAACCGGTCGGGATCGACGGTCCGGAACTCGCCGCGCGACATGCCCTCGGCGAGCAGCGCCACCAGGTCGCGGTGCCAGGCGCCCTCGATGGCCGCCTGGCGGTCGCGGGCCTCGTCGTCGGCGTTCTGCGAGCGGTTCCACACCTCCAGCCAGAGCGTCCAGTGGGGGTCACGGTGGCCGTCCGGGACGTACAGGTCGACGTACGCGTCCAGGCGTTCGCGGACCGGGGCGGTCCGGGTGAGGAGCCGGGCGCGCTCGGCGCCGAGCCGGCCCTCGCTCCACTCCAGGGTCCGCAGCAGCAGCTCGTCCTTGGAGTGGAAGTAGTAGAGGAGATGGCCGCTGCTCATGCCGACCTCACGGCCGAGCGCCGCCATGGTGAGCTTCTCCAGCCCCCGCTCGGCGATCATGGCCATGGCGGCGCCGAGGACCTCCTCGCGGGGCGGGGCGGTGTTGCGGCGGCGGGTCACGGGGCGGCCACGCGGACGGCGTCGGGCAGGAAGTGGGTCTCGTAGGGGCCGGTGCAGCCGGCGAACAGCGTCGCGACCACCGCGCCGCGTCCTCCGCACAGCTCGTTGGGCCCCGCGCGTCCCACCTCGCAGCATCCGGACTCCTGCACGGCCGGGTCGGGGGACATGTGCCGCCGGGTGTCCTCGGGGTGCACCACCAGGGTGGCGCGAGGCCCGGCGGACATCAGACAGCCCGGCCCGTCGGGGTCCAGGGTCACCGCGTTGCCGGGATGGGCGACGTCCATCCACTCGGGGTCGGGGTGCGGAACGTACGGTGCGCCGCACGGCAGCGGATCCACCGCGCATGTCCCGCGCGGCATCGTCGACGGGACGTCCCTCGAGCCGTCGGCCTTCTTCTGCCCGGTGTACAGCGGTCGTTCGGGCACTTCGGGCACGTGGCGCAGCGGCTCCGCGAGGGGCCGGTCGCAGGTGGCGCAGCGCAGGACACGCACGGGTGCGCTCGGTGGAGTGGTCATCCTTACGTTTCTACCGGACGTCGGCCCGGGGCTGCTGCTGGGTGACGCAGTGGATGCCGCCCCCACCGGCGAAGATCGTGCGGGCGTCGACCAGGGTGACCGTGCGGTCGGGGAACAACCGGCGGAAGATCGCGGCGGCTTCCTCGTCGCGGGGATCGTCGAAGGCGCACAGGACGACTCCGCCGTTGCACAGGTAGTGGTTGATGTAGGAGTGGTCGGCCCAGCGTCCGTCGGCCTCCAGCTCGGTCGGCGCGGGGACCTCGACGACCTCCAGGGGCCGTCCGTGCGCGTCGGTCCGGGCCCGCAGCAGTCCGATGATCTCTTCGGTGATCTCGTGGTCGGGGTGAGCGGGGTCGGGCTGGGAGTGGGCGACGACCACGCCGGGGCGGGCGAACGCGGCGACGATGTCGACGTGGCCCAGGGTGCCGAAGCCGCCGGGCGGGTAGTCGCCGGTGAGGCCGCGCGGCAGCCAGATCGCCTTGCGGGTGCCGAGCTGGGCGTGGATCTCCGCCTCGACCTCGTCGCGGGTCCAGCCGGGATTGCGTTCGGGCCCGAGCTGCACGGTCTCGGTGAGCAGGACGGTGCCCTCGCCGTCGACGTGGATCGCGCCGCCCTCGTTGACGAGCGCCGAGGCGTACGTCCGCGCCCCGGCGAGGTCCGCCACGGACGCGGCGATCCTCGCGTCGTGCTCCCAGCGGGCCCAGGGCTGCGCGCCCCAGCCGTTGAACCGCCAGTCCACGGCGGCCAGTCGGCCCCGGCCGTCGGTGAGGAAGGTGGGGCCGATGTCGCGCATCCAGGCGTCGTCCAGGTCGCGTTCGACGGTGTCGATGCCGGGGCCGAGGAGGGCGGCGGCCTCGCCGGCCTGTCCCGGTCCGCACACCACGGTCACCGGTTCGAAGCGGCGCACGGCTCGGGCGACGGACGCCCAGGCGGCGCGGGCGGCGGCGACGTCGGCGGGGCCGTCGAAGGTGGGGTTCGGACCGGGCCACGCCATCCAGGTGCGCTCGTGCGGGGCCCATTCGGCGGGCATGCGGAAGCCGTCGGCGGCAGCGGACATCGGGGCCTCTCAGAGGAAGTACAGCCGGTTGAGGGAGACGGAGTCGGCCGGTTCGGAGCGGAGCGGCTCCCCGTCGAGGGTGACCAGGCCGGTGCGCGGGTCCACGTCGACCGAGCCGGTACGGGAGTTGCGGATCAGGTCGGCGGGGCCGATGCCCCGGGTGCCGCGCACGGCGACCCTGCGGCGGCGGGTCGGCAGCAGGTCGGCGCCCGCGTCGAGCGCGGCGCGCGCCACGAACGCGACGGAGAGGTCGGCGGCCGTCGCCCCGTGCGCCCCGAACTGCGGGCCCAGCACGAGGGGTTCGCAGGCGTCGGTGGCCGCGTTGGGGTCGCCGACGACGCCGTAGGCCGGGAAGCCGGACTTCAGCACCAGCTGGGGTTTGGCGCCGAAGTACTCGGGGCGCCAGAGCACGATGTCGGCGAGCTTGCCGACCTCCAGGGAGCCGATCTCGTGGGCGAGGCCGTGCGCGATGGCCGGGTTGACGGTGAGCTTGGCGATGTAGCGCAGGACGCGCTCGTTGTCGTGGTCGTCGGGGGCGCCAGACTCGGCCTTCATCTTCCCGGCCATGGCGAAGGTCCGGCGCACGGTCTCCCCCGCGCGTCCCATGCCCTGCGCGTCGGACGAGGTGATGCCGATGGCGCCCAGGTCGTGCAGCACGTCCTCGGCGCCCATCGTCCCGGCGCGGATGCGCTCGCGGGCCAGGGCGGCGTCGCCGGGCAGGTCCGTCTTGAGGCCGTGGGCGGAGACGATCATCCCGAAGTGCTCGGCGACGGCGTCCCGGCCGAAGGGCAGGGTCGGGTTGGTGGAGGAGCCGATGACGTTCGGCACCCCGGCCATCTTCAGCACGTTGGGCACATGGCCGCCGCCGCAGCCCTCGATGTGGAAGGCGTGGATCGTACGGCCCTCCAGCACGCGCAGGGTGTCCTCGACCGACAGGCACTCGTTCAACCCGTCGCTGTGCAGGGCCACCTGGACGTCGTGCTCCTCGGCGACGCGCAACGCCGTGTCCAGTGCCCGGGTGTGGGCGCCCATGTCCTCGTGCACCTTGAAGCCGGAGGCGCCGCCCTCGGCGAGGGCCTCGACCAGCGGGGCCTCGTGCGACGACGAACCCCGGCCGAGGAGGCCGATGTTGACCGGCCAGGCGTCGAACGCGGCGAACGCGTGCCGCAGCGCCCAGGGCGAGTTGACCCCGACGCCCCACACCGGCCCGAACTCCTGCCCGATGATCGTGGTCACCCCGGAGGCCAGCGACGCCTCCATGATCCGCGGCGACAGCAGATGGACATGTGTGTCCACGGCCCCCGCGGTGGCGATGAGGCCCTCGCCGGACACGATGGACGTGCCCGTGCCGACCACGACGTCGACCCCGTCGAGGGTGTCCGGGTTCCCGGCGCGCCCGACCGCGTGGATGCGCCCTTCCCGGATGCCGATCGACACCTTCCGGACGCCCAGCACCGCGTCGATCACCACGACGTTGCTGATGACCACGTCGCAGGTCTCGCGGACGGCCGCCGCCTTGAGGTGCAGCCCGTCCCGCGCGGTCTTTCCGAAGCCGGCGAGGAACTCGTCGCCGTACCGCTGGGCGTCGGACTCGACCCGGATCACGAGGCCCGAGTCGCCGAGCCGGAGCCGGTCCCCCGCGCGGGGGCCGTGGGTGGCGGCGTACGCGTACGGGTCGATCGAGGTGGCCGCCGGGCGGTTCGCCGGGCCGCTGGTGGAGGGGTTCATCGCGCGGCTCCCAGATATCCGCAGGCGGCGGCCCTGCGCAGGGCCTCTTCCTTGGCTCCGGGGGCGTCGAGGGGCCCGTCGACGAGCCCCGCGAAGCCGATCGCGATCCGCTCGCCGCCGATGGGCAGCAGCCCCACCTCGACGCTCTCCCCCGGTCCGAACCGCACCGAGGACCCGGCGGGCACGGCCAGCCGCATCCCGTACGCCTCGGCCCGCGCGAAGTCCAGACGCGGGTTGGCCTCGAAGAAGTGGAAGTGGGAGGTGACGGAGACGGGCACGGTGGCCGTGTTGGTCACCGTCAGCCGCACGACCGCCTCGGCGTCCCGGTGCGCGGGCCCCGGCAGCAGCGCGCCCGGCGCCCGCTCGCCGAGACCGCCGCCGATCGGGTCCTCGACCACCGCGAGCCGGGAGCCGTCGTCGAAGACGGCCTCGACCTGCACCTCGGTCACGACGTCCGCGACACCGGGCAGGACGTCGTCCGGCCCGAGCACCGACCGCGCCCGTGCGATCGCCTCGTCGAGTCTCGCCCCGTCCCGCGCGGCCTCGCAGACGGTGTCCGCGACGAGGGCGGTCGCCTCGGGCACGTTCAGCCGCAGGCCGCGCGCCCGGCGGGCCCGCGCCAGCTCCGCGGCGCCGAACAGCAGCAGGCGGTCGCGCTCGGTGGGGGTGAGTCGCATGGGCGGCACCTCCTGGGCCCGGGAGAATTAGAGCGTCACTCTAAACCCAGAACACAGGAGGGGGGAAGGTCGGAGCTCGGAGTTTCGGCGGCTGTTTGAGTGTCATTCAAAAGCACGGACAGGAATGAGCGCGGACAGGAATGAGCACGGGCCGGAACGCGGAAGGGGCCGCCACGGACGAGTGGTCCGCGGCGGCCCCTGGGCCGGGCCCGTGTGGCTGTCAGGCCAGGACGTGCATCCAGCCGTGCTTGTCCTCGACCGTGCCGCGCTGGATGTCCAGCAGGGCCTCACGGAGCTTGAGGGTGACGGGGCCGGGCTCGCCGCCGGACTGCTGCCAGGCGGCGCCGGTGCGCTTGACCGTGCCGACGGGCGTGATGACCGCGGCGGTGCCGCAGGCGAAGACCTCGGTGAGGGCGCCGCTCTCGGCGTCGGCCTGCCACTGGTCGATGGAGACGCGGCCCTCCGCGGCGGTGAAGCCGAGGTCGGCGGCGACGGTCAGCAGGGAGTCGCGGGTGACGCCCTCCAGGATCGAGCCGGTGAGGGACGGGGTGACGATACGGTCGCCGTAGACGAAGTACAGGTTCATGCCGCCGAGTTCCTCGACCCACTTGCGCTCGACCGCGTCGAGGTAGCAGACCTGCGCGCAGCCCTCGGCGGCGGCCTCGGCCTGGGCCAGCAGGGACGCGGCGTAGTTGCCGCCGGTCTTGGCGTCGCCCATGCCGCCGGGGACGGCGCGGACGTGGTCCTCGGAGACCCAGATGGAGACGGGCTTGACGCCACCGGGGAAGTACGCGCCGGCCGGGGAGGCGATGACCAGGAACAGGTACTCGTTGGCCGGCTTCACGCCCAGCCCGACCTCGGTGGCGATCATGAAGGGGCGCAGGTAGAGGGACTCCTCACCGCCGTGCGCGGGCACCCACGCCTGGTCCTGCTGGACCAGCACGTCGCACGCCTCGATGAAGGTCTCCACCGGCAGCTCCGGCATCGCGAGGCGCCGGGCGGACTTCTGGAAGCGCAGGGCGTTCATCTCCGGGCGGAACGTGGCCACGGAGCCGTCGGGCCGGCGGTACGCCTTGAGGCCCTCGAAGATCTCCTGCGCGTAGTGCAGGGTCATGTTCGCGGGGTCGAGGGAGAGCGGGCCGTACGGCACGAGCTGCCCGTCGTGCCAGCCACGGCCCTCGGTCCACTTGATCGTCACCATGTGGTCGGTGAAGTGGCGGCCGAAGCCGGGGTTGGCCAGGATCGCCTCGCGCTCGGCATCGGAGAGCGGATGGGCGGACGGCTTCAGCTCGATCGTGGGCGTCGTCATGAGTGATGTCCTTCACCGGTTGTGTGTGACGGGCCGCGCTCACGTCCGCACTGCCAGTGGCCAGTGTTAGGACGTCCGAGCATTCCCTCAATCCGCGGCACCTCGTTCGATTATCGCCTGGCGGGGAGCGTCGACGAAACGGATGACCGTGGACGAAAACGGTGCGATGCGACCCAGGGGATGATGGTGACACCCGGCGGGAGCATGCGGAAGCCGCCGGGTGCGATGCGACCCGGCGGCTTTCGAAGGGCTCCCCCTCGGTGGACCGGGGCCGCGGGGCTCCGGGTCCGGGGGAGGTTTCGAGTGCTCGGCGGGTCAGCCGGCTACTCGTACGGCGAGGGCGTCGCCGATCTCGTTCGTTGAACGGGCGGGCTTGCCGACGCGCTCCGCGAGGTCGGCGGAGACGGCCTCCTCGATCCGCGCGGCCTCGGCCTCGTAGCCGAGGTGGCGCAGGAGCAGGGCGACGGACAGGACCGTGGCGGACGGGTCGGCCTTGCCCTGGCCGGCGATGTCCGGGGCCGAACCGTGGACCGGCTCGAACATGGACGGGAACTCGCCGGACGGGTTGATGTTCCCGGAGGCGGCGACGCCGATGCCGCCGGAGACGGCCGCGGCGAGGTCGGTGATGATGTCGCCGAAGAGGTTGTCGGTGACGATCACATCGAAGCGGCCGGGGTCGGTGACCAGGTAGATGGTCGCGGCGTCGACGTGGATGTAGTCGGTGGTGACCTCGGGGAACTCCTCGGCCACCTTGTTGAAGATGTTGGTCCACAGGTGGCCCGCGAAGGTCAGCACGTTGTTCTTGTGGACCAGCGTGAGCTTCTTGCGGGGGCGGGCCTGGGCGCGGGCGAAGGCGTCGCGGACGACGCGCTCGACACCGAAGGCCGTGTTCACGGAGACCTCGGTCGCGACCTCCTGCGGGGTGCCCTTGCGGATGGTGCCGCCGTTGCCGGTGTAGGGGCCCTCGGTGCCTTCGCGGACCACGACGAAGTCGATCTCCGGCTGGCCGGCGAGCGGGGTGGCGACACCCGGCAGCAGCTTCGACGGACGCAGGTTGACGTGGTGGTCGAAGGCGAAGCGGAGCTTGAGCAGGAAGCCGCGCTCCAGGACGCCGGAGGGGACGCTCGGATCGCCGATCGCGCCCAGCAGGATCGCGTCGTGCTGCTTCAGCGCGTCGAGGTCGGCGTCGGTGAGGGTCTCACCGGTGGCGTGGTAGCGCTTGGCGCCGAAGTCGTACTCCTTGGTCTCCAGCTTCACATCCTGCGGAAGGACGGCGGAGAGGACCTTGAGACCCTGGGCCACGACTTCCTGACCGATGCCGTCACCGGGGATCACTGCGAGATTGAGGCTGCGAGACATGTGCGGCACCGTACTCCTTGTCCCACGGGATGACACGCGCTGTCCGCGATATGGACGAGCCGGGGGGACGTCGGCACCGATCCGTTGACCGGCGTTCACCCGTGTGTTTGCCGGGAGTTGGCATCTGCTGGGAAGTTGCCCAGCATGACTGCGCCATCCAGGGGGACGCCCCCCGGACTCCCCGTCCCCGACGTCGGCATCCCCGAGCGGCTGGCCCGCCGTCTCAGCATGCCGGAACAGTACGAGTACCTGCGCACCAAGCTGACGCGGCGGCGCACGCTGGTGACCGCCGGGGCGGTGGCCGGTGGGCTGTTGACCGGCTGCTCCGGGTCCGGCACGGCGACCGGGCGGCGGTCCCCCTCGCCCTCCGTCACGGCCACGGAACGGGTGCCCGCCTCGGCCGTCGTGCCCTTCGGCCGCCATCTCGCCTTCGGCGCCGACCCGAAGACGCAGATGCGGATCTCCTGGCAGCTGCCGGCGGCCGTCAAGAAGCCCTTCGTGCGGGTGGGACTGCGGCCCGAGGACCTGAGCCGGCGCGTCGACGCCGAGATCCGCGACCTGTACACCCCGGAACTCCAGGGCGTGCGCCCGGCATTCGAGCAGTACTACGTGCACGCGGCCCTGGACGGCCTCAAGCCCGGCACCACGTACTACTACGGCGTCGGCCACGAGGGCTTCGACCCGGCCGCGCCGGCCCACCGGAAGACGATCACCGCTTTCCGTACGGCGCCCGCGCGTCCGGAACGGTTCGTGTTCACCGCCTTCGGCGACCAGGGCGTCAGCAAGGACGCGCTCGCCAACGACCATGTGCTGCTGCGGGAGAGCCCCGCCTTCCATCTCCACGCGGGCGACATCTGCTACGCCGACACCACCGGCCACGGCGAGAGGTCCGACTCCTACGACCCCGGCTTCTGGGACCTGTTCCTCAAGCAGAACGAGCTGGTGGCGAAGTCGGTGCCGTGGATGGTGACGACCGGCAACCACGACATGGAGGCCTGGTACTCACCGGACGGCTACGGCGGCCAGGTGGCGCGCTGGTCGCTCCCGGACAGCGGCTTCGACCCGCGCGGGGCGCCGGGCGTGTACTCGTTCGTCTACGGCAACGTCGGCGTGGTCGCGCTCGACGCGAACGACGTGTCGTACGAGATCCCGGCCAACCTGGGCCACACGGACGGCAGGCAGACCAAGTGGCTCGACCAGCGGCTCCGCGAGCTGCGCGCCGACCGGGCGGTCGATTTCGTCGTCGTCTACTTCCACCACTGCGCGTACTCCACCTCGCGCCACGCCTCCGACGGGGGCGTGCGCGCCGAGTGGGTGCCGCTGTTCGCCAAGCACCAGGTGGACCTGGTGATCAACGGGCACAACCACGCGTACGAACGGACCGACGCCATCAAGAACGGCGAGGTCGGCAGGCCGGTGCCGATCGGCGGCTCGACCGACCCGACCCGGGACGGCATCGTGTACGTCACGGCGGGCGGGGGCGGCAAGGAGCTGTACGCGTTCCCCCCGGGCGTGAAGGACAGCTACGAGGGCAAGGTCCGCGACCTCGACTCGATCGAGTCCTTCCGGTGGACGAAGTCCAAGGACCGCAGGACGGAGGTCGTCCAGTGGTCCCGAGTCCGCTACACCGGCTTCTCGTTCCTGTCGGTGGAGGCGGAGACGGGGCCGAGGCCCCGGCTCAAGGTGTCGGCGCTCGCCCAGGACGGCAAGCGCATCGACCACTTCGAGGTGCGGCGCGGCGCGTGAGCCGATGCCCCACGGCCGCGCCGCACCCCGAACGGGTGCGGCTCCCGGCTGATGGGGCGGCTCAGTGCCCGGTGGAGCCGCCGTTGTCCCTGCGGTCGAGGGCGCGCTGGAGGGCCGCGGCGGCGTTCTTGCGGTCGGACTCGGTGGTCCGGGAAACGTGGCGGACTCGGCGGCGGACAGTCGTCTCGGCCATGGGGAATCGACTCCTTCGAGGCATTCCGGAGTACGGAAACGGAGGGCTGTGAGACTCCCCCACTGCCTAAAGGCCGTGCTAAAGGGCGTGGAGGTGCCCCCGGATGGGCCGGGGAGCGGGGCCGCAGGGGTTGCCTGCCTAGGGCCTCCGGCTCACGACCGCCATTCGCTGGGTCGAGCGAGACGTTCGGCTCCTACAAAGCTAAGCGAGGCCGGGGCATCTGTCTCCACAATTAATCGGACTTCCTACTATCTGAGACGGTGGATTGGGTCACACCCCTGTGACCTGGTGTTCTTCCCGTGCCCCGATTCCCCGGACGGCTCGGATCAGAGCACGTCGCCGTCCCGCCAGTCGAAGACCAGCTCGGCCCCGGGATCGTCCACGGCGGCGGGCGCGGGCCATACGTACACGGAGCCCTCCTCGTCGGGCAGTCGGACCACCCCGTCGGGGCCGAGCGCGTTGATCCGTCCGGCCCACACCCGCCAGCCGCGGCCGGTGTACAGGTGGGCGCCCTCGTCGCTCGCGGAGAGCGCGCCGAGGTCGTAGGCGCGGGCGACGACGCCTTCCAGGGCGGCCATGATCAGGGCGCCGATCCCGGTCCGCCGCACGTCCCGGCGTACGGCGACCCCCTCGACGTAGCCGACGCGCAGCCACCGCGCCCCGTGGCGGACCCGCCGCATGACGACCGCCCCGTGTCCGGCGAGCCCCCGCTCGTCGTGGACGAGCGCGTGCACGCCGCCGAGGGTGTGGTCCCAGTCCTCCGCCGAGAAGTCGGCGTCGAAGGCGTCGTACAACAGCCCGCGCACGGCACCGAGTTCGGCGGGGGTGAGGTCGGCGGTGTGCGCTGTGCGGAGCCGGGGTGCGGTCATCTCCCCATTGTCGCGGCGGCCGGGCGGGCGAGGGCCGCCGCCGGTCGCGGGGATGTGAGGACACGACAACGGGCCGGATCGACGAGGATCCGGCCCGCTGCGCTACCGCGGGTCAGCCCATGTGTGGGTACGTGTAGTCCGTCGGCGGGACCAGCGTCTCCTTGATCGCGCGGGTCAGGGTCCAGCGCATCAGGTTCTGCGGGGCGCCCGCCTTGTCGTTGGTGCCGGAGGCGCGACCGCCGCCGAACGGCTGCTGGCCGACGACCGCGCCGGTGGACTTGTCGTTGATGTAGAAGTTGCCGGCGGCGTAGCGGAGCTTGTCCATCGTGTACGCGGCGGCCGCGCGGTCACCGGCGATGACCGAGCCCGTGAGGGCGTAGTCGGACACCGACTCCATCTGGGTCAGCATCTCCTCGTACTTGTCGTCCTCGTAGACGTACACCGCGAGGAACGGGCCGAAGTACTCGGTGGTGAACACGTCGTGCTCCGGGTCGGCGCACTCGACGACGGTCGGGCGGACGAACCAGCCGACGGAGTCGTCGTAGGAGCCGCCCGCGACGATCGTGCACGCCGGGTCGGCCTTCGCGCTGTCGATGGCGGCCTTGACCTTGGCGAAGGCGCGCTCGTCGATGACGGCGCCGATGAAGTTCGACAGGTCGGTGACGTCACCCATGGTGAGGTAGTCGACCTCGGCGGCGAACTCCTCCTTGAAGCCGTCGTTCCAGATGGACGCCGGGATGTAGGCACGGGAGGTCGCGGAGCACTTCTGGCCCTGGTACTCGAAGGCGCCCCGGGTGAGGGCCGTCTTCAGCACCGCGCGGTCGGCGCTCGGGTGGGCGACGACGAAGTCCTTGCCGCCGGTCTCGCCTACCAGACGCGGGTAGGAGCGGTACTTCTCGATGTTGGCGCCGACCGTCTTCCACAGGTACTGGAAGGTCTTCGTGGAGCCGGTGAAGTGGATGCCGGCGAGGTCCCGGTGCTCCAGGGCGACCTTCGAGACCTCGATGCCGTCCCCGGTGACGAGGTTGATGACGCCCTTCGGCAGCCCGGCCTCCTCCAGCAGCCGCATGAGCAGCACGGCGGCGTGCGTCTGGGTCGGGCTCGGCTTCCACACGACCACGTTGCCCATGAGGGCGGGCGCGGTGGGCAGGTTGCCGGCGATCGCCGTGAAGTTGAACGGGGTGATCGCATAGACGAAGCCCTCCAGCGGGCGGTGGTCGAGGCGGTTCCAGACGCCCGGGGAGTTCGCCGGGGGCTGCTCGGCGAGCAGGTCGCGGGCGTACTTGACGTTGAAGCGCCAGAAGTCGACCAGCTCGCAGGGGGTGTCGATCTCGGCCTGCTGGGCGGTCTTGGACTGGCCGAGCATGGTGGACGCGGCCATGGTCTCGCGCCAGGGGCCGGCGAGCAGGTCGGCGGCGCGCAGGATGATCGCGGCGCGGTCGTCGAAGGACATCGCGCGCCAGGCGGGCGCGGCGGCGAGGGCCGCGTCGATCGCGTCCTGGGCGTCCTGCTGGGTGGCGTTGGCGTACGTACCCAGGCGGGCCTTGTGGTTGTGCGGCTGCACGACGTCGAAGCGGTCGCCGCCGCCCATCCGCCGCTCGCCGTTGATGGTGCAGGGCAGGTCGATCGGGTTCTCGGCCAGCTCCTTCAGCCTGGCCTCCAGCCGGGCCCGCTCCGGTGAGCCGGGGGCGTAGCCGTGCACCGGCTCGTTGACGGGGGTGGGGACCTGGGTCACAGCGTCCATGGGTTCCGTAACTCCTTACTGAGCGGGCGGTTTTCGGGCTCAGCCCTTGCTGATCATCGAGCGGACGAAGAAGCGCAGGTTGGCAGGCTTCTCGGCCAGGCGACGCATGAAGTAGCCGTACCAGTCGGTGCCGTAGGCGGTGTAGACCCGCATGCGGTGGCCCTCGGCGGCGAGCCGGTGGTGCTCGTCGGTGCGGATGCCGTACAGCATCTGGAACTCGTACTCGTCGAGCTTGCGCCCGGCGCGGTGGGCGAGTTCCTGGGCGATGGAGATGAGGCGGGGGTCGTGGGACCCGATCATCGGGTACCCCTCGCCGTCCATGAGGATCTTCAGGGTGCGGACGTACGCCTTGTCGATCTCGGTCTTCTGCTGGTGGGCGACGGAGGCGGGCTCCTTGTAGGCGCCCTTCACCAGGCGCACCCGGCTGCCGTTCGCGGCGAGGCGGCGGGCGTCGGCCTCGGTACGGAAGAGGTAGGCCTGGATGACGCAGCCGGTCTGCGGGAAGTCGCGGCGCAGCTCCTCGTGGATGGCGAACATCGAGTCGAGGGTGGTGTGGTCCTCCGCGTCGAGGGTGACGGTGGTGCCGATCGCGGCGGCGGCCTCGACGACGGGACGGACGTTCGCGAGGGCCAGCTCGTGGCCGCCCTCCAGCGCCTGGCCGAAGAGGGACAGCTTGACCGACATCTCGGCGCGTTCGCCCAGCTCCAGCGCGCCGAGCCGGTCGATCAGCTCCAGGTAGGCGTCACGGGCGGCGGTGGCCTGCTCGGGGCGGGTGATGTCCTCGCCGACGACGTCCAGCGTCACTTCGAGGCCCGCGGCGGTGAGGTCCTCGACGACGGGGACGATGTCGTCGACGCCCTCCCCGGGGATGAAGCGGTCGACGACCTGCTTGGTCACGGGCGCGGCCGAGATCAGGCGTCGCATCCGGTCGCTGCGCGACGCGGCGAGAATCACGGGACCCAGCACGGGGCACCTCCACAAACCAGCAGACAGGACCACCGTGAAACCTAAGGATCCCCCCGTTCGCCGACCATCGACAGCTGTCACGCATCCGTGCCGCAGATCTCAGACAGATGTATGAAGGGAGCGGCGGGATGGGGGAGAATGCCCTCGTGACGCCGGACGCCGCATCGTTCCACCACGTGGGTGACTACCAGGAGCTCGTCGACGAGATCTCGGCGCTGCTCGGCGCCCCGGCGACGCTGGAGAACCGTGACTTCGAGCTGATCGCGTTCGGCGCGTACGACAGCGAGGGCGACCTCGACCCCTCGGCTCTGGACCCGGTCCGGACCCGCTCGATCCTGACCCGCCGCTCGACGGCGGCCGTGCGGGAGTGGTTCGAGGGCTTCGGCATCACCCGGGCGACCGCCCCCGTCCGCATCCCCCCGACCCCCGAGGCGGGCGTCCTGCGGGGTCGCGTCTGCCTCCCCGTACGCCACCGGGGCGTCGTCCTCGGCTACGTCTGGCTGCTGGACGGCGACCCGGGCCCCACCGACGCCCAGCTGTCCGCCGCCATGGCGGTCGCGTCCCGCATCGGCGCGCTCCTCGCGGACGAGGCGCAGGCGGGCGCCGACCTCACCCGTGAGCTGCGGGCGGTGCTCACGGCCGGGCCAGGCTGGGAGCGGGACATGGCGGTGGCGGAACTGCGCGCCGCCCTCGGCCCGCGCGGCGACGGCGTCCACACGGTGGTGTGCGTGGCCCCGTGGCCGTCGGCGGACCCGGACGACGCCCCGTCCTTCCGTACGGTGCCGGGGGCGACGGCGCTGTGCACGGTGCCATGGGGGGCGGCCGGGCAGAGCCTCGCCCTGCTGGTGCGGCTGCGCTCGGCGGACGTCCCGGCGCCCGCGCTCACGGCGGCCGGCCGGCTGCTGGAGCGGGCGGGCGCGCGGGCGGCGGCCGGAGTGGCGGGCGCCCGCATGGGCCTCGGCGAGCTGGGCACCGCGTGGCGCGAGGCATCGGCGGCGGCCCGCGCGGCGCTGGCGGAGCCCCGCCTGGGCCCGGTCGCCGAGTGGCGCTCGATCGGGCCGTACCGCCTCCTGACGTCCCTGCCTCCGGAGACCCCCCAGGACCCTGCCGTCCGGGGACTGCTGTCCCCCGCCCACCACGAACTGGCCCGCACCGCCGAGACGTTCCTCGACTGCGCGGGCCAGGCGGGCCGCACGGCGGCGGAGCTGGGCATCCACCGCCAGACCCTCTACTACCGCCTCTCCCGCGTCGAACAACTGACGGGCCTGGACCTGGACGACGGCGAGGACCGCCTCCTGCTGCACATGGCCCTGAAGGGGGCGCGGCTCTGAGGGACGTGCGGTCAGCCGTGCCCCTCCCGTTCAGCCAGCCGCTGCCAGACGGACTCGAACCAGCCTCGGGCGTTCCTCACGAACACCGATCCCTGTGAGTGGGGGTCGTCGTCCTCGACGTGGTAGGTGAGCGCGGCGCCCAGGCCCATCACGTCCAGAGCGCCGACTGTCTCGCCGTTCAGGTCGATGGGACGCTCGACGACCTCGTAGAACCCGTGCAGGGCCGCCACCCCGTTGATCAGGTAGAGCTTGAAGGACGGCACCAGGGGGATCTGGTGGATGGTGAGCCGGACGGAGGGGACGAGCATCGACGTGTACACGTTGTTCAGCGCGTTGTGCAGCGTGATGAGGTGACGGCGCGCGATGTCCGCGGCGCGCTCCTTGAGGGCGTCGTCCTGCGTGGCATCTCCTGAGCGCCAGTACGGGAATGCGAGCGACATGTCGGGCACCATCACCCTCAGCGTGATGCTCCGGGGGCTGATCCGCAGGGCGTGGATCCGCTCCGCCTGGAGCTGGATGTGGGCGGTCAGCGACTCCGACGTCAGCGTGAAGACGTCGAGGCTCACGTCGTCCTGCTCGAAGGCCTGAGCGATGTACGGGGCGAGTGAGACAGGGTGGTGGGAACGCCCCGGGTTCGTCGCCCGTTCAATCTCGCCGTTCTTGATCACACGTGATCCGCTGCCCTGCCGCGACATGATCCAGCCGTCGTCCTGCAGACTTCGGAGCGCCCGCTGGACCGTGAGGCGCGAGACTCCCAGCTCGCTCGCCAACTCGCGCTGCGGCGGGAGCGTGGAGCCGACCGGATAACTGCCGTCGGAGATACGGCGCCGCAGCTCGGCCAGGGCGTCTCCGCGCTGTCCTTTGCCACCGCTCCGGTCGCCCTGTTGGGCGGATACGGTCCCATTGGCCTGCTCGTCCATGCTGTTGACACTGCTCGGCGGCCTGGTCGTCGCCGACGCCGCCGCAGGTGTGTCGGGAGCCCGCGGAACGCGGCCGTCGCCCTCGCCGGCGCCGTACGCCCGGTCGTACAGCTCCTTGAAATGCTCGACGGTGTCGTCGGGACGGCGGCGCCCGCCGGCCATCCTCGCCAACTCCTCGACGAGCAGCTCGACAACCCCCCAGCGCGGGAGAAACGGCTTCGTCAGGGCCTGGTGGATCTTCGTGTAACTCACGACGTCGCGCCCGCCCACCGCCTTCTGGAGGTCCCGGGAGGACGGCCATCCCGCGCGGCCGTGGAGCCCGTGGAGCGCCCGGTTCAACTCACGCAGAGGGCCGTCCGGCAGGTCGGGCGCCTTCCATCGCGGCATCGGGCAACTCCCCCGCACTGTCAGAGATTGTCAGACGTCGTTCACGGCTCATGATGCGCCCGTCGGCCCGTTCTGCCATCGGCTGTGGAAGGTTGTGAGTGTTCATCAGGATTCGTTCACGCCCCCTCGACGCCGTCGAAGCTGATCAGCAGGACCAGTCGACCGCCAGGAGGACGGAATGGACCACCAGATCAGCACCCGCATGCTCGTCCTGCTCGGCGCGGGCGCCCTCACCACGTACATCGCGTTCCACCACCCCGGCCTGGGGGTGGCCATCGGCGTGGGGGTGATCGTGATGGCTCTCCTCCACGAGTTGCTCGCGAAGTAGCTGTGACAGTGGCGAGAAACCGCACTTCTGAAAATGATTGTCATCATGCTACGGTCGTGGCGCGTTCAATCATTGACCACGCCCTTACTCGGAGTGTCCCGTGCGCGTCCCCGTCCGTTTTGTCCCCCTGATCGCGGTCACCGCGGCCTCCGCCCTGCTCACGGGCTGCTTCTCGTCGACGGGGGCCGACGGGGCAGCCGGTGGCGAGGGCAGGCGGATCCGGGTCGCGCACATGCTGCCGCCCCGCTCGGGCCTGTCGCCGCTGTCCGACGACGCGTTCAAGCTGTCGCGCTGGTCGACCGCCGAGACGCTGGTGAAGCTGAACCCTGAGGGCGACGCGCGGCCCGCGCTCGCCACCGAGTGGAAGCAGTCGGGCAAGAGCTGGACGTTCACGATCCGGGAGGGCGTGACCTTCCACGACGGCACGAAGCTCACCGGTGACGCCGTCGTCAACTCCCTCACCCGCGCGGCCACCGCCTCCCCCAAGCCCCGCATCCTCGACGGCGTGGAGCTGACCGCGAAGGCCGAGGGCGACACCGTCACCGTCACCACCGCCGTGGAGGACCCCCTCGTCCCGCAGCGCCTCAGCTCGCCCCAGCTGTCGATCCTCGCCGCGAAGGCGTACAAGGGGAAGACGGTGAACCCGGTCGGCGCGGGCACCGGCCCCTTCGAACTGACCAAGGTCAACGGCACGTCCTCCGCCGCCCTCGACCGCTACGACGACTACTGGGGCGACAAGGCCAAGGCACCCGGCATCGACGTGACGTTCGTACCGGACGGCACCGCCCGCGCCGCCGCCCTGCGCACCGGCGAGGCCGACATCGTCGAGGCGATCCCCGTCTCGCAGGCCGCCGTGCTCGACCAGGACCTGATCACCGAGGTCCCGATGCCGCGCACCAACACCCTTTACCTGAACACCGAGAAGGGCGTCTTCAAGGACGCCTCGCTGCGCGCCGCCGCCCGCGAGGCCGTCGACGCCGAGTCCATCGTGAACGGCGTGTACGAGGGGCGCGCCGACGTGGCCGCGGGGCTGCTGGGGCCCGCGCTTCCCTGGGCCGCCGAACTGCGGTCGACGGTGAAGCGCGCCAAGGCCGGTGACCCGTCCGGGAAGTCGATCACCATCGGCACCTTCACCGACCGCGCCGAACTGCCCGAGGTCGCCGCCACGCTCCAGCAGCAGCTCCAGAAGGCCGGGTTCAAGGTGAAGCTCGACGTCCGCGAGTACGCCAACATCGAATCAGACGCGCTGGCGGGCGAGTTCGACGCGTTCATCCTCTCCCGGGCGACCGTCCTCGACTCCGGCGACCCGGCCGCGTACCTCTACAGCGACTTCGCCTCCGACGGCTCCTTCAACATCGCCCAGCTGACGGACGACAAGGTCGACGCCGCTCTGAAGAAGGCGTCCGAGACCGCCGCCGGTGACGCCCGCCGCAAGGCCGTCATCGAGGCCGAGGCCGCAGTCCTCGGCACCGACGCCGCCGTGCCGATGCTCCACGAGCGCGTCATCCAGGGCGACGCGGCCGGTGTCGTGGGCGCGGCGCACGACCCGCGTGAACGCGAGCTGGTCACCACCGCCACCTACGTCAAGTGAGGGAGAACGTACGGAAGTCGGTCGGCCCAGCGGGGCCGACCCGCTTCGTGTGCCTGCTCGCCGTCCTGGCCGCCGTGGGTCTGCTGCCCTGGCTCTCCGGCAGGGACCCGGCGCTGACCGTGCTGCGCGCCCGGTCCGCCGAACAGGAGGCGACCCCCGAGGCGCTGGCCGCGATCCGCGAGGACCTGGGCCTGGACGCCGGCCCCCTGTCCCTGCTGGGCCGGTGGGCGTCCGGGCTGCTGCGCGGCGACCTCGGCACGTCCTGGGTGTCCGGCACCGAAGTGCTCCCCTCCGTGGTCTCCGGCCTCCAGGTCTCCCTCGGCCTCATGGGCGCCGCCTTCGCCGTCGCCGTGCTGCTGGCCGGCGCGCTGGTCGCCCCGGTGCTCCTGCGGGGCCGGGGGACGGCCGGCGCGTTCGCGGCGATGCTCGCCGCCGTCCCCGAGTTCCTGCTGGCCACGGTGGCGCTGCTGGTGTGCGGGGTGTGGCTGGGCCTGCTGCCGACCTCCGGCTGGGCGGGCCCCGAGTACCTGGTCCTGCCCGCCATCGCCCTCGGTGTCCCGGCGGGCGGTCTGCTGGGCCGGCTGGTCGCGGACGCGCTGCCCGCCGTGCTCGACGAACGCTGGGTGGAGCTGTGGCGGGGCGCGGGCGTCAGCCGGGCGCGGGTCTCGGCGGCGGCGCTGCGGCGCGTCCTGCCGCCCCTGGTCCCCCAGTTCGGCATGGTCGCCGTCGGTCTGACCGGCGGCGCGGTCGCCGTGGAGACGGTGTTCGCGGTGCCCGGCATCGGCCGTACGGCCCTCGGCGCGGCCAAGTCCCAGGATCTCCCCCTCCTCCAGGGCTCGATCCTCGCGCTCCTCGCGCTGGGCCTGGTCGCGGGCGCCCTCGCCGCCCTCGCCCGGCGCCGGCTCCTCGGCCCCGCCCTGCGCGACGCGGGCCTCACCCTCCCCGCCGCCCGCCCGGTCCGCACCCACCCGGCGGTGCCGCTGACCCTCGCGGTGCTCCTCCTGGTCGCGGTCGGCTGGGGGCTGCTGCGGAACCCGTACGCCGTGGACACCACCGCCCGGCTGCTGCCGCCTTCCTGGGCCCACCCGCTCGGCACGGACGGGCTCGGCCGTGACGTCCTGGCCCGCCTCGGCCACGGCGCCGCCTCCACCGTCGGCACGGCGGCGGCCGTCTGCGCCCTGAGCCTGCTCGCCGCGCTGGCGCTCGGTTTCCTGCCCCGCGTGGCCGAGGGAGCGTCCGACATCGCCAACGCGCTGCCCCCGGTGATCGCCGGCATCCTGGTCGCCGCCGCGGCGGGCCCCGGCACACGGGGCGCGGCCCTCGCCGTGGCCCTGATCTCCTGGCCTCCGCTGGCCGCGCACGCGGCGGCCCTGGTCCAGGAGGTGCGGGCGTCGACGTTCCTCGCCGCCCAGCGCGCGATCGGCGCGAGTCCGTGGTGGATCCTCACCCGGCACGTCCTGCCCTCGGTGGCCGCCCCGGTCACCCGGCACGCGATCCTCCGCCTCCCCGGCATCGCCCTCGCCCTCGCCTCGCTCGGCTTCCTCGGCCTGGGCGCCCAGCCGCCCACCCCCGAGTGGGGCCTGCTGCTCGACGAGTCCCGCGCCTACGTGGAACGCGCCCCCTGGGCGGCCCTGGCCCCGGCGGTCGCCCTGGCCCTGCTGGCGGGCCTCGCGGTGTCGGGCGCGGCGTACACCCAGGGGCGGGCGCGACGGCGCGGGAGCCGGAGGGTCGACCGGCGCCGGACGAACGAGCAGGACCGGTCCCGGACGAACGAGCAGGACCGGCCCCGGCACCCGGAGGCCCCCACGGACGGCCGGGACGGGAACGAGGAGACCCTGACGGGAGCCCGACATGCCTGACGCACCCCTCGCGGGCCCCACACCCGGCCCGCGCCCCGACCCCCGGACGGCTCTTTCGCCCTCAGCACCAGATGCACCAGATGCACCATCCGCACAGCCCGCACAGTGCGCACAGCCCGCTCCGAGGGTTCCCCTTGCGTCGGCCGCGCCCGACGCCCTGCTCTCGGTGCGTGACCTGAGGGTCGCCTTCGGCGCCCTGGAGGTCGTCCGGGGGCTGTCCTTCGACGTCCGCCCCCGCGAGGTGCTCGCCCTGGTCGGCGAGTCCGGCGCGGGCAAGTCCCTCACCGCGCGGGCCCTGCTGGGCATGCTGCCGCGGGGCACGACGACGAGCGGGAGCGTGCGGCTGCGGGACGAGCCGGGCTCGTACGCCGAACTCGTGGGCGCCACCCGCCCGGCGCTCGCCGCCCTGCGTGGCCGCCGGATCGCCCTCGTCCCCCAGGACGCCCTGTCCGCCCTGTCCCCCGTGCACCCCGTCGGCGACCAACTCGCCGCGGCCGTACGGTCGGTGGCGGGCGTCTCCCGCTCCCAGGCCCGGGCCCGTGCGGTCGCCGCCCTCGACCGGGTGGGCATCCCCGACGCCAAGCGCAAGGCGCGGGCGTACCCCCACGAGTACTCCGGCGGGATGCGGCAGCGGGCCGTGATCGCCATGGCCACGATCAACGAACCGGACGTGGTCGTCGCCGACGAGCCCACCACCGCGCTCGACGCGGAGCTCCAGGACCAGGTGCTGCGGGTCCTCGGCGAGCAGCGCGAGGCGGTCGGCGCCGCGCTCGTGCTGGTCACGCACGACCTGGGCGTGGTCCGCGACCACACCGACCGCGTCCTGGTCATGTACGCCGGCCGCCAGGTCGAACAGGGCCCGACGCTCCGGGTGCTGGACCGCCCGCTCGCCCCGTACACGGCGGGGCTGCTGGCGTCGCTGCCACCGGCGGGCGGCGAGGACGGTCCCGTGGGCGGCGCTCCGCGGCGCGGCGGCTCCGGTCGGCGCCGTAGGCTGCCCGCCATCCCCGGCTCCCCGCCCGCGCCCGACGCGCTGCCGTCCGGCTGCGCCTTCGCGCCCCGCTGCCCGCTCGTCGAGGACCGCTGCCACCGCGAGGAACCCGGTCCGTGGACGGTCGGCGACGGCCATGAGGTCTCCTGTCACCGCTGGGACGAAGTGCCGTACCCGGCGACCGAGTTGTTCCTGGAGCGGCCCGCGTGAACCAGCCCACCGCCCTGCTCGACGTGCGCGATCTGGTCGTCCGCTACGGCACGGTCACCGCCGTCGACCATGTCTCCTTCACCGTGGACGCGGGCGAGACCCTCGCCCTGAACGGCCCCTCCGGCTGCGGCAAGTCCTCCACGGTGGCCGCCGTGCTCCAACTGCGCCGCCCCGACGGCGGCCGGGTCCGTTTCGAGGGCCGGGAGCTGACGACGCTCACCGAGCGCGAACTGCGCCCGCTGCGGCCCCGGATGCAACCGGTCTTCCAGGACCCGTACGGCTCGCTCAGCCCCCGCCACCGCATCCGGGACGCGGTGGCGGAGCCGCTGCGCCTCCAGGGCCGCTGGGACGCGACGGGCCCCGCACGGGTCGCCGCGCTCCTCGACCGCGTCGGTCTCGACCCGGCCTACGGCGACCGCTTCCCGCACGAGCTGTCCGGCGGCCAGTGCCAGCGCGCCGGCATCGCCCGCGCCCTGGCCTCCGAGCCCCGTCTGCTCGTCCTCGACGAACCGGTCTCCGCCCTCGACCCGTCCGTCCGGGCCGGCGTCCTCAACCTCCTCGCCGACCTCCAGGCCGACCTGGGGCTCGCCTATCTGTTCATCTGTCACGACCGCGCAGTTGTACGGCACTTCGCGGACCGGGCGGTCGAGATGCGCGGGGGCCGGCTCGTGCCGGCGTAGTCACTCCCCCCGCGTCGCCGCGATGATCCGCAGGAGCCCCTCGGCGAGCTCGTCGGCCTCGGGGGCGCTCGGCGGGTCGAAGGTCCACTGGGCGATCAGTCCCGTCATCAGCGTCACCAGCAGCTTTCCGAGGGTGTCGACGTCCTTCTCCGTGACGTCCTCCTCCCGGCCGCCCATGAGCATCGGGATCAGACCGCGCCCCGCCTCGCGCTGCGCCAGCGCGAGATGGTCGCGGACCTCGGGCAGTTGGTCGCCCATGACGATGATCTCCATGCTGAGCCGCCACATCGAGCCCGGCTGCCGCATGGTGTCGATGACGTTGGCCCACACCTCCCGGAACCGCTCGACCGAACCGGGCTCGGTGCCGCTCAGCGCGCGCTCCCCCTCGTCGCACTACGGCTCGAAGGACGCGTTGCTCGCGCAGGCGTACGTGTCGCTACGGGCGAGGGACCCCGAGCCGGCCGGGGAAGGCCCCGCGTCCGTCGGGGACGGCAGCGCGATCGGGCAGGACCCAGCCGAGCCCGCCCGGACATGAGAAAGGCCGGGGCCCGACCACCCGAAGGTGGCCGGGCCCCGGCCGCACACCGCGAGAAACTCAGACGGGGTTCGGCTCAGGCGAGGTTCACCGAGCGCGCCGACGTCGCGCCGATCTCCTCGGCCACCTCGGCCAGCACACCTTGCGACACCGTGTCGTCGACGGTGAGGACCGCGAGGGCCTCGCCACCGGCGGCGGACCGGGCGACCTGCATACCGGCGATGTTGATGCCGTGCTCGCCGAAGATCCGGCCGACCGTGCCGACGACACCCGGACGGTCCACGTACCGCAGGACGACCATGTGGTCCGCGAGCGCGAGGTCCACGTCGTACTCGCCGACGGCCACGATCTTCTGGTGGTGCTTCGGCCCGGCCAGGGTGCCGGACACCGAGACCTCCTCGCCGCTGCCGAGCGTGCCCCGCACGGTGACGACATTGCGGTGGTCCGGCGACTCCGAGCTGGTCGTCAGCCGTACCTCGACGCCCCGCTCCTGCGCGAACAGCGGCGCGTTCACATACGACACGGTCTCGTCGACGACGTCCTCGAAGACACCCTTCAGCGCGGACAGCTCAAGGACCTTCACGTCGTGCTGGGTGATCTCGCCGTACACCTCGACGTCGAGACGGACCGCGACCTCACCGGCCAGCGCGGTGAAGATACGGCCGAGACGCTCGGCGAGCGGCAGACCCGGCTTGACGTCCTCGGCGATGACACCGCCCTGCACGTTCACCGCGTCCGGGACCAGCTCACCGGCGAGGGCGAGACGCACGGAGCGGGCGACGGCGATACCGGCCTTCTCCTGCGCCTCGTCGGTGGAGGCGCCGAGGTGCGGGGTGCAGACGACCTCGTCCAGCTCGAACAGCGGGGAGTCGGTGCACGGCTCCTTGGCGTACACGTCGAGGCCGGCGCCGGCGACGCGGCCCTCCTTGAGCGCCGAGTACAGCGCGGCCTCGTCGACGATCCCGCCGCGCGCGGCGTTCACGATGCGCACCGACGGCTTGACCTTGTGCAGCGCCTCGGCGCCGATCAGGCCGACCGTCTCGGGGGTCTTCGGCAGGTGGACTGTGATGAAGTCGGAGACCTCCAGCAGCTCGTCCAGCGACAGGACCTTCACACCCATCTGCGCCGCGCGCGCGGGCTGCACGTACGGGTCGTAGGCGACGACCTTCATGCCGAAGGCGGACATGCGCTGCGCGACGAGCGCGCCGATACGGCCGAGGCCGACCACACCGAGGGTCTTCTCGGCGAGCTCCACGCCCGTGTACTTGCTGCGCTTCCACTCGCCGTTCTTCAGCGCCGTGTTCGCCTGCGGGATGTGGCGGGCGGTGGCGAGGAGGAGACCGCAGGCCAGCTCGGCGGCGGTCACGATGTTCGAGGTGGGGGCGTTGACGACCATCACGCCGGCCTTGGTGGCGGCGGAGACGTCCACGTTGTCCAGGCCGACACCGGCTCGCGCGACGACCTTCAGCTTCTTGGCGGCGGCGATCGCCTCGGCGTCGACCTTGGTGGCCGAGCGGATGAGGATGGCGTCGACGTCGGCGATGGCCGGGAGCAGTTCGGCTCGGTCCGCCCCGTTGGTGTGCCGGATCTCGAAGTCCGGGCCCAGCGCGTCGACGGTGGCGGGCGACAGCTCTTCAGCGATCAGTACGACTGGTTTCGAGCTCACGTGAGTCCTCACAAGTCCAATGCTGCGGACGGCCGTCCCGACGGCCGCAGGCGGTGGAGGGTGGTGGCCGCGTGGAAGACGCACGACGCTGTGGGCCTGACGCGTATGTAGTGCAGCAGTGTAGTGGCGCCGAAGGCGTCGTCCCACGCCACCGCGGAAAGGTCACCCGGACGTGAGAAGAGGCCGGCCGCGACTCCGGGTGAACCCGCCGCGGCCGGCCTCATCGGATCAGGCCTCTTCGTCGTTGACCCAGCTCATCAGCTTGCGCAGCTCCTTGCCGGTGGTCTCCAGCAGGTGCTCCGAGTCCTGGGTCTTGTACTCGTTGTACTTCTTCAGACCACCGTGGTACTCGTCCATCCAGGCCTGGGCGAAGGTGCCGTCCTGGATCTCGGCGAGGACCTTCTTCATCTCGGCCTTGGTGGCGTCGGTGATGATCCGCGGGCCGGTGACGTAGTCGCCCCACTCGGCGGTCTCGGAGATCGACCAGCGCATCTTCTCCAGGCCGCCCTCGTACATGAGGTCGACGATCAGCTTCAGCTCGTGCAGGCACTCGAAGTACGCGATCTCCGGCTGGTAGCCGGCCTCGGTCAGCGTCTCGAAGCCCGCCTTGACCAGCGCCGCGGTACCACCGCAGAGGACGGCCTGCTCACCGAACAGGTCGGTCTCGGTCTCCTCGGTGAAGGTGGTCTTGATGACGCCGGCGCGGGTTCCGCCGATGCCCTTGGCGTACGACAGGGCGAGCGCGAAGGCGTTGCCGGTGGCGTCCTGCTCGACGGCGGCGATGCAGGGAACGCCGCGGCCCTCCTCGTACTGGCGGCGGACCAGGTGGCCCGGGCCCTTGGGGGCGACCATGCAGACGTCCACGCCGGCCGGGGGCTTGATGAAGCCGTAGCGGATGTTCAGGCCGTGGCCGAAGAACAGGGCGTCGCCGTCGTTCAGGTTCGGGGCGATGTGCTCCTCGTAGACCTGGGCCTGGATCGGGTCCGGGACGAGGATCATGATGACGTCGGCTTCGGCGGCGGCCTCCGACGGGCTCACCACGCGCAGGCCCTGCTCCTCGGCCTTCGCCTTGGACTTCGAGCCCTCGTGCAGACCCACGCGGACGTCGGCACCCGAGTCGCGCAGCGACAGGGCGTGGGCGTGGCCCTGGCTGCCGTAACCGATGACCGCGACCTTGCGGCCCTGGATGATGGACAGGTCGGCGTCAGCGTCGTAGAACAGCTCGGCCACTTTGGGTTCTCTCCTTGAGTGCAGGTGTTGCTTCCCACCGTATGACGGCGGGGCGAAGGGAAGTCTCGGGGTCTCGGCATACGGGCGGACGGCGTGTCACCGGCCGCCCGTGCCGTCGGTCAGGCAATCGTCCACCAGGCGTACGGCGCCTGGCGAGGCGTTCAAACCGTCAGGCCGACCGGTCCAGGGCGCGCAGCGACCGGTCGGTGATCGAACGGGCGCCGCGGCCGATCGCGATGGTGCCGGACTGGACCAGCTCCTTGATGCCGAACGGCTCCAGCATCTTCAGCATCGCGGACAGCTTGTCGCTGGACCCGGTGGCCTCGATGGTGACGGCCTCCGGGGAGACGTCGACGGTCTTGGCGCGGAACAGCTGGACGATCTCGACGATCTGGGAGCGCGTCTCGTTGTCGGCGCGCACCTTCACCAGAACGAGTTCGCGCTGGACGGCGGAGGACGGCTCCAGCTCGACGATCTTCAGCACGTTGACGAGCTTGTTGAGCTGCTTGGTCACCTGCTCCAGCGGCAGCTCCTCGATCACGTTCACCACGATGGTGATGCGGGAGATCTCGGGGTGCTCGGTGACACCGACCGCGAGGGAGTCGATGTTGAAGCCGCGGCGGGAGAACAGGGCGGCGATCCGGGCCAGGATGCCGGGGGTGTTCTCCACCAGGACGGAGAGCGTGTGCTTGGACATGGTCTGCTTCCTTTACCTACGGCTCTCAGTCGTCTTCGTTGTCGCCGAAGTCGGGGCGGACGTCCCGGGCGGCCATGATCTCGTCGTTGGACGTGCCGGCGGCGACCATCGGCCACACCATCGCGTCCTCGTGGACGATGAAGTCGATGACGACCGGGCGGTCGTTGATCGAGTTCGCCTCCTCGATGACCTTGTCGAGGTCGTCCGGGGACTCGCAGCGGATGGCGTAGCAGCCCATGGCCTCCGACAGCTTCACGAAGTCGGGGACGCGGGTGCCGCGGGCGTTCGGGTTGACGTCGTCCGGGCCCGAGTGGAGCACGGTGTTCGAGTAGCGCTGGTTGTAGAACAGCGTCTGCCACTGGCGGACCATGCCGAGGGCGCCGTTGTTGATGACCGCGACCTTGATCGGGATGCCGTTCAGGGCGCAGGTGGTGAGCTCCTGGTTGGTCATCTGGAAGCAACCGTCGCCGTCGATCGCCCAGACGGTCTTGTCGGGGGCGCCGGCCTTGGCGCCCATGGCCGCCGGGACCGCGTAGCCCATCGTTCCGGCGCCGCCGGAGTTCAGCCAGGTGGCGGGCTTCTCGTACTGGATGAAGTGGGCGGCCCACATCTGGTGCTGGCCGACGCCCGCCGCGAAGATCGTGCCCTCGGGGGCGAGGCGGCCGATGCGCTCGATGACCTGCTGCGGGGAGAGCGAGCCGTCGGCGGGCTGGTCGTAGCCCAGCGGGTAGGTCTCGCGCCAGCGGCTCAGGTCCTTCCACCAGGCGCTGTAGTCGCCCTGGTTGCCCTCGCTGTGCTCCTTCTGGACGGCCTGGATCAGGTCGGCGATGACCTCGCGGGCGTCACCGACGATCGGCACGTCGGCGGCGCGGTTCTTGCCGATCTCGGCCGGGTCGATGTCCGCGTGGACGATCTTGGCGTACGGGGCGAAGCTGTCCAGCTTGCCGGTGACGCGGTCGTCGAAGCGGGCGCCGAGGGCGATGATCAGGTCGGCCTTCTGCAGTCCGGTGACGGCGGCCACGGAGCCGTGCATACCGGGCATGCCCAGGTGCTGCGGGTGACTGTCGGGGAACGCGCCGAGCGCCATCAGGGTGGTGGTGACGGGCGCGCCGGTCAGCTCGGCGAGCACCTTCAGCTCGGCGGTCGCGCCGGCCTTGATGACACCGCCGCCGACGTACAGGATCGGCCGCTTCGCGGCGGTGATCAGCTTGGCGGCCTCACGGATCTGCTTGGCGTGCGGCTTGGTCACCGGGCGGTAGCCGGGCAGGTCGGTGGCGGGCGGCCAGCTGAAGGTCGTACGGGCCTGGAGGGCGTCCTTGGCGATGTCGACCAGGACCGGGCCGGGGCGGCCGGTGGAGGCGATGTGGAAGGCCTGCGCGATGGTGCGCGGGATGTCCTCGGCCTTGGTGACGAGGAAGTTGTGCTTGGTGATCGGCATGGTGATGCCGACGATGTCCGCCTCCTGGAAGGCGTCGGTGCCGATCGCCTTGGAGGCGACCTGGCCGGTGATCGCGACCATCGGCACCGAGTCCATGTGGGCGTCGGCGATCGGGGTCACCAGGTTGGTGGCGCCGGGGCCCGAGGTGGCCATGCAGACGCCGACCCTGCCGGTGGCCTGCGCGTAGCCGGTCGCGGCGTGACCGGCGCCCTGCTCGTGGCGCACCAGCACGTGCCGCACACGGGTCGAGTCCATCAGCGGGTCGTACGCCGGGAGGATCGCGCCACCGGGAATGCCGAACACCGTGTCGGCCCCGACCTCCTCGAGAGAGCGGATGAGGGACTGCGCGCCCGTGACGTGTTCGACGGGGGCGGACTGTCCTCCGGATCGGGGCCGCGGCTGCGGATGGTGGGCCCCGGAGGCCTGCTCGGTCATCGGCATTCTCTTCTCGATGCTGAGGGTTTTTTGCGAAGTTCGTGCGGTGTGCGGCTTGCGCTGACTGGTGCCCGTGCAACAAAAAACCCCTCCTTGCCATAAGGCAAGCGAGGGGAGCGCGCCGGGTACGGTCGCTGGGGATTCCGGATCGTCCTCCGGTCGGTCCCAGCTTCAGCCGACGCGCTTTCCAAGTACGAGAATTCGGGTGCGCATGGCACTGACCCTCCCCCCGGCGCGCACCGTGTGTCAAGTGGGTGGGACAGGAGTCTCATTATGTGAGCGAAGGGCACTGCCGCCTCCGTAAACAGCGGGGACACCACTTGTGTACACCCCTGCCCCACCGCCCGCGAACGCGGGTTCGGCCGGTTCGGAGGGCACGGGATAGTGGCCCAAGGACAGTGCCCGGCGCAGCCGGTATTCGTCCAGCGGTCCGGAGAAAGCGGCACCCTGGCCGTGTGTACAGCCCATCCTGCGCAAGGCGATGACCTGCTCGGGCAGATCCACTCCCTCGGCCACGGTCTGGAGCCCCAGATCGCCCGCGATGCGCAGCAGTCCGCCGGTGATCGCATGGAGACGGGGTGACTCCACGACCCCTTCGACGAGACCGCGGTCCAGCTTCAGTACGTCGACGGGGAGGCGGCGCAGTGCCGCGATGGCGCCGTGGCCGCTGCCGAAGCCGTCCAGGGCGATCCGGACACCGAGGCGCCGCAGCTGCTTCAGCCGGCGTTCCAGGTCGTCCAGGGAGCCCTTCAGCTGGTCCGTGTCGGACAGCTCGATCACCAGGGAGCCGGAGGGCAGCCCATGCCGGGCCAGCAGTGTCTCGACGGAGCCGGGGGGCAGGGAGCGGTCCTGCAGCCGCCGGGCACCCAGACGGACGGAGACCGGCACGTTCAGGCCATTGTTGAGACGGTCGGCGGCCTGCTCGACGGCCTGCTCCAGCATCCATCGGCCCAGCTCGGCGGTCTTGTCACTGTCCTCGGAGACCCGTAGGAATTCGGCCGGGGTGAACAGCACCCCCTGGGACGAGCGCCAGCGGGCGGCGGTCGCCACCGACGTGATGCGGCCGGTGTCCAGTTCCACCACGGGCTGGTTCAGCAGCATGAACTCGCCGTCGTGCAGCGCGGCCCGCAGCCGGGTGGCCAGCTCGGCCTTGCGGACGACGTCCTGCTGCATCTGCGGCTGGTACAGCTCGACGCGGCCCTTGCCGGACGCCTTGGCGCGGTACATGGCGAGGTCGGCGTTGCGCAGCAGGTCGCCCGCGCCGAGGCCGGGCTCGGCGAAGGCGACGCCGATGGAGGCGGCCACCCGGACATCGTTGCCGTCGATGGAGTAGGGCTGGGACAGGGTGAGCCGCAGTCGGTCGGCCAGCTCGAAGATGTGCTGCTCCCTCGCGGCACGGTCACGGGAGCCGTCCCCGACGATGAGTGCCGCGAACTCGTCGCCGCCCAGGCGGGAGGCGGTGTCGCCGTGGCGGACCGCTTCCTGGAGCCTGCGGGCGGCCTGGACGAGGAGTTCGTCGCCGGCCTGGTGCCCGATCGTGTCGTTGACGGCCTTGAAGCCGTCGAGGTCGATGAAGAGGACCGCCGTGTTGCGCAGGGCGGGGCCCCGGTCGGTGGAGCGGCGGCCGGACAGTGCCTGCTGGACGCGCTTGGTGAACAGCGCGCGGTTGGGCAGGTCGGTCAGGGGGTCGTGCTCGGCGTTGTGCTGCAGCTGCGCCTGGAGGCGCACTCTCTCGGTCACGTCCCGGCTGTTGAAGATGAGGCCGCCGTGGTGGCGGTTGACCGTGGACTCCACGTTCAGCCAGCCGCCGTCGCCGGACTTGAAGCGGCACTCGATCCGGGTGGTGGGCTCCTCGGCCGGGCTCGCGGCGAGGAAGCGGCGCACCTCGTGCACCACGCAGCCGAGGTCCTCGGGGTGAATGATCGAGGCCAGCTCCTTGCCGACGAGCTCTTCCGCGGGGCGTCCGTACACCCCGGCGGCGGCCGGGCTGACGTAGCGGAGGATGCCGCTGGGCGCGGCGATCATGATCACGTCGCTGGAGCCCTGGACCAGGGAGCGGAAGTGGTTCTCCTTCTGGGCCAGTTCCTGGGTGAGCGTGATGTTGTCGAGCAGCATGATGCCCTGGCGGACCACGAGGGCGAGCACGACGGTGCAGGCGGTGATCAGCACCACGCGGTCGACGCTGCGGCCGTTGAGGACGTTGTAGAGGATGCCCAGGGTGCAGACCGCCGCGGCCAGGTACGGGGTGAGCGCGGCCAGGGATCCCGCGATGGGGCGGGTGGCCGGATACCGACTGTGGCCCGCGCCCTGGAGGAGGGCGTGGATCTGGGCGGCCCGGGGGCCGTCGTACCCCCGCTGGGCGTCGTGCCGCTGTCCCGGGATGTGTTCGTGCACCACGCGTGTGTGCGTCTGCTCCTCGGCCTGTCCGTGCCGCCGCCCGGCCCAGGGGGCGTAGGCGAGGAGCAGGGAGCCCGCGAACCAGCCGGCGTCGAGGAGCTGACCCGAGCGGTAGCTGTTGTGCAGCAGGGGTGAGGTGAACAGGGCGTCGCACACCACCGTGAGCGCGAGCGCGCCGATCGCGGTGTTCACCGCGGAGCGGTGCATCGGGGAGCGGCGGAAGTGGAGGGCGAGCACCATGCTGACCAGTGCGATGTCGAGCAGCGGGTAGGCCAGCGAGAGCGCCGTGTGCGCCGTGGTCGAACCGCCGAGCTGGGCGGTCTGGGCGAGCGCCAGGCTCCAGGAGAGGGTGACCAGGGAGCCGCCGATGAGCCAGGCGTCCAGCCCCAGGCAGACCCAGCCGGCCTTGGTCACGGGCCGCTTCGCCAGCACCAGCAACCCGACGATGGCGGGCGGCGCGAAGCAGAGGAAGAACAGGTCGGCGTAGCTCGGGTTCGGGACGGGCCGCTCCAGGACGACCTCGTACCACCCCCAGACGCCGTTGCCCAGTGCCGCCATGGCGGACGAGAGAGCGAACAGCAGCCAGGCCGGGCGGAGGCCGCCGCGGCGGCCGCGCGCGTAGCGGAAGCAGGAGAGGGCGGCGGCCGCAGCGGCGGCGGCCAACCCGAAGTCACCCATGACGAAGGCGACTTTTTCATCGCCCCAGCCGAACGCGGCGCCGACGGCGTAACCCGCGCACAGCAGGGCGAGCACGAGCTGAGCCCGCAGGGTCGCTCCACCGCGGTCGGAGGCCGGCTCTCCGGGCAGGAGGGAGCCGGACAGCGACTTGGTCGAGCGGAGCGTGGGGTTCAGCGTGGAGACGGTGGGCGGGCGGGGGCTCACCGGAGCTCCCCGGTGATCACCGCTCCCGGGTCCCGCCGTTCGCGGGGCGTGGGATGGGGATGTTTTCTGCGGCTGTCGTCCCCATGGCAACGGCCGTGACAGCCGTGGTCGTCGTGGCTCCCCTGCGGGTGCCTCGACGTCACAGCTCGCCAGGGCCGCCGTCGGCGGGTCCGTCGCGTCGGATCGTTCGTCCATAGGCCGTGCATCGCCCGTCGCCCCCCTCGCTGTCTCAAGTCCGTCCCCGGCGCCGAACGGTGTGCGGCGCAGCCCCTGTCGGGGACGATACACCAGTATCGTCACTCAGGGACATAGTTCCTCTACTCTCAGTGACCACCTGCGGCAATACGAGCACGTACCGCTTCCGAAGGAATGCGGAGGGTGCCCGAAGTGGATTACGCGTCTGCCGTCGCGCCTGTCGTAAGGACCACGTTGCGCAACGGCTCGTGGTTCACGAAGCGTGCCAACTGGTCCACCAACAGCCTTTTCGCACGCGGCAGGAAGGCCGAGCTGGGGCCGCCGACGTGCGGGCTGATGAGCACGCCGGGCGCCTGCCACAGGGGGTGACCGGGCGGCAGTGGCTCGGGGTCGGTGACATCGAGGGCCGCGGTGATGCGTCCGTTCTCCAGTTCCGCGAGAAGTGCCTTGGTGTCGACGACGGCTCCGCGGGCCACGTTCACCAGCAGGGCTCCGTCCTTCATCCGGGCCAGGAAATCGGCGTTGACCAGCCCCTTCGTCTGCTCGGTGAGCGGCGTGGACAGGATCACGACATCCGCCTCGGGCAGCAGGGCGGGCAGGTCGGTGAGCGGGTGCACCGGTCCGCGCGCCGTGGTGCGCTCGGAGCGCGCGACGCGCGCCACCCGCGCCACCTCGAAGGGGGTGAGCCGGTCCTCGATGGCGGCGCCGATCGCGCCGTAGCCGACGATCAGGACGTTCCTGTCGGCGAGCGCGGGCCGGAATCCGCCCTCCCAGAGCCCCTGTTGCTGGGCCCGCACGAAGTCGGGCACACCCCGCAGGGAGGCGAGGGTGAGGGTCAGCGCGAGCTCCGCCGTGCTGGCCTCGTGCACACCGCGCGCGTTGCACAGCTGGACACCGGGAGCGACCACGGACAGCCGTGACAGGACGTCGTCGACGCCCGCGGTCAGCGTCTGGACGACCTTCACGTTCCGCATGTGCTCCAGCGGTCCGACGCGCACCGACAGCCGCTTCATGTACGGCACGACGTACAGGACGCAGTCGGCCGGGTCGCCCGGGTACTCCTGGGTGCCGTCCTCTCCCCCGTCGTAGAACAGATAGTCGAGCCCCGGCGGCAGGCCCTCGATCTCGTCCGGGGGGATGGGGAGCCACACGTCGCCGGTCACGTCGGCGGCCCTGGCAGCGGTGAGGTCAGCAGTCATGCTCCGGAGGCTATGTCAGGCGCCCGGTACGGCAGAGGTTAGGTTGGGGGCCAGGAGAGGGAGGGTCACGACCAGGTGGAGCGCAGGACGATCGGCGCGGCGACGCTCGAGGTGGGGGCCGTCGGACTCGGATGCATGCCGATGAGCTGGGCGTACACCGGGTCGCGGCGGCGGGGCGACGAGTCGACGCGGACGGTGCACCGGGCGCTCGACCTCGGCACGACTCTGCTGGACACGGCCGACATGTACGGCCCGTTCACCAATGAGTTGCTGGTGGGGCGGGTGTTGAAGGAGCGCCGCGCGGAGGCGTTCGTCTCCACGAAGGTGGGCCTGCTCGTGGGCGAGCAGCACATCGTCGCCAACGGCCGCCCCGGCTATGTGAAGCGGGCCTGCGACGCCTCGCTGCGGCGGCTCCAGACCGACGTGATCGACCTCTACCAGTTGCACCGCGAGGACCCCGAGGTGCCCGTCGAGGAGACGTGGGGCGCGATGGCGGAGCTCGTCCAGGCCGGAAAGGTACGGTCGTTGGGGCTGTGCGCGGTGGGCGCGCGGGCCGGGCGCCGGCCGGGGACGAGTCTGTACGACGCGACGATCCGCCGGCTGCGGCGCGTCCAGCAGGTGTTCCCGGTGAGCGCGGTGCAGGCCGAGCTGTCGGTCTGGTCGCGGGAGGCCCTGGCCGACCTCCTCCCCTGGTGCGCGGCCCGCGGCATCGGCTTCCTCGCCGCGATGCCCCTGGGCAACGGCTTCCTCAGCGGCACGCTCACACCGGGGCAGGGCTTCGAACCCGACGACGTCCGCGCCCGCCACCCCCGCTTCACCGCCGAGATGATGGCCGCGAACCAGCCGATAGTCGCCGGCCTGCGCCGCATAGCGGCCCGCCACGGAGAGGGAACCACCCCGGCTCAGGTGGCCCTGGCCTGGCTCCTCACCCTGGGCCCCCAGGTGGTCCCGATACCCGGCACGAAACACGAACACTGGGCCACGGAGAACGCGACGTCCACAACCCTGACCCTGACCCCGAAGGACCTGGCGGAGATCGCCGCGCTCCCCCCGGCCCAGGGCTCCTGGGACTGAGAACCGAGGGGGCCACGTGGCGGGGGGCCGCAGGCCCCCGCGGGGGCGCGGGGAACCGCGCGAGAAACCACGACGGACCCGCACCCGCCAGAACCACACGCACCCCCGAGCCGGAAGGCGCCGACGCGGGGTCGAAGGGGCGGCAGCGCTGGATGGGGGTCCCCCTGCTCGAGCGAAGCCGAGAGCTTGGGAGAGGGACGGGTAGGGGCCGGGGGGGGCGAGAAAAACCGGCCCGGCAGCGGAAAAAGCGTCTTGATCGGCCGGAGGTGGAACCCGCAGCGCACTCGCGGTGTAAGAAAAGTAGAAGCTCCGCGTCGAAGGGATCGTGATGGTGCAACGTCGAGCGGTGACGGCCACCTTGGCCGTATCCGCACTCCTACTGACGGCCGGCTGTTCCTCCGACGACGGAACGCGGTCGACCACCCCCACCAGCTCCCACACCACCTCCGCCCCTTCCACCTCCCCCTCCAAGGCCGCCCCGAAAGAACCCGCGCCCCCCGCCAAGGGCTCGGTCGAAGTGGTCCGCACCGTCGCCGAGGACCTGGACACCCCCTGGGGTCTGGCTCCCCTCCCGGAGGGCGGCCTCCTCGTGTCCTCCCGCGACCAGGGCACGATCACCAGAATCGACACCGAGTCGGGCAAGAAGACGGAGCTCGGCGAGGTTCCCGGCGTGGCCGCGGCCGGCGAGGGCGGCCTCCTCGGCCTCGCCGTCTCCCCCGACTACGCCTCCGACCACATGCTCTACGCCTACTTCACCTCGGAGTCCGACAACCGCATCGTCCGCATGCTGTACGACCCGCAGAAACCCGAGGGCGAGCAGCTCGGCGCCCCCGACACGATCCTCCGCGGCATCCCCAAGGGCACCAACCACAACGGCGGCCGTATCGCCTTCGGCCCCGACCAGATGCTGTACGCCGGCACGGGCGAGCGCTACGAGGGCCCCCTGGCCCAGGACAAGAAGTCCCTCGGCGGCAAGATCCTCCGGATGACCCCGGAGGGCGAGCCCGCCCCGGGCAACCCTTTCGACAACTCCCTGGTGTATTCCTACGGCCACCGCAACGTCCAGGGCCTCGCCTGGGACAGCAAGCAGCGCCTGTGGGCGTCGGAATTCGGCCAGAACACCTGGGACGAGCTGAACCAGATCCGCCCGGGCGGGAACTACGGCTGGCCGGAGGCGGAGGGCAAGGAGGGCAAGCCCGGCTATGTCGACCCGGTGGCCGTGTGGAGCGTGGACGACGCCTCCCCGAGCGGCATCGCGATAGCGGAGGGCTCCGTGTGGATGGCGGGCCTGAAGGGTCAGCGTCTGTGGCGCATCCCCCTGCAGGGCACCAAGGTCTCGGCCGACCCGCAGCCCTTCCTGGAGGGCGAGTACGGCCGCCTGCGCACGGTCGTCTCCGCCGGCGGCGACAAACTCTGGCTGACCACCAGCGAGACGGACGGCCGGGGCTCCCCGGAGAAGGGCGACGACAAGATCCTGGAGCTCCAGGTGAAGTAGCCGGCCACTGCCCCGCTCCGATCACCCCCGCCCGGCACCCGCCCCACATCCGGTCACCTCGGCGTCGGCCCCGCCCCCACCCCTTCCGGGAACAGCCCCAGCCGATGGGCCAGGGCCGCTGCCTCGCCGCGGCCCGCGACGCTCAGCTTGGCGAGGATGTTGGAGACGTGGACGCTGGCCGTCTTCGGGGAGATGAAGAGTTCCTCGGCGATCTGGCGGTTGGTGCGGCCCGCGGCGACCAGGCGCAGGACGTCGTGCTCACGTCCGGTGAGGCCGAGGGCGGCGACGGGGTCGGCCGGTGCGAGCTCGGGCTCGACGGTATGGCCGAGGGGCAGGCGGGCACGCCGGGCGAGGAGGGCGACGCCCTCGGCGAGCGGGCGGGCGCCGAGATGGTCGGCGACGACGGCGGACAACCGCAGCAGTTCCGTCGCCCGGTGCCGGGCCTCGTCGTCGGCGCCGTCCGCCAGCAGGGCCTCGGCGAGCCGGTGCCGGACACGGGCGAGGTCGTAGGGGCGGTCGAGGGGCTCGAAGGCGGTGACGACCTCGGACCAGGTGTCCGGGATCATCAGGCCCTCGGCGCGCTGGAGTTCGGCGCGTACCCAGTGTTCATGGGCGCGCCAGACCGGTGCTCCGGTGGTGAGCTTCCTGACCGCCGCGAGGATCCTGTCGAGGACCTCGGGGCGGCCCTGGTCGGCGGTGGGCAGCCCCCGGGCGTCGGCCTCGGCGACGGCGGCGGTGAGCAGCAGCGGCCAGGCGTACCGCTGGGTGCCGGTGGGGAAGCCGGTGTCGAGGACGCGGGCGAGTTCGGCGCGGGCGTCGGGGAGGCGGCCCTCGGCGGCGGCGATGCCGATGGTGAGGAGGGAGAGCGGCAGATTGTTCTGCGGCATGGGGTTGTGGGTGCCGAAGTGGCCGTGCGCGGCGGAGTGTTGGCGCCGGGCCTCGGCGATGTCGCCGCGGGCGAGGGCGATGGCGGCGACGGAGAGGGCGGTGCCGCCGAGTCGCTTGGCGCTCGGGCCGATGTCCCGTGACCTGTTCGCGGCGTGGACTGCCTCGTCCCACTGGCCGAGGGAGAGGAGCGACTCGGCGAGGTTGCCCCAGACCCACGCCTCGGAGTCCGACAGGCCCATCCGCCGAGTGACGTCGAGTCCCTCGCGCAGGATGCGGACGGCGTCGCGGGAGCGGCCGACGCTCTCCAGGCTGGAGGGCAGGTTGACGTGGCTGCGGCCCACGACGGCGGCGGGGCCGCGTTCGAGGACCCGGCGGCGTACCGCTTCCATCTCGGCGATGCCCGCGTCGATGTCGCCCGCGTCGACCATCAGCCCGCCGAGGGTGAGGCGGGCGTTGAGTTCGATGTCCTCGGCGCCCACCATGCGGGCGTACTCGACGGCGCGCTGGGCGTCGGAGAGCGCGTCGGGGCCGGGGGCGTGGAGCATGGCCCAGCCGGCCACGCGGGAGAGCACTTCGGCGTGCATCTCCGACGGGGGCAGACCGCGCATGAGGTCCTGGGCGGTGGCGAGTTCCTTCCAGCCGTCGCCCCGGGACAGGCCCTCGGTCAGCAGGGAGCGCTGCACCCAGAACCAGGCGGTGCGGGCCGGGTCTCCCCCGTCCGCCAGCAGGTCCAGGGCCCGCCGGGTGATCCGCATGGCCCGTTCCCGCTCACCGCAGAGCCGGCCGGCGACGGCCGCCTCGGCCATGAGGTCGAGATAGCGCAGAGGGGTGGTGGCGGGGTCGCACCCGCAGGGCGGGTAGACCTCGGTGTAGTCGATGGGGCGCAGTACGGAGCGCACGGTGTCGGGGGCGGCGTCCCACAGTTCCATCGCCCGCTCCAGGAGCCGTAGTTGCTCGGAGTGGGCGTGGCGGGAGCGGGCCTCGACGGCGGCGTCGAGGACGGCGGGCAGGGCCTTGGCGGCGTCATGGGCGTGGTACCAGTAACTGGCCAGGCGGGTGGCGCGCCCGTCGGCGGTGACGAGTGTCGGCTCTGCCTCCAGGGCTTCGGCGAAGCGGCGGTTGAGGCGGGAGCGTTCACCGGGGAGCAGGTCGTCGCTGACGGCCTCGCGGACCAGGGAGTGGCGGAAGCGGTAGCCGTCGCCGCCGGGTGCGGCGAGCAGGATGTTGGCGCCGACGGCTGCGCGCAGGGCTTCGATGAGGTCGTCTTCGGGGAGTCCGGCGACGGCCGCGAGCAGGGCGTACTCCACGGTGGAGCCGCCCTCGGCGACGAGGCGGGCGACCCGCTGGGCGTCCTCGGGGAGTCGTTCGACGCGGACGAGGAGCAGGTCCCGCAGGGAGTCGGTGAGGGAGGCGCAGCCGCCGTCGTGCGCGGCCACGGCGAGTTCCTCGACGAAGAAGGCGTTGCCGTCGGAGCGTTCGAAGATCTCGTCGGCCTGGGCCGGGTCGGGTTCGGCGGCGAGGATGCCGGTGAGCTGGTGGCCGACCTCGGCGCGGTTGAAGCGGCGCAGTTCGATGCGGCGGACCGTGCGGAGGCGGTCGAGTTCGGCGAGGAGGGGGCGCAGCGGGTGGCGGCGGTGGATGTCGTCGGAGCGGTAGGTGGCGAGGACGACGAGGCGGCCGGTGCG
Organism: Streptomyces sp. NPDC030296; assembly: GCF_055572815.1. Lineage (NCBI taxonomy): Bacteria > Bacillati > Actinomycetota > Actinomycetes > Kitasatosporales > Streptomycetaceae > Streptomyces > Streptomyces sp. NPDC030296. The sequence continues at coordinate 265,824 of NZ_JBVICQ010000012.1, forward strand.
CAGGGTGCGCAGCAGGTAGGCGAGGAGGTGGCGGGTGGAGGCGTCGGCCCAGTGCAGGTCCTCCAGGACGAGGACGACGGTACGGTCGGTGGCGAGGCGTTCCAGGAGGCGGGCGGTGAGTTCGAAGAGGCGGGCGGTGCCCTCCTCGTCGTGCCGGGTCGGGGGTGTCTCCCCCAGTTCGGGCAGCAGGCGGGCCAGTTCGGGTTCCTGGCCGGCGGCCGCGGCGATCAGTTCGGCGGGGAGCCGGCGGTGCAGGGCGCGCAGGGCGGTGGAGAAGGGCGCGTAGGGCAGTCCGTCGGCGCCGATCTCGACGCACCCGCCGAGCGCGACGACCGCGCCCCCGCGTGCGGCCTCGGCGGCGAACTCCTCGACCAGCCGGGTCTTGCCGACGCCGGCCTCGCCGCACAGCAGCAGTGCCTGCGGTTCGCCCGCTCCCCCGCCCCCGCTCCCGCTCCCGCTCCCAAAAGGGCGTGAGGCACGGCCGGCGGCGCGGGCGAGTGCGTCGCGCAGCACCTCCAACTCCTCGGCGCGGCCGACGAACACCGGACTGACGGACCTGGTCTCCACACCGCCGAGCATCGCACGCGTGTCCGGCGCTCCGGCACCGAATATCCGCACCTCGCGGGGTTCGGTGCCGGGCGTCCCGGGTCCGGGGCTCACGCGGTGCGCGGCAGCCGGAACCGGCGTGTGCGGTGGCGCGTGCCGTGGTCCTCGTTGTCGGTTTCCTCGGGTCCCGGTCGGGACGCGGACCTCCGCGTCGTCCGGGCGTCGCGTGCGGCCTCGCGGCCGGCGCGGCGGGCGTCGCGCGCCCTGCGGTAGGTCTCCGCGTCGCGGATCAGTTTCTCGCTGCGGATCCGCTGCTCGTACTCGAACATGGTCGTGCCCCTCATGAGAGTCGGTCGGCTTCGCTTGTCGCGATGCCTCAACCTTCGTCTCCGAGGCGGGCCCGCCACATCGGGAGAGTTCCGCATCTTCGCCGGGCCGGGGGCCTTAGATCGGCGCCCTGAACGGGTGAGGGGCCTCAGGTCCGTCGTAAGGATCCCCCACGACGGACCTGAGGCCCCTCGGATACCGCCCTCTCAGGACGGGTGCGTCAGGTGTTCGGCAGGCCCAGCAGGATGTCGGAGTACTTCAGGGCGGCGAGGACCAGTCCGATGAAGCCGACCGAGACACCGGCCCACGCGGCCGACTTGATCCACGGCGCCTGCACCTGGTCGGGGTCGCCGAACGCGGGCCGGACCAGGACGGCGACGCCGACGAGCATCGCGATCAGGGCGAAGATCCCGGACACGAGGGCGCCCGCGTTCCACGAGTCGCCGTAGTACTGCTGGAGCATCGTGGCGACGTCGGCGTTCTGCGCGGTCTCCAGCTGCCCGAACATCTGGTTGCGGGCCTGGGCCACGGTGCCGACCCAGCTGCCGGTCAGCGAGACGAGGCCGAGCACCACGGCGACGATGCCCGCGGCGCCCTGTCCGACGCCCGGTTGCGCCTTGGCGGCGGCCGGCGGGAGCTCCTCGTCCGCCGCACCGGAGTCACCGGTCTCGCCGGTGTGGTCGAGGTCGGCGTCCCGCTCCTCGGCCTCGGCCTCCGCCCCGGGCTCCTGCTTGCTCACGTCCACCGACTTCTCGTCGGTCTTCGTCTCGGTGCCCGTCCCGGCTCCGGCCTCGTCCACTGTCTTGGTTCCCATACCTCGCACCGTACGAATGTTGTCTGAGAGGTCTCTTAACGATCCCTGTGAACGCCACGCACGCGTGCCGTACGCCACTCGGGCGCCAGGACGGACCATATCTCCAGGTCGTGCCGGACTCCTCGGTGGGGATGACGCTCGCGCTGCACACCGTCCCGCGACATCCCCAGCCGCCGGGCCACGTTCAGGCTCGGTTCGTTCCCGGAGGCGGCGATCCACTCCACGCGGTGGATGCCGCGGACGTCGACCGCCCAGTCGATGAGGACGTGCATGGCACGGGTGACGAGTCCGCGCCCCGTGCCGGCGGGTTCGAGCCAGCAGCCGACCTCGCAGTTGGCGTTGTCGGCGTCGAAGTTCAGGAAGAGGACCCCGCCGACGAGCTTCCCGTCGAGCCAGATGCCGTGCAGGGAGCCGGTGTCGGCGGCGCGCATGTCGGCGTACCGCTGGAGGACGGCACGCGCGGAGGGGACGTCCGTGGCGGTCGACCCGAAGGACACGTACTGGTTGATGAACTCCCGCCCCCGTTCCAGGTGCGCGAGGAACTCCTCGGCGTGCCAGGGGTCCAGCGGGCGCAGTTCGGCCCCGTCGTCACCCAGGGATATCGCGTACATCCTGCGATCGCTCCTTCACCCGTACGTCCGTCGCGTCGGCGGCCCGCGGCCCCGGTACCTCTCCGGTGTCCCCCGCCAGTACGTCCGCCGCCTCGGCGTCCGTCGCGGCGGCCAGCCTCTCATGGGCGGCGCGGGACTCGGGCGGCTCGATGCTGATGCGGGGCATGCGGCGGTCGAGCCAGCGGGGCAGCCACCAGTTGGCGCCGCCGAGCAGGTGCATCAGGGCGGGGACGAGGAGCGTGCGGAGGACGAACGCGTCGAGGGCGACGGCGGCGGCGAGCGCGATGCCGAACATGGCGATCACCCGGTCGCCGCTGAGTACGAAGGCGAGGAAGACGGAGATCATGATGACCGCCGCGGAGTTGATCACTCGGCTGGTCTCGGCGAGGCCGACACGGACCGCGCGCCGGTTGTCGCCGGTCTCCAGCCACTCCTCGTACATCCGGCTGACCAGGAAGACCTGGTAGTCCATGGAGAGCCCGAAGAGGACCGAGACCATGATCACCGGGAGGAAGGGCTCGATGGGGCCCGCCCGGCCGAGGCCGAGCAGTTCGCTTCCCCAGCCCCACTGGAAGATCGCGACGACCACGCCGAACGCGGCGGCGACGGCGGCCACGTTCATCGCCGCGGCCTTGAGCGGTATCCCGATGGACCGGAAGGCGAGCAGGAGCAGCAGACAGCCGAGGCCGATGACGACGCCCACGAACAGCGGGAGCTTGCCGACGATGACGTCCGCGAAGTCGTCGTAACCGGCGGTCATGCCGCCGACGTGCAGATCGAGCGACGTACCGGTCTCGGCCCGCGGCAGCACATCGTCGCGCAGCCGTTCGACCAGGTCACTGGTCTTCGCCGACTGCGGGGCGGAGTCCGGGACGACCGAGAGGTACGCGGTGTCGCCGCCGGGGCTGTACGTCACCGGAGTGACGGCGGAGACGCCCTCCGTGGCGCGGAGCGTGGCGTCGAGGTTGTCGAGCGCGAGCCGGTCGGCGGCGCCGTCGATCTCGGTGACCAGGGTGAGCGGGCCGTTGACGCCGGGGCCGAAGCCGTCGGCGAGGAGGTCGTAGGCCGCGCGGGTGGTGGTCGCCGTCGGGTCGTTGCCCTGGTCGGAGGTGCCCAGGCGCAGGCCGAGGGTGGGCAGGGCGAGCAGGGTCATGACGACGAGGGCGATCGCGCCGAGCTTCTTGGGGTGCCGTTCGACGAACGCGGACCAGCGGGCGGCGAAGCCCGTGGGCAGCTCGGGCTCGGGCCCGTGCTCCGCCAGTCGGCGGCGTTCGCGGCGGCTGAGCGCCCGCATGCCGATGAAGGACAGCAACGCGGGCAGCAGCGTCACGGAGGCGGCGACGGTGAGGACCACGGTCAGGGAGGCGGCTATCGCGACGCCGTTGAGGAACCCGAGCCGCAGGATCAGCATGCCCAGCAGGGCTATGCACACGGTGGCACCCGCGAACACCACGGCCCGCCCGGTGGTGGCGACCGCGTTCCGCGCGGCCTCCTCGACGGGCAGCCCGCGTTTCAGGCCGCGTCGGTGCCGGGTCACGATGAACAGCGCGTAGTCGATGCCGACACCGAGGCCGATGAGGGTGCCCAGCATGGGCGCGAAGTCGGCGACGGTCATGACGTGGCCGAGCAGGGTGATGCCCGCGTAGGCGGTGCCGACACTGACCAGGGCGGTCGCGATCGGCAGGACGCTGGCGGCGAGCGAGCCGAAGGCGAGGAAGAGCACCACGGCGGCGACGAGCACGCCGACGATCTCGGCGAGGTGCCCCCCGGAGGTCTCGGTGAGGCCGATCGCCTCGCCGCCCAGCTCCACCTGGAGTCCGTGCGACTCGGCGGCCTTCGCGGTGTCGACGACGGCCTCGGCCTGAGCCTTGTCCACGTCACCGGCCGGCTTGTCGAAGGTCACGCTCGCGTACGCCGTGTGCCCGTCCTGGCTGATCCGGCCGGCGCCGGCCCCGCCGTACGGGTCGGTCACGGCGGCGACACCCGGCAGACCGGCGATCTCGTCCAGGGCCCGAGTCATCGTCTGTTCGACTGCGGCGGACCGTACGGTGCCGTGGTCGGTGTGCCAGACGACGGTGGCGTTGTCGCCGCTCAGGCCGGGGAAGCCCTCGCTCAGCAGCTCGGTGGCACGGCTGGACTCGGTTCCGGGGGTCTTGTAGTCGTTCGAGTACGCGGCGCCCGCAGCCACCGCTCCGGCGGCCGTGCCGGCGAAGGCGAGGAGCCACAGAAGGACGGCGACGAGACGGTGCCGGACACACCAGCGCGCTAGGGCTGCCACGGATCATGCTCCTGGGGGTCATGTGTGGATCTTTGACCGTGTTCAGCCGCTGATGGAACGGAACGACACGCAAAGAACGCATGAGCAATCCCTGGCAACTGTTGCACCCGAAATTGATCGTTTGGGACCTTTGAGGGTCTCCTCACATGAGATGCGAGGCACCTCACAGGACAGATGACGGCACTCTGTCGCCCTGCGTCACGGCCGCGCACACGGCGAAGGGCGGTGCGTCGCACCGACGCACCGCCCTTCGCTGTTCGCTCAGCCCTCGCTGACGCCCAGCTTCTCCAGGATCAGCTCCTTGACGCGCGCCGCGTCGGCCTGGCCGCGGGTGGCCTTCATGACGGCGCCGACCAGGGCACCGGCCGCGGCGACCTTGCCGCCGCGAATCTTGTCCGCGATGGCCGGGTTGCCGGCGATGGCCTCCTCGACCGCGGTGGTCAGGGCGCCCTCGTCGGAGACGACCTTCAGACCGCGCTTGTCGACGACCTCGTCCGGGGTGCCCTCGCCCGCGAGGACGCCCTCGATGACCTGCCGTGCCAGCTTGTCGTTCAGGTCACCCTTCGCCACCAGCTCGGTGACCCGGGCGACCTCCGCCGGCGTGATCGCCAGCTCGTCGAGCGCCTTGCCCGACTCGTTGGCGCTGCGGGCCAGCTCGCCCATCCACCACTTGCGGGCGGAGGCGGCGTCCGCCCCGGCCTCGATGGTGGCGACGATCGGCTCCAGCGCACCGGCGTTGAGGATCGCCTGCATGTCGGTGCCGCTGACGGCCCACTCCTCGCGGAGCCGGTTGCGACGGACCAGCGGCAGCTCGGGCAGCGCGGAGCGGATCTCCTCGACCCACTCGCGCGAGGGCGCCACCGGCACCAGGTCGGGCTCCGGGAAGTACCGGTAGTCCTCGGCCTCCTCCTTCACCCGGCCCGAGGTCGTGGACCCCGTGTCCTCGTGGAAGTGCCGGGTCTCCTGGATGATCGTCCCGCCACTGCTCAGGACGGCCGCGTGCCGCTGGATCTCGAAGCGGGCCGCGCGCTCCACGGACCGCAGCGAGTTCACGTTCTTCGTCTCCGAACGGGTGCCGAACTTCTCGGTGCCGTTCGGGCGCAGCGACAGGTTCACGTCGCAGCGCATCTGGCCCATCTCCATACGGGCCTCGGAGACGCCGAGTGCCTTGATGACCTCGCGCAGCTCACGGACGTACGCCTTGGCGACCTCCGGCGCGCGCTCCCCGGCACCGACGATCGGCTTGGTGACGATCTCGATGAGCGGGATGCCGGCGCGGTTGTAGTCGAGGAGCGAGTGGGAGGCGCCGTGGATACGGCCGGTGGCACCGCCGACGTGGGTCGACTTGCCGGTGTCCTCCTCCATGTGGGCGCGCTCGATCTCCACGCGGAAGACCTCGCCGTCCTCCAGCTGCACGTCGAGGTAGCCGTTGAAGGCGATCGGCTCGTCGTACTGGGAGGTCTGGAAGTTCTTCGGCATGTCCGGATAGAAGTAGTTCTTCCGGGCGAAGCGGCACCACTCGGCGATCTCGCAGTTCAGCGCGAGACCGATCTTGATGGCGGACTCCACGCCGGTCGCGTTGACGACGGGGAGCGCGCCGGGCAGGCCGAGGCAGACGGGGCAGGTCTGCGTGTTGGCGTCCTGACCGAGTTCGGTCGAGCAGCCGCAGAACATCTTCGTCTTGGTGCCGAGTTCGACATGGACCTCGAGGCCCATGACGGGGTCGTACGACGCGAGTGCGTCCTCGTACGACACCAGGTCGGTCGTGGTGGTCACGGTGAAACTTCCCTCTCAGCCCAGCAGGACGTCGTCGTCGCCCAGCCGCTTCAGCTCGCGGTAGAGGATGGCGAGGCCGGTGACGATGGCTACGGCGGACACGGTGGCGTCGATCAGGACCAGGGTGTCCTTCTCGGCACGGGCGGTCTTGAGCCGCTTGGCGACACCGATCGCGCCGAACGCCGTGGCGGCCATGGACAGATACGTGCCGGACTTGGACTTCTTGAAGCCCTTGGCCTTGGTCAGTGCACTCACAGCGACGGAGCCTCCTCGAGCAGCGGGTGCCCCCACCTTTCCACGAAGGCGGCCTCGACAGCGGCGCCGACCTTGTAGAGACGGTCGTCCTTCAGGGCCGGGGCGATGATCTGGAGTCCGACCGGCAGCCCGTCCTCCGGCGCGAGACCGCAGGGCAGGGACATCGCGGCGTTGCCCGCGAGGTTGGTCGGGATGGTGCACAGGTCGGCGAGGTACATCGCCATCGGGTCGTCGGCGCGCTCACCGATCGGGAAGGCGGTGGTCGGCGTCGTCGGGGAGACGATGACATCCACCTTCTCGAACGACTTCTCGAAGTCGCGGGTGATCAGCGTCCGCACCTTCTGGGCGCTGCCGTAGTACGCGTCGTAGTAGCCGGAGCTGAGCGCGTACGTGCCGAGCATGATGCGGCGCTTCACCTCGGGGCCGAAGCCCGCCTCACGGGTGAGGGAGGTGACCTCCTCGGCGGAGTGCGTACCGTCGTCGCCGGTCCGCAGGCCGTAGCGGAGCCCGTCGAAGCGGGCGAGGTTCGACGAGCACTCGCTCGGCGCGATCAGGTAGTACGCGGCCAGCGCCAGGTCGAACGACGGGCAGTCCAGCTCGACGATCTCGGCGCCCAGCTCCCGCAGGAGCTCGACGGCCTCGTCGAACCGCTGGACCACACCGGCCTGGTAGCCCTCGCCGCGGAACTGCTTGACGACGCCCACGCGCATCCCGGCGACCGAGCCGTTGCGGGCGGCCTCGACGACCGGCGGGACCGGCGCGTCGATCGACGTGGAGTCCATCGGGTCGTGACCGGCGATGACCTCGTGCAGGAGCGCCGCGTCCAGGACCGTACGGGCGCAGGGCCCGCCCTGGTCGAGGGAGGACGAGAAGGCGACCATGCCGTAACGGGAGACGGCCCCGTACGTCGGCTTCACACCGACGGTGCCGGTGACGGCGGCCGGCTGGCGGATGGAGCCGCCGGTGTCGGTGCCGATGGCGAGGGGCGCCTGGAAGGAGGCGAGGGAGGCGGAGGAACCGCCGCCGGAGCCGCCGGGGATCCGGGTGAGGTCCCAGGGGTTGCCGGTCGGGCCGTACGCGCTGTTCTCCGTGCTGGACCCCATGGCGAACTCGTCCATGTTGGTCTTGCCGAGGATGACGACGTCCGCGTCCTTCAGCCGCTTGGTGAGGGTCGCGTCGTAGGGCGGGATCCACCCTTCGAGGATCTTCGAGCCCACGGTGGTCGGAACGCCGACCGTGGTGAAGATGTCCTTCAGCGCGAGGGGCACACCGGCGAGGGGGCCGAGCTTCTCGCCCCGCTCCCGCTTCTCGTCGACGGCACGGGCCTGGGCGAGCGCGCCCTCGCGGTCGACGTGCAGGAAGGCGTGCACCTTCTCGTCGACGGCCTCGATCCGGGCCAGGTGGGCCTCGGTGACCTGTACGGCGGTGAGTTCGCCGGAGGCGATCTTCGCGGCGATCTCGGCCGCGGTGAGCTTGATGATGGCGTCGGTCATGACGTGATCAGTCCTCCCCCAGGATCTGCGGCACCTTGAAACGCTGCTGCTCCTGGGCCGGGGCGCCGGACAGCGCCTGCTCGGGGGTGAGCGACGGACGGACCTCGTCCGCGCGCATGACGTTCGTCAGCGGCAGCGGGTGCGAGGTCGGCGGGACGTCTTGGTCGGCGACCTCGCTGACGCGGGCGACCGCGCCGATGATGTCGTCCAGCTGGCCTGCGAAGTGGTCGAGCTCTTCGGGCTTCAGCTCCAGACGCGCCAGCCGGGCGAGGTGGGCGACCTCCTCGCGCGTGATGCCAGGCATGCAGCGATCCTCTGGGGTGAGTGCGATGTGGTTTGGCGCCAATCCTATGGGGCGGGCCGGTGTGACCGTGCACGGGTTTGCTGCGCGGGCTTGGCCGGGCGCCCAGGGGGTGGGGGGTACGGGTGCGTCGGCGGGTGCGGGTGAGTGGGGGCCGTTCGCGCAGTTCCCCGCGCCCCTGAAGGGAACGGGCCTGCGGCCCGCCCTTCATCCTGAAAAGCACGGGGCGCAGCCCCGGCCGCTTTTCAGGGGCGCGGGGAACTGCGCGAGAAACCCCCACCCACCCGCACCCGCCGACGAACCCCGCACCCCCGAGCTGTGAGGCGCCCCGCGGCTACTCGTCCGCCGTCGCCGCCGGCAGGGCCGCCGCGGGGCGCTGCCAGCCTCGGGAGCCACGGGCCCGGAGCCATGCCGTGGTCTCCTCCGGCGGCATCGCCGCGGCGACCAGCCAGCCCTGGACGGCGTCGCAGCCCAGGTCGCGCAACCTCTCCCACGTCTCGTCGTCCTCGACCCCTTCGGCGACCACGAGCAGCCCCAGGGAGTGCGCGAGGTCGACGGTGCAGCGCACGATCTCCGCGTCCTCCGTGTCGACGGCGAGCCGCGCCACGAACGAACGGTCGATCTTCAGCTCGCTCACGGGCAGCCGCCGCAGATGGACCAGCGAGGAGTACCCGGTCCCGAAGTCGTCGAGGGACATCTTCACGCCGTGCCCGGTCAGCCCGGCCAGGGTGTCCGCGGCCCGCTGCGGGTCCTCCAGGAGCACGTGTTCGGTTATCTCCAGCTGGAGTGCTCCCGCGGGAACTCCGTGACGGGCCAGCCGCGCGGCCACCGCGCCCGCGAAGCCGGGGGTGTGGACGTCGCGGGGCGACACGTTCACGGCGACCGGCACGTGCAGTCCCTGGGCGCGCCATCGGGCCACCTGCCCGAGCGCCGTCTCCAGGACGTACTCGGTGAGGTGCGGCATCAGCCCGGACGACTCGGCGATCGCTATGAACTCGTCCGGCGGCACCCTCCCCCGTTCGGGGTGCACCCACCGCACGAGCGCCTCCAGCCCGGCCACCTGTCCGTCGAAGCGGACCTTCGGCTGGTAGTGCAGTTCGACCTCCTGCGCGTCGAGCGCGCGCCGCAGGTCGCCGAGGAGGCCGAGCCGGTCCGGGGTGTTCGAGTCCCGCTTGGACTCGTAGACCTCGACGCCGGTGCGGTCCCGCTTCGCCTGGTACATCGCCACGTCCGCCCGCCGGAGCAGCCCCTCCGCGTCGAGCGCGTGGTCGGGGAAGACGGCGAGCCCGGCGCTGGCCTCCAGGACGAGGGTGAGCCCGTCGAGGTCGAGCGGGGAGCCGAGCGCGGCGACGAGGTTGCGGGCGACCCGTGAGGCGGAGGTCGTGGAGTCGGCGACGGGCAGCAGCACGGCGAACTCGTCGCCGCCGAGCCGTGCGGCCTCCGCTCCGCGCGGCAGCGCGACCCGCAGGCGGTCGGCTATCTGCAGCAGCAGCCGGTCGCCCGCGAGGTGCCCGAGGGTGTCGTTGACGGACCGGAAGCGGTCGAGGTCGATCAGCATCAGGGCGGAGCGCGCGCCGATGCGCTCGGCGTCGTCCAGGGCGGTCCAGGTCCGTTCCAGCAGCCACTGGCGGTTGGGCAGGCCGGTGAGCGGGTCGCGGAGCTGTTCCTCCGCCCGGGCACGGGCGATCCACAGGGTGGAGTCGAGCGCGATGAGCGGGATGGCGAACAGCGGCAGCAGCAAGGGCTGGGCCGCGGCGACGACGCAGATCAGGGGGGCGATGCCGAACAGCGCGACGGCGACGAGGCCCTGCCGGACCAGGGCGGTACGGGCGACCGTGGGGACGCCGCCGCGCGGCGCGGCCAGGTACCAGAGCAGGGCGCGGGTGACCGCGAGGTAGGCGACGGCGACGAGCGCCACCTGGGGTGCCGCGTACAGGTTCCAGGTCTCCGGGTCCCAGGGCTGCTCGACCGAGGGGACACGGCCGAAGACGCGCAGGACGAGGGCTCCTGCGCCGATGCCGAGGATGTCGACCGCGCCGTGCAGCACGCCCTGCCGCCAGCGGCCCCGGCGGGCGAAGCCGACGAGGACGACGACGGTGAGGCTGACCATGCCGGCCGGGAGCCAGCCGTAGAGGATCAGAACGGCGAGGGTGAGGGCGGCGCCGGAGCCGGTGCCGCCCCACCAGCGGGCGCGGCCCATGGCGACGAGGTGGCCGACGATGATGCCGGTGAGCACGGCGAGGGCCCAGCCGACCGCGCCGGACGGGAAGAGCGCGTGCTGTCCGGCGAACGCCCGGTAGAACCCGGCGCCCAGGATCGCTCCGGCAAAGCCCACGATCGCGGCGGGCAGGGCGGGCCAGGACGGATGGCGTTCGCTGTCGTGGCCCGGCAGGCCGTGCCCGCGGCTGTCACCGAGCGTGCCCGTGACGATTGGGGCGGTGCCGGTGCCGGTGCCGGCGATGAGCTGGGCGGGGGCGGGGACGAGAAGGCCGGGGGCGCCGACGACCGCGCGGCCCGGCGGCTGCTCCGATCGGGGGTCCGCCGTCGGTTCCTGGTCACCGACCCGCTCCCGGGTTCCCTCGAACGGGCGTCCCCCCATGAGCAGGGAGCGCCCCCATCGCCAGGCCCCGGACACACGGCGCAGACGCAGCCGTGAGTCCGGGGCGACGCTCTCGGTCGGTTCCATTCCCGTCCCTCTCACAGCCGGCGGTGCCCACGCCACGCGGCCCGTTGCTCCCGACAACCCTGGGGCGGCACCGCGTCCGAGAACCCGCCACGCGTCCGGGCACGGCAGGCGCACACCTCAACAGTAGGCCGCACAAGGCTTTCACGGGCAGCGGTCGACGACGGTTGCCCGAATGCGACCGGCCACCCATATGCATCTGGTATGCGCCGAACGGGTGGCCTTCAACCCCTACTCCTCGGTCGGAAGCGCCACTTCCGACGCCGCTTCCGGTCCCTGTTCGAGCAGAACCGCGAAACCGTCCTCGTTCAGGACCGGAACCTTGAGCTGCATCGCCTTGTCGTACTTGGACCCCGGGTTGTCACCGACCACGACGAACGAGGTCTTCTTCGAGACCGAGCCGGTCACTTTCGCTCCCCGGCTCTGCAGGGCCTCCTTCGCGCCGTCCCGCGTGTGGTGTTCGAGCGTGCCGGTCACGACGACGGTGAGCCCTTCGAGGGGGCGGGGCCCTTGGTCCTCGCCGGCGCCCTCGTCCTCCATCCGGACGCCGGCGGCCTTCCATTTGCGAATGATCTCGCGGTGCCAGTCCTCGGCGAACCACTGCTTGACCGCGGCGGCGACGATCGGGCCCACGCCGTCGGTGTTCTTCAGTTCCTCCTCGGTGGCCTGCTCGATGCGGTCGATCGAACGGAACGCGCGGGCGAGCGCCTCGGCGGCCACCGGTCCGACGTGCCGGATGGACAGCCCGGTCAGGATTCTCGCGAGCGGGCGCTCCTTGGCCGCCTGGATGTTCTCCAGCATCGCGACCGCGTTCTTCCGGGGCGCGCCCTCCTGGTTGGCGAAGACCGTGGCGACCTTCTCCTCGCCGGTCTTCGGGTCGCGTTTGGGCAGACCGCTGTCCTGGTCGAGGACGTACGCCTTGATGGGCAGCAGCTGCTCGACGGTGAGGTCGAACAGGTCGCCCTCGTCGATCAGCGGCGGGTCGGACGGCTCCAGCGGCTTGGTGAGCGCGGCGGCGGCGACATAGCCGAAGTGCTCGATGTCCAGGCACTTGCGTCCGGCGAGATAGAACAGCCGCTCACGCAACTGGGCCGGGCAGGAGCGGGAGTTGGGGCAGCGCAGGTCGACGTCGCCCTCCTTGGCGGGCGCCAGCGGCGTACCGCACTCGGGGCACTCGGCGGGCATCACGAACGCGCGCTCGCTGCCGTCGCGCAGGTCGACGACCGGGCCGAGGATCTCGGGGATGACGTCACCGGCCTTGCGCAGCACCACCGTGTCGCCGATGAGGACGCCCTTGGCCTTGACGACGTCCTGGTTGTGGAGGGTGGCGAACTCGACCTCGGAGCCCGCGACCGTCACTGGCTCGACCTGCGCGTACGGCGTCACCCGGCCCGTCCGACCCACACCCACACGGATGTTGACGAGCTTGGTGTTGACCTCCTCCGGCGCGTACTTGTACGCGATGGCCCAGCGGGGGGCGCGGGAGGTGGAGCCGAGGCGGCCCTGGAGGGGGATCTCGTCGAGCTTGACGACCGCCCCGTCGATCTCGTGCTCCACGGAGTGGCGGTTCTCGCCGAAGTGGGCGATGAACTCCCGTACGCCGTCGAGGTCGTCGACCACGCGGTTGTGGCGGGCGGTGGGCAGGCCCCAGGACTTCAGCAGGTCGTAGGCCTGGGAGAGGCGGCTGAGGCCGCCCTCGAAGCCCTCCAGTGCGCCGATGCCGTGCACCACCATGTGCAGGGGGCGGGTGGCGGTGACACGCGGGTCCTTCTGGCGCAGCGAACCGGCGGCCGCGTTGCGCGGGTTGGCGAAGGGCTTGTCACCGGCCGCCAGCAGCCGCTCGTTGAGCTCGGCGAACTTGTCCATCGGGAAGTAGACCTCGCCCCGGATCTCCACGAGGTCGGGGACCCGGTCGCCCTTCAGCCGGTCCGGGATCTCGGCGATCGTGCGGACGTTCGGTGTGATGTCCTCGCCGGTACGGCCGTCACCGCGGGTGGCGGCACGGGTGAGACGGCCGTGCTCATAGGTGAGGTTGACGGCGAGGCCGTCCACCTTGAGCTCGCACAGCAGGTGGTAGTCGGTGGTGCCGACGTCCTTGGCGACGCGCTCGGCCCAGGCCGCCAACTCCTCGTCGGTGAAGGCGTTGTCCAGGGAGAGCATGCGCTCGCGGTGCTGGACGGCGGTGAACTCCGTGGCGTACGCGCCCGCGACCTTCTGGGTCGGCGAGTCGGGGGTGCGCAACTCGGGGTGCTCCTCCTCCAGTGCCTCCAGGGAGCGCAGCAGCCGGTCGAACTCCGCGTCGCTGACGACGGGGGCGTCCTTCACGTAGTACCGGAAGCGGTGCTCCTCGATCTCTTCGGCGAGGCGCGCGTGCTTCTCCCGTGCCTCGGCCGGCACCGGTGCCTCGCTGGGTACGGATGCTGCGGTCGGGGCAGTCTGAGCGTCCTTGTCGCCGGCCACCGTGTTGTCCTCCCGTTACTCTGGGTTGTCCGCGAGGGATCTCGCCGCCTGGGCGCAGTGGGCGAGCGCCCGGCGCGCGTACGCCGGGGAGACCCCGGCGAGGCCGCACGACGGAGTGACCGTGACGGCGTCCGCGAGAAGCCCCGGATGCAGTCCCAGCCTGCGCCACAACGTCCTGACACCCATGACGCTACCGGCAGGGTCTGACAATGGGCCCTCCGTGGTCGGCACGACACCGGCCAGCAGCTTGGTGCCGCCCTCCACGGCTTCCCCGATCGCGTCATCGTCACGCTCGGTGAGCAGTGAGAAGTCGAAGGAGACCGCGTCGGCGCCGGCCCTGCGGAGGAGCGCGAACGGTACGTCGGGGGCGCAGGAGTGCACGACGACCGCCCCCGGTTCGGTGTGGACGCCGATGACGTCACGGAGGGTGGCCTCGACGAGCTGACGGTCGACGGCGCGGTGGGTGCGGTAGCCGCTGGCGGTCCTCACCTGGCCGCGCAGGACGGAGATCAGGGAGGGTTCGTCGAGCTGGAGGACGACGCGGGCGCCGGGTACGCGGCGCCGTATCTCCGCGAGGTGCAGACGCAGGCCCTCGGCGAGCGAGCCGGCGAGGTCCCGGCAGGCGCCGGGGTCGGAGAGGGCCGCCTCGCCGTTCTTCAGCTCCAGCGCGGCGGCGAGGGTCCACGGGCCGACGGCCTGCACCTTCAGCGGACCTTCGTAGCCCTGCGTGAACTCCTCCAGCGCGTCCAGGTCCTCACCGAGCCAGGAGACCGCCCGCCTGGTGTCCCGTCCGGGCCGGTCGCCGAGCCGCCAGCCGCTGGGCTCCACGCGCGCGTACAGCTCGACGAGCAGACCGGCGGTGCGGCCGATCATGTCGGCGCCGGGGCCGCGGGCGGGGAGTTCGGGCAGATACGGCATGCCCGTGTCCGGCCACTCGAAAGTGCCGGTGACGGTCTTGGCGGCCTCTCTGGCGTCGCCGCCGGGCATGGAGCCGATGCCGGTGGCGGGGCCGAAGTCGAAGTGTTCGTTCACACGTCGAAGCGTAGGTGTTCTTGGGCCGAGGGTTGTGACGTGCGGGTGGGTGGGGGCTGGTCGCGCGGTTCCCCGCGCCCCTGGAGGGACTGGCCTGCGGCCCGCCCTCCCCCGGAAGGGTTGGGCCTGCGGCCCGCCCTTCATCGGGTGGCGCCGTCGAAAAGCACGGGGCGCAGCCCCGGGCGCTTTTCAGGGGCGCGGGGAACTGCGCGAGAAACCACGACGCGCCCGCACCCGCCGAACAGACAGCGCCCCCGAGCTACTGGGCGCCCGGCGGCAACACCTCAGCGGCCGGGGCGGACCGTCAGGTCGTTGACCTCGGCGTCGCGTGGGAGGTCCAGCGCCATGAGGATCGTCGTCGCGACGGACTCCGGCGCGATCCACTGGGACGGGTCGTACTCCTTGCCCTCCTGCTGGTGGACCTTCGCCTGCATGGGGCTGGCCGTGCGGCCGGGGTAGACCGTGGTGACCCGGACCCCGTTGCCGTGCTCCTCGTGGCGCAGGGAGTCGGCGAGGGCCTTCAGGCCGTGCTTGGAGGCGGCATAGGCGGCCCAGTCGGCGTAGGCGTGCAGGCCCGAGCCGGAGTTGACGAACACCACCTGGCCCCGGGCGGCGCGCAGCTGGGGCAGGAAGTGGCGGGTCAGCTCGGCCGGGGCGATGAGATTGACGTTGAGCTGGTGGCGCCAGGACTTGGGGGTGAGGTCCCCGACCCGGCCGAGGTCGATCACCCCGGCGATGTGCAGCAGGGAGTCCACCCGGTCGGGCAGGGGCTGGTGGGAGAACGCCCATGAGAGCTTGTCCGGGTCCGCGAGGTCGCCGACCAGGGTCTTCGCCCCCGGGAACCGCGCCGCCAGTTCCTTCGCACGGCCCGCGTCGCGCGCGTGCAGCACGAGGTCGTCGCCGCGCTCGTGCAGACGGCGGGCCACGGCCTCGCCGATGCCGGAACCCGCTCCGGTGATCACATGAGTAGCCATACGGTCATGCTCGCATCACCCCGGGGCGGCCGGTGCCCGTGCCCCGCTCACTCCACTCCCTGACTCTCCTCCAGGTACGCCATCGCCCCCACAGGCTCCTCCGCGAAGAACACCAGGTCGGTGAGGGGGCGGGGCAGGAAGCCCTCGTCCTCCATACGGCGGAACTGCTCCTTCAGGCCGTCGTAGAAGCCCGCCGTGTTGAGGAGCACCACGGGCTTGTCGGTGTGACCGTGCTTCTTCAGTTCCAGGATCTCGGTGGCCTCGTCGAGCGTGCCGGTGCCGCCGACCATGATCACGACCGCGTCGGCCTTCTCCAGCAGGAGCCGCTTACGCTCGGCGAGGTCGTGGGCGATGACCATCTCGTCGGTGCCGGGCCGCGCCTTGGCCGCCAGGAACTCCACGGAGACGCCGAGGAGTCTGCCGCCCGCCTCCTGCACACCGTCGGCGACCACCTTCATCAGCCCGACGTCCGAGCCGCCCCACACGAGGGTGTGGCCGCCCTTGCCGATGAGCTTCGCGAACTCCCGCGCCGGGCGGGTGTAGCGGTCGTCGAGGTCGGCGGCGGAGAGGAAGACGCAGATGTTCATGGATCCACGTTAGGGCGTGCCACCGACATCGGGGCCCGGCCGGTCACCGGTCTCCGAGGGGCGGGTCAGGCGGATCTTGGACTGCCGGTGCGGGAGTTCCTCCCAGTCGTCCATGAAGCGGGCGGTCAGGCCGTACTGCGCGGCGAGTTCCACCAGGGTGTCGGTGCGGTAGTAGAAGTCCTCGTGAAGCACCTGGTGCTCCTTGCCCTCGGTGCGGCCGTAGGTGAAGTCGAAGAAGCCACCGGGGGCGAGGACGCGGCCGACGTGGGCGAAGCACTGCTCTATGACGTGCGCCGGCGAGTGCGAGAACACGCTGTGCGCGTGGACGACGTCGAAGTGGGCGTCGGGCAGGAATTCGAAGGTCAGGTCGGCGACGAGCGTCAGATGGGGCAGTTTCGCCTGGAGGCCCTGCCGGACGAGGGTGCGTTGGGCCTCCAGGAGGATGGCCGGTGAGATGTCGATCCCGTAGTAGTTCCCGGCGTCCAGGTGGTCGATGAACAGCCGCCCGGCCCGCAGGTTCCCGCAGCCGATCTCCAGCATCCGGTGCCGGGGCTCCAGACCGTGCCGCAGGAGGTAGTCGAACTGCATGCGGCCGACGCGTTCCCACTTCTCGACCGAGGGGTTGTGCCCGACGGCGGCCTCGGGGCTGCGGGCTGTGTCGGCGGCCATCACGGCCCGGTAGTAGGCGATGTGGTCACGGTGCTTCAGCCGCAGCCAGGTGTCGCGCGCCACCCGGCGGGCGTGCGCCGGCACGCGCTTGGGGTGGCGCAGGGCGTAGCGGACCCGGTGGGTGAGGCTGCGGCGGTTCCTCGACGGATCCGCCGTCGGCTTCCCGGACGGCCTTCCGGCCGGGTCTGTGGCTGTCACGGCGACCTCCTGGGCCTCCTGCGGCCCCTGGGCCGTGTCTGAGGGGAGCACTCACCAGCAGCCTGCGCCGTCCGCGGACGGATGGCTACCCGGAGGAGGCGTTCGTGACGGACGGGCACCCGGACCGGGGCCCGGCGTCCCTCAGACTGCGCCCGCCTTCGCGCGCGTGGTCGACGCGATCGTCGCCGAGCCCACCACACGCGTGCCGTCGTACAGGACGATCGCCTGGCCGGGGGCCACGCCGCGTACAGGCTCCCCGAACAGGACCCGAAGCTCGCCGTCGACCAGCTCGGCGGTCACCTCGGTCTCGCCGCCGTGGGCGCGCAGCTGGGCGGTGTAGGTGCCGGGGCCGGTGGGCGCGGCGCCGCACCAGCGGGGCTTGATCGCGGTGAGGCCGTCGACGTCGAGGGCGGCCGCGGGGCCGACGGTGACGGTGTTGTTCACCGGGGAGATGTCGAGGACGTAGCGCGGCTTGCCGTCGGGCGCCGGGGTGCCGATGCGGAGCCCCTTGCGCTGGCCGATGGTGTAGCCGTAGGCGCCCTCGTGGGTGCCGAGGACGGTGCCGGACTCGTCGACGATGTCGCCCTCCGCCTTGCCGAGGCGGCTCGCGAGGAAACCCTGGGTGTCGCCGTCGGCGATGAAGCAGATGTCGTGCGAGTCGGGCTTCCTGGCGACCGACAGGCCCCGGCGCTCGGCCTCCGCGCGGATCTCGTCCTTGGTCGTGACCGTGTCGCCCAGCGGGAACAGGGCGTGGGCGAGCTGCTTCTCGTCTAGCACGCCGAGGACGTACGACTGGTCCTTGGCCATGTCGGAGGCGCGGTGCAGCTCACGCGTGCCGTCGTCGTTGACGATCACCTTGGCGTAGTGGCCCGTGCAGACGGCGTCGAAGCCGAGGGCGAGCGCCTTGTCCAGCAGGGCCGCGAACTTGATCTTCTCGTTGCAGCGCAGGCAGGGATTGGGGGTGCGCCCGGCCTCGTACTCGGCGATGAAGTCCTCGACCACGTCCTCGCGGAAGCGGTCGGCGAGGTCCCACACGTAGAACGGGATCCCGATGACGTCGGCGGCGCGGCGGGCGTCGCGGGAGTCCTCGATGGTGCAGCAGCCCCGGGCGCCCGTGCGGAACGACTGCGGGTTCGCGGAGAGCGCCAGGTGGACGCCCGTCACGTCGTGCCCGGCTTCCGCGGCGCGGGCGGCGGCCACGGCGGAGTCGACCCCGCCGGACATGGCGGCGAGGACACGGAGGGGGCGGGGGCGCTGCGAGGTGTCAGTCATAACGCATCCAGGGTACGGGGCGCCGGGAACCGGAGCCCGCGAGTATCCGTTGGACGGCTCGTGGGCACCAGAACGGCGTCCGGGGACGGTGCTTCCCGGAGCAGGAGCAAGGACGGGGACCGGCGCGTGGGCCGCCGGGCCCTGCTGATCGGCACGGCCGTGGCCGCCGTGGGTACGGCCGTCGTGGCACGTGACGAGCTGACGCGCGCGTGGTGGCGGGTGCCGGGCGTCTCGAAGCCGCGCAAGGAGGGCGAGGTCGACTACGCGGGCGCGCGATGGGTGGCGGCCTCGGACGCGAACTGGCGGCTGGCGGACCGGCCGGACGACTTCGGCATAGACATGGTGGTCATCCATGTCACCCAGGGGAGCTTCGCCAGTGCCGTGAAGGTCTTCCAGGATCCGAAGCACGGGGCGGCGTCGCACTACATCGTCCGCAAGGACGGCCATGTCACCCAGATGATCCGCGAGCTGGACGTGGCGTACCACGCGGGCAACCGCGACTACAACGAGCGGAGCGTCGGCATCGAGCACGAGGGCTTCGTCGACCGTCCGCAGGACTTCACGGACGAGATGTACGAGGCGTCCGCCCGTCTCACGGCCCGGATCTGCGCGCGCTACGACATCCCGCTCGACCGCGAGCACATCATCGGCCATGTCGAGGTGCCGGGCACCGACCACACCGACCCCGGCGAGCACTGGGACTGGGACCGCTACATGAAGCTGGTGCGCGCCGCGGCGGCGAAGGGGTCGGGCGCGGCGTCGGCCTGAGCCGTTCGGGCATCGGGCCTCAGGTCAGGCCCGCGTTGCGGGCGCGTTCCACCGCGGGGCCGATCGCCTTGGCGACCGCCTCCACGTCGGCCTCCGTGGAGGTGTGGCCGAGGGAGAAGCGGAGGGTGCCGCGGGCGAGGTCGGGGTCGGCGCCGGTGGCGAGGAGGACATGGCTGGGCTGGGCGATACCGGCGGTGCAGGCCGAGCCGGTGGAGCACTCGATGCCCTGGGCGTCGAGGAGCAGCAGCAGGGAGTCGCCCTCGCAGCCGGGGAAGGTGAAGTGCGCGTTGGCGGGCAGCCGGTCCACCGGGTCACCGCCGAGGAGGGCGTCCGGTACGGCCTCACGGATCGCGTCGACCAGGGAGTCTCGCAGGGAGCCGATCTCCCGGGCGAACCACTGCTGTTGTTCGGCGGCGAGCCGGCCGGCGACGGCGAAGGAGGCGACGGCCGGGACGTCGAGGGTGCCGGAGCGGACATGGCGTTCCTGGCCGCCGCCGTGCAGCACCGGTACGGGGCTGTACTCGCGGCCGAGGAGGAGCGCGCCGATGCCGTACGGGCCGCCGATCTTGTGGCCGGAGACGGTCATCGCGGCGAGGCCGGAGTCCCCGAAGCCGACGGGGACCTGGCCGAAGGCCTGGACGGCGTCGGCGTGCAGCGGGACGCCGAACTCCGCGGCGACGTCGGCGAGTTCACGCACCGGCATGAGGGTGCCGATCTCGTTGTTGGCCCACATCACGGTGGCGAGCGCCACGTCGTCGGGGTCGCGGGCGATGGCCTCGCGCAGGGCGTCGGGGTGGACGCGGCCGTAGGTGTCGACGGGGAGGTACTCGACGGTGGCGCCCTCGTGTTCGCCGAGCCAGTGGACGGCGTCGAGGACGGCGTGGTGCTCGACGGGGCTCGCCAGGACCCGGGTGCGGGCCGGGTCGGCGGCGCGGCGGGACCAGTACAGCCCCTTCACGGCGAGGTTGTCGGCCTCGGTGCCGCCGGAGGTGAAGACGACCTCGCTGGGGCGGGCTCCGAGGGCCTCCGCGAGGGTCTCGCGGGCCTCCTCGACGGTGCGACGGGCTCTGCGGCCGGATGCGTGCAGCGAGGAGGCGTTGCCGGTGACGCTCAGCTGGGCGGTCAGCGCCTCCGCCGCCTCCGGGAGCATCGGGGTCGTCGCCGCGTGGTCGAGGTAAGCCATGGTGTGCCCGATTCTACGGGGGCGCCGCGCGCCGGCCTCGGCCGCTACGTCGGTGGGGTCGCCCCCCGGCCATGACGGCGTCCGCGGCGACGGTGCCGCGGCGGTCGGGGTGTGGGGTGCCCCTCCCGGTCCGGGCGGTCCTGTACGGCTCAGAAGCTCCAGGACACCGTGTTCGTCGTCTGGGTCAGAACAACCAGGATCACCAGGTCGGCGACGCCCAGGCCGAGACCGAGGAACGCCCGGCCCCGCCTCGTGGTGCCGCGCTTCAGGGCGAGGGCGGCGAGGACGATGGCGATGGGGCCGAGGAAGAGGTTGAGCACGAGGAGGCCGAGAAGGCCGAGGACGAAGGAGGCGACGGCCATGCCGTCGGCGTCGCGGCCCCGGCGGCGGGCGGCGGGGCGGGTGTGAGGTGCGGCGGTCAGTTGCATGGTGCGGTCAACTCCCTAGGGGTGGACGGGCTCCAACGGAAGTCCGCAGAAGGTCAGTCGGTGGTCCGGCCACGGCGGGCGTGGCGCTCGCGGTAGGCGAAGACCGCCAGCCAGGCGCCGATGACGGCCGCGGCGACCAGGGAGACGGAGAGCGGAACGTGGGCCACGGTGCCCAGGACGATCCCCAGCAGCAGAAGTGCGGCGACGAGGAACAACATGGCTTGAGTGCCTCTCGTTTCGTGGGGGGCGGTTCGACGTGACATTTCGGTGAACGGTTGTGGTTACAATTGTTCACTGACTCCAAGTCTAACGCGGTGCCCGGCTTTGCAATCACAGAGAACAGTTGTTAACTGCATGGCATGAGTCACACTTTCGGCGTCCGGCAGGCGCAGAAGCAGCGGACCCGGCAGGCGCTCATGGACGCCGCGCTCGCCCTGCTGGAGGAGCAGAGCCTCAGCAGCCTGGGCCTTCGCGAGGTCACCCGGGCCGTGGGAGTGGCGCCGACCGCGTTCTACCGGCACTTCCGTTCGACCGCGGACCTCGGTGTCGCGCTGGTCGAGGAGGCACTGGGGAGCCTGCACCTCGTCCTCGGGGATCTGATGGCAGCGGTCGGCGACAGTGACGAACTGATCCAGCGCGCCGTCGAGCTGATCGCCCGTCATGTGGACGCGTACCCCGCTCACGTCCGCTTTATCGCGCGCGAGCGGCACGGAGGTGTCCAGCCGGTGCGGGAGGCGATCCAGGACCAACTGACCCGGTTCGCCGCGGAGGTGTGCGACGACCTGGCCAAGCGGCCCGAGACCGCAGGCTGGAGCGACGACGACCGGTTGATGCTCGCCGGTCTGTACGTCGATCAGATGCTGGCGACGGCCTCCCTGTTCCTGGAGGCCCACGACGACCCCGAGGCGGAACGCGCACGCGTGACCCGCCTCGCGGGCCGCCGGATGCGGCTGATCACCATCGGCTGCCGCCACTGGCTCGACTGAGGAGCGGACGAGGCGCCGCCGGGGGTCCGCCACAGCCGCCAGGCCCGCCACAGCCGCCGGGCGCGCCCTTGGGTGCGCCGGAGGGGGCTCCCGACGGGGCTCCGGCCCTTCGCGCGCGGCCGGCCCCCCGACCGGCCGCGCGCTCAGCCCGTGAGCCGCGCTCAGCCCGTGAGCCGCGCGCGGGCCAGTTGCCGGGACTGCGCGACCAGGCGGTCGGCGCTGTCCCAGACCTCGGCGTCCTCCTCCAGGAAGCCGCCGGCGAGGTTGCGGGTGGTGATGGAGACCCGCAGCGGTCCGGGCGCCGGACGGCACCGCACATGCACGGTCAGTTCGACCGTCGGGACCCAGCCGGAGATGCCCAGCTCGAAGGCGGTCGGCGGCAGCGCGTCCACCGCGAGGAGCAGCGACAGGGGGTCCGGGTCACGGCCGTCGGCGAGTCCGAACCAGGCGCGCATCTCGCCGTTCCCCGACGGCGCGCCGAGGGCCCAGCCGAGGGTCGACGGGTCCAGCTTGAGGAACAGCCGGTCGGTGATGGCGGAGCTGCCGGGGACCGGGGCGGGCGCGTCGTCCGGGCCGAAGCACTGCTCGATCGGCGGGATCGCGGGCGGCTTCGCCGTCGTACGGACGTCGTCCGGGAGGGAGCCGAGGTCGCCGTAGGAGGCGAGGACGCGGATCCGCTCGATCTCGCGGCCCTCGTCGTCGTACTGGAGGAGGGACGCCTGGCCGGTCGACAGGGTCCGGCCGGTGCGGACGACGTCCGTGCGGATGACGGCGGGGCCGGGCTGGGAGGCGGTCAGGTAGTGCGCGGAGACCGTGAACGGGTCGGCGTGCGGGAGCGTGTCCGCGAGGGCGCGGCCCAGCATCGCGAGCAGGTAGCCGCCGTTGACGGCGCTGATGATCGTCCAGCCGGCGGAGAGGTCCGCGTCGTAGACGCCGGGTTCCCGTCGGCGGACCGCGGTGTCGCGGTCGAACTCGCTGTCGCCGACGGTGGCCTGTACGGAAGCTGCTTCGGGCATGGGTGAACCGTACAACAGCTCATTACTAAGCGGTAGCTTTTCTTGTTGCGGCGACGTTTCCACTCACCCTTCCTCGACCGCCGCCGAGCGCCGGTTCCACGCGCGCGGCGCCCGCCAGTGGTACCGCATCGCCAGCAGCCTGAGCGCGAAGGCGGCGGCCGCCGCGAAGGCCGAGGTGAAGGGGTTGAGCGCGTCGTAGCGGATGCAGAGGACGACCAGGCAGGCGCCGACCATCGCGGGCACCGCGTACAGATCGCGGTCCCAGCGCAGCAGCGAGGGCACCTCGTTGGCGAGCACGTCCCGCAGCACACCGCCGCCGACCGCCGTGGCGAGACCGAGGGCCGCCGAGGCGGTGAGGCCCAGCCCGTACTCGTACGCCTTCGTCGTGCCGGTGACACAGAACAGGCCGAGACCGGCCGCGTCGAAGACGTTCACGCCGTTCTGGATGCGCTCGACCTCCGGATGGAGGAAGAACACCAGCAGGGCGGCGAACAGCGGGGTGATGAAGTAGCCGAGGTCGGTGAAGGCGGCCGGCGGCACGGCTCCGATGACCAGGTCCCGGAAGAGACCACCGCCGAGCGCGGTGACCTCGGCGAGGACGGCGATGCCGAAGACGTCGAAGTTCTTGCGCACGGCCAGCAGCGCGCCGGAGATCGCGAAGACGAAGATGCCGATCAGATCGAGCGCGTGCTGGACGGACGGGGTGAACAGTTGCTGGAGCACCCACACATTGTGACGCAACAACGAGCCCCCGCCTTATATTGCAAGGCAGGGGCTCGATCTGGTCTTACTTGTTACTTGTCGCCGGTCTCCTTGGCGACCTCGGTCTGGGCGGGCCCCTCAGCCGGAGCCTCGACCTTCTCCGTGGCCTCGGCGGCATCCGTGTCAGCCGCGGTCTCCACGCCGGCCGCGGCCTCCACCTCCGCCGCGACCGCCGCGGACGTCTCCGCCGACTGGGCCAGTACCTCGTCGGGCACCAGCTCGCCCGCCTCCTTGGCGGCGGCCAGCAGGACGACGTCCTGGGGCTGCTGGTCGTCGAAGTTCTCCGGGTGGTGGCAGGCGACCCGCTGGCCCGGCTTCAGCTCGGCGAGCGGCGGCTCGGTGGTCCGGCAGACCTCCGTGGCCTTCCAGCACCGGGTGTGGAAGCGGCAGCCGCTCGGCGGCGAGATCGGCGAGGGCACATCGCCCTTGAGCAGGATGCGCTCGCTCTTGGCGCCACGCCGCCTGGGGTCCGGGATCGGCACCGCCGACAGCAGGGCCTTGGTGTAGGGGTGCATCGGCGACTGGTACAGCGCGTCCCGGTCGGCGAGCTCGACGATCTTGCCGAGGTACATCACCGCGATGCGGTCCGAGACATGGCGGACGACGGAGAGGTCGTGCGCGATGATCACGTACGTGAGGCCCAGCTCGTCCTGGAGGTCGTCCATGAGGTTGACGACCTGCGCCTGGATGGACACGTCGAGCGCGGAGACCGGCTCGTCGGCCACGACCATACGGGGCTTGAGGGCGAGGGCGCGGGCGATGCCGATGCGCTGGCGCTGACCGCCGGAGAACTCGTGCGGGTAGCGGTTGTAGTGCTCGGGGCTGAGGCCCACCAGCTCCAGGAGGCGCTGGACCTCCTTCTTCACACCGCCCTCGGGCTCGACGCCCTGGAGCTTGAACGGCGCCGAGACGATCGTGCCGATGGTGTGCCGGGGGTTCAGCGAGCCGTACGGGTCCTGGAAGATCATCTGCACGTCGCGGCGCAGCGGGCGCATGCCCGACGTGTTGAGGTGCGTGATGTCCTGGCCGTCGAACTCGATGCGCCCGCCGGAGGGCTCCAGGAGCCGGGTGATGAGCCGGCCCATGGTCGACTTGCCGCAGCCGGACTCGCCGACGACACCGAGGGTCTCGCCCCGGCGCACCTCGAAGTCGATGCCGTCGACGGCCTTGACCGCCCCGACCTGCCGCTGGAGCAGGCCCTTCTTCAGGGGGAAGTGCTTGACCAGGCCCTCGACCTTGAGCAGCGGCTTCTCTTCGGCGCGCGGGGCCGGCACGGCGGCCCGGGTCTCAGTCTCGCTCACAGCTTCGGCGCAATCTCTTCGTTCCAGATCCGCGTGCGGTCCTCCTGCGACAGGTGGCAGGCGGTGAAGTGCCTGCCGCCGACCTCACGCAGTTCGGGGCGCTCGGTGCGGGTGACGTTGTCCTTGGGGACGTCCGCGTAGGGGCAGCGCGGGTTGAAGGCGCAGCCCGAGGGGACATTGATGAGGCTGGGCGGCTGGCCCTTGACCGGGATGAGCCGGTCGGTCTGCTCGCGGTCGATGCGCGGCATCGAGCCGAGCAGGCCCCAGGTGTAGGGGTGCTGCGGCTGGTAGAAGATGTCGTCGACCGGTCCGCGCTCCACGCAGCGGCCGCCGTACATCACGAGGATGTCGTCGGCGATCTCGGCGACCACGCCGAGGTCGTGCGTGATGATGATGACCGCGGAGCCGAACTCCTTCTGCAGGTCGCGGATGAGGTCCAGGATCTGCGCCTGGACGGTCACGTCCAGGGCGGTGGTGGGCTCGTCGGCGATCAGCAGTTCGGGGTTGTTGACCAGGGCCATGGCGATCATGGCGCGCTGGCGCATACCGCCGGAGAACTCGTGCGGGTAGTTGTTGACCCGCTTGTTCGGCTCCGGGATGCCGACGCGGTCGAGGAGTTCGACGGCGCGCCTGCGGGCGGTCTTCTTGTCGACGTCGTGGTGGACGCGGTACGCCTCCACGATCTGGTTGCCGACCGTGTAGTACGGGTGCATCGCGGACAGCGGGTCCTGGAAGATCATCGCCATCTCGCGGCCACGCAGCCGGCGGACCTCGTCGGGCGAGGCGGAGACCAGTTCCTTGCCGTCGAGCCAGATCTCGCCGGACATCCGCACGTTCTTGCCGCGCGCGCCGAGCCGGTGCAGACCCATGATGGCCAGCGAGGTCACCGACTTGCCGGAGCCGGACTCGCCCACGATGCCGAGGGTCTTGCCCTTCTCCAGTTGGAAGGAGAGGCCGTCGACGGACTTGACCAGGCCGTCGTCGGTCGGGAAGTGCACCTTGAGGTCGCGCACCTCGAGGAAGGCGTCGGGGGCGTCCCCGCTGCGTACGGGCTCGCCGACGGCGGCCCCGGTCTTGGACAGTTCGGTCACGAGAGCCTCACCCGCGGGTCGATCGTGGCGTACAGCAGGTCCACCACAAGGTTCATGAAGACGACGAAGAACGCCGCGAGCAGGGTCACCCCGAGGATCGGGGGCAGGTCGTTGGCGGTGATCGACTGGACCGCGTACTCGCCGATGCCGTGCAGGGAGAACACGGTCTCGGTGATGACGGCACCGCCGAGCAGCAGGCCGATGTCCATGCCGAAGACCGTCACCAGCGGGGTCAGCGCGGCCCGCAGACCGTGCCGGACGACCACCTTGCGCTCCCGCAGGCCCTTGGCCCGCGCGGTACGGATGAAGTCCTCGTTCATCGTCTCCAGCATGCCCGAGCGGGTGAGCCGGGCGTAGATGGCGGAGTAGAGGAGGGCCAGCGAACACCAGGGGAGGAACAGGGTGTTGGCCCACTGCGAGGGGTTCTCCGTGAAGGGGACGTACGTCCTGCCGAAGATCTCCAGCTTGTAGCTGAACAGCAGCAGCGCCAGCTGACCGGTGAAGAACATGGGCAGGGACACGCCCGCGAGCGCCACGCCCATGGCGGAGCGGTCGAAGAACGAGCCCGGTTTGAGCGCGGAGACCACACCGGCGGCGATACCGCCCACCAGCCACAGCACGGCGGCGCCGACGGCCAGCGACAGGGTGACCGGAAGCCGCTCGGTCAGCTGCGGCCAGACCTCCAGGTGGTCCTTGAAGGAGTAGCCGAAGCAGGGGGCGTTGCACTGGACCGTGGTGGGACCGAGGTCATAGGTGGCGCCGGAGACGATCCCCTTGATGAACTCCCAGTACTGGACGTACACCGGCTCGTCCAGGCCGAGGTTCGCCTTGACGGCGGCGATGTCCGCGGGCGTGGGGTTCTTGCCGATGTACTGCTGCGCCAGCTGGTCGGCGGTCTGCCCTGCGAGCTTCGGCAGGATGAAGAAGATGCCGAAGGTGACCGCGGTGACGACCAGCAGCAGGATCACCGCTGCGATCGTCCGGCGGATGATGTACGAGATCACGAGGACCGGCGCCGGCGCCCGCGGGTGACGAACCCGCGGGCGCCAATGCCTTCACCTGCCTTCCGGGGCTACTGCTTGGTGGTACCGATGTTGAGGTAGTCGTACTGACCGCTGAAGGCGGACGACGACACCACGTTGGTGGCGTACGGCGAGCGGTACAGCAGGACCTTGAAGTAGGTCAGCGGCACGATGGCGGCCTGCTCCATGACCTTCTTGTCGACCTGGGTGTACGCGGCGGTGCGGGCGGCCTCGTCGGTGTTGCCGATCGCGTCGTCGAGCAGCTTGTTGATCTCCGGGTCGTTCAGCTCCGACAGGTTGGTGTTGCCGGACTGGCCGATGGCCTTGCCGTGGACGATCTGCTGCAGGAAGCCGTAACCGGTCGGCCAGTCGGAGCCCCACTGCATCATGATCAGGCCGATGTTCTGCTTCTTGTTGAACTTCGGCACGCCCGCGTAGTCGGAGAAGTACTTGCCCGACGGGAACTGCTTGATCTCGGCGTCGATGCCGACCTTCTTCAGCGCGCCGACGATCGCGGTGGCGGCGTCGACCTCACCCTGGCGGTCGGTACGGGCGGAGATGGCGGTCTTGAAGCCCTTCTCCTGCCCGCAGGCCTTCAGGTGCTCCTTGGCCTTGGCCTCGTCGCCCTTGTTGCCCTTGGTGGCGTAGAGGTCGTACTTCTCGTAGCCCGGGATGTCGGTCGGCAGGACCGTGGAGGCGATGTCACCGCGGATCGGGCCGCCCATGGCGGTCTGCACGGCGACCTTGTTGATCGCGTACTGCACGGCCTTGCGGCACTCGACGTTGTCGAACGGCTTCTGCTGCGTGTTGATCGCCGTGTAGATGAGGCGGCCACCGAGCGCGTTGTCCGTGTTGGCGAGCTTGTCCTTGTCGTTGACGAGCTGCGCCTGGGTCTGGGTGTCGACACCCGTGCCCTGGATGTCGATCATCGTGTCGCCGGCCATCACATCCTTGTCGATGGTGGCCTTGTTGACCTTCAGGTTCACGACGATCTTGTCCGGGTACTGCTTGCGCAGCGGGTCCGTCTTCGCGTCCCACTCGGGGTTGCGGGTCAGGACGATCTGCTTGCCCTCGTCGTACTTCTCGAACTTGTACGAGCCGGTCGACACGACCTTCTTGGTGTAGTCGACGCCGGTGTCCTTGGCGCGGGGCACCGGGGCGGTCTGGGGCTGGCTCGCCAGGAAGTCGAAGTCGGCGAAGGGCTTGTTGAGCTTGAAGACGATGGTGTTGTCGTCCGGCGTCTCGATGGACGCTATGCCCTTCTCGCTCTTGTCCTTGTACGGGCCTTTGTACTTGTCCCCGCCGTCCAGCAGCTGCTGGAAGTAGTTGGGGCCGGAGGAGAGCACGTCACGCGCGAAGTTGGAGCGCTCGACCGCGTACTTGACGTCCTTCGAGGTGACGACCGTGCCGTCCTCGAACTTCACGCCTTGGCGGATCTTGTACGTCCAGGTCTTGCCGCCGTCGCTGGGCACGCCCGCGGCCTCGGCGAGGTCCGGGACGAGCTCGTTGCCCTTCTCGCCGGGGCCGGGCTTGAAGGTCATCAGCGGACGCGCGTAGAGACGGCTGAAGTTGAACCCGTACGCGTAGTACATGTTGCCCGGGTCGAGGGACTCGGGAGCGTCGGAGCTCGCGTAGGTGACCGTGCCGCCCTTCTTGGTGGACGCGTTCACGACCTCCTTGGTCGCGGCGTTGGCGCCCGCGCCCTTGGCGGGGTCGTCCGGGCTGTCGTCGGCCTTGCTGCAGGCCGACAGGAGCAAGCCGGCACTGCTGACGGCCGCGATCGCGGCCATTGCTGACCTTCGCATGATGGTCTGTTTCCCCTTCGTAGTTGGACAGTTGAGCAGGACGCGACGGGTGCCCGCGACCGCGGACGTCAGCGGCTGCGGGGGTCGAGGGCGTCCCTGAGGCCGTCACCGAGGAGGTTGAAGGCCAGCACCGTGATGAAGATCGCGAGGCCGGGAACGATCATGTACTGCGGGTCGACCTGGAAGAAGTCGACCGCGTCGTTGAGCATTCCGCCCCAGGAGGCCTGCGGCGGGCGGATACCGACACCGAGGAAGCTCAGGGAGGCCTCGAAGATGATGTTGGTCGGGATCAGCAGCGTCGAGTAGACGATGATCGGCGCGACGAGGTTCGGCAGCAGTTCCCTGAAGAGGATGTACGGCCCGGCGGCCCCCATCCCGCGGGAGGCGTCGATGAACTCCCGTTCCCTCAGCGCCATGGTCTGGGCGCGCACGATGCGCCCCATGTACGGCCAGTTGAAGAAGCCGATGACGAAGATGAGCACCGAGATGTGCAGGGGAAGTCCTTCGAGGCCGAAGGCGCCGCCCTGCAGCGTGGCGGAGATGGCGATGGCGAACAGCAGCAGCGGGAACGCCAGGAAGGTGTCCATCAGCCGGCTGATGATCGAGTCGACCCGGCCGCCGTAGTAGCCGGCGAGGAGGCCGAGCACGGTGCCGATGGCGTTGGACAGGACAGTCGCGCCGAAGGCGACGACCAGGGAGACCCAGGAGCCCTCCAGGATGCGGGCGAGGATGTCGCGGCCGAACTTCGGCTCGACACCGAGCGGGTGGTCCCAGCTCATCCCGCCGAAGTCACCCTTCGGCAGGGAGGTGTTGGGGTCGATCAGGTCCTGGTTGAAGGCGTTGGGGTCGAGTCCGAGCAGCGACTGCAGCGGCCGGGAGAGGGCCGCGATCAGGATCAGCAGGACGACCACGACTCCGCCGGCCACCGCCACCTTGTCGCGCTTGAAGCGGGTCCAGGCGATCTGGCCGAGCGAACGGCCCTCGATCCTCTTGGCCTCGACACCTTCCAGCACGGCCTCGGGCTGTGCCTCGGCCTGCGATCCGGTCGTCTCAATGGGTGCGGTCATCGTCCCTCGTGCTTGCCCGTGCCGGTGGTTGCCGACTGTGCTTGGCGGCCGCCCGGGTCTGCGGTGCGGTCCGTTGCCACTACTGCCGTCGTTCTCTCGCGTACTTCTTGCTTGTGACCCGGTGTCAACGTCGCTGTCTCGCCGTGCCGTTCGGAGGGAGAGGCGCATACGGCACTGAACACCACCGTATGAACAGCACGTTCGGCCGACCCCCCACCGCTCTGGGGGAGTCTTCAACGGTGGCGCGATCAGGCACCAGACCCGACGGCGAATGTATGCGTAACCGTGATGTGGCCAGCAGGGTTCCGGAATCCGAACATCGCATGCGGGTGAGCGGCACCGAACGGACTGTTACAAGTGACCCAGGTCACAGAACGAGTTCGCCATGTCCAGATCACCCGCAATCACCCCCTTCGGGTGCGTGGCAATTCGGGCGAAGAACACATGCCACCAGGCGCTCGACCAAGTATTCCCCGGGTATTTGAGGTTCGTCTGAGCGTTGCTTCGTAACAGAATCCCCGGCCCATTGCGAGCCGTCTCGACAGCCCACTAACTTCTTCTCCGCCGGGGTGGACCGACCCACTCCCCCGGACAGCGAAATGAATTGACCGGGTCGACGGGGAAAACGGGGATACAAATGAATCTGCGCAACAAGCGTGCTCTTTCCGCGACGTTCGCGACGACCGCGCTCGTCACCGGTGCGTTCACGGCCGTGCCGGCCACGGCGAGCGCCGCCGACCAGGCCCCCATGCGCTGCGAGGGCTACACCTACTCCAAGGTGATCAAGCTCGGCACGCCGTGGTACGCCTCCCGCGGCCCGGTGGTCAGCAAGCGCAACAGCAGCTCCAGCAAGTCGACCCTGGTCTACTCGATCAAGACCACCAAGACCCGTACGACGACCTGGGGCGGCGAGGCCAGCGCCAGCGTGGGCTGGGGCATCGCCCAGGTCGAGGCGAAGACCAAGTACGAGGTGGCCAAGTCCGTCGCCAAGGGCCGCACCGTCACCAACCGTATGACGGTCGACCCGGGCAAGCGGGGCTACACCCAGCCGATGGTCGAGTACCAGAAGTTCCAGGTCGAGCGCTGGCGCGAGCTCGGCAACTGCAAGCACGACCGTATCGAGATCGTCGGCATTCTGAAGGGAATCACTTCTTCCCTGCACTTCGCGGAATGCCAGACGCGGCAGGCGTCCTGCACGCCGAAGCCGTAATTCCGGCGGCTTTCCGGAAGAGTGCATATTCGTTCGGGCCCGTGAACGAAAGTGCGCCACCACGGAAACACGCAAAAGGAAAAATGAGCGGCGTTCACCGGCACGGGGGCAGGTGAACGCATGACGGAGCCCCCGGTTCCGGGCAGGTTCGTCATCGAACCGGACCGGGGCCGGGGACTCCCGCCGTACCGGGTCAGTAGCCGCCCGGGTAGCCGTAGCCGCCGGCGGCCGGGGCCTGGGCCGGGGCACCGTGGGCCTCACGGTCGTAGAAGGGGCGGGCGGCGGCCCGCAGCCACATCGCGACCGGGTCGTACTCGTCGGACATGGCGACCGTGGAGACGGGCAGCCCGTCCGGGACGGCGCCGATCGACTGCTGCATCATCGCGCGCACCGAGTCGACGGCGGACGGCGAGGTGTCGTACACGTCGAGGCCGATCGCCAGGTAGGGGGCGCCGAGCGAGGGCTGCACCCAGGCGCGGCGCAGCGAGCGCACGGCCGGGGTGCGGTGGGCGTTCTGCGTGAGCAGGGCGTAGAACTGCGGGATCTCGATGCCTGGCTCGGACAGCCGCAGCGGGCCCGCGGGCTGCCGCTCCAGACCCGTGGCGATCCGGCGCAGATCCAGCCAGGGAATGCCGACGCCGCCGCCCGGGGCGTGCGGGTTGAGCCAGAGTCCGTAGTGGTCGGGGTAGAGCGTGCGGGCCACGTCGAGGCCGTCGACGACCTCGTAACTGCGGTTCCAGCCGCTGGCGGAGAGCTCCTGGGCGGAGGTGACGCAGGGCGCGTAGTTGAACCCGTCCACCTCCATGTTCCCGTACTGGGCGTCGGGGGAGCCTGCCTGGCCGTGCCACAGGAGCATCCAGACCTGGCCGGTGGCGGGGGTCGCGAGGGCACGCAGCAACGCCTCGTAGGCGTCGTAACGCCCCGGCGTCACCTGGCGCAGCATGTGCTCGACCTGCCCGGTCGCCGTGCCGCTCGCGCTCACGTCAGCCGCCCTTCGGTTTGGAGCTGGTGGTGTCGGACCCTGGTTGTGGAAAACCAGCTTAGGTGGTGTGCGGGTCGAGCCGGTCAGGGCTCGGGGCTTGCTGTGCGTCGCGGGCCCCGGTGTCGTCGTGGCTGGTCGCGCCCCGCGGCGCAGCCGCCGACGCCGCCGCCCCGCGCCCTGTCGGGGGCCGGTGTCAGTAGCCCTGTTGGTAGAAGGGGCGGACCTTCTCGCGGAGCCAGTCGCCCACCGGGTCCTGGGCCACGTCCAGGAAGACCATGTTGACCGGCCAGACCACCGGTTGTGTGCCGAGGGCGCGGCCGAGGGCGTCCAGGGGGAGGGTGCGGTCCGCCTCCCAGGAGACCAGGTCGACACCGATGAACATGACGGGGTCGGCCGTCTCGATGGCGGCGAGGCAGCGGCGGGCGCTGAGGACGACGCCGGTCGCGGCGAACTCGGCGGAGGCCGCGGCGAGGAAGTCCACCGGGTCGTCCTGCCAGTCCGGTTCGAACAGGCGGACCCGGGCGCCGCTCGCCGACCCGTCCAGCGGGGTCCGGGCGGCCCGGCACAGCTCGGCCACGGCGGGCGGCGGCAGCGGGATGCCCACGACACCGTCCGGGTTCAGGGCGAGGCCGACCTGCGGGGGCAGCCCGCGGGCGAACTCGACGGCCGGGGCGATCGTGAACGACATGTGGCTGCCGACGACCTGGCGGAACTGCTCCTCGGAGCTGAACACCGGCACGTACACCTGGCCGTCCAGCTGCATCGTCGGCAGATCCAGCTCGCGGCTGTGCCGTCCCCCGCCCTCGGGCAGCGGCACCCACACGAAGCTGCGGGCCAGCACCTCGACGATGCGCGGGCCGGCCCCCGGCACCCCGAGGGAGGCGGACAGCACCTCCTCCAGCTCATTGCCGGGCCACCCGCCGTGTCCATGAGGGTGTGCCTGTGCCGGGAAGTCCGCCGGGAAGTCCATCTGCCGCCTACCGCTTTACTCCGTGATGCTGTTGTCCCTGCACCTTAATGCCCCCCGCCGACAAAGGGGACGGCCCGGCGGCCGCCCTCGACGACGGCCCGGCCCCGCCCCCTGCGGGCGGGCCCGCTCTCAGCCGTCGAAGCCGATCCGGTTCAGCGCGTCCGCCGCGGCCCGGTCGATCAGCACCGCCGATCCGCAGCCCTCCGGCAGGCGCCCCTCCTCCACGGACCGCAGCAGCCGGGTCATCGCCCCCCGGTGCCGGGCGAAGGCGTACCGGGACACCCCGCGTCCCCGCTCCCGCTGTCCGTCGCGCGCCTCACCGGGGGTGACGTCGAGCAGCAGCAGATGGAGGGTGCCGCCCCTGCGGACGGCCTCGCGGGCGAGCCAGCGCCGCACCCATGCCTGGGTTCCGCAGTCGTGCACGACGACGCCCTCACCGGAGCGCAGCGCACGCCGGAGCCCGGCGTAGTGCGCGAGGCGGACGAACGGCCGGTACACGGCGTACGGCAGGACGCGCGCCAGGCGCGCGTCGAAGCGGTCACGCGTGTCCTGGGAGTCGATCCGCGGTCCCGGCACCGTGCGCCGCATCAGGGTCGACTTGCCGCTGCCGGGGAGCCCGGTGACGACCACGAGGTCGACCGGCGCGAACGACAGCACGCGCGGGCTGCGTCCGGAGCGCTCCCTGAGGTCTCGGACGACCGCCCTCGGGAAGGGGCCGCAGGCCGCGGCGGCCGGGCCGACGGGCTGCTCGGGCAGGGCGAGGCCCGAGGTCGTCGCGTACGCCGTGGTCCTGTCCACCGTGATCGTCCTCCCCAGGGGTCGGGAGACCCATCCCCACAGACTGTAAAGAGAAGGTAATGCCCGATCGCTCCTGATTCAGTCCTCGTACTGCCACAAGAGTGCAACGGACCGCTCTGTCTGTCCCCCGAATTCGTGCACCGCCCGGGACCGGGGCGCCCGGCCCGACACCTCCCCGCCCCGGAACCTCCCCCTGCCGTGCCGCGCCGATGCGTGCAATGATGTGCGCGCCAACTGCATACCGGCCGCTTGAATCCGCGCGGGAGAGCTCCCAGCAGTCTTCGCTGGGGCGCCGAAGGAGCAAGTCCCTCCCTTGAATCTCTCAGGCCCAGATACCGCGCGGGCGAGGCACATCTGAAAAGCGAGCCGCTGCGCCAGTGGCTCCACCCAAGGTGCAAACCGCGACCACCGCCGCGTCATCAGGACGTACGGTCGTGGTGAACCTCTCAGGTTCCGATGACAGATGGGGAGGAACGTCCTCGCCTTCCCCCACGCTCGGCTTCGCTCGCGCGTGAGGGACCCCCATCGCCTTGGGAGCAGAACCGATGAGCAGTAGCCCCACCGCCGGACCGCGCCGTACCGCGCTCGATGCGCTGCATCGCTCGCTCGGCGCGACGATGACCGATTTCGCGGGCTGGGACATGCCCCTGCGCTACGGCTCCGAACGCGACGAGCACAACGCCGTACGGACCCGGGCCGGGCTGTTCGACCTCTCCCACATGGGCGAGATCACCGTCACCGGCCCCCAGGCGGCCGCGCTCCTCGACTACGCCCTCGTCGGGAACATCGGCGGCGTGAAGACGGGCCGCGCCCGCTACACCATGATCTGCCGCGAGGACGGCGGCATCCTCGACGACCTGATCGTCTACCGCCTGGCCGACACCGAGTACATGGTCGTCGCGAACGCCTCCAACGCCCAGGTGGTGCTGGACGCGCTGGTGGAGCGCGCGGCCGGGTTCGACGCCGAGGTCCGCGACGACCGCGACGCGTACGCACTGCTCGCGGTCCAGGGCCCCGAGTCCCCCGGCATCGTGAAGGCGCTCACCGACGCCGACCTCGACGGCCTGAAGTACTACGCGGGCCTGCCCGGCACGGTCGCTGGCGTCCCGGCGCTGATCGCGCGCACCGGGTACACCGGCGAGGACGGCTTCGAGCTGTTCGTGAAGCCGGAGCACGCCGTGGAGCTGTGGCAGGCGCTGACCGAGGCGGGCGAGGGCGTCGGCCTGGTGCCGTGCGGCCTGTCCTGCCGGGACACGCTGCGCCTGGAGGCGGGCATGCCGCTGTACGGGCACGAGCTGACCACCGAACTGACGCCCTTCGACGCCGGGCTCGGCCGGGTGGTGAAGTTCGAGAAGGAGGGCGACTTCGTGGGCCGCGCGGCCCTGCGCGAGGCCGCCGAGAACGCCAACCACGAGCCGCAGGTCCTCGTCGGCCTGATCGCCGAGGGCCGTCGGGTCCCCCGCGCCGGGTACCCCGTCGTCGCCGAGGGCAAGGTGATCGGCGAGGTCACCTCCGGCGCCCCCTCCCCCACACTGGGCAAGCCGATCGCGATGGCGTACGTCGACGCCATGTACGCCGCCCCGGGCACCACCGGGGTCGCTGTGGACATCCGCGGCAGCCACGAGCCGTTCGAGGTCGTGGCGCTGCCGTTCTACAAGCGGTCCAGGTGACACCGTCGTAGTCGGCTCACCGTCGTTCAGAAGCGGCATGGCGTGGTCGTGCGGAACGGCACGGCAGCGCACCCGAGCGTGACAAAGGGCACATCCGCCCTGTTCAACAGCGGTTCCAGCAGTCCCTCATTCATCACCACTCCCCCGCGTACAGGAGAATTCAGGCCATGAGCAACCCCCAGCAGCTGCGCTACAGCAAGGAGCACGAGTGGCTGTCGGCCGCCGAGGACGGCGTCTCGACGGTGGGCATCACGGAGCACGCGGCCAACGCGCTCGGCGATGTCGTCTACACCCAGCTCCCCGAGGTGGGCTCCACGGTGACCGCGGGCGAGTCCTGCGGCGAGCTGGAGTCGACGAAGTCCGTCAGCGACCTGTACTCCCCGGTGAGCGGTGAGGTCACCGAGGTCAACGAGGACGTGGTGAACGATCCGTCGCTGGTGAACACGGCCCCCTTCGAGGGCGGCTGGCTGTTCAAGGTGCGGATCACGGACGAGCCGGGCGACCTGCTCTCCGCCGACGAGTACACCGCCTTCATCGCCGGCTGAGAGGTCGTAGCACCATGTCGCTTCTGAACACGCCCCTGCACGAGCTGGACCCGGAGGTGGCGGCCGCGGTCGACGCCGAGCTGCACCGCCAGCAGTCCACCCTGGAGATGATCGCGTCGGAGAACTTCGCTCCGCTCGCCGTCATCGAGGCCCAGGGATCCGTCCTCACCAACAAGTACGCCGAGGGCTACCCCGGCCGCCGCTACTACGGCGGCTGCGAACACGTCGACGTCACCGAACAGATCGCCATCGA